>CAJTPO010000018.1 GCA_910578115.1 uncultured Lachnospiraceae bacterium | reverse complement strand
CGGCAAGGTAGAGTTGCCCGACTAAAGCCCGACCCGTCCGGCAGTCAGCCGGACAGGGAACGGCAAAATTTTTTACACTTCTTTTACTTCTTTATCTCACATGAGCAAACAGGCAGGCATTCCGGTACCAGGCATGCGCCCTCACCTTACACCACTTCAGCGATATTTCGTGCCACATACACACCGCTGGCGGAGGCATGGGACAGCGAATGGGTCACGCCGCTTCCGTCGCCGATGATATACAGCCCTTTATGTCTCGTCTCCAGATGTTCGTCGATCGCCACTTCCATATTGTAGAATTTCACTTCCACTCCATACAACAGCGTATCGTCATTGGCCGTCCCCGGCGCGATCTTGTCAAGGGCATAGATCATCTCGATAATACCGTCCAGAATGCGCTTCGGCAGCACCAGACTCAGATCCCCCGGCGTGGCCGCCAGCGTTGGCTGCACCAGTCCTTCCTCGATCCGCTTCTCATTGCTGCGCCGTCCGCGCACCAGATCGCCGAAACGCTGCACGATCACGCCGCCGCCCAGCATATTGGAAAGTCTGGCGATGCTCTCGCCGTAACCGTTACTGTCCTTGAACGGCTCGGAAAAATGCTTCGCCACCAGCAGAGCAAAATTTGTATTCTCCGTCTGCTTATCCACCCCTTCATAGCTGTGCCCATTCACCGTCACAATCCCGTTGGTATTTTCATTGACCACAATGCCATGCGGATTCATGCAGAACGTCCGCACCCTGTCCTCAAACTTTTCCGTGCGGTAGACGATCTTGCTCTCGTACAACTCATCTGTCAAATGGGAAAAGATCACCGCCGGCAGTTCCACCCTGACGCCGATATCCACCCGGTTGGATTTCGTCTGAATCTCCAGTTCCCTGCACACCTGCTCCATCCACTTGCTGCCGCTGCGGCCGACGGATACGACACACCGGTCGCACTCAAACGTCTTTTCCTCACAGACCACGAAATAGCTTCCGCCCTGATTCTCCACCGTTTTGACCGGCGTGTCAAAATAAAAGTCCACTTTATCTTTGAGATCGGCATATAAATTTTCCAGCACGATATAATTGATATCCGTTCCCAGATGCCGCACGGAAGCGTCCAGCAGACTCAGCTTATTCTGCAGACACAGTTTCTTGAAATGTGTCCCCGTAGTGCTGTACAGCTTCGTACCCTCCCCGCCGTATTTCATATTGATCTCATCCACATATTTCATCAGGTCGATGGCCTGCTTCCTGCCCACGTATTCATACAGCGTACCGCCAAAGTCATTGGTGATATTATATTTGCCGTCGGAAAAAGCTCCCGCTCCGCCAAATCCGCTCATAATTGAGCATGTGCTGCAGTGCACACAGCTTTTTACCTTATCCCCGTCGATCGGACAGCGGCGCATGTTAAGCGCGTGCCCGGATTCAAATACCGCGATCTTTAACTGTTTCTCCTGCTGCACCAGTTCATAGGCAGTGAAGATTCCACCCGGCCCTGCACCGATAATAATAACATCATATTTCATATTTAATACCCCATTTCTGCGCTGCCTTTGCCACACCCCTGCCCAGACTGCTCATAACGGATTTGCGGCAGGCAGCGCACAGACACAAATCCCGGGACTGACTGCTCATCCGTACAACCCGGATTCCCCTGTCAGACAGTCCGACCTATTGTATCATGCGGCCGCACATCTGTCACCCGTTTCTTACTAAGAATTCTGTCACAAACCTTGTCAAATGCCCTTTCATAGGAAAAAATCCGTCGCGTCATCCTCTTTTCCCCAGAATTCTTTGTCCAGCCATCTTTCCTGACGACTCTTAAAAATGATCACGGAATCCAGTTCCTTATCAATATACGGCTTTAACTCCTGCTGCATTTTCGTGATCTGCACTTTGGATATCTCTCCTTCAAAAACGGAATTTTGAATGTGCGACAGATATTTTTTACAGATCTTATAGACGTGCGACCACCGTTTCTGTCCGTTTTTATCCTGCGCAATATCATATACCAGTACTACATACATGTCCTACCACCATATCTTGAACCCTTCATATTCCTTTTCACCGATCAGATGCTTGATCAGCTTGTACGCTTCCAGACGTATCAGATACTGATAGCTGACCTGGCGGCCCAGCTCCTTATGCATGATCGTCTTTTTCAAACGCTCCTCCAGCTCTCTGGAGATCAACGCAGAGGCCTCTTTTTTCAAATGCAGGAAATTCAGTTCTTTCGTAAAGCTGTCCTCTGTGATCTGCTTCCTGTTTAAAAGTGAGAAGATCAGTCTGTCACCAATAAGCGGCTTAAACACCTCGGACACATCAAGACAAAGAGAGAATCTGCGCGCACCCGGTTCATGCAGATAGCTGATCGTCGGATTCAACTGTGTATGATAAATTTCACTCAATGTTTTCGCATAGATCATGGAATTTACAAAAGAAATCAAAGAATTGATCATATTATCCGGCGGATGCATCACACGCTTCTCAAAATGGATCTCCTGATCTATGATCACATTCCACGCCGCATAATACTGCTTCCTGATATTTCCCTCGATGCCCATCAATTCTTCCACGGATTCTGTGCCCGGTATTTTCTTTCGAAGATCGTTCACCTCGGACATATACCCGGAAACATCCTTTCCCCGTCCGTTGTAATAGCGAAGATTCCTGTAAATATTGTCTGCCGCTGCCTCGATAAATTTTCTGGCAAGAACCATGCGCCTGCCATGGTCGGCGTAATGCTCCACCTGCTTCACAAGCAGCTGACCAGCAAGCAGCTTTTCCTTCGGATAAAAACTGCCCGTATAGTAATTGTAGTAATTAAAGAAATGCATCGTGATCCCATACTGTGACAGGTAGCTGAGAAAAGTCGAGTTGAATGTCATCTCCGCCATCACATAGATATCGTCAATCCGCTCAATCGGGATGTCCTTTTTCTCACCCTCCGCGTTCGTAAACTGCAGGGTATTGTCTTTTCTTCTCAGATCTCCGTTGTTATAGACGTAAAAACTCTGGCCCATATTCTCTCCCGTAATTATAATGTTATTTCAATCTTATCCTGTCTGTTATATGATAAAAAACCGCAAAATCCCTGCGTACTTTCAGACAAAACACAGATCATGATACGCGCATTTATTACATATTTTTATTGCCTGAAAATGCGGCGGATACGCCTCCTCTATCAATAGACAAATCTCCCGGATGATCTCCTCAAGCCGGTTCTCATCTTCCTGCGTAAGTTCCACTGTCAAATTTTTCTTAAGCAAAGGATAGTCTATCCTGCCTTTGAGTCCATCCACACCACGCTGTTTTAAATAGTACAGATAGTATTTCATCTGCCAGACGCCCGCCTCTTCTATGAATCGACTTTTCTTAATTTCATGCAGTTCCTTATGCTCCTTGATAAAATCAATATTGATGACATTATCAATATTAATGTGCTTATCATCCCGCTGGTAACTGCTTTCATCCAAAAGCTTCCCCAACAGAACATTTTCGTTCTCACTCTCCATATTGATCTCGTGCACGAAATACCACAGTTTTCTTTTGCAGACAAAATAGTAGTAGATCATGACTCCTGTGATTCGGGTTTCCATGAGTTCTCCTTTGTAAAGTGTAAAATGTTTTGTTAAAAGGTTTTCACTGTTCCATAATGTATCTATTTCTACCCGGCACCGGCTATATATTTATCCGCTACATCCGTATCTTTACATTCCACAATGTATCTATTTCTACACGCACCGCCGGACGGCTTCAATATCGTCCTCATCTTTACATTCCACAATGTATCTATTTCTACCGCCGCCGCTTCTTCCTTTGCCTGCGCCGTAAAATAGCTTTACATTCCACAATGTATCTATTTCTACTGCTTCACGAATTTTCGTGTTGTCTGGCTCCTTCCTTTACATTCCACAATGTATCTATTTCTACACATACAGGAGGTAGATATTATGTCACAGAAAGAAACTTTACATTCCACAATGTATCTATTTCTACACGGACGATAGGTTTTCCGGCGTCAGCATGTCCCATGCTTTACATTCCACAATGTATCTATTTCTACAGCAAGGGAAATAAGACAAATTACTTTTACATTTTCTTTACATTCCACAATGTATCTATTTCTACAGCCGTTGCATCTGTTTGCACCCCCTTGTCAGTAACTTTACATTCCACAATGTATCTATTTCTACACTTTTGCAAAGTTCTTTAAGACCCGCTCTACCTTCTTTACATTCCACAATGTATCTATTTCTACGAGGTTTTCCAGATGTGGACATAATTCCTAACTCATCTTTACATTCCACAATGTATCTATTTCTACCGGATTCCGTCTGTAATGGAATCTCTATTCGCAACTGTCTTTACATTCCACAATGTATCTATTTCTACCACAAATTCACCGCTTCATCAAGCACACATTCCATACTTTACATTCCACAATGTATCTATTTCTACACCTTGCCGGAATGCAAAAGCTCATTTATTTTATCCTGCTTTACATTCCACAATGTATCTATTTCTACCATCTTTTGTATTCTGGCGGTCGGTTTGACTTTAATGCTTTACATTCCACAATGTATCTATTTCTACCTGGTCGAACATTGCAATGACAATCAGCTTTTCTGTCTTTACATTCCACAATGTATCTATTTCTACCGAACTTCCAGCCGGATTTAGAGTGTTTTCTTGACTTTCTTTACATTCCACAATGTATCTATTTCTACGGAATTTCATTGAAAGTTTGTATCATTAGCGGAGGTTCTTTACATTCCACAATGTATCTATTTCTACGTGTCTGTGGCACTTTTTATTTTACGGGTGGTTTTACTTTACATTCCACAATGTATCTATTTCTACGTGCTTCGCAGCAGGAGCAAATCCGGTACTTATCCACCTTTACATTCCACAATGTATCTATTTCTACGAGGGATTGTCTGTCAAGGATGGTATTCCGCTTATCAACTTTACATTCCACAATGTATCTATTTCTACAGCGATAATCTCAACGCCTTCCGGCTGGTGAACATCTTTACATTCCACAATGTATCTATTTCTACTCACATAAAATCATGGTCTGTTCTGCACAGGTTGTCTTTACATTCCACAATGTATCTATTTCTACTGTAATCCTCAATCACAACGTCAATACCGTACTCAACTTTACATTCCACAATGTATCTATTTCTACCTGCGCTGTCTGGCTTGCCTGGAAAGAAAGCTTCCTTTACATTCCACAATGTATCTATTTCTACGAGCAGCGGTAAGCGGATTAGCGGAGGAAGGAGGACCTTTACATTCCACAATGTATCTATTTCTACAATTAACTATTCCATCAAAAATAGTATTTGTATTACTTTACATTCCACAATGTATCTATTTCTACGCTTGACTTCTTCCAACCTTGACAATGCCTATAAGCCTTTACATTCCACAATGTATCTATTTCTACTTACCAGAGAAGCAGCCGAAGCCGCATTGAAAGAATCTTTACATTCCACAATGTATCTATTTCTACGCTGACGGATAAGGGATTCTATCCTAAGTGGTATTATCCTTTACATTCCACAATGTATCTATTTCTACGGTTGGGACAGCAGTTTTTTGATGATGCGGAGCATCCTTTACATTCCACAATGTATCTATTTCTACGAGATAACAGAATATGAGTATGAAAGGGATAATGACTTTACATTCCACAATGTATCTATTTCTACGGAGAGCCAGTTTGTCATGTATATGCTTATTGTCCCTTTACATTCCACAATGTATCTATTTCTACTTCTTGCGCATCTGCTACTTTTGCAATAATGCTTCTTTACATTCCACAATGTATCTATTTCTACGAGGATGCAATGAAAAGAAAAAACTTCCATTGGACTTTACATTCCACAATGTATCTATTTCTACAAAAGCAAGGGCAAATGGCTGTACTACGAGGAATCCTACTTTACATTCCACAATGTATCTATTTCTACCGGGAAGGATTTGTTTCCTTATAAAAGGAGAGTATCTTTACATTCCACAATGTATCTATTTCTACGTTTTCATCATCAAACGAAAGAAACTGTGCAAATGCCTTTACATTCCACAATGTATCTATTTCTACAAGAGCCGCCTGCTGATTGCACCGGGACAATTCAGCCCTTTACATTCCACAATGTATCTATTTCTACGGAGCGCAGTTCAGCCTAAGGAATAATTTTAAAGGTCTTTACATTCCACAATGTATCTATTTCTACCAGAAACGGAAACTCCGCAATTTTGACATTTTATCATCTTTACATTCCACAATGTATCTATTTCTACCCATCCGATAGAATCTTCAAATATCTGGTCAATAATCTTTACATTCCACAATGTATCTATTTCTACCCGTCCAATCTTCTCACTCTCAAATACAGTGATTACATCCCCTGTTTTGTCGACTTCCTTCCTTATATCAATTCTATCACAAATTTATACTTGTGATAACATCCATTTTACATATCACACCTTATAGCCCTCGCTGAAACTCAGCCTTTCTCAAATATTGTCAACCTCACCTGCTTTTAGCATTATCGAAGGTCGACAATACATTTCTCGCTATAGCCAGGACCATCTACCGTCTACTTGCTTAACATTATTGGATAAAATCACGCCGGAATCCGGTCTGCAAAAGTATTATGATCCGTATGTCTACCGGGAATCCCTATAAAAAATTAATCCCCTCTTCTACCTTCCCTAATACCAGTCCCAATCCTGATTCACCGTCAAAATCATAGCATAATGCAGTTCGATGAATATCAAACAGGCCTATCGTACCTTTATCAATTCCATCAGGAATGCCATATGTTATGCTCAGGCTCAATGTCATATCTGCCAGCCTGGATTTCAGAAGTTTCCTGATACCGGTATCAATATGCGGTGTTTCCAATAAACCGGCAATACTCTGGATCACTTCACGGTTTTGATCATAGATCGTATCCGGCATGACCGTAATGCTTTGTATTGCCCTGAATTCTTCCTGAACCTCTCTGGCATCATATTCTGCAGGAAGAAGTGCCTTAAAGTGATCTATATACTTTTCGATCTGCCGGAAATACTGCGTTCCTTTAATATACTCCAAATCATATACCTGATTGATATACCCCACCTTATCGGCTTCCGACAGTAGCTTATCATCAAACATTTTCAGTAATGCCACCGAACGATCATATATATCTTTATCATATACCGAACCTCTCCCGGAGTCATTATGATAAATATACACATTGGGGTCAGAGACATTCTTCTTTCCTGCTCTGTTGCATCTTCCCATTCTTTGAAGCAGACTGTCTGCGGTGCACATCTCCGTATACAGAATATCGAAATCAATATCCAAACTCGCCTCAACAATCTGCGTAGTCACCCAGATACCTGATTCTGATTCCGCTGCGGAAAAATCCAGAATCCTTTTTTCTAAAATATTTCGATGTTCTCTGATAAAATGGGAGTGCAGCAGTCCAGCTTCCAGGCCTCTGTCTTTCAGTTCCCGATAAACATTCTGCGCCTTTAATACTGTATTGCAGATGACAAGTACCTTCTTGTTCTGCGCCGTCTCTGCCATTTCTTCAAAATCAAAGTCTCCTTCCACCAATTTGATCCGATGTCTGTTCACCACTGCGGTATCTGAAAAATCATGCCGGACATAATCCCGGCCCTCCACCAGTCTGCTTTTTCTCATAAAAAACTGCAATACCGGTGGAAACGTAGCTGTAATGATCGCAAATCGGCCTCCCATACGTTTCAATTCCGATAAGCCAAAGATCAACGACGCAACGACTCTCGGCGAATAGGACTGTATTTCATCAATCACTACTTTGGAGTATTTTAAGGTCGCTGCAAAGATTTCTGTACCCAGCGCCTTATACACAAATTTAAATAGCTGATCCACCGTGCATACGGTAAGCGGACAGGAAAACAATTTCGCCTGCTCATAATTTCTATAAGCATTTGCCAGCTCACCATCCGCTCTGAGGTAACTGTTCATACTGTCAGAGTGCAGCAGCGCCACGTCCTCATATTGATATTTTTCTCTGATCCTCTGATAAATGGCATTGGATGAGACCTTAAGAGGCAGTGTATAGAATCCCTTTTCGCCGTTAAACCACAGCAGCGCCGCTTCTGTCTTTCCGGAACCGGTCGGCGCAACCATGACCACATTCCGCTCTCTGTTTTCGATCATAAATTGCTGCGCCGGCCTGAAACTTCTTCCCCATACTTTTACGATATTTTGACATAATCTCTTTTCCAATATATCAGGTGCGATCTCGGCATTCTCATACCCGGCGCTGACCGTCCAGTCAAATTTATTCAACATCCCTTTCACAAGCATGTATTCACACCACAATTTTTCATCAATGGCCACCGTGCCTTTTTCATGCCGATCGGAAAAGAGCAAATCATTCCTGTTGCTGAAAAATACCCGCGCCTCAGCATCCCCCAGGAACTCTCTCACATGATTCAGATAATATTTTTCGCAATATTCCTTAAGCGCGTCCGCATCACAGCAATCCGGACGTGTGTGATGATAATAGACCGCCGTGAGCAAAACGTCGAAATCATCCCTGTCGCATTGGGGATTATCCCGCAAATAATTCTTTTCTGATAAAAGCAGTGCGCTCAGAAAACCGTGTGGAACCTGCTCTTTTTTGACTTTTTCCAAAAGCGGATTTACCTTTGTCTGGAACACATAGTTTGCCTTGCCGACATCATGGAGTCTGCAGGCATCCATGATCAGCTTTTTTTCTTTTTCGCTAAAGTACTTTCCATACAGGCGAAAGAAGTTATCCGCACAGGCTGTCGTTTCTTCCAAATGCTGCCGCAGAGTCTTATGTTCCGTCACGGCCTGCTTCGTCAACAGTTTTTCCCTGTATTTGTGCAGCAGCTTATAACTGTCCTGATCCGACTGGCTTTCAAATACGACAAGCGCCTCATCCAGTCGTTCCAGCAGGCATTGTCTGCTTTCTTCCTGCAAAACAGGTATTGGCGATTTTGCATAATATTCCACACTGCACCTCCTGTACATTCCGGCCTGTAAAAACTTCTCTCCGCTGACAGATGTCGCGCTCCTCACATCCTTCTACGCCAGCGCCACAAGGTCTCCGTATTCATCAACCAATGCATTTTTGACAAATTCTCCGTAAGGGAAATAGTAAGCTCTCACTTTTCCGCCCTCTGCCTTCCAGCGACGCAGACCCTGTTTGGTGATCTCATACTCTTTCGTAAGCGTATAGAGTGTGACGCTTCTTCTTCCTATCCCGAATGACGCATCCACCGGAATATAAATATCATAATTTGCTGTCGCTTCCTCTTCCTCACGAAGCTCAACGATCTCCACCTTTCTGATATCCAATATATCCTCGTGCCGTCCGAGAGCCAGATAGACCGGCGGATTGTTCAAAGACCTGTATACTTTGTCAAAATCATCCGCCGACGGAACGATATGCAGGATCATCTCATTGTTGCAGAGCAGTTCCACATGGGCGATTCCCTTAAAAGCACCGTAGGTCTTATCTTTGTCCTGTATACACAGCTGGTGTCTTCCGCTTTCATATTTCGTATCAAATGAAAAGGAATATCGCGTATACAATTCAGATATCGAGCCGGCATTTTTCCCCTGAATACTTATCTTCATCGGATGAAACTCCGTGTAGCCGCATGCCGTATGTATCATCCCCAACACGGTAGAATAGGGCGGCAGCGGAAAGGATTCTTTAATGATAAAGCTGCTGGGCTTCCTGTAATTGACCAGATTTTGAAAACACTCGACTCTAATCGCTCTCTCCATAATATTCATCCACTTCTTTCTTCAACTGCTTGAATGCCTCTGCAACAGTCCCTGCTCCCAGTTCCTTTTTCACTTCAGAATCATTCTCAAAAATTCCGCTGGTAGCCCCTGCAATGGTATGATCCTTGATATCATCACTGCCCGTGAGGATCTCTGTCAGCGTATTAACCTGAATTCTGCCCTTATGCAGAACGATTCGATTCTCAAAGAAAGGATTCTTTCTCCCATAACGTCCACCGATCACAAATACCGGCGCAAGATTCTCCCTGCGTCCTTTGATGTCACGATACAAAAATTGAATCGTATCCAAAAGAGCCTTCACACGCTCAGCCCTGTCTGCCTTTGATACAGAAATCTCGCCGTCAATTCCGATTCTGTCAAGATCGACCGTAATCGTGTAAGTATAGAAGGATCGATGGATCTCACTCTGCGCAATCCCGTTTTCCAGATCCTGTCTTCGCGCCAGCCCCATGTTGGTGAGAAATTCCAGATCGCTCTGATAAGGCTCCAAAGCGATCGCATTGCTGAGTCTTACCACCGCGCTTCTTGTCAAGGCGCCGCCTTTCTCATTCTTTCCTTCTTCTCTGGAGCTGGTCTTCATATAGCCAAACAGATCGATCTCCGGATATTCCAGTATCGTCGCTGACGGAGCAAACTGCACCACGCCGCTCTTCCCGTCTACCGGCGTATCATCCCAACCAAGCTGCTGAATGATATTGTAGCGCATCGCCTGTCTTGATATATAGGTATACTGCTCGTAGTTGCCTCTGGACATTTTCTTGAGCGTGGAAATATTGCCGACTCCTTCGCCATAATTTGCACTCTCCGCAAGAAATATCATCGTCACTGTCAATCCCTGTCTATCCATTTACTTTTTCCTCCTTTTTCTCGTAATGACTTCCCTGTAATCCCAGCAGAAAAGCATAGCCGTACTCCGTAAAAGTATCTCTGTCTTTCAGAAACTCAATGAAGGCATCCGGCACCTGTAGTCTTGTAGAGCAGTAAACACGCATGATCACTTCCATAAAATGCTCCACATTACCGACTGACAGAGCATTCAGTAATTGATAGATCGTTCCTCTGATACAGGCGTCGTCACTTGTTCCATTTGCTCCCAACAGTGCATTCCGCAGTTCGTAGCCTCTCTCCCTTACCGCATAACGATTCATCACTTCACCTCCTGTATTCATTGTCTTATCTTTTTTCCGCGCCAGGCTGCTCCTGAGCTGAACATCATATACAAACGATGCTTTGAACAGAAATCCTTCTCCTTCCAACGCCATCTTAAGCAGTTTACCGATCACTTCATACTGATTATGATACCGCAGCAGATTCAGGATCACCGTTTCGTGGACATTCCAATATTCCCTTCCTGTTTTTACGTAAGGATATCTGCCAAGCTGTTCTAAATCGTTGCGAATACTTTTATCATTCAGAAGTTTCAGAATATCTTTGGAGATAACGTCGAAGGTATACCTGTCACTCTCCCCCATGCCTCTGGCGATCACCTGAATATTTCCCAGTTCTCTGTCCTTTTCCTGCAGCAGCAGGTTGATCGTTCCTGCGATCCATGAAGAATATCGATCCTTTTCCTTCCGCTTCAGATCGACCGCCATTTTACCATCTGGTGAATTAGCCTGTAACAGCAGGTCGATATTCTGATTCATATTGACAAACACAAACGTTCTGCCTGCCAGTGTAAACCCCAGCGGCGCCAGTGAATAGACAAACGCACACGCCGGACACAGATAAGCGTCTACCTTACAGTTCCAGAACGCCGACCGCTTCCTGGTCAGATCGTCCGCCTGATCTTTCATAAATGCGATGGATACCTTCTCTTTTGCATCTATTTTCCCGTCACAGTCAATGCACATATCCTTCGCCTTCTTATGATCCGCGGTGGCATATTTTCTGAACGATTCCGAAAAGTCTACATCAAAAACCGACTTCATATTTTTAGAAGCATTCGCTCTCAGCAGAAAACTCTTACCGTCCCAGAAACGATTGATATAATTGTAAATGATACTTTTCATGGAAAAAGTCTCTTTGCACAGTGGCTGCTGCAAAAATATCGTAAGCTGCCGCAGCCGCGCGCACAGTTCTTCCTTCTCCATGTTTTCCTTCAATTTATGGCTTTTCAGAAGTTCATATACATCCGGATTCTCTATCTGATCCTTCATATTGGCGAAACCGGATTGATAGCTGTTCGACAACATCTTCTCATTGATAAACTTCAGATCTTCTTTACAGGCTTTCTTATCCCATTCAGGTTGTCCGGCTTTTTCGAGAATGTCACCGATCTTATCCAGAATCACCTGATAATTGGTCAGCTCTCCGTACCGTTTCACAAATGCCTTAAAATACATATCTGTCCAGTCGGCGTTTACCACAAACTGTCGTTCAAGCCATAGTCCCTGTTTATCCTCGGTAATTCCATAGTCGATCTCTTCCTCGGCATCTGATGCATCCAGTAAATATTTCAGACCTACAAGGCCGGCATTTTTCAAAAAATCACCGATCAACAGCTTTATTTCTTCCACCCTTCTGCCTCCTTTCTGTATTTTTTAGTTTATTATATACCGTCTTTTTATCATCATTTTGTCAATAAATATTTCTCGCATGAACCGAGGTGATTATCCAACCACCTCAAATTTGCCGTGCCCCTCTGACCGTCTGGCTCCCAGGCCTGCCAAAAGCAGCACATTCAATAGCTGCACAGAGCCTGTCAGTTTAAAAACTCCCAGGGACGCATCAGTGTTTCTGCCAAACACAGGGACAACCACCTTCCTGCCTTTGATCGTTTGGATAGAGAAATTCTCTATTGACACAGGCAGGTTCATTTTGTCAATAAAAAAGGCTGTATTTTCTTTAAGCGCTTCCTGAAAACCATCCATTTCGCAGGTATAATACGTGTCATTATTATTCTCTGCGTCATGCCGCCTGACGATCAACGGACTCAGCATTCTGATCACGATCTCCTCTTCCCTGATCTCCTGCAGATTCTGCATTCTGATAGATGTGAGTTTCATGGAATTCCCGGCTATCGGATAATCCCTGTACCTCATCTGCTGGAAACCATTGAAAAAAGACAAAAGCTCCGCCTGGTCGAAGTCAGAGAACAGCAGAGAGAACTCCTCCCCTGCAAGTTCCATTCTGTCCTGATGGAATTTCGCTCCCGGAAGGTAGCAGGAATAAGTATATCCTTTGATGATCGACCTGCTTTTATCGTACAATTTCTCATAAAAATGCTGCGAATACGCCAGCGCGGACGACTTTAGAAAGCTTACGATCAGCCTGTCCATCTCACGCGGCAGCTGATTATTTGACAGTGTAAATGTCAGTTTGTATTGATACATGGAATCACCTCCCCTCTGAATGATATTACTATATCATACACATTCCGCAAAGTCAATCTAATAAAAATACTATTGGTTTGTATTTCACAATTATAACACTATAGGACAATATTACTATTGAAGTATACTTTTTTTCCAGTTATAATACACTTACATTTTGGAATGTGAAGATAGTTTTTTTATTATGCATTATTATAATAGCTCCATACTGGAACACATTACATCACATCTCTTCAAGATAGCACTCATCCTGACAGGATCTTCCTTCATTCTTGATCAAAAGCGCATATTCATCATAAACCTGCATATTATTTTCCCGCAGGATCTGTCCGATATTCTGCCTGCTGCTTGGAACTACCCGTTCTCTGATCCACCGGATACTCCATTCCGGGCCGATATGCCGAATACCCCGTCTTACGAAAAGTGACATCATAAAAGGCGCTTCCTGCTCGGTTACATCTTCCGGAATGTCAATGGTAAATTCTTTTTTATCTTCATCGTATATCAGAATTGATAAGATTTTATTTCCATAACGCGCTTCCTTCACTGCATATTTCTTCATATCTGCACCACCTCTTCCATATCATCTCCCAGATTTTCGTCAAATGGTTTTGCGTCAATATCTCATTCAGTCCATTTAAGATATATTCCTTATCCCTTTCCAAAAGATCTGCAATTTTCAGATCAAATCCTACTTTCTGTTCGTCCGGCCTGCGAAAATTATCCGAAGCACATATCCATGTTTCTATTCTCTTATTTCTAATACAGATTTCTGCATGAATCAGTCGATACTGTAAATGAGGAATCTTCAAAAGATCCATGACTCTGCTTACAACAAGTTCATTAATACACTCATGGCCAAAAACACCTCGATAACTATCGTAATTCAATAACTTATAATAAACTCTTCCGCGCTCAGTCTCTTCATAAGCCTTTAGAAAGCATCCCGGCGTTCCCGGCGACAGTTTCTGTTCGGTCCAGTCCAAAAATGTCATATCCTTCAATTCTTTTACCAAATCCATCTTATTATGTCCCCTTTTCCAACATGCTCCCGACTTCTCCTTCTTTCGTACTCTTAATCAGTACCCTTTTCCCTTCAAAGGCAAACCCATAATGCCGGATCTTCTCCTTCACAATCCCTCTGTCGATCAAGACCGCGTCGTAATTTTTCTCCCCGATCTGCTGCAGCGCGCTTAGCACTGTGTCCTCCAGTGTAGCTTCCGCCGAAGGGTTTTTCACTTTAAACTCAAACAGGTAGGCATCCCCTTTGCCGTCTCTGGGTTCCATCATCACGTCATATCTCCCGAATCCACTTTCCCGATTGGATGTGATCCTGTAATTCAGCCCGGCATCCGCGATCAGGCCCAACACAAACCCATGGTAAAACCGCTCTGGCTCTGTCTGCCCGGAAGGATGTCTGCCCGTATCAAAAGTACTGAATACAGCCTCTGTCATTTTGTTCATATACAGATTCATATACTCCAGATCATTTGCCAAAAGCGCCTTCACAAAATCATTATAACGTGCTGAGGACTTCTGAAACCAGTTCCGGACCATTCGGCCGAATTCCTTTCTGACTTCAAGGTTTGTCAGAGAGAGTGTATACTTCGTTTCTTCTTCATCTCCGGCATGTGCAACACTCTCGACCTTCAAATAACCGGACGCAAGCAGCAGACTCCAGATGGCAGCGCCGTTCTCTTCCGGTTGATTAAACACAACCTCTTCATCAATGGCCGTGTCAATACTTTTTCCCGCCAGAAGATCCTCCATTGCTATTTTTACATCTGGTTCAGCCTCCCGGATAAATCTGCTCACCAGGCTGTTTGAACTGGTATTAGCCCAGTAAGTATCAAATCGCCCGCTGTCCAGGTACTTCGTAATAGACCAGGGATTGTAGATATCTTTGCTGCTTCCGAAACGAAATCCGTCATACCAGTGCCTCACTCTGTCCAGCGTGTTCTCCAAACCGAATTGTTCCAGTGCTGTCTTCACTTCCCTTTCTGTAAATCCAAACATGGTGCTGTATTTTTCCGTTGTGGTTGTGATCACCTCAAGATTGTTCAGGTCTGAAAAAATCGACTCCTTTCCCACTCTCGTGATCCCGGTCATCACCGCGCGGTCAAGAAACGGATTCGTCTTAAAAGAGGCATTGAACAGGCTGCGCACAAGAGAGGTCAATTCTTCCCAATATCCTGCCGCATACGCTTCCTGCAGCGGCGTATCATATTCATCCAGAAAGATCAAAACCTTCTTGTCATAGCAACGCGCCAAATACATGGACAGGGTGTTGAGCGCTCCGGCTACAAACTGTTCGTCTATCTCTTTCTCCGGAGACGGATTGCTGTCAAAGTTCCGCAACGCATCATAATTTTTCTCTTCCTCTGCATTCAGAACGCCTCTCTCTTTTAAATACCTGTGTGCATCATATGCATTAGCAAGCGCTTTCACAATACCGTTCCTGGCGCCGCGGAAATTATTCGCTTTCACGCCCGCCAGGCTGAGAAAGATTACCGGGTAAGATCCCTGCAGTGCACGGTATTTCTCATCCTCCCATATGGAAAGCCCTTCAAAAAGACTGCCGCCGCCGGCATATTTCACAGAGAAAAAGCTCTCCAGCATGCTCATATTCAGAGTCTTCCCGAACCTGCGCGGACGCGTAATGAGAGTCACCTCGTCATTTTCCTCCCACCACTCTTTGATAAAATCTGTCTTATCAATATAGAAGGATCCGGCCCTGCGGATCTTCTCAAAATTCTGACTGCCGATAGCAATGTTTTTCACCATTTTGTCAAGCTCTCCCTGTTATCTTCTATCTTCCATACTTAACTTCTATCACTGGTCTTCTGTCACCAGTCTTATATCACATGTTTTCTACATTCTATTTTCTAATCTTAACATACGCATTTTGAAAACACAAATATACAAACACGCCGTCATAAAAGGACCCTGCGTCACAACCTCGACGCAGGATCCTTTTTTGATGATTTTTACAGCGGAACTTTTCCTGAACTTCCTCATTATCTGGTATCCAAAAATCTCTTACCTTAGGAGCCGTGCACCGTAACACACTCCTCCCCCTGGCCAAGACAGAATTCTCCGCTTCCACTCTCTCCTGTCAGGGTATAAGTTCCCTTAAACCCGGTAAGGGCCGCAATCCCGTTCTCATCTGTGCGGATCTTCTCCGACGTATGCCATTCCTTATGGATCAGCTCCTTCAACATATGATAGGACGGTTTCTCGCTGTTATCTGTCCGCAGCACGCCGCTTGGCGCGCCCAGCCATGCACCGTCCGTAAAGTCCCAGCCGGTGATCGCTTCCACCGAAGGATGGGCAAAAAGAAACCGATACATGTCTTCCATTTCTTCCGCCTGCCGTTTCTCGCCCTCCGGTGTGGTGGGCCACTCGGGAATCTGGTAATCGTTCAGATCCACAATGTGAGACGGCATAATATGACCGGACACCAGCGTATTCTCCGTAAAGTGCAACGGCAGGCCAAACCCGGCAAACCGCTCCACGATCTCTTCCAGCTTCTCCCTGCCCATGTAGCCCTGGTGCTGATGGGTCTGGAGCCCGATCGCATCAATCGCCACGCCGGCCTCCAGACATTCGGCGATCAGCTGCGCATACCTGTCGCTTAAGTTGAAATCATTGATCAGAAGCACCGCCTGCGGATTGGCCGCTTTCGCCGCGGCAAACACCTCTTTGACGAGATTGAGGCGTCCGTATTCCTTACAGATTCTGGTGACCGCATTGTCGTATTTGTCGAACTCCGGCATGATGACCACCTCATTGATCACATCCCACATGTCGATCACACCGGCAAAAGCCCTGACATCCCTGTCAATCCTCGCAAGCTGCTTATCCAGGATCGTCTTGTTATCATATTGCAGCAGCCAGTCCGCACACACGGTATGCCAGCACAAAGGATGGCCTTTTACGGTTTTCCCCTGCGCTTTCAGAAAGGCGGACGCATTCATGCGGCTTTCAAACGCCGGTTCATTTTCCCTTTCCTCATATCTGCCCCAGTAAAAGGACATAGTCCCGTAATTATACAGCTCCAGCCATTTGCCCATGCGCTCCTCATAGAACGCATCTTTCTTTTTCTCATTCGTCAGCGGAATCGCGTCAAAGGCCCCGCATCCAAACAGGAACTCATGATTCTTAAGTTCCGCCTGAAATTCTGTGTTCTTTACTGCATTTCCCTTTTCATCTACCACACGGATCCGTGCGGTTGCTTTTCTGCCTGCGTATTGATCCATGTCAATCCCCCTTCCATTATGCAAACAGGAGGCAGACCGTGCTGCCTCCTGTTCCTCTAGATCAGTCGTAACATCAAGCCCCGGCTTTCCCGTTACGCCTGTATATCCATCCTTCTGCGTTTATTTAACCGCTTTTCTTGCCTCGATGACCGGCTGATATTTCTCTGTATCAAACGCTACCAGATCGTCCCAGCCAAATCCTTCCAGCTGTGAGCACATATCATCCCAGGTTGCCTCAAAAGCTGCCTCGTCTGCCGCAAAGATCGCTTTCCAGGAAGAATCGCATACGATCGTCTTACACTGGCTGCGGATCAGGCCGATGTCTGTGGTGTCAATCGCCAGAGACATATTGATGCTGGGTACCGGCTCCATCATGCCGTTGCTCTTCAAATATTCAACTTCGTTCTCTGCACCGAACTTTTCTTTCCACTCTTTGTTCGTCTTCGTGTTGTTCTTCTCAAGATAGGATGCCCACAGATCCGGCACATAACTCTCACCTGTAACAGGGTTCGTGTCGTAGCTCTGTACGATCCACTGGTTCACCTGGTTGTTACCGTCTGTCCAGTTACCGCCGCCCAGTTCCTCAGGGATCATGATCTCTGTCGTAAATCTGTTATAACCGTCTTCTGTCAGTGTATAGGTACCATCGTCGTTTACTGTGTAGATAATGCCCTCGTCACCGGCATGCTGAATCGTACATCCTTCCGGAGATGCCAGCCAGTCAAGGAACTCCATGATACGTGCTTTTGTCTCATCATCCACCTGAGAACCGATACCGAATACACGGCCGCTGCCGTAATAGTAATCGGATGTCTGGAATACTGTCATATCAGCGATCGGCATACCCATATAATTGGCGCCCTTTTCACCGATCTCAGGAGAGTTGGTAAAGCCCTGCATCCAGTTGTTCCATACCAGATAAGTCCTCTTCTGCTTCATCTTATCGTTTGCAGAAGTCCAGTCCTGTGTCGCTGAATCCGGATCCAGAATACCCATCTGGTTCGCATCAAAGAAGAAATGCAGCATCTTATAGTATGCACCGTTCTTGTCGGTCAGCGGTGTGATAGAATGATCGGAACCGATCAGCACGGAGCCGTTCACTTCCTGTCCATACCATTTGGTCAGCTGATTGACATTCTCAATAGAAGTGCTGTCCCAGTCTTTCCAAAGGGTCATGCCGTACGCCTTATCGCCCGCCTCATTGGTGGGATGTGCTTCCTGCATATCTGCCAGCGTCTTGAGCAGGTCATCCAAAGTATTGAAGTCCGGTTTGCCAAGCTCGGTATAGAAATCCCACGGAATTCTGGGCATCGAAGAAACCGTCTCCGCCATATAGGCTGTCGGTCCATTGGTGTTCATCTCGGTCGGGATCGCCCAGATGCCGTCTCCGATACTGGCATTAAACTTCTCAATCTGCTCCCAGTATCTCATCAGGTTCGGATAGCTCTTGATCTCTGCACTCATGTCTGCAACAAGTCCTACATCAATACACTCCAGCATATCCGCATTGTCCAGCAGGATGATATCTCCCAGATTACCCGCTGCCGTTCTTGTCTGATAGAGCGCTTCGCCGTCGCCGGATACCTGAGGCGCGATAATGTTAAGAACGATGTTGAACTTGTCTTTCAGAATCTTGCCATACCATCCGCTCTGCAGTCCCTGATAATTGGCCGCTACGTCATACACCTCAAGTGTAAGTTCCTCGTCGTGGGAAACCGCCGGCGCTTCTGTCGCCTCTGCAGAAGCTTCTTCTCCTTCTGCCGCCTCACCGCCATCGTCTGCCGGTGCTTCCTCCTGCTCCGGCGCAGCTCCGTCTGACGGTTCCGCCGTGTCTGCCGGCTCACTGTTCCCACAACCGCTCAGAATCATGGATGCCGTCAATACTACTGTCAATAATGTTGATACAATACGCTTTTTCATGAATGACCTCCTTCATTGATTTTGATCTTGAATCTCTATGTATAAGCGGAATTCAGTTTCCGCCTAACATCTTAATTTTACGTTGCCGTCATGCAGACGCTTATCCTTTGACCGCTCCGACCATGATACCTTTTACAAAGTATTTCTGGAAGAAAGGATAGACGCACATGATCGGCAGTACCACGATGATCGTGATCGTCATCCGGATACTGGTCGCCGTCTGGGTCGTCGCCGCAGCAGCCGCCAAAGAGCTTGAACTGCTCGTATTGGCCAGCGCCGACAGTGAACTTGCCTGGTTCAGGTACTGATACAGCACGAACTGCAGCGGATACAGCTTCGTATCTGTGACGAGCAGCAGCGTATCCTGAAACGCATTCCACTGGTTGACTGCCGCAAAAATGGCAACCGTAGCCATGATCGGCTTGATGACCGGTATCATCACCTTGAAAAAGATCGTCAGGATACCCGCGCCGTCGATCTCAGCGGCTTCCTGCAGTTCCTTCGGGACAGATTCCACGAAGGTCTTCGTCAAAACGATATGGAACGGCGATACGATCATCGGCAGGATATATCCCCAGAAGTTGTTCGTCAGGTGCATATTCTTCATGACCAGAAACCATGGAATGATCCCGGCATTAAAGTACATCGTGGCGATCACCAGCCTGTACCACAGCTTTCTGTGCCACATCTTCTCCTGGGAAAACATGAATCCCAGAAATGCCGAAGCGCTCACGGTTCCGAATGTTCCCAGAAGCGTTCTCATCAACGAGATCTTCGCCGCCTGAAACAGGCCGTCGATTCCAAGCGCGCTGCTGTAGTTCTTCAGATGAACCCCTTTGGGCCAGAACAGGATCACACCTCTGGAACTCAAATCATTGGCGCTGATCGTATTGATAAACATATAATAAAACGGATACAGACAAAGAATCGCGCAGATACTAAAAACTATGTAGCATACAACACTGATCATCTGATCTCCAAAACTCTCATGTCTTCTTTTCTTGATAGCAATCTGCTTACTCACGGAATCCTCCTTCTTTTACCTTGAAATCATCTCTTTCCATCCTCCCTGATCACAGGAAACTCTCGCCACGCGTCATCTTGGAGACTGTATTGGCGCAGATCAGAAGAATCACACTGACAACACTCTTAAGCATACTCAGGGCAACCGACACGGAATAACTGCCGCTTCCCATTGCCAGATTATAGACATACAGATCCAGCACCTGTATGTAATCTTTGTTAAACGCGTTCTGAAACACATAGTACTGTTCCATACCGTTGGAAAGAAAATTACCGATGTTCATCATCAACAGTACGAAGAATGTCGGAAGCAGGCTCGGTATGGTGATATAACGGATCATCTGCATCCTCGTCGCTCCATCGACTTTCGCCGCCTGGAACAGCTCGTCATCTATACTGGAAATCGCCGCGATATACATGATCGCCGCCCATCCAAGGTTCTTCCATGTAAGCCACAGCCACTGCGTCAGCCATACGTGTTCGGAAGACTGCAGAAGCAGGATCGGTTCTTTGATCAGACCGAGATTCAGCAACAGGGTGTTGAACATACCGGTGCTGTTAAACAAACTGAACGCCAGGGAATACACCAATACCCAGCTGATAAAGTTCGGCAGCGTCGTGACTGTCTGCACAAACTTCCGGAACGGTATGCACCGGATCTCATTCAGAAATACGGCAAACAGCATGGGCAGCCAGGAGGTTCCCAGCGTGATACCGCTCATGACAAAGGTATTCTTCAACACCTGCAGCAGCTGAGAGACCTTCACCGGATTCTCAACCAGCGATTTAAACCATTTCAGTCCTACAAATTCTGCTTCCGAGAAAGGCCGCGGCGGTCTGTAGTCATAGAATGCATACAGCCACCCATACAGCGGATAGTAGGCAAACAACAGTACCAGCACCAAAAAAGGCAATACATAAAGAAACAGTTTAAAAGAATACCATTTCTTCCTATCAATCTTACCGATCATTATCATCCATCCTCTCTTTTTGTTTAACGTTTTACCACCTATATACAAACAATACAGCTGTTTTTACTTTTTGTCAATGATGATTTATGCAATTATTACTAATTTTTTTGCTTTTTTTTTTTTTTTAGTATAAATTGCCCTATATTTATTTTTCGTATTTGTTATATAATCGCATTATAGATATGAATATCGTTAAACCACTTATCGAATATTATCAGAATGAAAATTCCTCCATTTATCCAAAAAAACAGCGCCCCAGGGACGCTGTTTTCCGATATTTTCCTTCTGTTTATTTTTTGATCACGATCTGTGTTCTGACTTTTTGCAGCAGCGGATTCAGATCCTCCGCCGCCGACATGCCGAATTCCGGCATACCGTTGTGCCGGAAGTGAACCCGGCGGATGCCGTCGCATCTTATTGTCCGGTCCAGAGCGGTTTCCGCATGATAGGCGATCATCAATTCTCCCTCTTCATTGACATAAAAGGAATTATGCCCCGGGCCGTACTCCCCTTCTACCGAGTAGAACGAAAGCACCGGCGCGCATCTTTTCTCCCAGGAGGCCGTCTGCAGCAGGTCGTCCTTCGCCCGGGCCGTCAGAAGCCCCAGAACATAGGTATAGCTGTTAGCCGAGCCGCCCGAATAGGTGAGGTAGACTTTCCCGTCCCTGACGAACGCGTATGGCCCTTCGTTGTTGATCGTTCCCGCCACGTTCTCCCATCCCAACAGCGGTCTGGAGAGCAGGACCGGTTCGCTGGTCAGCTTCCACGGCTCCCTGTCATCAATCGTGGCGATATAAAGCATGGAGCCGGTGTCCAGTGCGGTCCCGATATGTTTCCGGTAAGACCATACGACATACGAACATCTGTCTGTCTTCAGATAAGTCATATCCAGCGTGATGCCCTCCTCTGTCAGAAAACTGCCGTCGGCCTTTGTCACTCTGACCGGATCCTCCCAGCTGGCAGCCTCTGTGATCGGCGCACCTTTTTTCAGTCGCATCATATGGCACTGAGGCCCCCAGACATGTCCGCTTACCGCGAACAGAAGGTAGAGTTCGTCGCCGATCACATGAAATTCCGGCGCCCAGAAAGTCTGTATCAATTCCCGCGCTTCATCTTTTGCCAGAATCAGATGTTCCGTAACGCCTTCCAGAAACAGTTCCCTGACACTGTCCGCCTCCCGCACGTACAGTCCGATATCGTCCGTATTGTCATTGGTAGAGATATAGTACCATTTCCCTTCCCAGGGAAAGATCACCGGGTCCCCGTATCCCACGGCCAACGGAAAAGGGAAACTCTCATCCACGACGCTGCCTTCTATCATATGGCTTCCCTCTGCCGTAAAGTCGATATCCGCCTTATCCCATACCACCTTCTTTGACACGTCGGAACCGTCCGAATACCATGCCGCCGCCCTGATCAGATCCACTTCCTCTTCGGAGTTCACTTCCACCTGATCAGGCACCGTGATCCTGACGTTGTGCACAGGCGTCCAGTACTCTATCGCCTGTTCCAGGATCTTCGCGCCGGCCGTTATACAGTCCGACGCCTGTTCCCAGCCGCTTTGCGACACCCCGACAAGTCCCTCATATGTAAAAGTGATAAAATCCTTCGTCTTCCACAACAGCACCTTGTCCCTGCTGTCATGGTCCTCATCGCCGTTCTCAAGCACGCTTCGCGCCGCAATGCCATAACTGCCGTCGTCCATCGCAAAGA
This sequence comes from uncultured Lachnospiraceae bacterium, assembly GCA_910578115.1. Taxonomy (GTDB): domain Bacteria; phylum Bacillota; class Clostridia; order Lachnospirales; family Lachnospiraceae; genus UBA3282. Next base: position 70,830 of record CAJTPO010000018.1, on the reverse strand, counting down.
TCCTCGGCTCCCTGACCGCTTTCGTAAGAAGCGTATCATCCTCCCGAATCTGCGCCTCGGCAAAAAGGATGCCATAATTCTTATTCCAGGGCCGGAACTCCCCGCCCTCCGCCCGGCAGGCCATATGGACACTGTAGGCCAGCCCGGCCGGATAAGCCGCTTCATCCGGCTCTCTCGTATATACTTTCAACTCCATCTTTCCAGGCTCTCCTTCCGCTCATCCGATCCTAAACATCATCACACTGCATGGCGGGATCACAAAGGACACCCCTCTGTCTCCCACTTCAAATTCCGTGAACGCCTCTTCCACCACCGTCTCCGGCTCATCAAACGTATTATGGGCATTCATGGCGCCGCGCACGATAGAGCCGCTGACCGCAGCGGGCTTCTTCTGTACAAAAAGCAGTTCCATGTTCTGCGCCTCATGCAGGGAATGGTTGCAAAGCGTCACCGTCACGATCCCGTCTCGATCCACAGATATCGATTCCTGCACGACAGCCTCACCCTGTCCTTCCTGCACAAGATAGCTTTCAAGCAGTTCCGCTCCCTGGTGATGCCTGTACATGTGGAATACATGATAGGTAGGCGTCAGCAGCATCCTGCTGCCTTCCGTCAGCACAACAGACTGCAGTACATTTACGATCTGCGCAATGCACGCCATCTTCACGCGGTCGCAGTGCTTATTGAAAATATTCAGCGTCAGCCCTGCCACGATGGCGTCCCGCATCGTGTTCTGCTGGTAGAGAAATCCCGGGTTCGTGCCGACTTCCACATCATGCCAGCAACCCCACTCGTCGATGATCATGCCGATCTTCTTATCCGGATCATACTGATCCATGATCGCTCCGTGCCTTCTGATCAGCTCTTCCATGCCCAGGGCGCGCTTTAACGTAGCATTCCATTCTTCCTCGCCAAAATCCGTGGCGCTTCCTTTGTGCGCTCCCTTTTCCGCACCTACATAATAATGCACGGAAAGTCCGTCCATAAAGCCATGCGCGCTCTCCGGCGCCGGTTTGCGGAAGCATTCGTGCAGCACGGTATCCGTCCACTCATAATCCGCAGCGTCCGCACCGCCGCAGATCTTGAAGACAGGCCGGTCTTTATGATAATTCCTCACATAAGTCTGGTATCTGCGATACAGATGCGCATAATGGTCCGGCGTCATATTGCCGCCGCATCCCCAGTTCTCATTGCCGACTCCGAAGTAATCCAGCTTCCACGCCTGTTCATGACCGTTCTGCTTTCGAAGATCCGCCATCGGAGACACGCCGTCGAAGGTCATATATTCCACCCACTCGCTCATCTCCTGCACCGTGCCGCTCCCGACATTCCCGCACACGTAAGTCTTACAACCCAGCTGGCTGCAGAGTTCGAAATACTCATGCGTACCAAAGCTGTTGTCCTCCGTCGTACCGCCCCAGTGGGTATTGACCATCTTCTTCCTCTGATCCTTCGGCCCGATCCCGTCCTTCCAGTGATATTCGTCCGCGAAGCATCCCCCCGGCCAGCGCAGCACCGGAATATCGATCTTCTTCAACGCTTCGACCACATCACTTCTCATGCCCTTCACGTTCGGAATGTCCGACTCTTCCCCCACATACAGTCCTTCATAAATGCACCTCCCCAGGTGCTCGCTGAAATGTCCGTAAATCTCCGGCGCTATTACCCCCATTCTCTGGTTTTCATTGATATAAAGTTTCATGTCATCACCCCTTCTCATTTTGTTTAACGTTTTACCATTATGGACAATTATATGGGTCTATTGTTTTTTTGTCAATCACGGTTGTATTTTTTTGTACAAATGCACATAAAAAAATCAGCCAAACCACTTTCAAGTTCAGCTGACCTTCTCTCTTAAATCCGGTGTACGGATTCACGTTCTATGAAAGTACACGGGATCAGTATCTTCTGTTTCACGTCATTCCGTGGCGTCCCCTTCTCTGCGCCTTCTATCTGCTGCAGCAGAAGTTTTGCAGAGACATTGCCGATCTCCTTGAGCGGCAGTGACATCGTCGTCAGTCCCGGAATAAAATACCGCGCAATCTCCTGATTATCGAACCCAACTACCGCCAGATTCTCCCCCGCCCGTTTGCCGTTCTCATTCAGACAGCGGTAAAGTCCGCCCGCCATTTTGTCTGACATACAGAAAACCGCCGTCACTTCCGTCTTCAGAAGTTCCTGTGCTTCCGGATAAGCGCTTACTTCGTCCCACGCAGCATACCGAATCCATGCCGGATTATACAATATCTGATGTTCAAACAACGCCTTCTGATACCCCAAAAGCCTCTCCTGCGTATGAATATTATCCGCTTTCCCGCCGATGACGCCGATCCTACGGTGTCCTTTCGAAATCAGGTACTTTACGATCTCGTATGCCGACCCCTGGTCGTCGATTCCCACAGACGGTATCTCCGGATTACTGTCAAAAGCATATGTCATCACCGCCGGCGTGGAAAAGCGCTCCGGAAAGCAGTGTATCACCCGGGCATGTCCGGCAATATAGATGATCCCGTCCACCATGATCGAGGTCAGTTCCCTGATCGCCGGCTCCAGTATGGCATGATAATCCGCCTCTTTGTTGTACCAGGAATCACTCCATCTGGCATAAAGACGCAGGTTCTTGACAATAGAGCGATAGCCGTTCTCTTCACAGTAACTCATGATGCCTTCCACGATCTCGGGCGTCGTAAACTGTGCGATATCCTCCGCTATGATGCCGATCATCTTCGTCTTCTGGTTGCGCAGGCCCTGCGCAATGTAGTTGGGTCTGTATCCTAATCTGTTGACAGTCTCCAGTACTCTTTCTTTCGTCTCCTGACTGACTTTCGGCTTGCCGTTCAAAATATTCGACACGGTCGTCGGCGAAACATTACATTCTCTGGCAATCTCCTTTATCGTAATCATTCTTATGTGTCTCCCAAATACTCAGTTCCTTACCAGTAGAATATAACATTTCACCGCTCACGATGCAATCACATGTGTTTGCCTTCCACTGCTGTTTCGTGACAGTTCGGCTTCCGGCTTTCCTGTCATTTCCAATCTTATCATGTAACAGAAGAAATTACAAACAGCAAAACCTGTGGCTGTACGCCGGATTATTGATTTTTACCCTGAATCATGCTATCCTTTAGCCAGCTGATTAAGAAGGGAGGCGGAAATAATGACTTTGTTACAGGAAGCATACACACTGATGCAGAGGCAGCCAGAAAAAAATATCCGGCTGATTGTGGACCTTCTCCGAACTATGTCCGTAAGAGAAAATGCGCAGACTCAGGTATTCCGGCGAACTGGCCTTGCGAAAGAGGCCGTAAATCTTCCGGGTGATTTTGACGAAACTTTTGATGCCCTCGATCATGATATCGAAGAGATGTTTTATGGAGATAGCTTATGAAATATTTATTGGATTCCCATATTTTAATCTGGGAAAATACACCGCCCCATAATGACCCATTTGATAAGATGCTGATTGCCCAGGCAAAAACCGAGGGCATGACTTTCCTGACGCACGATCATCTGCTGAAAGACTATGGAGAAAGTTGTGTCAAGACGGTATGATGCAGCAGGATGCCCTGCAGCGAAGTGCAGGGCATCGTAAACAGTCACATCACCCGATCCGCGCCTCCACAGTCCGGAATGCCTCCGGCAGATCTATCTCCTCCGTTACATCCAGCATCGGTTCCCCGTCAATATCAAAATGTGTCCTACGTGCGGCAGAGGAGCGCGGTCCGTCCACGCCGGCCCGCATGTGATAGAAATTCCACACCAGTCCATTTTCGTCGGTCAGATAGGAATTATGGCCGGTGCCGTACTCGCCTTCCACGGAGGCGGAAGACATCAGCGGGTAATTACTCTTGCTCCAGTTATCCGGATTCAGGATATCGCTGCCCATCACAGGCTTTAACAGTCCAACCGTGTAGGTGGCATCGACTGCCGCAGCCGCATAAGTGATCATCAGCTGGCCGTCCCGCTCCAGCGCATAAGGTCCTTCCACCACATAAGTGTGGTTGTTCTCCCAACCGTACTCCGGTTTGGCAATACATACTGGATCGGTCACCAGTTTCCACGGCTCCTTCTCGTCAATCTGCGCCAGATACAGCCACGCCCCCTGATCTACCGGCAGGAACTGCCGCTGGGACCACATGACATATGTTTTGCCTTCATAGGGAATGGTAGTCATATCGAGGGATATCACTTTGCCCTCTTCACACAGCGGTGAACCGTCTTTCTTCACCACCATGACCGGTGCCGACCAGTCCTCCCTGCAGATCGGATCGCCGCCTTCCCGCAGCTTCCGCACCCGGGATTCCTCATGATAGAATTCACCGGATGTCGCTGCATGGAACACATACAGCTGCCCGTCCACCTCGTGGAATTCCGGCGCCCACAGCAGCCCGCCGATTCCCGGATAAGTCTCCGAATCCAGGAAAAGCTCTTCCTCTGCCGTCAGAATCCCTTCCAGCGTATCGGCACAGCGCATGTAGAGCGTATGGTTGTTATCCGCATCGTTGGTGGCAATAAAATAATACTTTCCGTCCCGGTACATGCAGACCGGATCCGCCCGATGCTCTGCAAAAGGCGCCGGGAAATGTTCCTGATGCACTCTGCCCCGTACCACATGGGCTTCCTTCTCCGCCGGCTCTTCCCAGTCAATCTTACGGACAACCGTCGTCCCGTCGCTGTAGGAAGCGACCGCCTTCACGTCCTTAAGCTCCTCCACGGACCGGAACGGCCCTTCCTTGGATAACGCCATGCCGACGCAGACCGGCGGCAGCAGCTTTTTCAACAGATACTCTCCTGCCGCCTCGGGAACGACAATCGTATTGCCGGGCACGACGCCTTCCACCAATTCCAGTTCCTCTGCCGTAAACGACGGCGCAGAAATGCCCGGCTTCGCAATTTCCCTGACGGAGGCAGGATCCAGACACATGGGTGCCTGCGCATCTTTCCCCGCATTTTCCTGCCAGGAAGCCACGCCTTCCATCCACTGCCCGCCCTCTGTCTGCCAGCAGATTCTGTAAGCCTGTTTTTCCCCATCAAAGACGCATCGCACCTCCGTGATCTCTCCGGATTCCTGCAGTCGGCACAGCCCCTTCTCCTCATAGTGAACCAGATCCCGGCTGACAAAGAAAAGCACACAGCCCTGACTGGACGCATCCGTTTCGCCCTCGCCGCCGGTGCGCACGGCCAGAATCCCGTAGCCGCCGCAGGATTCCCCGTCCCTGCACGCACTGCCATTCCCGGCGCTTTGCTGTCCGCTGCCTTCCGGATTTTCCCTGGACAATTCAAAAAGCCACGGTTTCTTCAAGCATCTGGCGTCTAAAGTGCCGTCCTCCGGATTCTGCAGCGCTCTGGCATACAGAAGGCCTTCGTTATGGTGAAAGGGCCGGAACTTTCCGTCCTCACCCCGATAGGCAAGATGCATACTGTATGCCATCCTGCCGCCGTATATGATATCTTCTTTTGGTTGTCTTGTGTAACTTAACAGTTCCATAGCAAATTCATCCTCTTTTTCTCTCTTTTTTTCTACACTTTACGCGTAGGCAAACAACTTCACCTTCAAAAGCGCCGGTTCCTCATAACGCAGGCTGGTGGCCTCGTCCCCGTTGAATCTACGTCCGGCTTTCCATACGCCGTCCTCGAACTGCCCCTCTTCCAGCAGCAGCAAATCCACATACGGTTTCTTCTCATCCGTGGAAAAGGGAAGAAGTCCGGCCGCATGGATCATAACATAGAAAGTGTCTTCCGTCTCCTTTAAGATCAGGCACACACCCCGCCCGTCCACAATCACCGGATCCTCCAGATTAACCCGGAAGCCGAAGGAGCCAAAGAGCATCTCATCCTCTTCTTTTCTCTCGCCGGACACCGCCTGCAGATCCCCGGTTCCGTATCTGCCGCCCAGAAGCGGCATCATCTCCTGCAGGTTATGGGTAAACCAGTAATATTCCTCCACGCTCTGCGGCGTCTTCAGTGCCGGATCGCTCACATCCATGCCGAACAACGCTCCCTGCTGTGAATTAAAAGGCTTTCCGATATCCTCAAATCCGAAGGGTGCATAGCACATGGCATGGTAATGGCCCACCGCATATACCTGCCGCACGCCCGCATAACTGTGTGTGGCGCATTCCGGAATGAACAGCGGATTGCCCCTTTTGACATATGCGTCACAAATACCCGGGAAATCCGGCACATAAATATCCGGCGCAAACACGTCGATCTGCGGTGCACAGTACTCCCACACTTCCATCATCCGCGACACTGGGCCGCCGCTGGGATACATACCCGGCTCCTCGCCTTTATCCAGCCAGCAGTTTACGGTCATCGGCAGCGGATATTCCGCTTTACCGGCGGCCGCCACCGCATTTACGTAGGAAGCGATATGATAAGCGCTGAAAATCTCTCCTGCGCATTCTCCGAATACTGCCTCCCAGCTGCCGCTGTCTGCGCCCTGCCGCACGGCCTCCGCCACATCCGGCGCCATGTCCTGTACATTTTCTTTCATGTAATCCACAAACGCCTGCGGAACTTCCGCCGCAAAGAGCGCATCCGCCTCATCAGACATCTCTCTGGCATTGCCCATCACGCCCGTCTCGTTCTCCACCTGCACCGCCACCACGGTACAGGCCTCCCCGTCCACCTCCTGCAGGTGCCGCATCAAACGGGCAAAGGCCCTTGCGTCGGCATCTCTCGTGGCGTCGCACAGATAAGACAGGGTCGTATACGGCATCTGGTAAAATTTTTTCAGATTCACAAGATTCCTACCCTTCTCCATCTGTGCCCGCCGGAAGCGCTCCGTATCCGTCTTCACCCAAGCCGGCGCGTAATAACACTGCGCATTTTTCCAGGCGCCGAACCAGAGAAAAGCAAGTTTCTTTCCCCGCGCCCTGGCCTGCATGATCAGCCCATCCATCAGAGAGAAATCAAAAACCCCTTCCTCCGGCTCCACCAGTTCCCATGTCATCGGAAGCAGCAGGCAATTCATACCCAGCGCATCCGCCTGGTCATACACACCTTCCATATATGCAACCGAGGAAGAATTGGAATTATGCACTTCCCCTGCCAGCATGATAAAAGGCTTTCCGTCCACCGTCAATACCTTTTGACCGTTACGATTCTCCACCTGTGATAATACTTTCATCCTGTAATCCTTGCCTTCCACTTTTAATCTCTACCGCAGTAACTGAACCATTCAAACGACGCGTACTCCTCATACGCCGTCCCGTTGCCGCTGGCGAACATGCCCACATAAGCTCCCACGAAGCCGCCCGCCGTCTCACTGCCGAGAAAGCTGCCGTCGACCTGCCCGGCAAGAATCTGCTCCTGTCCGTCTTCCCCGGCCACTGCCAGCGTAAAATCCTGCCCGTCAGCCCGGATGACCAGCTCGGTCTTCGTCTGTTCCCAGATCATTTCTCCCAGAAGCTCTTCCCGATATTCTCCCACCATATCCTTGTGCAGAAGGGAAGCATCTTTCGACGTGTAGCCGCTGACTGCCCTTGCCACCTGCCTGCCTTCCCCGTTCAGCCCCACTTCCACTCGCAGCTGCTGGTAATCATTCTGCAGTACCACCATGCCCGCGGTCTGTCTCTCCTGCGGGGTAAAGCACAGCTTCGCTCTGGCCTCGAAAGACATATGCTGCTGCCTTCTGCCCAGGAATCCCGTGCTCTGCGGCTCATGCCGTACAGCACGGGCGTTCGCCCCTTTCGCCACCATGCCCTGCCCCATGGACTTATCGTATAGTCTCAGTTTCAGACAGCCGTCTTCCAGCCTGTATGTATGCACGTCCGGCGTACCGAGGAAATTCCACTGGTATCCCAGCCGCTCCCCGTCAAAGTCGTCCTTCTCCGGCACAGACTCGACAGCGAACGCCGGCAGATCCGGCCCCTCATAGGTAAACTCGATCCGGCCTGTGCCCGGGCTGACGATGGGCCAGCCTTCCTCCCACGCCACCGGCGCGATAAAAGTCTCTCTGCCCAGATTCTTATGATAACCGCCGTAAGGTCTGGACGCCAGAAAGACAATATACCAGGAACCGTCCTGCAGCTCCACCAGATCCGCATGTCCCGTATTCGCGATAGCCGCCTTCATCCCCAGATGGCGCTGCGTCAGGATCGGATTGCCCCGATAGCTCTCGTAAGGGCCCGTGATCTGCTTCGCTCTGGCAATGGTCTCCGAATGGAAATGCTCCGTTCCGCCTTCCGCGATCATCAGATAATAGTACCCGTTTACCTTGTACAGATGAGGCGCCTCCGGCCACGCGGCATTCTCCATGGCGCCGCCCCAGATCTTCGTCTTCTCGCCCACCAGCTCAAACTTCACCAGATCAATCTCCGACAGCCATATCATCTGCCGCTCTCCCGGCCCGCCGCCGCAGGTTCCCGTATAGTAAGCCCTGCCGTCGTCATCCCAGAACAGGGACGGGTCAATGCCCTCCGCCCCCGCGATCCAGTGCGGGTCAGACCACGGCCCTTCCGGCTTCCTTGCCGTCACGATAAAGTTGCCGCCGTGATTTACGTTGGTTGTGATCATATAAAAAAGGCCTTCATGATAACGGATCGTCGGTGCAAAAATGCCCCCGGAGATCACATACGGATCCAAGGGCAGCTGCTCCGGCCGGTCCAGCACATGCCCGATCTGCTCCCAGTGCGCCAGATCCCGGCTGTGGAAAATGGGGACTCCCGGATAATAAGAAAAGGAGGAAGTCGCCATATAGAAATCATCCCCCACCCTGCAGATGGAGGGATCGGGATAAAATCCCGGTAACAGTGGATTTTGTAAGGTTACGCTCATATTCTGCCATACTCCCTTCGTAATTGCAAACAGTTTTATTTTTTTCTGTTACCAGTTCGTATCAATCTTCTCGCCCGCCAGCAGATGGGAAAGCTCCGTAATCTGATCGCTCTTCGACAGAAACTCCATTTTAAAGAACAGATCGTCCATCGTCTCCCAACCAGAGGCAGTCTATTTTCCTTTATTATAAACAATAAGTCCGAGTCCGAACAGATAAAATATCTCTCTTTGTACTCCTGCCCCGCAGCACAGCACTTCTCTGAAACATCTTTGCTGCCTTGTAAGTGGCAAAGAAACCAGGCTTCTTGTTGTTGGCAATACGTCCATAATCATCAAACATACGTTTTGTCGGATGACAGCAGCGAATCCGAAGACAATTTATGCCTGTATCAATTATGGAAAAGCATACCGTCCGAAAAAATTGAAAATAATAGTGGAAAACGGCAGATTCGGAAGATTTATATAAACAGTTGAAAATCCGAAAATGAATGAAAATTTTCCAATGTGACCTTACTTTGAGAAAATGCATATTGTCTAAAAAGTTCAGCGTATAATAGTTATAATGGATTGACCTGACTATTTAGAATTATTATAATATAATTACGGAAAAATGCATCATTTTACAGTTTCCCGAAGTAAGGAGAAAAGAATGGAGACGATTAAGAGAGATTTATATTTGAATCGGCTGGTGGAACGCAGGGAAAATGGCTTAATCAAAGTAATTACCGGTATTAGACGGTGCGGAAAGTCTTATCTGCTGTTCAAACTATATTATCAGTATCTTCTGGACTCCGGCGTAGAGGAATCCAGAATCATCAGGATACCGTTAGATGATGATGATTACGGTGAATTGCATGACAGCAAACGGCTGAGCAGTTATATCAAAGAGCGTGTCACAGACGATGATATGTGGTATGTTTTTTTGGATGAAGTCCAGATGTGCAAGGGATTTGAATCAGTACTGAATGGTTTGAACAGGAGGGAGAATCTGGACATCTATGTAACAGGAAGCAATTCAAAATTCCTTTCCACTGATGTACTGACAGAATTTCGGGGCCGCGGAGATGAAATTCGGGTTTATCCGTTGTGTTTTTCGGAATATGTTTCGGCATATTCAGGAGACAAATATGATGCATGGATGGATTATTGTACCTATGGAGGGTTGCCGTTGATCCTGAGCAGAAAAACAGATGAATTAAAGTCAAAGTATCTGATTGATTTGTGCAGGGAATTATATTTGAAGGATATTGAAGAGCGCCATGGGCTGCGTGGAGACAACTGTATGGCAACACTGGTAAATATCCTTGCATCGGCAATGGGATCATTGACCAATCCGACGAAACTGGCGAATACTTTTGGCAGCAACGGGATCAATGTCAGCGACAAAACCATAGGAGTTTATATCGGATATCTGTTAGATGCTTTTTTTATCAGCAAAGCCGAACGATATGACATTAAGGGAAAAAAATATATCGCTTCCCCCTTCAAATATTACTTCACGGATGTGGGACTGCGCAATGCTCAGCTTAACTTCAGACAGCAGGAAGAAAACCATATTATGGAGAACATTATTTACAACGAACTGCTGATTAGAGGTTTTAATGTGGATGTCGGCGTTGTGGAGCATTCCGAGCGCAATGAGAATGGAAAAGTGGTGCGCAGGAGGTTGGAGGTGGATTTTGTCTGCAACCGTGGCAATCAGAGATATTATATTCAATCTGCCTTTGCGATTCCGGACAGCAGCAAAATGCAGCAGGAGCAGAAGTCATTGGTGCATATTGGCGATTCTTTTAAGAAAATTATCGTGGTCAGGGACAGGATCAAATTATGGCGAAATGAGGAGGGAATTGTGGTTATGGGGATTATGGATTTCCTCTTGAACCCCAATAGCCTGGAACTGTAATTTGCAGATACAAGCCGCCAACTATTGGTAGTAGTTGGCGGCTGTCTGGAAATATTCCTGTATCCTGTCTGCTCTTTGTGCGGGAAGCTCAAACCATAACACGTGCGAACGTTGTTCCCAGTCCAATATCAAACCCAAGTGCCTGGTACATTTTTTCATCACACGGGGCACAGCATACCGCTAAACTCGATATGCCGTTTTCCCCGCACCATGTTTGTGCCGCCTTCGCCAGCTTCCGGGCAATGCCCCTGCCGCGGAAAACAGGTTCAATGTAGAAATCTTCATATACTCCCGTATCCGAGCAGGAAAAGGTTGAATAGTATCTGGCCACACTGCACATGCCGACAGCACGGTAGCCACGTCTGGCAACAAAGAAAGTAATCCTGCCTTCTTTGACAGCCTGCTGAAGCTGTTTCTGCTGTTCCTCTGTCAGTGCTTCTTCTCCGATTTCTTTTTTGAAACCGTTTTCCAATTTCAAAAGCTGCCAGTCGGTTGGATCATTGAGAACTTCTACAGTGAAAGATATTTCATCTTCGGGCGGCAGGATCATCAACGGCTCACCCCACTCGTCAAAACCGTTTTTGACGAATCCCTGGCTCTTCCAAAAACGCTCCCGCCGTACATCCCCGCCATAGTTCAACTCTACATAGAGCGCACCGTGTTCCTTTGCCCAGCTGAGCAGAGCCTTCGCGCACTTTTTGCCTGTACCGTTTCCGCGGTATTCCGGATAAACGCAATATTCCATGACAAAGCATTTGCCGTCTTCAGAAGTGTAAATCACCGGTAAAGCAAAGCCTATCTTCTGTCCATCCCGGCGAAAGAACAGATAGTAACACCTGTCCTGCGGTCTGTCGTGAATCTTCTGCATATGCGCCCGATATTCCGTATCGCTGAGAAAGTATTCCCTGTCCTTATCATTCGGGTCAGGGAAGATATCCCGCTTGTAATAGGTGTGAAGCTGCTCCCAAAAAGCTGCAGCATCACTTTCCGTAACTGCTTCACAGACGATAATCTGGTTTTCCATTTTGCTTCCTCCACACATGGCCCATCTTCATTGAGATCACTTGTAAAGCGCAACCATGCCGTCATCCATGCATCCATGCCGTTCTCAAAGAAATACTTCCATCATGCTCTCCCCGAAACCAGCCGGACCGTCTTCACCTCAAATGCCCGGAAATCCAGCATGATCTTCCCGTCTTCCACCGGAATTTCCTGCAGGGTATTCTCCAGCATATCACAGGCAAAAGCACGCACATCCTTCCGCGCCAGCTGAACGCAGGTGCGCCGCGCCGCCTTCTTCGCCTCGTACAGGCGCAGGATCCAGTCTCCGCTGCCGTCCTCGGCAGGTTTCAGGGTATCCGTGAAAATATCGTCCTGCCCGACAGACAGCAGGCTGAAATCTCTGCCGCCGCCGCACACCGTCAGCGGAGCCACATTCACTTCGTACCCCTGTCTTACCACGTCGCAGCCGGCAAAAGTCCCTTCCCACGCGGTAAAAGCGTAGGTAAAATGATGCCTGCCGTTGTCCGCCCGCATTTCCGGGCCGGCCGCTGCCCGCAGCAGCGTGAGTTCCAGGCTGTTTCCGTTCATGGAAATTCCGTATTTACAGTCATTGAGCACCGCCGCGCCGTGAGCGCCGTCACACAGCGCACTGTAGCGGTGGTTGCATACCTCGAACCGATCCTTGTCGTAAGGTCTGGATCTGTGCGTGGGACGTTCCACGTAGCCAAACTGCATTTCGTTGATGCCGTTTTCCGCATGGACATCCACCGGAAAAGATACTTTGAGCAGGCGGTGCAGTTCCTGCCAGTCCGCCTCCGTCTCGAACACCAGCCTGCGGGATTCCTTCGCCAGACGGATGTACTGCCGATAAGAGGATTCCCCGATCCTGCCCGTCACCAGAAGCACCGCTTCCACACCCTGTCCCAGCTCTTCCACTTCGATGTCGAAAGCTCCCGCAATCTCCTGCTGCCGGTAATTGGAATCAATATCCCAGGCATCGAAAAACCTTGGCACGTCTTTGTACATATGGAAGCAGTTCATGGGCTTTGCCGCAAACTCCCTGCCGCTTTCTTTCAGGACGAAGGACGTCACTTCCCCGTGGTTATTTACCACCGCTCTCACCTGTCCGTTTTCCAGAATAAAGCCATCCTGTGTGCGCAGTATCACCGCTTCTTCCGCCGCCCCGTCAGCCGGCTTTCGTCCCGCCTGATCCGCCGATGCAGGCCGCAGGGAAACTCCGCCGCAGGAAGGCAGTTCCACCAGCGTCTTAAGCCCCTCGAAGGTATGCTCCACCGGCAGAACGGTTCCATCCGCCAGACAGGCTCCCCGGGCAAAGGCATCCGGCAGCGTCACCAGCGCTTTTCTGGCAAAACTCAGGGAATTGAAGACCGTAACCGCCTCTTCTTCCCTGCTCTGATTCAAAATCGCACGCAGCGCGTCTTCCCGTATCCCGCCTGCCTCCTGCAAAAGCTTCTCCATGGCCTCTCTTGCTTCCACATACACCCGGGCGATGGAAGACCCCGGAAGAATATCGTGGAACTGGTGCAGCAGCAGCGTCTTCCAAAGCCCGTCCGCCTTCTCCAGCGGGTACTGCCAGCCTTCCGCTTCCGCCAGACAGGACCACATTTCCATCTCCCGCAGCGCCAGCTCTCCCTTCCTGTTCTTCTGTTTGATCATCGCCTGCGACGTATACGTGCCTCTGTGGGCGGAGAAGTACAGTTCACCGGCGTAAGTGTGTTTCGGCCCGCCCGCCTTTTCCATATCTGTAAAAAATTCCAGCGGTCCCGCCATCTTCACCCGCGCGCCGCCTTCCAGATCTTCCTGCCTGCGCGCATATTCCACGTAATCTCTGGACGGTCCGCCGCCGCCGTCTCCGTACCCGTAAGGCAGCAGAAAAGCGTCCAGATCCCGAAGCTGCCGTCTGTTCTTCCAGACCGTATTGATCTCCTTCGGATCCGTCTTGTAGGTGTAGCTGGTGGGCAGAAAGGAAACTATCTCCGAGCCGTCCATTCCCTGCCAGGTAAAGTAGTGACAGGGGAACTCGTCTCCCTCATTGTAAGACCAGAAGATCTTCTGCGTTACCAGATATTTGACGCCGCATCCTTTCAGGATCTGCGGCAGAGCTGCCGTATAGCCGAAGGTGTCGGGCAGCCAGAGGATAACGCTGTCCACGCCCAGCACTTCCCGGTAATAGCGTTTGCCATGAAGCAACTGTCTGATCAGCGCTTCGCCGCCCGCCATGTTGGTGTCCGGCTCCACCCACATGGCGCCTTCCGCGATCCACTGTCCCTGCCTGATCGCCTCTTTGATCCGCTCGAACAGTTACGGATAATGCTCCCGGCACATTTCATAGGCTGCCGGCTGGCTTTGCAGATATTTATACTCCGGATATTCCTCCAGCAGGCGGAGCTGAGCGGCAAAGGTACGCGCGGTCTTCCGATGGGTCTCCGCCATCGGCCACAGCCAGGCCAGATCCAGATGCGCATTGCCCGTCGCATAGAACACCGGCTGCGTCGTGCCGTTCACCGCTTCCATGACGGGCCGCAGCTTCCGTATGGCCTCCCGGTAAGTGGCCGTCCTGTCTTCCCTGTCCTGCTCGAAATCCACAGTCAGCGTGAACTGCTCCAGCGCCTCCGCGATCTTAGATGCCCGCAGGGAAGTCTCGTCCAGCGTCTCCAACAGTTTATACAGGGTATCCACATCCATATAGAGCTGATAGGCGTCCTCGTTCCAGATGCCGTAAGTGCACACGCCCAGCGTCCTTCTCTTCCCTTCCTGCAGCGGATCCTGATAAGCCCCCGGCAGCACCGGCCCTGTAGCACAGCTGTGTATCTCCGGGAAATAATGACCCGCATAGGTTTCCATTAAGATACCGTACTGCTCCCCTGCCTGTCCGCTGCGCGTCAGGACATTGTCCTCCATATAGTGGTGCGCCTCACTCACCCAGTCGGCCCGGTATGTGCCAAAACTCCTGCCGTTGACAAACAGGGTAGACTCACCGCCCGGCGCAAGACGCATCACGATACGCTTTCCCGCCGCCTCCGCCGGCAACGTAACCGTTCCCCGAAACCAACAGTACTCCCAGGTCTCACCCCAGGTAAATCCCGGCTCCACCCTCGTAAACGCGCACTGCGCCACCTCCTCCGGCGTCCTGTGCTCCTTCGTCCGAAACGCCTCCCAGGCGATTTCCCCCAAAGGCTCATAAAAATCATCCTTTAACGTCCGTATCCAGTGATGAAGACGGTCCGTCCACTCTGAATGCATTACTTTCATGCTGCTTCTCCTTTTCTTCCTTTCAGGGCTGTTCCTTTTTGTTCCCGCCGCCACGTTTTCCGCTGACTGGAGCAGGCTTTTTCCCTGACCTTTTTGATGATTACGTGCCAAAAGCCGATCACCGATATCGCCATGGAACTGGGGGCAACAGCAGCTATTTCACTGCGGTGTTTCGGCGGTTCAATGCCTGCTCGCCGTCCGAGTATCAAAAGCAGAATCTTCCGCTTATACCACCGCTTCCATAATCCTGTACTCGCCAATGACTCTCTCAAACACACCTGTTTCCTTCTTCTGATTGAAGTTGAAACTCAGCAGATAGCCCGTTGTTTTCCGGTAATTCTGCAGATAACCGATCAGCTGCTGCTCTCCGCGCTCGTGATATTCCCTGCCGTGCCAGATCTTCATCTCGATCACAAACTGTTCCCCGTGATAGTCTACGATAACGTCTGTCCGCTTCCTGTCCCTTGTCTGTGCCTCTATATAAAAATTCCCGGTTCCATTGATGATCGGACGCAGATACAGCAGGAAAAATCTTCTTCCGTATTCCTCCACAAACCGTTCATCCTCTTCTCCGTATAATTCCTGAAAATGCTGTGTAAACTTCTCGAGAATCCTGCGCATATTCAAATGACCGTCCACCACAAAACCATTTTTATCAGAAAAAGAAGCCTGCGTCATGCTGTTTTCTTTCCACTCTGACGAAGTCAGAAAACGGTCATACAAGCGCGTCTCAAAAATCCGGTTGGCGATCGCCACCGCCGCCCCGTCGCGTTTCACAAATCCAAACAGCATCGCCGTCTCGATTTCTTCCACATCCGGATTATAGACAATCCGCTCACCGTTAAATAACAGCCTGCAGATGACCCGTTCCAACTCAGGATAGCCCTCCAGCTTGTGGTTAAGTGAATCAAACAGCGTGTTCTTCTCCGAAACCAGAATTCTCACCGCCTCCAGAAATCCTTCCCGGCTCCATGTCGCATGGCGATCTGGAAATCCCTCTGTTCCCGGCAGTTCCTCATCCATGATCCGGCACAGACGGCATACAAGAAACGGATACCCCGAAGTCTCCTCCGCCAACAGACCGGCCATACCGTCTATTTCCATGCCCGTATGCACATCCGTTTCGTATTCCCGCAGCATCCCTGCAATATCATTTCCGGAAAAACTCATGTCCAGCGTAAGATCCACGGCGATGTTCCAGGGACTGTTCCTCTGGTGTTCTTCTCCGGGGCAGTACTGTCCCTGATCCACCATCTTCTTCATCTGTTCCAGACGGCTTCCCAGATCTACCATGTAGTGTTTACCGGGTACACATAAACCGGTGATATTGAATTCTTTACGCATTGTCGGTTTCCTTTTCCTGCATGACACTGTAAGCCCGGCACAGCGAGTGCACAGAGCTGCCGCGATGATGTTCTTTTCATATTTCCTGCAAAAATATTACCGCATCAGCCGGAACACCTGTTCCGCCGTATCCATCATATTCCGCGCTGCATTCTCCCGGTCCATCGCTTCTTCCAGCGACACCGCGCCGCGCACGATCGGGAAGAAAGCATCAATGCCATAGGCATTACACGCCCGTGCATCCTCCGTCACACAGCCGGAAAAAGCAACCACCTTTTTTCCATACTTTTTCGCCAGTGCTGCTACGCCGACAGGCGCTTTGCCCATAACGGTCTGACCGTCCAGTCTGCCTTCTCCTGTGACTACCACATCGGCATCCTGCAGTTTCTCTTCCAGCTTCGTCTCCCGCAGGATCAGTTCCACGCCCGGCTCCAGGGAACCGTGCAGAAAAGTGCGAAACGCAAATCCAAGTCCCCCTGCCGCTCCGGAACCAGGATGATCGGGATCCACCGCTTCTCCCTCAAAGGCTGCAGCAGCAAGCGCCGCATAATCGGCAAGCCATGCATCCATCTGACGGATCATGGCATCGTCCGCCCCTTTCTGGGAACCGAATACCGCGCTGCATCCCTCGGGGCCGCACAGTGCATTTTTCACGTCACAGGCAATATGAAATTCGCAGTCAGCCAGTTCTTCCATGGCATGCCCCGTGCCGATGCAGACCAGCTTCTCCAGCCCCTGTGCACCAAAGGCGACGGGTTTCCCTGCCCCGTCCAGAAATTCAAAGCCCAGCGCCTGCAGCATTCCCACACCGCCATCGTTGGTTGCGCTGCCACCGATACCAATGATAAATTTCCGGCATCCCTCTTTAACGGCATCCCGAATCGTCTCCCCCACTCCGTAAGTCGTCGTATACAGCGGATTCCTCTGCTCCGGCAGGACCATGGTGATCCCCGCCGCGTCAGCCATCTCCATGACTGCCGTGACGCCATCCTCCAGAACGCCATACCGTCCCGTCACTTTCTCACCCAGCGGCCCTGTGACGGACAAACGGCGGATCGTGCCTCCCATACCGCTGATCAGCGTTTCCACTGTTCCCTCTCCGCCGTCTGCGAGCGGACAGACCTGCGTCACAGCATCCGGAAAAACTCTCTTAATTCCCGCCGCCGCGGCCTGTCCCGCCTCCTGAGACGACAGACTGCCTTTAAAGGAATCTATCGCTATAACTACTTTCATAGTTTTCTCCATTTCCGCGCTGCTTTTTGCCCATATCGAGTTTGTGGCAGGCAACGCGCAGACACAAATCCCGCGATTGAAAATTTTAATTTTCAATCTTAACTCCTCCAACTTTCATCGTTTTAGAATTTCTTTCCGTCCCGTTACTGATTGAAATCCAGACATAACCGGATCTGCGTGAAAGGTCTTACCTTCGTATCCGCCACTTCCACATGCGCAGGATGCACGCTGTAACCCTTCAGGGCTTCTTCATCCGTAAATGTGGAATCAAGCATCAGATCCGCATTGGAGGATGCCAGCCCCTCTATCTGCACTTTAATCTCCACGAGACCGGGAATCTTTCCCTGCAGACCCTCCAGCCCCGTTTTGATTTCCTGCTTGATCTTCTGCTTTTCTTCCGCTGTGAATTCCTCTTTCAGCTTCCACAAAATTAGATGTTTTACCATGGCCTGTTTCCTCCTGAATGTTCATTTTAATACGATTAATGGTCTCCCACTTGTATCTAAGTATTATAACACTACTTTTCAGCATGTGGATACCTTTTTGTTAATAATTCTCCCCGGCCGCTCTCCTTCCGTTACAGTTTACGGCCGGCCGGGCCATCAACCAATGTCCGTAACCTCTTTTGCACATTAACTGACCTTTTGCTATTCCTCCAGCAGCTCTTCATAACTTACTGCAAGCACCTTCGCAAAAGCCTTCAGCTCGATATCTGTAATGAATCTGGCGCCGCTTTCTATCCGCTGAATCGCATTTTTGTCCAGCTCAATCCCTTCCAGCTGCATCCTGTCTGCCAGAAACCGTTGAGACACCTTGGGTGTCAGATTTTTGCGGATCCGGGCAATATTATCCCCTGATATGTTGTTTTTTCCTGAACTCGCTCTGTTTTTGTACATGCTCCCCCTCCATACATCTGTTTCTTCGTAGCAGTTTAAATACCTTCACTGTTACCTGTATCCGGCCATTCTGAATCACTGCTCGATGGGCCGGATACTGTAAAACCCCATGTTTCAGCACGGTCAGCGCAGCAAATGTACTGACCTGACTGAACTGGTATGTATCTCCCTCATAATCAGCTTTCATATACGTATTACCGTACACAATAGCTGACACCTGTATCTGTTCAGATAACTTCCTGCCAGAATGCACAAACCTTTCTGAACACCTACAGTTAATTTCCTCAAATTCATGACAATTCGGCCAACAATGTCATTTAATTCCGCAAACCATTCCCCCAACACATATTAAATGTGTCCAGTTTAGCTAAATGACATTCACTGCTTGTCATTTAGAACACTATATGATATTATTTGTACTTAGTTGACACTCACTAAATGTCATTAAGGGAAATTGGCATGAACAAACGACATTTACAAAAGATAATCCTGTTTTTTGCACTCCTGGTGCTGGCCGTCGCCGGCTGCAGTGACAATTGGAAAAAACCAAAGGTTGTTATCAACGAAATCTGCAGCTGTAATTTTTCTGCCGGAAGAGATGAAAATGGTCGGTATTCCGATTGTGTAGAGCTGTATAATCCTGGGAAGGCGGATATTTCCCTGAACGGCTGTTTTCTCACAGATGACGAGAAAGATCCGCAGAAGTATTCTCTGGAAGGTCTTATGGTGCCTGCCGGTGGATTTATATTAGTCTGGCTGGATCAAAATGCGGGACTGCGCATCTCCAGAGAAGGGGACAAACTTTTTCTGGCAGACGCCGTGGAAGGCACTTTTCTCGATCAGGTCATCGTCCCCCGCCTGAACCACGACACCAGCTACGGCAGAGTGCAGGACGGTGGCTCCCGGTGGGCCGTTATGACCACCACCCTGGGAAGCACCAATCAGGATGCAGAGCTGCTCCCCGCCGTCTCCCTGGACAGTCCCATTTTCGAAATTGGCAGCGGATTTTATAAGGAGGCTTTTGATCTGCATCTATATTCCCCCACCGGGGAGAAAATATATTACACGCTGGATGGCAGCGAACCGGACGCGTCTTCTCCTGTCTATCGGGAGCCGATCCGGATCACCGACCGCACCGCAGAAGAAAACCGTTACATCAACCGGGACGATCTGGCACCCAATCAGGACTATGAGCCTGCTTTTCCGGTAGACAAAGCCGTCGTCGTGCGGGCAGCCTGCTACAATCCCGTCACCGGTCAGATCAGCGAGATCGTCACGCAGACCTATTTCGTAGGCTACGACGCAAAGCCGGAATACGACGATCTGGCCATTCTGTCCCTGTCTGTGGATCCGGAAGCTCTGTTCGATGCGCACACCGGCATCTACGGCAACGGCGCTGCCTTTGAGGCTTATCTCTCTCAGGGCGGTATGCAGAATGGGCAGATACTGGACAGCTACACGGATGCCGGCGGAGAGATCCATTACCGCTACATGGCTTCCAACGCCTTTTATAAAGGAAAAGAGTGGGAGCGGGAGGCTTCTTTGTCTTATTTTGACGAAAGCCATACGCTCCTTTTTACGCAGAATGCAGGAGTCCGTATCTCCGGCAACTCCACCCGCAGCGCCAGGCAGAAGTCCTTCCATCTTTTCGCAAGAGATATCTATGATGAGAGCGAGATCCTTCCGGCTGCTTTTTTTGACAACGATATCCTCTACGCTTCCGTGAAGCTGCGCAACGGCGGCGGCAATATGGACGGCGTGAAATTTCTGGACGCCTTTCTGCAGGAGGCTGCCCGCGGACGCAGTGTCACCACGCAGGCCCACAGGCCATGTGCCCTTTTCCTGAACGGGGAATACTGGGGCCTCTATAACCTGCGCGAACGCTATAACGCCGAATATCTGTCTGCTCATTACGGACTGCAGGCGGATGATATCATGCTTATAAAGGCCGGCAATGCGGTCACTTCGCCGGAAGAGACCTTCACTGCCTGGCAGTATATGCTGGACGTGGTCACGCAATGCGATCTTGTCTATGACGACACCTACGCCCTCGCCGATGAACTGGTGGACATCCAGAGCCTGATCGACTACTGCTGCATCAACCTCTATCTGGACAACCGGGACGTGGCCTTCGGTTACAATACCGCCGCCTGGCGCACCACCCAGGAGGGAACGCCTTACAGCGACGGAAAATGGCGCTTTATGCTCTATGACCTGGACGAATGTGCCCACGCCGACAGCAACATCTGGGAAAACCGGGAAGACTGGATGGCGCAGCACCCGCTTCTCAACGAACCCGCAGTCAAAAGCCTGCTGGACAATGAGGGCTTTCGCCGCCGGTTCTGCCTTTCCTTTATGGATATCGCGAACACTGTCTTTTCTTATGAAAAGATGCATGACATGCTGGCACAATGGAGCAGCCGCTGTGAAGCGCAGATCATTAAAGACCACCAGTGCTTCTATGATGCCGGCTATACGGCCGCGGACTATCAGGCGGATGTGGAGCAGGTAGATGCATTTTTTGAAGAGAGGCTGCCTTTTGCCATGGAAAGTCTGGCGAAGACCTTCGGACTGACCGGGGCACTCCACAAAATCCGGATCGTCACAGACACTCCGGAAGGCGGCACCATCACCGTCAACACGGCTGTATTGGAGGACTGCGGTACATGGGAGGGATACTATTACAGTGATTTTCCGCTGTCGGTGACCGCCCATGCCAGGGAAGGATATCACTTTGCCGGCTGGCAGGGCGATGTCCCGGAAGACGGCAAAGAATCGCTCTCGGTCTCTCTGGTGGACGGGGATGTGACACTGCGGGCGGTCTTTGATAAGAATGACTAAAAAACGAAGGAGCAGATGCAGAATGTACCGTGTGGAAGAAAAATTCTGCTGCACCGCCCGGGAAATGTACAGTCTGCAAAGGCGGCTGGACGGGGTACTGCGGGCGGACGACAATGAACATAACGACGAAGGGTATCTGGTGAGCAGCCTGTATTTCGACGATCCGGCGGATACCTGCCTGCTGGCTGTCAGGGACGGCTGCAGCAGACGGCGCAAATACCGGATCCGTATTTATAACGATTCCCTTGCCGTCATCAAACTCGAGGTAAAAGAAAAACTGGACGCAATGACCCGCAAACGTTCCCGGCAGATCACACCGGAGATGCTGCGGGAAATTATGGCCGGCAGTTTCCCGGCAGATACCGTTTCCCCGGAAGACCCCGTCTTTCTTTTTCATCTGGCGGCAGCCACCCGGACGCTTCTTCCGAAAGTGATCGTCGCCTATGAGCGGAAGGCATACCTCTACGGCCCCGGCAATGTACGCATCACCCTGGACCGGCATGTCAGGGCCAGCCGCCAGACGGAACGCTTCGGCACGACGGGGATCTCCTACGACGCCCTGACGGGACCGGACGCGGTGCTGGAAGTAAAATACGACGAATTCCTGCCGGCCTTCCTGAAACAGCTGCTGGAACTCAACACCCTGCAGCAGACGTCTTTTTCCAAATACCAGCTATGCCGGGAACGGTATGCGGGAATCTGAGTGGGATAAGTCCTGCGGATAAAAATTACGAACAACCGGTGACACACACCAGCTTATAGAACAGAAGATGAAAAGAGGAGAAGAACACAGAAATGTCAGTAAAAGATGTCATCAAAAACAGTGTCTATGAATCATTGGGCGGCGGAACCACCATGAATGCCAAAACGGTCATCCTGATCCTGCTGCTGGCCTGCCTGGCCGGAATCTATATTTACACGATCTACAAGCTTTCCAGCCGGACGGCTTTCTATTCCAAAGACCTGAATATCACCATGGCCGGTATGCCCGTCATAGTGGCCGCCATCATGATCGCCATGCAGTCCAATCTGCTCGTGTCCCTCGGCATGGTGGGCGCGCTGTCCATCGTGCGCTTCCGCAATGCGGTGAAGAATCCGCTGGATCTGCTCTACCTGTTCTGGTCCATCAGCGCCGGCATCATCGCGGGCGTCGGCCTCTATACGCTGGTGATCGTCTTTTCCCTCACGATGACGCTCCTCCTCTTCGGTCTGAACAGACTGCCCGGCACGAAGGCCCCGGAACTGCTCGTGCTGCGCGGCCCGCGGGAAGGGATCGACTATGATGTCCTGTTTGACACCCTCGCCAGATACTGCCGTTCTTATAAGGAAAAAGCCCGCTCCACCCGCAGCGGCGAGACGGAACTGATCATCGAGATCCGTGCAAAAGAAAAGAACCCGCTGCTGCAGGCTCTTGATGATATGGAATTTCTAACACAGGTCAACTGTATCAGCCATGACGGGGAATGCCGGAGCTAAGCAAAACGGGCGGCTCCCGTTTGCAGGCAGAACGCTTTGTGCAGGCGTTCACTCATTGCCATTTTCTGCATAAATCGACAGATCCACACCATGAAACGTCTTCCTTTGCCCGATTATTGTTCAAGAATAAAACAATTTCGTATACTCCGTCTGTGTGTCCGCGATATGATACAGATATACTACATTCTCTATTCTTCGATAAACAGCCACGTGCTTTTTACAAATAATCATTCGATATCCTCTTTGATTCAGCCACGCATCCGGCGTCAGGGATCCGGAATCAGGAAATTCCGCCAGACGCTCTACCGCGGCAAGTATACTGTCTGTTACCTTTAAAGCCGTCTCCACTCCAAACTGTACCAGATACCAATCCTCTATCTGTTTCAGGTCCTCCCACGCAGCAGGCAGAATTTCAATCTTACATTTCATTTATCCGCTCCCTTAACTTCTCCTTTGCCTGCGCTATGCTGAATGTTGGCATCCCGTCCAGCCGCTCCTGTTCCGCCTGCAGTACTCTCTCCCGCATTTTCAGCATCTGTTCTCTTTGCTCATAAGCCTCAATACTCATGAGCACCAGATCACCTTCTCCGTTTTTCGTGATATAGATAGGTTCTTTTGTTTCTTTTGCCAGATTTGAAATAGACGTATAATCATTCCTTAAAGATGCCGAAGCCTTGATTATCATGTTTCCCTCCATTCCGATACATCACAAACTCCCGGTTGAAAAACAAGTGCATTTGTGTGATTTTGCATTTTTCTTTATATTAATATATCAATATTATAGTATAATTATAGCATTATATTTATATGTAGTAAACCAATATCAAGATAGATTTATGCCTCCTTCACCAAATGATTACAGTTCACGGCCAAGCCGGTCGCAAACTATAACGCCAAATTCTCATGCAGGCACTGCGGGAAATACCATCTCCCCCTACGACGTTTATCACATCAGCCTGTCCTTCCGGGCGGACGAGCGGGACGAGTACGAAGAATTCACTGACCAGATGGCTCTCCTGTACGGCAAACTGCTCAAAGCATACCCCGCCCTGCACACGCTCACCCAGAAGGAACGTTTCGAAGAGCTGCAAAGTATTGCCGGCAACAAAAAGGATGCCTTTAGCAAAACCGCCGCCACTTATATGAATCTCACCTGTAAGCGCAGGCGTCTCATCTGTCTGGCATCCGCGCGGGTCTTGCAGACGCAGCCACGCTGCAGGAGACAAAGCGCTGTCTGCTGCCCGGCTGCGTCCGTTCAGACTGGAAGCTGCTGCCGGAAATCCTTGACAGGTATATCCAGGCCGCACTCTATACCAGCGAGAAGAATTACTGGGTGTGCATGAAGAAACTTTACTCTTTGCGTGTCACGCAATAACGCCGGGAACGTCCATTCCCCTGCGGGATGATTCTTCCTTCTGCCGTAAGTTCCGCCAAAAGCACCCTGACTCTGGCAGCACTGAGCTCAAGATATGCTGCGATCTCAGAAGAACCCGCACTGCCGTTTTGCAGAATATAAGCAAAAATCCGATTCATGTTTTCAACCGTCTTGGCGGTCCGGGTGATCTGGTTTGTTTTTTCCGCTTGTTTTTTCCGCTTGTTTTTTCCGCTTGTTTTTTCCGCTTGTTTTTTCCTGAAAGCAAGCGTTAAAATTGAACGGTCAGGGCCATACTGCTCTTCGACTACAGGTGTTGTCCATCCCTTGTCCGCCCAAACCGAGTAGATATCCGGAACTCCGCTTCCTGCACGTTCCCCAATAGAAATCAGATTCAGCATCTTCATAATGGCTTTGTTCCGCGGGTCAGAGATTCCACCCCGAAGCATCTGCGCCTTTCCGGCACGAATGCTGCCCGGATTCTGCATCACAATCTGGTCCTGTTCCTTTAAAATAACGATACCTCTCGGAAGATAAAAATCCGTATTAACGATACAGTTGGCAAGCGCCTCACGAACCGCTTTATGAACAGACGTATCTTCGATGCGGGCCACACCGTCCAGCGCGAAGGGTTTCTCAAAATCCCTTGTAAGTTTATTGTATACTCGAAAAAAGAAATCAAACAGATTTCCCGTCCAATCCCCGGAGCTGGATTGAATACGGTCTGTCCAACGAATTGAAGGATCAAGCACTTCCCGATAATCCAAAAAATATTCCGGGAAATAACGAACAATACGATATTCTTCTCCGAACATAAGAAGGCCTGCCGCAGTAGGGCGCAGTATGTCACTTTCTCTCAAACGACCAACAGCGCCAATCTTTTCCAGATATTCTTCTTTTTGCAGTTTTTCCCATACATGGCCCGGTCTGACTGCAGCATGATAATTACGGTATCCCTGTACAGTTTCATCATTCAGGTCAGCCAGAGAAAAGTCCTCTAATACTATCATATCCATGGTTTCCTCAGGTTCGTCCCGCAGCATTGCTCTGATCTCGGATCTTGTACAATGGTAATCCCCTTCCCAATTCCGCCGAAAAGTGCCATTCCATATATCATTGTTGATATAGACAGGCCGCTGTTCCCGCTTGGCACGCGGCACATGGATCACCATGATCAAATCGCCGTCCATGTCATAAGTTTTGACGTCATCGTCCATTAACAAATTTACGCTGACCTTTGTGCGATTATTGATCGTATCCCAGAATATCTTCTTTATTTTAGCTGCATCCTGAAGACCCGTTGTATAAAATCCGCCCGTTGAATTCTCAGCTGCACCAAGAATAATAACACCGCCATAGCAGTTTGCCATAGAGGAATACGTCTCCCAGATACTGTTTGGCAGACCGCCCTTAGCCTTCTTTACCTCCCGCCGGTTATCTTCCCGATATTTATCAAATTTGTGGATATCGAATATTTCCATATAAATGCCGGCTCCTTACCCTTATTTCTGATTTTTTTCACAGTTTGCTGATTTCTTCCTGGATTTTTTATAATCTCAGATCGCAATATCACCCTGTTTGAACATATATTATAGTAAGAATTGTACGGAAAATCAATTAGTTTTTCAGTATTTCCATGATGGGACGTGAAGACAAAAATAAGCTGGTTTTTTTACTGCTCTCATGATAGAATAAGAGACCAAAGGAGGTTGCAGTTTCTATGCGAAGCACTGATATGATGTGGGATTTTCCTGTTATGGACGGAGTTACTTTTCCAAATGCAAACCGCATTCACCCTCTGATGCAGCACAGAGTCGAAAAAATACTTCTCGGGATCCGCAGGGATCAAAATGTGCACAGATTGATCCTCTACGGCAGTTCTCTGGAATTTCACTGCAACAGCGCAAGCGACATCGATCTTTACATTGAGAAATACGACCCCGATCAGAAGCTGGCTTTCTTCCCCGATCTTGACTGCGAGGCAGACATTATTACAAACCTGCCGCCGGACAATCGACTATATCAGGAAATAATGAAAACCGGCCTTCTCCTGTTTGAGCGAAAATAGCTCTACCAACATATAAACTATTCAGGCAGCCCTGAAATGAAAATTTCGTATTGGAGATTAAAATGTGTGATATCAGATTATTCCGCAGTGCGCGGATGGACTATAAAACAGCAGAAATGATCTGGAACAGCGCCTGTCACGACGAGCTGATCCTCAACAACGCCGCTTATCATCTGCAGCAGGCTGTTGAAAAAGTCCTGAAGGGTGCATTAGAATGTGTCGGCATCACAGTTCCCAATACCCATAAAATCTCAAAACTTATAAAAATGATCACCGATCACGGCGCAAACCTCATCCTGACAGACTGGATCGACGATCATGCGGAGATGCTCAGTGCATGGGAGACAGAAGCCCGGTATGACATGGATTTTCTTGTAGAAAAAAGAAAACTGGATGCAGCCATGACACAAGTCCATCATTTCCTCACCGTCAATGGAATACAGGATGCTCTCCGCGCGGAATTACAGAATCCTGCCGCGAAAGAAAAGCTGTTGGCATGTCTGCCAGTGTCTAAGAAGCCCTGCAGTGATTTTGAATTAAACTGTTATTATATCCTGTTCAAAAAGAAGATTGCACAAAATTGATTGCAGGGGGCAGCCGGTTAAATCTGCCCCCTGCAACCACCAACACCTCTTCCCGCTACAGACTGATCTCCACCGCATCACAGCCTTCCGCCTGCACCTGAATATGAATCTCACCTTCCCCGACTGGGCGGACAGCCAGCGCCGCTTTTCCATAATAAGTCGTAAATACACCAGTCGTGAAGCACTCCGTACTGAGAGGAGCCGCGCTGCCAAATCCCTGCAGCATACCTGCACCTCTCACGGAGACCCTTACTTCCCGGTCACAGGTCGGTTTGAGAATACCCTGCTCGTCTGTCAGGCTGACCATAAAATAGAGCAGGTCTTTTCTGCCTGTTGCGTCTTCTCCGTTCTGGTCCTCCACAAGCAGCTGCAGCCTGTCGGATGCCGTTTCCAGTGCATACCGTCCGGTCTCCTGTCCGTCCTGGTACAGGACCGCCTCGATCCGGCCCGGCCGGTAAACGGTGTCAAACACGGTGCTGTAGGCGTTGCTGTCGCCTTCGCTGACCTGCGGTACACGCTTTCTTCCCAGCGAAATGCCGTTCACGATCAGTTCCGCCTCGTCGCCCACGCCGTACACTTCTACCTGCACCGGCTTTCCCTCAGACCCGTCCCAGCTCCAGCTGGAGACAGAATCCGACCAGCTCCACGGCGTCACGGCAACCTGCCGCCCGTACCATTTCGGATTGATCACCGCAATATAAGGCCCCTGCCGCCTGCCAACCACACATTCCCTGTAATAGCTCTGCGTCCGGCGGCTTCCGGTTATGTCAATGTCTCCACAGTTTGCCAGTTTATACGGATATCCCTCATAGATTCCCATACTCTGCTGCCCCTGCAGTCCGTTCTTGCCGATTCCGGCTTCTCCCAGATAATCCCATGCAGTCCACGAAAAATCACCAATGATCGCCGGGTGCTCCTGCATTATTTTCCAGTTTTTGGCGATCGCCTTCGGGAAAGTCTCGCTCCCCACACAGATGCGGTTGGTAAACCGCGCAAGATCGATCAGCTGCTTATCCTCCGCATAGTTATACCCCACAATATCCAGTACTTCCGAAAATTCGCGGATCCTTTCTATCACCGGCTCCTGACACTGTATCTCTCCCATTTGGTTGACTCTCTGAGTCATTACCGTATTGATCTCCTCCACATCCGCCTTGGTCGGGTCTGAGACTGTCGGTGCCGGCATCATGCACACCACACTGTTAATGCCGCAGGTCACGTAACGGGAGGCATCCAGCCGTCGAAACTCCGCCGCCAGTTCACGGCCCAGCTTTTTTCCGGACAGATCGCTCAGCTCCTTGATCTCATTGCCCACGGAATGCATGATCACACACGGATGATTGTAAGAGCAGTCCACCATGGAAGCCACGCTTTGTTTCCAGTCTCCGGCAAAAGTTATGCCGTGGTCCTCAAAAGTCTTGGAACGATTCCACATATCCGACAGTTCATCCATCACAACCATGCCGTACCGGTCACAGGCCGTCATCAGCTCGTCACTCATGGGATTGTGCGAAAACCGCAGCGCATTATAGCCGGCTTCTTTCAGCAGACGGACTTTCCTGTCCTCCGCGGCCGCAAATACCGCACTCCCCACCATTCCATGGTCATGATGCACGCAGCCGCCATACATTTTTAACTGTTTTCCATTGAGGCACAGTCCCCGCACCGGGTCCAGCGTGAGTGTACGGACACCGGTGAGAAATTCCATTTCGTCCAACACCTTCCCGTCTTTTACAACAGACGCCTTACAGGTATACAGATTCGGACTGTCCGTATCCCAGAGTTTCGGATTGCTGATATAGATCCTTGCTGTCAGCTCCGCCTCGTCATTGCCGTACACGCTCACCCTTCTTCTGTCCACAGCCGCAGCCTTGCCGTCCGCATCCAGAAGTTCGATCACCGTCTCCACCGTTTCCGGCAGGAATCCGCCATTGACCAGATGCAGCCTGGCCTCCATGACCGCCATGGAAGCATCCGCCTCTTTTGTGCACAGCTTCACGCCGGCCAGTGCTGTCTGCTCAACCATAACGTCCGGCATGTGGAAGTCCCGACAGAAGATACGGAACTCTGTTTCCTCATGCTCTCCGACCCTTTTCTCTTAACGCTCATACAAAACGATATTATTTTTGACAAAGAGGGGCATCCCTGCCAGACGCAGAATCCTCTCTACCGGTTCTTTCTGGATTGCCGGAAAAATACTGACAGCCGTAAAAAATACTACTGGGATTTCTATCCGGTCATTCCGGCCGGTCTGATCGTGCCGCAGTTGGAGCATCTATTTGCCGGAATGATCCTGGAAAGCAAAGAAATGTCAGCCGGTTCTTATCTGGCCGTCCAGTCCATGATCGCCCGGTTATTTCAGACCATGCTCGATCCGGCGTTATATCATAACCGCAAAATTACTTTAGAGGGAAATAAGAATGAATATCTGTTTTCACAGATCCAGATGATCCTGGAAGAGAGAAACGGCCGCATCAGCCGCGAAGAACTGGCAACTGTCTTAAATTACGACGCCCATTATTTAAACCGGATCGTAAACCAGTCAATCGGTATGAGCCTGCTCGAATACGGCAGGTTCTTCCTGCTGCGGGAAGCCGCCCGCCTGCTGATCCAGACAGACGATAATATCTCATCCGTCATGGATCAGCTTGGCGTGTCCAACCGCAGTTTTTTCTACCGTATCTTCAAGGAACAATACGGCCTCACCCCGAACGAATACCGGAAGCAGATACGGAAAGAACAGCGGAAATGATCAATGACTCCCCAAATTCTCCGGCCCAAACCCGAACGGCAGCATTTCCTTCAAGGTACGCTGCAGGCACCGGCCCCTGCCGTCCGCCAGAATGATCTGAAAGGTTTCCGGATCGCAGAATTCCATCATGACCTGCCGGCAAACCCCGCAGGGAGCGCACAGTTCGTCGGCATCGCTGCCCTCCGGACCTCCCACCACCGCAATCTTCGTAAATTCCCGCTCCCCTTCGTAAACCGCCCGGAAAAAGGCCGTCCGCTCCGCACAGTTTGTGGGCGTATAGGCAGCGTTTTCGATATTGCAGCCATGATATATTTTACCGCTCTTTGTCACAAGCGCAGCTCCCACCTGAAAATGAGAATACGGCGTGTATGCATGCTCCCTGGCTTTTTTCGCCTCCAGGATCAATTCTTCGTTGGTCATTTTTACCTCCATGCCGAAGCAACTAAACGATTCTTCTCTTTTTATATTGTCTATCTAAAATCTTACACCCCCTCCGCATTTTTGACAAGGACACCAGTCTCCTTCATTCTCTTTTTTACATCTCCCCTTTACGGAAACCGTTCCGGATTACATACAGCAAAATGTATA
Source organism: uncultured Lachnospiraceae bacterium (assembly GCA_910578115.1). Lineage (GTDB taxonomy): Bacteria > Bacillota > Clostridia > Lachnospirales > Lachnospiraceae > UBA3282. The sequence continues at coordinate 40,714 of CAJTPO010000018.1, read as the reverse complement.
TATGGAACAGAATTTCTTTGTTCCTTTTTGCAGTTGTTCCTGCTCTCTGTTTTATGTTATACTAGGGGCATTAATATATGGAACACGAAAAGAGGGATACACCACATGGCAACAATGAGAGACATTGCCAAAAAAGCCGGTGTCGGAGTGGGTACTGTATCGAGAGCCTTAAGTGACACCGGCTATACAGCCAAAGCTACCCGCGATAAAATACTTGCCGCCGCTGATGAAATGGGATATGATTATGAATCCTCAGTCAGGGCCCCTGCAAAGACTGCTACAGTTGCTGTCACACTTCCTTTGCTGCAGCATCCTTTCTTTGCAAAAATGGCGGACGCTGTCGAACTCGAGTTACGGCAAAAAGGGTGCAGATGCCTGTTCTTCAACAATTTCAACGCGGGATCCTGCCAGACAGAGCTCTTATCTTTACTGGAAGACGGCCTGATCAGCGGCCTGATCGCTCTGGATGACCCGCCGCCCGGCTTTTCCGGACGAAGAGGCAGACCGATCGTTGCCATGGACAGGAACTGGGGAGAGGATGTTCCTTTGATTCATTCTGACCATGGACAGGGCGGACGCATAGCCGCCGAAGTTTTTCTGGAAAGCGGCTGCCGCAAAGTCATCCAGTTCATGGGTGGAAATTTTACTACGAATTTCAATCCACGCCACGTTGTTCTGGAACAGATCCTGAGGGCTAACGGCTGTCAGGTCACCTCCGTCCATACACCATGGAACTTTATGGGTTACTCCTATGACAGAAGCGTGATCCATGATTACTGGAACGTGATCCGGGAAATGGACGGCTGCATGACCAATGACATTGCCGCCCTGAGCTGCCTTTCCACTGCCCTGGAAATGGAGCTGCCGGTTCCCGAACAGCTTCGCATCATCGCTTATGACGGAACGGAACTCACCAGCCTCTGCCAACCGGCGCTGTCCGCAGTGGAGCAGGACTGCACGGCACTGGCCAAAGCCTGCGTTGATCGTCTTATGGAACTCCTGGATGGAACATCCGTCACAGAGATGCAGACACTCGTCCCTGTAATCTGGAAAAAACGTGGAACAACATAAACTTTAATTTTGCATAAAAAAGAGAAACCGATGCGATTTATCTTCAGATTGACAGCGTTGGTTTTCTCTTTTTTTACTCTGTTTTCTATATCTCATCGTCATTTTTAACAAAAAAACTCCCGGAAAACTATTCACAATAATGAAATATTTTTTTATCGTTGACACCCCCCCCCCCGATAAATTATCATACTCTTATAAGTTTTGTTCCACATTATGAGACGAGGAGGATACTATTTTATGAAACAAAAAAGGAGTGTAATGCTCAAGTACAATCTAAAAGAAGCATCTAAATGCTGGCAGCTGTATGTACTTCTGATCCCTGCTCTGCTATGGGCGATCATCTTTGCATACTATCCCATGTACGGTGTTATCATCGCGTTCAAAGATTATAAGATCCGTCAGGGAATCATGGGCAGTCCCTGGGCTTCACCGTTTTTCAGGTATTTCCAGGACTTTTTCAGCACAAGTATTGCCGTGAATGCGATCAAGAACACTATCGTAGTCAGTCTTGAAAGTCTTGTGATCGCATTTCCCATTCCGATTATTTTTGCGCTGCTCCTGAATCAGATCAGAAGCAAAAAGGCCACCAAGCTTATCCAGACGATCAGCTACGCCCCTTACTTTATGTCTAATGTTGTCGTAGTCAGCCTGATCACCGTATTCTTTTCCGCAAACGGTGTCGTTAACTGGGTGATCACCTCCAGCGGTAACAAAGAGGTTCTTTTTACTTCCGTTCCGGAATGGTTCAGAACACTGTTTATTGGATCCAATATCTGGCAGACCATGGGATTTAATGCTGTCATCTTTATCGCCGCCCTGACAGCCATCAGCCCGGACTATTATGAAGCAGCCACAATCGACGGTGCATCCCGGTTTCAACGAGTGCTTTTCATAGATATTCCCATGATATTGCCAACCATCATCCTGATGCTGATTCTTCAGGTCGGTAACATCATGAACGTCGGTTATGAAAAAGCCTATTTGATGCAGAACGGTTCCAACACGATTGTCAGCGAATTGATTTCTACCTATGTATATAAGGTAGGTCTGCAGACTGCACAGTACAGTTTTGCTACCGCAGTCGGACTGTTCAATTCAGTTGCCAATTTTATCATTCTGGTTCTTGCTAATAAAGTTGCAAAGAAATTCAGTGATATCAGTATCTTCTAAAAAGAGAGACGGGAGGAAATTTCAATGAGCAAAAATAAAGAGCTGGCAGTTCATAAAACAAAAATGAAGCTCTCCACCGGTGACAAGATCTTCAATGCAGTCAACATAGTAGTCATGTTTCTCATATGCCTTATCATTGTATATCCATTGTATTACGTGATCATCGCATCCATGACGGATCCGGTCATCGTAAATTCCGGAAAACTGCTTTTCTATCCGGAAAAACCATACTTCGAAGGCTATAAAACCACTTTGACATACATGCCTTTGTGGACTTCCTATAAAAATACGATTCTCTACACCGTAGTCGGCACTCTTGTTTCCTTATTTGCCACCATTCCTGCCGGTTATGCTCTTTCCAGAAAAGATCTGGTCGGCAGGCGTGCACTGATTTTCGTATTTACCTTTACCATGTTTTTCAGCGGCGGTATCATTCCTCTCTACCTGACCATAAGAAGCCTTGGCATTTACAATTCCATCTGGGCTATGGTGCTTCCCGTGGCAGTATCCGCATACAACCTGATCGTATGCCGTTCTTTCTTTGAGTCCGGCATCCCTGATGAACTGTTGGAGGCAGCCAAAGTAGACGGTTGTTCAGACTTCGGCTTTTTCTTCAAAATTGCCATTCCGCTCTCCAGTACGATCATCGCAGTTATGGCTCTTTTCTATGCTACAGCTATGTGGAATCAATTCTTTAATGCCCTGATGTATCTTCAGGACGACAACAAGATGCCTCTCCAGGTGGTACTCCGCAACCTGGTGCTGATGAACCAGGCCAATCAGATGGGATCATCCGGCGATGCCATGATAACAAAGCAAAAGCTGGCAGAACAGTTGAAATATTGTATCGTGGTCGTATCCGCAGTTCCGCTTTTGGTGGTATATCCTTTCGTACAGAAATATTTTGCAAAAGGTGTTACCATCGGTGCCGTAAAGGGCTGATCCGTCAAATACCAAAGGATATCCTTACCGGCAGCTTATCCATGTTCAGAACATTCCGTACGGATCAGCATCCGTCGAGTGTTTGTATAAAACAATTAAAACAAAAGGAGGACTACATGAAAAAGAAAACTATCTCAATCTTACTTTCCGTTGCCATGACTGCCAGTCTGCTCACAGGCTGCGGCGGTGGCGGGAACACCGAAAGTCCCATTCCTCAGGAGAATGCGGAAAACATTCAGGAAGCGGTTGATGCCGCTGCAACGGCAGAGGATACGGGCCTTACGCCCGAAGAGCAGGAAGCGGTTGATGCCGGCCTGATCGCTCTGGACGGATCACTTCCCATCATCAAAGACCCTGCAGCTTTTGAAGAAAAATATGGTAAGATTTCCATGCTCTTTGTCAACAATCCGGAACGTGTTGTCGAGGTCGGCGAACTGGCCATGTGCCAAAAATGGTTTGAGGACACCGGTGTGGAATTTGACTGGCAGTCCATTCCCAATGAGGGCGCGCAGGAGAAGATCAATCTTATGCTGGCATCCGGCGAAGATCTTCCCGATGCATTCTGGAATTTTGGAGACGGTAAGTCCGGCAATATCGTAGTGCAGTATGCCGATCAGGATATTTTCCTTCCTACCGAAGGTCTGATCAACGACTACATGCCCAACCTTAAGAAGATTCTGGATGACCACCCGAATTACCGCGCAGAGATCACCGCTCCTAACGGTCATACATACGGCTTTCCTTATATCGAAGAAATGTACGGTCTGGTACTCACCGGCGGTCCGCTGCTGATCAACAAAACCTGGCTCGATAAGGTAGGCATGGAAGTACCCACCACTGTCGATGAATGGGTTGACTGTCTGAAAGCATTCCGCGACGGCGGTGACCTGAACGGTAATGGCGAAGCCGATGAGGTTCCCATGGCAACATGGTTCGGCGCTGACGACAGCTTCGGTTCCTACAACATGTTCTACCGTTTTACGGGTGCTTTCGGCTGCGCGGACTCCTACTGCGGCGGTAATGAATACGCAGATCATTTACGGCTGATCGACGGTAAAGTGACTTTCACCGCAATGGACGAAGCTTTCAGAAAAACTGCTGAGTTTTTCAATATGCTTTATAATGAGAACCTGATCTGGAACGGCTCCTTTGAAGCCGATGTAAGCGCTGCTTATCAGACTTCCATGATCAAAGAAGATGTTGCAAGAATCGGCTGCTTCGGTACATGGACCGACCAGGAAATCACGAATCTGGATGTGCATGACGAGTATGTTCCTCTTCCCCGTCTGGAAGGCGAAGCCGGAAAGATCGGTTTTGAGAACAACTACTCCGAGCTGCAGGATTCTTCCGATACGGCCATCACTACTACATGCAAATTCCCTCACGTAATCGCAAGATTCGTAGACTACATGGTAGGCGATCCCGCTATCTCCATTCAGTCTAACTGGGGTGCAGAAGGATACAACTATCAGAAAGACGAAAACGGAATACTGAGAACTCCGCTCGATGAACAGGGCCGCTATGTAGCCCAGCAGGAAGGCGCCGATTATGATACTTTCGGCAAGGCGCGTTCCAACTCTACTACGGCGCGTGGTTCCATGATCGTATTGGATGAATATTACGAGAAATACGCAGGCTACGCCTATGATGCAGTACAGCTTCTTGAATGGCAGAGAATTAACGGTAAAGATGAAGTCATGGAAGAATATGACACCATTCCCCGTGTTATGATGACCGTTGATGAGCTCACCAGACTGGCTCAGATCCACTCAACCGTCTCCGATACCGTTGACAGATATATCAACCAGTGGGTAACCGGAGGTGTTACGGACGAGAACTGGAATGCTTATCTCAATGAACTGGAAGCAGCCGGCGTAAATGAGATCGTATCGATCTATCAGACCGCTGTAGACAGGAGCACCAAATAACCAATAACCTTACTGGCATTCGGGCGGGCTTCAGACCTGCCCGAATCTTTTTTACAGTTAACGGTATGAAAAATAAAACATCTCAAAAACGGAGGAAAACATGGATAAAATTCCAAAATCCAGACAAACTTACGATTACAGGCCGGCGGTTCACTTTACTCCGCCCAAAAACTGGATCAACGACCCAAACGGTATGGTATATATAGACGGCAGGTACCATCTCTTTTATCAGCACTACCCCACAGCTCCGCACTGGGGTCCTATGCACTGGGGTCATGCGGTTTCCGAAGATCTTCTGCATTGGGACCATCTTCCCATTGCACTGTATCCGGACGAACTCGGGTGCATATTTTCCGGTTCCTGTGTCTATGACCGGGAGAACCTTTCCGGCTTCGGAACCAGGGACACCCCTCCCCTTCTGGCGCTTTTCACCCATCACAGCACAGACGAGAGTCACATGGAGCATCAAAGTCTGGCCTACAGCACGGATTATGAACATTTTGAGAAATATTATGGGAATCCCGTCATTCCCAATTCCGGCCAAAAAGATTTCAGGGACCCCAAGATTTTCTGGAACCCTGTAAGAAAGTGTTACTCTCTCGTACTGGCTGCCGGCGACCATGTAGAATTCTATGCCACCCATGATTTTAAAAAATGGGACAAAACCGGTGAATTCAAAGCCGGCGATCACGGTCTTAAAGGAATCTGCGAATGTCCGGACTGCTTTCCCCTTCCGACAGAAAACGGGGAAAAATGGATCCTCATTATCAGCATGATCATTGCCCGGGAGCAGATCGGCGTGAACAACAACGTCTACGACCGCATGAGTCATCTCACCCAATACTACATCGGCAGTTTTGACGGAGATACGTTCCATGACACGGAACAATCCGACATACCGCTTCTCCTGGATTTCGGTACGGACAACTACGCCGGCGTCACCTTCCAGAATCTGGAGGAAAAGGTCATGATTGGCTGGGCTGATAATTGGGATTACGCCAATTTCGCTCCCAGCGATAACGACGGTTTTCGCGGGAAAATGACGCTCGCCCGCAGAATGAGATTGATCCAAACCGGCAAAGGCCTTCGTCTTGCTTTTTCTTTTGAGGGCATTGAGGAAGCACGTGCACACGCCTGCCCCCTCGCAACAGGCGAAAACCGACTGCGTTCTCAGAGTTTCGGCTTAAAGATAACTGCCAATGGCCCCGGAGCCATACTCTTAAAAAATATACAGGGAGAATTGCTTGCGATCAGGATCACGGACAGTGAGATCATTGTTGACCGTACAGAAGCCGGGCAGGACGATTTCAGCGCAGCCTATGCACATCCGGCTTATGGCCGGACGCACGCACCAAGGGTCCTCAAAGAAGGCACCTCTTCAGAAATAGAGATCATCCTGGACAAGTGCATCCTGGAAGTACTGGCTGACAACGGTCTTATACCGATTACTGCCAGTGTTTATCCAACAAGGCCATATGAAAAGCTCTGTCTTTCCGGTTCCCTGAACGCAGAGTATTACACACTTACTTAATACTGCCGAACAGCCGAAGAGGACATCCACACATGGGATGCCCTCTTCTTTTTGGGCCGCCGGGCCACTTACGAAGCAGATTACATTTCCTAATAACCTGCCCCGTCATCTGTCTGTTTGATGATCTTAACAATCCTGCTGGTGCCAAGTCTGTCTGCTCCCAGCGCAATGAATTTCTCCGCATCTTCCAGCGACGCAATGCCGCCTGCGGCTTTCACCTTCACTTCTTTGCCGACATGCTTCCGCATCAGCTCCACATCCGCAAAGGTAGCCCCGGCGGTGGAAAATCCCGTGGAGGTCTTGATAAACTCCGCCCCGGCACTGGTAACGGTCTCACACATCCTGATCTTCTCCTCCTCGGTGAGCAGGCAGGTCTCGATAATCACCTTTAAGATCTTTCCGCCGCAGGCTTCATGAATCTGCCGGATCTCGTCCTCGATCTCCTGATATTTCCCGTCTTTTACCCAGCCGATATTGACCACCATGTCAATCTCTTCCGCCCCATTGGCAATGGCATCCTTCGTCTCAAAAACCTTCACGGCCGTAGTGCTGTATCCGTTCGGGAACCCGATCACCGTACAGATCGGCAGCCTGCCTTCCACATATTCCGCCGCCTGCTTCACATAAGCCGCCGGAATACAGGCGGATGCGGTCTGATATTTGATCCCGTCATCCAGAATCCCGCGGATCTCCTCCCAGCTAGCCGTCTGCGTGAGCAGTGTATGATCCACTGTCTTTAAAATGTCTTTCCTGTCCATAACCTTCTCCTTCTTATTTCTTATTCTATTCTTGTATATTCCGTCTCCCGTTACACCATTTTCTCCAGCAGGGAAGTTCCGATCGTGCCTTCCGGCATGGCAACTCCGAAATTATCGGCAATGGTGGCCCCGATCACCGCAAAGGTCCGGGTGTCCTCCAGCCTCCCGCTGCCCTTCATGGATGGAGAGTACGCCAGGAACGGCACCTTCTCCCTGGTATGATCCGTCCCCGTGTGGGTCGGGTCGTTTCCGTGGTCCGCGGTAATGATCAGCAGGTCGTCCTCCTTAAGCAGCGGCAGGAATTCTCCCAGCTTTACATCAAACTTCTCCAGCTCCCCGGCATATCCTGCCACATCACGCCGATGCCCCCATAGCGCATCGAAATCCACCAGATTCACGAAGCACAGCCCCTCGAAATCCCTGCCTGCGATCTCAATCGCCTGCTCCATACCGTGCACGGAACTTTTGGACTTGTTGGATTCCGTCAGGCCTTCGCCGTCAAAGATATCAAAGATCTTTCCTACAGAGATTACGTCCAGTCCGGCATCTTTCAAGGCATTTAAGGCCGTCCGGCCATAAGGTTTCAGCGCATAATCGTGCCGGTTGCTGGTGCGCTTGAACTCGCCCCGCTTTTTTCCCACGTAAGGTCTGGCGATCACACGCCCCACCTTCCACTCATCCTTCATGGTAAGCTCTCTTGCGATCTCGCAGCAGCGGTACAACTCTTCCAGACCGAAGGTTTCCTCGTTGCCGCAGATCTGCAGCACCGAATCCGCAGAAGTATAGACGATCATATGACCTGTGGCGATCTCCTCCTCCGCCAGTTCCTCCAGAATCTCCGTGCCGCTGGCGCTTTTATTGCCGATGATCACGCGGCCGGTCCGTCTGGACAGTTCCTCCAGCAGTTCTTTCGGGAAGCCCGTTTCCGTAAACGTCTGAAAAGGCTTTGTGATATGAAGCCCCATCATCTCCCAGTGACCCGTCATGGTATCCTTGCCGGTGCTGGCCTCATTCATTTTCATAAAATATCCCAGAGGCTGTTCCACCGCCGGAACCTGTTTTAAAGGATGCAGGTTCGCCATGCCCAGCTTCTGGAGATTGGGAATCTTGAATTCCTCCATCTCCCGGGATATGTGTCCCAAAGTATCCGTCCCTTCATCGCCGTAAGCGGCAGCATCCGCCAATGCTCCCACGCCCAGCGAGTCGATCACGATCGTAAAGATTCTCTTATATTTTCTTTCCGCCATTTCAACACTCCTCCTGATATTGTTGCTGCAGATCCGACGTCCGTCCGTCTTTTGTTTCCGGTGCTGTCAATGCTTCTCCCGGTCCGCCCTGATCAGCCTTCTCAGCGCTCCCACTGCCACCGTGATAGCCGCTTCCGTATCGTGTATGATCGGATTATCCAGCCCCTGCGCGTTTCTCTCCTGATTCCCTACCACCAGGAAGTTGGAACCGCAGCGCACTCTCAGATGGCTGGCCGCAATGAACAGCGCCGCCGACTCCATCTCGGAAGCCTTACAGCCCATACGCTTCCAGGCTTCCCATTTGTCCAGCAGTTCATAACTCACCGGCATCCGCTCCGGCTCATGCTGGCCATAGAAAGCATCCTTGCACTGTACCACACCCACATGATAAGGCAGCGCCAGTTCCCTGCAGGACTCCACCAGCGCATTGGCCACCTCAAAATCAGCCACCGCCGGATATTCTATGGGAGCATATTCCCTGCTGGTGCCTTCCATGCGCACCGCTCCGGTGGCAACGACGATATCGCCGCCCTTGACATCCAGATCAATACCGCCGCACGTGCCTACCCGGATAAAAGTGTCCGCTCCGCTCAGCGTCAGCTCTTCAATGGCGATGGTGGCGGAAGGCCCGCCAATACCCGTGGAGGTAACGCTTACCTTTTCCCCGTCCAGATATCCCGTGTAAGTAACGAATTCCCGGCTGTCCGCCACCAGCTTCGCATCCTCAAAATGCTTCGCGATCTTCGCGCACCGCTTGGGATCCCCCGGCAGGATCACGTACTTTCCCACGTCCCCCGGCCTGATCTGTAAATGATACTGTAACCCTGCTTCTCCCGAATAATTCTGCATACTCTTTCCTCCTGTATCGTTATGATTTTCTATGGGGCTGCCCTTTTTACCGTCGTTGATAGTGTCATCATAGCTCTTATACACCCTTTTTACAAGGACTCGTGTCCTTCTCCGATTCGATTTTCGTTGTTCTGCTATTTCGGGCGCTTTATGCCGCCTTTCCTCTTTAATCCGAACCCATGCAGATATATTTCGGGAATATGGCTTCTGCCTGCCCCGCCTACACATCAAATTCCATGACAAAAGGATCCGCCGCGCTGCATTCCCGCCACTGCGGCAGCCCGTCCCCGTTGGGGTCTCCTTTTTTCATAAAATTGGTCCAGTAATCCAGCATCCGTTCACTCAGCTGCACATCCGCCTCCGTAAGCGGCCGCCAGCAGCGCTTTACAGTGCCGAACACATACCACAATTCCGCAGAATGGAAGGCGCCTTCTTCGTCGCCCGGCATCTGTCTGGAAAAATAGTAGACATGGGAAGGCTCGGCCCAAAGCTCCTCCATCTTATGGCTGAACGCCATGCATCCCTCATACAGGGTTCCCTTCTCACCTGCCGCCAGCTGCTCCTTCGTCACCATAATATCATTCTTCGTGCTGCCCAGCAGGTAGGGGATATGTTTCAGCTTTTTCTCCTCAATGGTTGCATTGTAGCCCTGTTTCAGCACATGGCCGTCGATATTGGGGACGAAAAACAGCCCCTTACCGGAAGTAAAAGCCTCCGCCATCATCTGTCCAAGCGGTTTCTCCAGTTCCTGCGTGGACATGGCCCGAAGCCCGGCCAGATCTTTGGCCCCGGTCAGCTCCACAAATCTCTCTCCGTACTCTTCCGCTTCCCGCAAAGGCATATCCCGGTGCACTCCCACGCGATAACTGCCGCCGCTCTGCAGGATTGCTTTGGCGATCCTGTTGCCGGTCAGCTCCGAAGACAGAAGCGTCTGCACGCTCATCGCACCGGCAGACTGTCCGAAGATCGTGATATTGTCAGGATCACCGCCGAAAGCCGCGATATGATCAGAAACCCACTGCAATGCGGCGATCTGATCCAGTATACCGTAATTCCCGGATATGCCCCGTCCGCTCTCCTCATCCAGCCAGGGATGCGCCAGAAAGCCATACACATTCAGGCGGTAATTGATGGTCACAAGAATCACACCCCGTTTCGCGTACGCCGCGCCGTCAAACTCCTGCTCACTCCCGTACCCGCTCATAAACGCTCCGCCGTGGATCCAGAATGCCACCGGCAGTCCCGCCTTTGCATCTTCCCCCACCGCATCTTCCGGCGTCCAGATATTCAAATACAGGCAGTCCTCACTGATCTCCACATCATACGCCGGATCCGCATAGAATTCCCTGCCGTAGAATCCCACGTTCTGCTCCCCCTGCACCGCCTTGCCGGAAAACCGCACCGCTTCATAGACCCCTTCCCAGTTCTCCGTCACCTGGGGCTCCCGCCAGCGAAGTTCCCCCACCGGCGGTTTTGCGTAGGGTATACCCTTAAATACAAGGCAGCCATTTTCCGCGCATCCTCTGATCTTTCCTTTTTTGGTTGTGACAACTGTGCTCATCTGTTTTCCCCTTTCGTTATTCTGTTATTCTTTGCCTCTGCCTGCTCCCTTCCTAAAAAAAGAGCCCCGCCGCGTCTGTAAAATATTATAGCACGCTCAGGACTCTTTTTCACTATATTGCTTCAAGTGTCGATGACTTTATTAAGTGCACGGTCATGCCTTTTTCCTCTGATATACGGAAAGGCCAATATACAGCAGGAACCATCCGATACAATGGGCCAAAAGAATCAAAATATCTTTGACCGCCACCGTCCCGCTGCCGGTTGACAAGTCCATGATACCCTCGAATGCCGCCTGCGAAGGGACAAGGTAGCTGACAGCCATAAGAAGCGGTTGACTTGTCCCCACAAGAAAACCAAGGATCGGTACGGCCATAAACAACAGCATAACGATCTTGATATAGACCACGCCAACCATCAGCCCACTGGAAATCCTGCCGATGAATAAGCCCATCAGCGCCGCCACAAATGCGGAGAGCACCAGCATCACCAGCATCAGCGCCCCATTCTGCAAAGAAAGCCCGAAGCAGATGCAGACCGTAATCATGGAGGACAGGCACCCGCAGATAAATCCCACAAAGAGTTTTTGCATGATATACTGGCTGTGGGTCATCGGCAGAATCTCGTTGATCAGCGCAACACCGTCCTCCTTTTCAGAAATCATGTTCATCGCATTAAAGGTGCATCCCATAAACATGGCGACGATCAGTACGGCAGCGATAAACATATCCTGTAGTCCGGCCAGCACATCGGGGCGTTCTAAAATGTGAACCACTGTCTGTCCCGCGGCATTTTGCTGTTCGTACAGGTCGGGCAGCGTGTCGGCGGTTTGGCGAAACAGCTCCAGCTCGTCGCCGGCAAGCATCGTTTTGATGCCGTTTCCGGCAGCTTCCACACCGATCACATTCGTAGACGGCTCTTTGACGGCCTCCGCCAGTTCTTCCCTCGTCGGATACACCGTCACCGGTCCATACCGTTCCAGCCAGGAAACGGCCTGCTCCGGTAAATCGCCCTGCCAGACCCCAAAACGCAGCTCACTCAGCGCAGAGAAATCGACTGCACCGACAAAATGCAGCGCTGCCGCAACGACAACCGGTAACAGAAACGTCATCAGACAAAACCTGTCACGCAGCACACTTTTCAGTTGATACCATAATCCTTTCATATTTCCTCCATTTCTGCGCTGCTTTTTGCGCATATCGAGTTTGTGGCAAGCAACGCGCAGACACAAATCTCGCGATTGAAAATTTTAATTTTCAATCTTCCCTCCATGCCGAAGCAGTTTTTTGCGACGCACTCCAATAACGCTCCAACCTTCAGCCTTCCTTTCTCATCTCCCTGCGGAACACATACTGTGCTCCCGCAAATAATGCTGCGATCGCAGCCAGACAACCCAGGTAATAGACAGGACTGTGCAGGGGCGTCTCAAAGTATGCGTTTTTCAGTCCCATATAGATATGAAAAAAGGGATGGAAGTAAACCCAGTCCGGCTTTAACGCCGTATTCGCAGACAAGAACACCGGGCTCGCCACAAAAATGGCAACCACCAGATAGGCCAGTGTGAACTGTCGGAAGTCTTTTAAAAGCAGGGAGCAGATCAGTCCGGTCAGGGCCATGATCAGGGACAGGAGCGCCGTCTGCAGCAGCACCCCGGGCAGCAGGGATGCGGTATCCGAAACGCCCACATTCAGCACGGTGAGCAGTATTGCAAAGACCAGATCGGACAGCAGGAAGATTGCCAGCTTGGACAGGAGAAACAGATTCTTCCGCAAGGGCAGAACCGCATGGACGCGGATAATGCCCATACTTTTTTCCTGAAACAGCACAGAGGCAATCCCCAGAAATCCGACAGCGGCTATTTCAAAAAACAGCAGCTCACAGGTAATCTCTTTCCGCGCCTTTTGTTCCGGCGTATTGGAGCCGATCACCTCGGCGCTGTGATGCCCTGACGGCCGCAGGAGAGAAAGCGCGTAGTCGGCCCGGTGCCGGTCCATACTTTCTTCCATCTCATAAAACACAAGCTGCGGCTGTCCGGAGCTGGCATCAATGCCAACGCCGCCTGTATCGTCGCGTAAAACCGCAGCAAGCGCTTCTTCTGACGACACCTGCTGAACCAGGGCTGAAACCGTTGTCTGGGTTTTTGCCGGGTCATACAGATATACATTGTACAGCCGGGCATCCATAAACCTGACATAGCCGAAGTTCACGTACAGGGTATAAGCCGCCAGAAAGCCAAACGACATGAGGAAGAATTTTCCGGACAGCATCATCCGGCAGTCTTTTTTGAATAAGGAGCAAAAGGTTTTCCACATCAGGACAGCCCCCTTCCCGTATATTGAATGAACATATCTTCCAGCGTCGGCTCCTGGGAGTGGATGCTCACGATCTCGTCATGTGCAAAAGGGATGCCGGCCGCCAGTTCCGGAGCCTCCAGCGTCTTTTCTTCCCGCCTCCCCTGATACAGATAGTCGATCACCACGCGGTGATCGCTGTTGCGCTCTTTCAGATTTTTGGGCGTATCCAGCGCTACGATATCGCCGTTGGATATAAAAGCCACCCGGTCACACAACAGATCGGCATCCAGCATATTGTGGGTTGTCAAAAATACCGTCGTGCCCTTTTTGCGTTCCTGCTCAATGATCCGGCGAAACAGGACCGCACCGGAGGGGTCGAGCCCGCTGGTGGGTTCGTCCAGAAACAGCAGCCTGGGATTACTGATCAGCGCCCGTGCCATGCTTACCCGCTGCCGCATCCCCTTTGAGTAGGATGAAACCGGCTTCTTCATAAAGTCCGTCTTAAATTCCAGTTCCTCCAGAATTTCCTCGATACCGCGTACCTGCTCTTTCGGATAGAACGAGGAAAAATATTTGAGATTGTCAACGGCGCTTAAATTGGCATACAAATAGGGAAACTCAAACAGGACGCCGATCTTTCGGAAAAATTCCTGCGTATGTGCCGCGGAAATATCCTGCCCGAACAGCGATACCCTGCCGCCGTGTCCTTTCAAAATTCCGGTCAGGATTTTCTGGGTCGTCGACTTCCCGGAGCCATTAGGCCCCAGAAAACCAAAGATTTCCCCGTCTTCCACCGTGAAGTCCAGACCGTGCAGCGCCTGTTTGTCCCTGCCGTAGGAGAAAGTCAGCTCCTTTACTTCAATCATGCATCATCACCCCATTTCCCGCGCTGCTCCTGTTTCTTTTCCTGCTCCCGCCTGCTCCACCACTTCACAAATTTAATCTTGCACGGGACAGCAACTGCCAGCACCGCCACGATCACCAGCCACCAGTACCATTCCAGTCCTGAAAATGTCATAACGATTCCCTCCTTTGTCTGCGGGTTCTGTCTGCCCGCCTGTTGAGGTAAGTTTATGATACGGGGGTGAAGTCGACGTGAGGCCGATGTGAAATTGGTGTGAAATTTCCCGCACTGTATGCTGGAGAATAGTCGAAAAAGAAGGGATAAGAAGTCCTTCACATAAGGAAGTGTCCCTTGTGGGATTGCAAACATCCGTTCAACATTGGTACAGACAGATGTTTTCATTCTTCTAAAACGATAATTTCAATAATTTTATCAATAATTAACTCATAACTCCACATACAAATTTTATATTTTCGAAAAATACGGTAATCGCGTTGACTTTTTGGATTTGATGGATATATTATAATATAGAAATGTTCTGTTTTTGGAGGTAAAGACTAATGTTAGTAATGTTTAAAGTAAAGAACTACACCTCATTCAAAAATGAATCTATACTTGATATGAGGGCAACTGCGTATGTGCAGCATCCCACTCATGTTATACGTGTAAATGGCAAACATGATCTTCTAAAAACAACCGCTTTGTATGGTGCAAATGCATCCGGGAAGTCTAATTTAATCTCGGCAATGTTCTTTTTTGAACAGTATATATTTTCTCAGTTTATCAACAAAAATGAGAACGGGGATTTTGAGTCCAACGAAATCGGCATGAAAATGAAACTGGAACCCTTTGGTTTATCAAATGATACAAATAATGCTTCGGAGTTTGATATTATATTTTTGCACAATGATAACCAGATACAGTATGGTTTTGAGTGCACAGCTAAGGAAGTTTTAAATGAATGGTTGTTTATTAACGATAAAAAAGTCTTTGAACGAACCGGTACGGAACTTTCTTTTGGAACTAAATATCAAAAGATGCTGGGAGCTTATAAAAAGTTACCTGCTGAGAGACTTTATGTTGCTGTACTGGAATATTTTCTGGACGACGAAGCTAAAAAAGCGGTGCTCGGCGATTTTATTGCTTTCTTTAGCAGGGAATACAATGTGTTTACTGAGATTCTTTTTGAATCTACAGTAAAAGGGCTCGCAGGAATCATCGGACTTTCTAAAAAACTTGTTGGTAATACAGCATATAGAAAAAAAGTGGAACATTATCTCCGCTTAATTGATGTCGGGATCAAACGGCTGGATGTGCAGACAGAAACGATTTTTGACGAACATACCGGTAAAAAAAGGGACGAAAAAGTTGTCCGTACTGTACATGATATTTATGATGAAGCTGGTAATATAGTTGGAGAAAAACTGTTTGATTTACGTCAGGAATCTACCGGTACACTCCGCTTTCTGGCCTATATCCAAAATATAATTGAAATGATTTCAAATGGTGGAGTATTCATTGTAGATGAAATGTCTGCAAGGCTGCACCCACTGTTAACTAAGTTGATTGTAGATATTTTCTGCTCAAGTCAAAATAAAAAAGCCCAGTTGATTTTTACTACTCATGATATTTCACTGTTAAACAATAATCAATTTCGACGTGATGAGGTGGTATTTGTAGATAAAAATGAACGTGGGGAATCCAGTTTATATGCTCTTTCTGACTTAAAAGTGCGTGAGGATGCAACTTTTAATAAAGATTATCTTCAAGGGAAGTACGGAGCTATTCCAATCTTTAATTATGATGACATTATTGGTGGTGAGTTAAATGGGTAGAACACAATTATCACCACAACGGCTTTCAGAAACAAAGAAAACCAATATAGGACGCATCATCATATTTTGTGAAGGAAAAACCGAGAAATATTATTTTGATTATTTTGCAGAGATTATTAAGAAAAACAAGTATACTGACGTAGAAGTCATCCTGGAAACTGCTGACGGAAATGCACAGACTGTCCTGAATTTTGCAAATAAATTTAGGACAGTCTGTGGTGTTGGCCGCTAATGAATATGAATTACTGATTTCTAACCA
Organism: uncultured Lachnospiraceae bacterium; assembly: GCA_910578115.1. GTDB lineage: Bacteria > Bacillota > Clostridia > Lachnospirales > Lachnospiraceae > UBA3282. The sequence continues at coordinate 24,426 of CAJTPO010000018.1, read as the reverse complement.
TCTGTTTGAAACATGGCTGCTTATGCATTTTGAGGATGTAGAAAAGAAAATATCAAAGAAAGAAATTTATCGTCGCTTATCGTTCCATCTACACGATGCTTATTCTAAAGGACATAAGGGCAAAATCCGTGAAATAGTTCAGAACGGCAATATAGAAAAAGCTATTGATAATGCAAGTGCTTTGGAAAAGCAGTATGCTGCTGAGGGAAAAAGTATCTTTACAAGCATTAAAGATATGAATCCATATACAAGTGTCTATAAATTGATAGAACAGTTTATGGTTGAAATATCGGAATTCTAATATACCTATAGTTAACGGCATCCATTTCCACACAGGCAAAAAGCCTGCGGGATGGATACAGACGGAGGTTTGCCATGCAGAAGATCATGATCATTGAAGACGATCCGCTGATCCGGGAGGAACTTTCTCTCCTTCTGGAAAACGAAGGGTACGGGGTCGTCTCCGTCACCGATTTTACCGATATACCCGGGCAGATCCGGGACTGTGCCCCTGACCTGCTCCTTCTCGACCTGGGGCTGCCGGAGCAGGACGGACTCACGTTATGTGCCGGAATCCGGAAAAGCTCCGCCCTTCCCATCATCATCGTCACCAGCCGGGATTCCTCCGCGGACGAATTCCGCGGCTTAAGCCTGGGCAGCGACGACTATATCACCAAGCCCTATGACGTGCCCGTTCTTCTGGCCCGCATCAAAGCCGTGCTCCGACGCAGCGCCGGCGTACCGGACGCCGACGTGCTTGCGGTAAACGGTCTGCAGGTCAGCCTGACCAGAGGCACGGTCTCCTTAAACGGCCGCAGCGAAGAACTCACCAGAAACGAATTGAAGATTCTGGCCCATTTGATGACGCATGCCGGAGAGATCGTCTCCCGCGCCGATCTGATCGACGTGTTGTGGGAAAACCAGATCTATATTGACGACAACACCTTGAGTGTGAACATCACCAGACTGCGCACCAAACTAAAGGATCTGGGTATGCCGGACTGCATCCGCACAAGGCGGGGAATGGGGTATCAGCTATGACCATACGCGAATTTCTATCCGACAGGCTGGGGAAGATCACCGGACGGCTTTGTTGCACCGTCGCCGCTGCGCTTTTTCTGCTGGCGACCGGCACCTCTTCCGGCGTGATCGTCCTCCTGCTGCTCTTTTTGCTTCTTATTTCTATTACTACACAGGCCGCCGAATATCTGAAATGCCGCCGCCGGTTATCGGAATTAGATGTGCTGATGCAGGGGCTGGATCAGAAATATCTGTTCAGCGAGTGTGCACCGCCGCCCCGTACTGTCTATGAACAGAAACTTTTTGCGCTGATGCGCTGTTCCGGCAGGGCCATGATCGGCGCCGTCTCGGATGCCCAGGCTTCCATGCAGGAGTATCGGGAGTATATCGAAAGCTGGGTGCATGAGATCAAGACGCCGCTCACTGCCGCCAAACTTACCTGCCGGCATCTGGAGTCTGACAGCCGCCGTAAATTCTCCGCGGAACTGGCACAGATCGAGGCGCATGTAGAACGCGCCCTCTATTATGCGAGGGTCAAAAGCCCGGAGCAGGACTGTATCATCCGCCAGACCGCTCTGGCCGACATCGTCTCACAGGCTGTGGGGAACCACCGGACGCTGCTCATCCAGAGTCAGATGAAGATCGAGACCGGCGATCTGGACTTTACGGTCTACACCGACAGGAAATGGGCAGTATTCATGCTCGGACAGTTATTGCAGAATGCATCCCGCTATCGAAATAACAATTCCCCTTCCATCCTCCTGACCGCCATGGGCTGTGGCCGGCAGGTACGACTTACTGTCTCCGATAACGGCATCGGCATCCCGGCCCATGAGCTGCCCCGTGTATTTGACCGTGGATTTACCGGCAGCAACGGGCGGACGCGGGGCGGTTCCACCGGTATGGGCCTCTATCTGTGCCGCAAACTGGCGGCTTTGCTGGAAATCGACCTGCAGATCTCTTCCGAAGAACAGAAAGGCACTGCCGTGACCCTCACTTTTCCGGCCAGGCAGGCCGCAGAAACCTTACAGGATTGTAAGACAAATCCATACTGATTCGATACCTTTCTTCTTCCTGTTTCTCTATACTGGATATACCCTCATTGAACAAAAGAATACACGTACCTTTGTTCACTGAGGGTAGCGACGGACGATATCGGATCCCTTTAACAACCGGGGCCGACGAAAAGAAGAAGTCAAAAGACTACAGACAGAACAGGAGGTAGCACATGCTGCAGGTAGAAAATATCGAAAAATATTACGGAAATGGAACGGGCGTCACCAAGGCGCTGTGCAGAATCAGTTTCCGCGTGGAGGACGGTGAGTTTATCGCCATTATGGGAGCGTCCGGCAGCGGTAAGACGACGCTGCTCAACTGCATCTCCACCATCGACACAATAAGCGCCGGACGGATCTGTCTGGACGGCATCGACGTCTCTGCCCTTTCTTCCGCCGAGCTGGCCCGTTTCAGACGCGAGAAGCTGGGGTTCGTATTTCAGGACTTCAACCTCCTGGATACGCTGACCATTGAAGAAAATATCGGCCTGGCCCTCTCTTTGACACACACGGAGCCGGCGGCCGTACAAGATAAGGTCCGGGACGTGGCAATGAAGCTGGGCATCGCCGATATTCTGCCCAAATTCCCCTATCAGGTATCCGGCGGGCAGAAGCAGCGCGCCGCCTGTGCCCGCGCCATGGTGGCGGGACAGTCCCTGCTTCTGGCCGACGAACCCACCGGCGCGCTGGATTCCAGGGCGTCCAAAAATCTGCTGGAGATCATGACACAGATGAACCGGGCCATGCACGCTACCATCCTCATGGTCACCCACGACGCCTACAGCGCCAGCTATGCCTCCCGCATCCTGTTCCTCAAGGACGGCCGGCTTTTCAACGAACTGATCCGCGGCGGCAGGGACCGCTCCGTCTTCTATCATGAGATTCTGGATGTGCTTGCCCTGACAGGAGGTGATATCAGTGACGTTATCTAAACTCTCCCTGCGCAACGCAAAACGCCAGACCGGCGATTATCTGGTCTACTTCGTTACGGTCACGATAACGGCCGCCCTGCTCTATGCCTGCAACGGCCTGATCTTCTCACCGGAGATCCTGAAATTGTCCACGCTGATGAAATCGCTGCCCGTAACGATCGTTCTCGCCAGCATCGTGGTCGTCTGCATCATGGGCTGGCTGGTCCAGTACACCACGGGTTTCATGTTCACGAAGCGCAGCCGGGAATTCGGGACCTATATCCTGATCGGACTGGAAAACAGACAGGTGGCGTGGCTTTTCTTCTTGGAAAATCTGATCGTGGGCGCCTTTGCGCTGCTGTTCGGCATCCTGCTTGGCAACCTGGTCTTTCAGGCACTGCGGGCCATCCTGCTGGCCTTGTTTGGCATCCCCTACACCTTTGCCTTTACCTTTTCTTTCAGAGCCGTAGCGCTGACGCTTTTTTACTTCGTATTGATCTATCTGTCTGCGCAGCTTAGAAGCCGCAGGCGGATCCGTTCCATGAAAATATACGACCTGATCTATTTCGACCGGCTCAATGAAAATGCCGCCCTTGCGAAGAGCGGCCGGCGGAAGAAGATCTTCTCCGCCTCCATCGTTTTCGGAGTGGCCGGAACGCTCCTGCTCCTGACAAGGAGCCTGCCCACCGGCATTCTGGGAGCCGCCTGCATCATCGTGTTCCTGTACGGCTTCTTCTTAAGCTTCTCCTCCGGTGTCCCGGCCTGGTTTGACCGGCGTCCCGGCCGTAAATATCAGGGACAGACGCTGCTCATCTTCCGCACGCTGTCCGCCAAATTAAATACCATGGGAATCATGATGGCCACGATCGCGCTGCTGTTCACCGCCGTGCTGATCTCACAGGGCACCGGCCTGATCTTTGGCGCCATCTTCGAGAGCCGGCAGACTGCCGAAACCTGTTTCGATATTTTCATCGGCACGGAGACCCCGGCGCAGGACGGCAGTGACCTGATCTCATATATAGAATCTTCCATCCCCGTCACGGCCGCGCATTCTTACAGCATCTATCAGGGAACGAATGCCCGTATCACGGATTATCTGAATGAAAATACGGACTATTATCCCTGTTATTCTTATGATACATGGATGAAGTTCAGCGACTACGCTGCCCTGCGCTCCATGCTGGGATACCCTGACGTTACCCTGGAGCCAGGCGAATATCTGATACACTGCGTACCATGGCAGAAGAACGCCGTGACGGCCTGCGCACAGCCGGTCACCGTTGACGGAGCGACACTGCAGCCGGGCAGTATCCATACGGAGACTCTCAATCAACGTCTCTGGAATGTCAACGGGACGGACTTTATCCTCATCCTGCCGGATGAAGCCGTCCTCTCCCGTCCTGTCAGCCACAATCTGTACGCTGCCATGACGAAAGAACCTGTCAGTGAAGAGCAGTACGCCGCACTGTGCCGGATCCGGGATGAACGTGAGCTCTATCGTCATATTACGCTCTACACCGCGCCGCAGGTGCAGGCAGAGTATGCAAGTTCGACGGCAATGCTGGTCCTTCCGCTTTATTATCTGGCCCTGGTCCTCATCATGACTGCGGCTACGATCCTGACCATCCAGCAGCTTTCCGAGACGGACCGGTACAGGCGGCAGTTCCTGCTGCTTAAGAAGCTGGGCATGGACCGGCAGGAAATGCACAGGGCGCTGCGCCTGCAGTTTACGATCTACTATGCGATGCCGGCCATTCCGCCTCTGTTTGTCAGTATCCCTTTTCTCCTGAGCCTGTGCAATGCCACGGATCCGGGCGTCACGGAAGGATTTTACCGGCCGTTTAACATCATCTGCCTGACACTGGCGTTGTTTTTCATGATCTATGCCGTCTATATTGTGATGGCCTACCGCAGCCTGAAACGAAATGTGCTGCCGACAGGCCCATAAATTACAGCCCCTTTTTCAGGGGCTGCAATTTCTCTACTGCTCTAAAAGAATGACCGTCTGATCTTCATGCAAAGTACTGCACGGGAAGCACAGCGATGTGTCATTTTCCTGCAGCCGGATATGATACTCAAAATCGCCCTGTAATTTATCACCCGGTATGGTAAGCTCATATACCCAGCGCTCCTTCTTTCGAAACGTGCTTTGCTCATACTCAGAAGCTTCCAGTGCTTTCCTGTAAAGGACCGGCGCTGTTTCACACCCTCCGATCACAATAACTTTAATTCTGAAGTCCTCCCCCTTCTTTAAGCTTGTTCTTACCGTAGGCACCACCAGTTTAGAACATGGATTAACTACCGAGTCTGCAGGTTCCGAAACAGCAGCTCCCGCTTTCTCCAAATGCTCTCTGCAGTATTTGAGAATCGGCATGATGGATCTTTGCTGTATATTGGTCAGTACTCCCATATCACCATGGGTCTCCAGTCCCAGCAGCAGATGTCGGTTCAATTTCTCTATAACATCCACGATCTCCTGATAGACCGCAGATAATGCCCGGCCATCCTCCACGGATCCCGTCACTGTCTGCTCAAACTCTCCCCATAAGCATCCGAGGTGTGCCGTTTCCTTCATTGCCAGAAACGCATGCTTCCAATAGGCAAAGCGGTTTCTGTTTCCTCTTCCTTCCACCAGTACGTCCAACTTCGAAAACTCGTCGGCAAACCTGTATTGCGCTTCTATTTCTCTCCATGGAATTTTATTACAGTATATGTTTCCCGGTCCGTCTTCCCACCTGCTGGGCCTTGGAAGATATCCGTCCTGTTCCGCCAGGATTTCGGCTGCTTCCCGCCCTGCCTTCTCGCCAAACTCCTTTGCGGCAAATTCCAGATAGAAGTCTTTTACCGGAGCATACCGTCCATGTTCCCGATACATTGCCAGATCCGCTTCGTACGCTTCCAGACAGGGGCCTCCACAGTTAATCTTTCTGCTGTAATCATTTCCGTCCAGCTGGTTATTTTTCGTAGCTCCTTCCAGGCAAATCGCCGTCAGGCCAAACTGCCCTTCCCGTACCTTAAATGCAATCTTAAGCCAGGTATCCTGTTCAACCTCAATGCCCGAAACCGAGACCTCATGCTCCTTCTCATCCAGGCTGATCCCCGTCAGACAAAGATCCTTCACCCTGATATCGACCAGTGCCTTTTCCGGCGTGAAATACAGTTTTACCGTATAGTTTCCCGCCGGCATCTTAAGCAGATATCCGTCCACATTCTTCCTGGCACTGCCCTGAATCCCGGATAGATTTTCGTACTGTTCCGTATAGGAATCCTTCCCGATATATCCTTCCAGAGATATTTCTTCCGGAAGCTCCGCCGCCCACGGCTGCTCCCAGGCCGCTTCCATCAACGCTTTGATATTAGGAGCTATGCTTCTGGTCCTCCAGTGAATACCAAGAAGCCCCTGACACCCATATCTTCCGGCATCGAAAGCATCCCGTCTCATCCTGCCTGCCCACAGCTGCGGCGATATCATTGCCGGATCGTCTTCCAGCCAGGGAATGGCCCATGCATCTCTGCCGTCAAGATCCTGGAATTTGGGTTCCAGCGGATCAAACCCGACATTTCTGTTGATGCAGGAAAAAGGCATTGACTTTGGCAGACAGGTATCAAACCTGGCTCTGTCCTCCTGGGGCCCCAGCGTCCATCCACAGACTGCCAGTTCAAAAGGTGCTTTCGTCTTCTCCTTTGCCTCCAGCGCACAGGAAAAATCCCGGATCGTCCTCTCTGTCTGTTCCGGACTGTTTCCCAGCCAGGTCCAGTCTTCCGGCGTCCACATCCAGTAATAATCCAACGGATGCAGGCGTTTTATACGCTCAAATATGCCTTCGTAAAGTTCCTTTACGGTTTCCCGGTCCGCCTCTCCCTCTATATTCAGATATTCCTTCAGCGCCTTCGGGATGGTTAACGGCGCTTCCGTTCCGATACAGGTCTTGACCGATAAGCTCCCCGCATAAGTGAAGGTTTCCGCCAACAGTTCTCCATACCGGTTAAACATGCGGTTATACTTGTCAGGCGGCACGTCTGCTTCATGAAGCTCCCGACAATAGATTTCCTCTTCATACCCTTCCATATAATCCGCACCGAAGGCATCCTTCTCGAAAACATTCCCTGCCCCGCACAGATACGCCGATGTCTTTGTCGGATGATAGCCCCAGCTGTTCCCGTTTGTCTTAAAGTGCTGCACCGGGTAGCTGACTTTAACTTCTCCGTCTTCCCCGCAATCCTCTTTTCTGCCGATCCAGACCAGCGGTTCCGCCGTCATTGCCTCCGGAGCTTTCGGGTTCTCCGGATAAGTGTGCAATGCAAAAAAGTTGGCCCGCATTTTCGGAAGCTGTGTGATCACAGCATAATAATCATCCACATTCCACCAGTCCGGCCCCTCCGGAAAATCATGGAACGGATGAATCCCTCTTACTTTAAAGGACGGAGTTTCCATGATATCCTTCCGCAGACTCCAAATATCGATCTTTGGCATTTCGTCGGGAAGCGTATCCCCATGAAGATAAAATCCTATTCCCAGACGCTCAAGATATCGATACACCGAATACAGTATGGCAATACCCGTCTTACCTGCAAAAACAATCCCTCTTTCATCGAATGAAGTTATGATATAACCGTCCCCGTCAAGCCCCGAACAATCAATCCGGCCTGCACACGCTGCCAAAACAGGACTGTCCGCTGTTCCCAGTATCATGCATTTTCCTTCTTCGGGTATTTCATGTACAAGATCCGCAAGTCCAAAACCCAGTACATACAAATACCTGCGCAGCTCCTGTGCCGCCACGCTGACCAGCGTATCCTCATTTATTGCTGTTACTATATAGTTTTTCATAAATTCGCCTTTCTTTCCGCCAGGGTTCCTACCCCTTTACCGCCCCGGCCATAAGCCCTTTCACAAAATATTTCTGTCCTACTACGGCTAAGATCAGGATGACCGGCAGACAGGACAGCAGCGCTCCTGCAAGCGGCGCTCCGTATGAGATCTTGTAAAAGTTCTGCAGCCTCATCAGACCAATCGGCAGCGTATATCTGCTCTCCTCGTTCAGATAGATCAGCGGTGTCATAAAATCATTCCACGTGTTCATGAAAGTCAGGACACCCTGTATGCCGATTCCCGCCTTACTGAGCGGCACTGCTATCTTCAGGAAGATTCTGAGTTCCCCATACCCGTCGATCATTGCGCTTTCATACAGATCCTTTGGCACCTGCCCCATAATCTGGCAGAGAAGAAATATCCCGGACGCATTCACTACCGCCGGTATGACAAGCGGCACGTAACTGCCAAAAAGTCCCATGCTCCTGTACATCTGAAACTGCGGCACCATCAAAACCTGCGGCGGGATCAACATTGTGGCCAGAATAAAACTCAGAAGCGCGCCTTTGCCCCGAAACTCAAATCTCGTAAACCCATACGCCACCAGACCATCAACAAACATCGTAAAGAATGCAGCCGCTGTCGATACAAGCATACTGTTGAAGAACTGTTTCCAGAACGGTATGGTATTGAACAATGTTTTAAAATTATCAAACGTAATTTCTTCCGGGATCAGTCTCAATATATGCCGGTTCATTTCCAAATCCGTCTTAAAGGTTCCCGATATCATAAATGCGAATGGATACAGAATGAACCCTGCTGCGATCAACAACAGAAAATGAAAAATAACATTGGAGAATATTCTTTGTTTTCTCATCTTGCGTCACCTCATTCCTTCTCTCTGAACAAATACCGCTGTACCGTAGTAATAACCACTAATATCACCGCCAGAACATAGCCCATGGCTGCTGCGCAGTTGATCTGGTTATTTTTAAACATGGTGTTATACAGGTAGATGATCGGAAACAGCATGGAATCCCTGGAACCGACAGCAGACCCATTCTGCACCAGCGTCAGTACTTCCCCAAACATCGCAAAAGAACCGGTGATCGCTACAAAAACAATATAAGTCATAATAGGTTTTAAGAGCGGTAATGTGATATACCAGAACTCCTTCCACCTGCCTGCTCCGTCAATCCGGGCCGCCTCCCCAAGTTCGCTCGGGATTGCCTGCAGGCCGCTTAGAAAGTATAAGCTGTTAATTCCGAAATATCTCCAGCATCCGATCAATAATATAGAGGGAATTGCCCACATGGGATCACTCAAAAACTTGATCGGCCTGTCTGTCAAACCAATGGCCTGCAGCGCCGTATTAATCATTCCGTTGTTTGTTCTGAGAATCAACTTGAAAACAATGCCCACTACAATGACTGATGTGACATTCGGAACGAAAAAAACCGTAGAAACAAATCCGCTTTTCTTTCCCATAAACTTACTGTTCAGCATTAATGCGGCCAATAATGCTACGGGAAGTATAATAAATATACTTCCCAGCATGTAGGTGAACGCGTTTGAAATAGCCTTCCAAAACCTGTCATCAGTAAAAACAACCTGATAGTTCTCCGCAGTAAAGCTTCCGGTTTTTGTCTGAAATGACGTCAATACTCCTGCCAATGCAGGATATAAACCAAAAATAGCGTACAGGATAAAAAACGGGGAAATGAAAAGATACGGTATGAGCTTTTTCTTTCTTTTATTCATATTCATGTCCCCCTTTTCCGAATCGTTTACTTTGACTCGTTATATTCTGTCACCGCCTCCGTAAGTATCTCTGCCATCTCATCAATTGTAATATTCCCCTCTGTCAGATCATAGGCATTGGATGTAAAAGTCTCATTAAAGATACTTTTCCAGTCTGCCTGATACTGGATCGGAATCTCATCGGTCAGTTCTTCATAGAGTGCACCGAGGTTCTGTCCGCCATAGTATTCCACCGGGCTGCTGCACTCTGCCATTGCCTCATATACAGGCGGATATAATGCTATCATTTCATATTTGGTGATGCAGTTTTCCTTGTTGAGCATTGCAAAGGTCATGAAGTCCCAGAGGCTTTCTTTGTCCTTATCCGTGTATTTTGTCATACATAAACCGGTGCCGCCTCTTACGGATACCGTGCCTGAATCTGCCGTAAGCTTCGGCAGCGCTGTCATTGTCCACTTTCCGCTCTGCTCAGGTACATTGTCTCTCAGCCATCCTGCTGCCCAGTCCGCCGTAAAGTAGGTTGCCACCTTATCATCCGCATATACCGGCCATGCCTCTTCCTGCGTTTCATAGGCATACAGCTGGCCATTCTGCTGCATCTCTATGAAGTCCATAACCAGAGTCTTAAATTCATCCGTAATGTTCAGGTCTCCATTTGCATCCACAATGTCACAGCCCGCCGGTCGTAACATGAGCACCAGCTCGTCCAGGTCTCCTCCCATGGCCATATCTTTGGCCACTGCCATATAAATGCCATGCTCTGCAAACTGTTCCGCCGCTGCCATATATTCTTCCCACGTCTCCGGCACCTTGACCCCATATTCTTCAAACAGATCTTCCCGGTAGGCCATGGTAACGGGACAGAGTGCATGTTCCAGTCCGTAGTAATGTCCATCGTAGGAGTACAGGTCCAGACGGTTGAGAACCATCTTCTCCGCTACACTGTCTCTCTCTATAAATTCATCCAGCGGATAAAAACACATCTGCTCTTCCGACATAAATCTCGGGAACTGTCCCTGTTCCATATCCACAAAATCCGGAGCGCCGTCTCCGCCGGAAGCATTGATGACGGAAAGCCGGTCTGATAAAGCGTTGATCTCCATCACTTCGATCGTAAAGTCCACATCTGCATGTTCCTTTTTATATTCTTCTGTTACCCATCTGAAATACTCGGCATGAGGTTCTGTGAAAGCCCAGATGACAATATTATCGCTGTCACCCCCCCCGCCGTATTTTCTTCGCCGTCTGCCTGCGCCGTTTCTTCCACCGCAGGTGCACTGTCCTCTACCGACGCAGCGCCGCCATCTGTACTGTCGCTATTATTACCGCATCCTGTCAACATGGCAGACGCCCACAATGAAACACTTATTAAGATTGCCAGTCTCTTCTTCATACGCTACCTCTCCTTCTGTATAAAACTATTTTCTGTTCCTGAAATCCCTGACAGCATCAAACATTGCCATCATATTTTCCGCACTGGTCGGACTCTGAATATTATGGATCGTATTAAATACATAACCGCCGCCTTTTGAAAACAGCTCCAGCCGCTCTGTCACTTCCCGATACACTTCTTCGGGCGTTCCGAACGGAAGTGTCTGCTGGGTGTCAATGCCGCCTCCCCAAAATACGAACTTATCTCCCCACTGTTCTTTCAGGATCTTCCCGTCCATATCCTTAGCCGAAAGCTGCACCGGATTTAAGATATCCACCCCGGCCTCATGAAAATCCTTTAGAAAACTCATGACCGCTCCACAGCTGTGGAAAAATGTTTTCCACTTTGTATTCTTATGAACCCAGTCGTTAATCTTTTTATAATACGGCTTATAAAATTCCCGGAAAGCATCCTGCGACATGAACGGCCCGTTCTGCGTTCCAAAATCGGTTCCGGAGATCTGCACCACCTGAATCTTGTCACCACAGGCCTGCCGTACCAGTTCCGCGTTCTTCAGGCCAACCTCCACCTGCAGTTCAAAGACTTCATGAATATAATCCGGGCAAAGATGGTGTGCCATCATAAACTCCGGAAGACTTCTGATTCCCACCGGGTGCTTGACATTCGGTCCCGGCACTATGGCAAAATCCCCGATGGCAGCGATGTTGGAACTGTAGATGATCCCGTAATCCGTATTGTCATAATAATAGTTACACTGCCTTTCCAGTTCTCTCAGCTGGTCGTCATTCATGACGGCAAAATCATCCTTAAAGTCTTCCGCCCCACTGCTTTCAATATCGTCACAGCTTATTTCACCTCTGGTAATATTGTCGAAAAAGAACCCTCCTTTCGGCATCATTCCCGATGGCGGTGCACTTAAATCCCCCTGCGGATACAGGTAGGTGCGCCCCTGCCCATCTACAGTCGTATTGAAATCAACGGGCACATCCACCGAAAGTCCTGACGGCATCGTCCATGGCTTTCTTCCTGCATTGGAAAATGCAAACAGATTGATCCCCGCTGAAATTCCCACACAATCCAGGCCCAAAGCCTGATATACATCTTCCTCAACCTCTCCCAGCAACTGCAGAGGTTCCGAAATCTTAACCCTCCTTTCCTCCAACCCCAGAGCCTTTCGCAGCCGATGCAACGCATTCGCATTGATACCGGTAACAGCCGTCGATCCCATATCCATCACCAATCGATCCGGCTCCGTATGGTTTAGTGTCTGATTCAATCTTTCTCTACTGGTCGCCATCTCTTCCTCCTTTACTGTTATTTTTCAGCCTTTTCTCTTACTATCTCGAGATTCATAAGAATTCAGGCTGCTATCAGAAAAAGCGTATGCTTTTACTAATTATTCTGAATTTTCTCACTAATCGTGTCCGCGCACGGTCGTGGGAAATTTTTTCTCTTTATCCAATCAACTCATTGGATAAAGAGAATGCTACAGACTGTATCTTGTCGTAATAAAAATATTCGTTTTCACAATATAATTTTCGGGGCGTATACCATAAAGCAGATACTGGCCCAAAATTTCCACCCCTCTATATCCCTGTGCAAACGGCTCCTGATACACAGTCGCCGAAATGACACCTTCGCTGAGATTTCTTTTCACGACCTCTGTCAGGTCAAAAGTAACGATCCGGATCTTTCGCTTCGAAAGCACCTCTCTGATCGCCCTGATCCCTCCTTCCACGCCTGCCGAAGCCAGGCAGACTGCGCAGATCCGGGGATTCTTCTCCAGAAGGTCTTTCACGATCTCGTAAGACATATCGTCGTCATCATGATTTTCCAGTTCGGCGTCTATATGAATATTTCCGTATTCCTTTTCCAGTATACTCCTGATCCCATCCAGACGCTGTTTCTGCGCCAGTACATTCTTAAAGCCGATAACCACTGCAGCATGCTGTTCACACCCATTACTCATCATGCCGATCAGTTCTCCGGCCACATATCCGCTTGCTATGTAATCACATCCGACATAGGCAAGATGCCTGACATTGGACACACTCGTATTGATCGTCACTACAGGAATTCGTTTCTCTTCCAGTTCCCGTATCTTTTCCGCCACCGCTGCCGTATCCACCGGTGTAATGACCAGTCCCGACATTTTCTGTTCTAACAGCTCATCTATTTTCTCTAGCAGGAGCTTTTCATCAAACCCTTTTATCTTCTTTACGATCCCCTTAACGCCAAAGCACTCCAGTTCTTCCAGTGCACGGTCAACTCCTTCGATCACATCATCAAAGAAGGGATTTCCCTCCGAACATAACAGTACACCTATGGTTTTGATATATCTCTTGTTGGCAAGCGTTTTGGCTACCATATCCGGTCGATATCCCATCTCTTCGGCAAGCCTGATAATTCTGTCTGCTACCTCCGCGTTAACGCCCGGTCTGTGATTCAGGGCTCTGTCCACAGTGCCTCTTGAAACCCCTGCTGCCTCTGCAATTTCCTTAATCGTCACTTTCATAAGCTCTCCTGTAGACTGCACACTCATGTCACATCCTGAACAGCAAACATCATGGCATCCATATAAAACGCGTGAAAGTCCTGATCCGCCGCCAACGATATTTCCTCCGAAACAGAAAGGATCCTCTCCAGACGTTCTATGCTGTCCTTTTCCCGGAGCATTCTGACCGCCCCCTCCAGCGAACTGTTACCCACCGCTTCTATCCGACCCGCCAGTTCTTCCGGAAACATACCGATGGCAACAGCCTTCTTACAATCAAGCCAGTAACCGAAACCGCCGGCCAGATAGATCTTATCTATCTGCTCTTTTCCGATTCCGTACCGCAGCAGCAGGGTTTCAATGCCGGCCCGCACAGCCGCCTTTGCCAGCTGCACTTCCCGCATGTCCTTCTGTGTAAATAGTATCAACGACCCGTCTGCATTCTTTCCAAGCGGAAATCCCGTATCGAAATATGCCTCCGCAAAAAGTCCTGTCTCATCGGAAATTCCTGCCCGGACCAGCCCGGCCGCCGTCTCGATAACACCCGTCCCACAGATCCCTGTCGGCGGCTTATCCCCGATGGTCCCAAGCTTCACGTCCGTTCCCTCTATCTCCACGGAACAGACGGCTCCTGCCACACTGCCCATGCCGCACGTTATATTACCACCCTCAAAAGCCGGGCCGGCCGCCGTGGACGCCACCAGAATCCTCTCCCGGTTTCCCAGCGCCATCTCTCCATTCGTTCCAAGATCGACCATAAGGCAGATCGATTCCGATTGATCAAAATCGCATGCCAGCAAACCTGCCGCAATGTCTCCCCCGACATAAGCAGAGATACCGGGAAGGATCCATGCCTCTGCTTCCATCCCTTCGGCTCTGTCACCGAGCAGTTCGGAACAGGTCTGGCGGATCAGCCCGATGTTGACCGGTGTGAAAGGATAAACGCCCAGAGTAGAACAGTCATACCCCATCAACAGATGGATCATGGTCGTATTCCCGGCGATCGAAATCCTGTTGACCTGTTCTCCGGAAACACCTGTCCGGTTCAGCAGGGTCTCTATCCCGTCTATCAAATCTTTTCGTATGGTCTCCTGCAGGAGCTGTCCTTTACCATCCACGGATGCCTGGATTCTTGAGATCACATCTGTCCCGTATCGCCGTTGGTTATTGACTGCCGCTGCTGTGTCTATGATCCGGCCGGTGACACCGTCCAACAGTTCCATCACGAGTGTGGTCGTTCCCAGGTCTATGGCAATCTCTTTTACGCCCGCAATGCTGTCGGTGTTATCCTGTCTCCCGCCCGAACCGTGGACGCTTAACACCTCAAATGCCTCTTCCTCTTGTTCCGGTATACGGATCACCATATCCTCTGTTGGCATGAGGAGACAGGAAAGGCGCCAACCCGCTTCCAGTTTATCCTGCAGGAATTTCTCTTCGTCCGCCGCCGTGACAGGCGCCGAACCAATTACTACCTGAATGCCGCATTTACCGCAGTATCCCCTGCCGCCGCATACAGGATCAATAAAGTACCCCTCTTTTATCAGCACGCTCAGAAGACTTTCCTGCTCCCCCGCATAGATCGTCCTCTCCTCCGTTCCCCTCCTGACAACGATTTCGGATCTGGGAACATTTCTCCGCGTACACTGTGTATTCTTACATTTTCTACAGTCATGCTCTGCCCTGAACTCCTCTGCATTCTCTGATACTACAAACACCTGGCAGAAAGTTTTAACCGGGTCGTACATGAATCCTTCACTGATATGAATATGACAGCGTTTCTCCAGTTCCAGCTTCTGCCATGCCTCATACTGCACCTGCATGGAGATGTCGTGCGGTGCCTCCAGCCTCCGGCGAATTCCGAGGCCCAGTTTCCCGCACACTTCCCGGACCTTCTCCACCATCCTTCCTTCCAGCGAAAACAACGCTTCATCCGCAATGGCATCGCACAACATGCCCCGCACGTAGTTCCCGCTTTGAAAAGCCTGGGTACTGCACTTTCTGATACCGTCACCGATACTCATAACGCCGTAAAGGACAGGCGTCCCTTCCGGGAATTCATCTGTCGCCGTCTCGGCGCTGAGTGAGAAGATCCCCAGAATCCCAACCGGCTGTGCCAGTGTCATCATTTCATCGATAATGGCGTCATATTCTTCCAGAATTTCCTGATAGGCCGGGCTTGTTTCATCACACTGCAATGCGCCGAACACGGATTCACGTTTTACCAGCACTTTCAGTTTGTCAATTTCATATAACCGTTCCACCATAACCCCCATCCTGCGGCACAGCACTCTTTCCCCGGCAGCCCTTCCTATCTGTCCGTCACAGCCCGTCTGGCTGTTTCAGCCGCCGTAGCCGCATCCGGTGTATAGTAATCTGCTCCGATCTGTTTTGCAAATGCGTCATTTACGGGTGCTCCTCCGATCATGACGATATATTTCTCCCGCAGTCCCTTTTCCTGCAATGCATCGATGACCGTCTGCATATACGGCATGGTTGTCGTCAGCAGCGCCGACATACAGATAATATCTGCATTCTCCTCTTCTGCCCTCTCTATAAAAACATCCGCTTCCACATCGGTTCCCAGATCAACAACATCAAAACCTGCCCCTTTGAGCATCATCACCACCAGGTTCTTGCCGATATCGTGGAGATCGCCTTTCACCGTGCCTACCACTGCCTTGCCCACCGGCTCATTTCCCACCTCCACCAGTTTAGGTTCCAGAAGCGTAATACCTGCGTTCATCGCTCTTGCCGCCACCAGCACCTCCGGCACGAATACCTCATTCCGCTTAAATTTACCGCCGACCACCATCATGCCCGCCAGCAGCCCGTCGTTCAGGATCTCCTTCGGATCAATGCCCTGATCCAAAGCCTCCTGTACCAGGTTCTTTACATTTTTTGCCCTTCCTTTTTGCAGTAATTCACTTATCTCAACAACAATTTCTGCTGCCATGTCTGTTTCCTCCTTGTACAAAATCCTCTGTCCATCCGGCCAGCCGGTTCCTGCAGCTGCCAGATCCATCATTTTCTCCATTTCTGCGCTGCTTTTGTCTCAACTTCAATCTTTTACTTCATTCTACAGTTTCTTTATGTTTATTATAAAAAATTTTTACCAAATTTGTTTGTTTAATTTTTGGATAACCTGTATATTTTTTTAGTTTTTCGCGTTATAATTCGAGTAGCAAAAGCTGTTTTGGTAATTTTTTTAGATAAAAGGGGAGATTTTTATGTCACAGCCTGCTTTGTATTCCATCATCGAGAAAAAGGCGCTTCATGAACTGCTTGAAACCTTTCGTCAATGCATCGGCCTTTCCGTCCAGGTATTGGACGAAAATGGTGAGATCCTGGACTCTCTGGGACAAACACACAGATACTGTGAGATCTTTAAACGGTATCTTCCTCCAAAAGACTCCTGCATCAAAATCCACTCAAACGCCAGTAAACTTGCCATGAGTCTCGGAGAAGCCTATATATTCTCCTGTCATTCCAATCTCAACCACATTGTTTTCCCTCTGGCAAATCATAATACGCTGCTGGGTTCTATTCTTGCCGGCCCTTTTTTGATGGACGAACCCGATTCTCTCCTGCTGTCGGATATTGCCGGGAAATATGGAATACCGACCATACCGACTCTGGAAATGTACGAGGAAGCGAATACGCTCCCCGTCTTCCTGCCTGCGAAAGTCACCCACATCAGCCGTCTGCTCTACTACATGTGCTCCGGCCTCATTACGGACAATAAGCATCAATTTATCATGAACCACAATAAACTGTACCAGCAATCCGAAATAAACGAGTCCATCCAGACCTACAAGGCAAGTTCCCTGATCAACACCAGATCATACCCCTATGAAAAGGAGAAAGCTCTGGTTACCAAGCTGAAAACCGGCGATACGGCCACTGCCAAATCTCTGTTAAACGATCTGCTGGGCTACGTTTTCTTTGCGGAAGGAAGCAATCTGCAGATCGTAAAATCCCGCGCCATGGAACTCTCATCGCTTCTCTCCAGAGCCGCCATAGAAGGCGGGGCCACCAGCGACAGTGTGCTGCGCGTCAACAACCAGTTTTTAAAAGATCTTCAGTCCATCCAGTCTCTCGACGATTTATGCTACCGGCTGCAGGAAAACATTGATGTTTTCACGGAATGTATGTTTGACTACATTCCGTCCCGCGGAAATGAAATCATCAAACGGGCAATCCGCTATATTTCCGGTAACTATTCCCAAAACCTGACTCTGGAAGATCTTGCCGAACATGTTAACTTGAATCCTTCCTATTTCTCTTCCTTATTCAAACAGTCAACCGGTTCTTCTTTTCGGGAATACCTGAATATGGTGCGTATTGAAGAAAGCAAGCGGCTTCTGGCCAACACCGACTACTCCATCATTGATATCTCATTGGCAGTCGGTTTTGAAGACCAGAGTTACTTTTCCAAAGTTTTCAAAAAATATACGGGCCTGACGCCAAAGCAGTTCCGCTAAAAAGAGTAGTACTCCTCTACCGCATCAAAGAACGCCTGTATATTTTCAAGCGGTGTCATCGGGGGAATATCACACCCGCTGGCGATCACAAAATTAGGATACCGGCCGCATGCCGACAGCAGTGAAAGCGTCTGCTCCCGTATCGCCTGCGGACTGCCATGCCGGATAACGCCTGCCGGATCAATGTTGCCAAACACCAGTTTATCGGCAGGCAGCGCCTCCAATGTTTTTGACAGGTCTACCGCATTGCCGAAACTGTACGCCGTGGCTTTTACAAGGTTCAGGTTATCCAGCAGCGGCTCCACATTGCCACAATTATGGTACAGAACCATAAATTCATCGTCTTCCACCGCTTCGCAGATCTCATTGACATATGGCGTCGAAAATTCCGCAATCAGGCCCGGCGAAAGCAGGCCTGCCGCCGGCTCAGCAATACAGATGCCGTCTGCTCCAGCCGCTTTAAACGCCCGCGCATACGCGGTCAGAAACTGTACCGCCTTTTTCAAAATTGTCTCTACAATGTCCGGCTCCTCATAACACATGACCATAATCTCTGTCATATCCAGCAATCTGCCCGCCAGAGAAAACGGCCCGATCATCCCTGCCAGAACCGGCCTGTCCGTGATCCGGGCACTTGCCAGACGAATTCCCTCAACGCATTCCCCGGTCCTGCCTGCCCCCACTTCCGGTACCCGCAGCGCTTCCGCCTCCTCTTCACTCCTGATCAAAGTTCCAACGACTGTCGGCACTTCATCCGGGCTGTAGAGGATCCTGCTCCCAAATGCCTCTGCCTCTACGGACAGATCCATCAGACTGAATGCGATCCCCGCAGGAAATCTGTCTGCCACCGCCTGCATACACGCCGCCTGCAGTTGTCCGCTTCCCACCAGCTCCTCCACGGTACGGCCCAGCAGCTGTACGCCTGGAAAGGATAAGATGGGAGCAGCTTTTTTCACGTGTGCCTCCCTGTACTCCCTGACCCATTGCCTCATATTACGCTTCATCCTTCTACCTCCTGCCTGAATTATTTTCCGAATAAGTCCTTCGCTTTCTGTAGCCTTTATTATAAAAATAATCCAAACCAGGTACCATAATTTATTCCATATTATTTGTAATTATATTGGCAATTATGGGAGAGTTAGAAGTCGAGCTGTTATCACAGAAGATTAGCGATCACCACAAATCCCGTCACCACGCCAACCACAATCACATGTCTTTTGCGTGTCAGGTGCAGATAGCCGATAAACTCGCGGAGCAGGGCATTCAGCGTAAAATACCATTTGGTTCTGGCGCCGAATCCCACGCACTTTATCCCCTGCCGCCGCGCCAGAAGCAGAGAGCGGAATACATGGTATGCCGTTGTGACCAAGATGATCTTTGGCTTCTCCCCTGCCATCAGTTCCCGGGAAAACTGCAGATTTTCCTGGGTTGATACAGATCTCTGCTCTCTGATGATCCTGGCGGCGTCCACTCCCTGTTCGATCGCGTAATCCGCCATCGCTTCACTTTCCGGTATCTTCTCGCCCGGTCCCTGCCCGCCGGACATGATCAGCACGGCTTTCGGGTTGCACCGCAGCAGCGCTATCCCCCTGTCAACCCGCGCCGCCAGCAGCGGCGTTACCTTTTCCCCCGCGATCCCGCACCCCAGTACCACAATATAGTCCGCGTTTCTTCTTTTTTTCAAATGGATGAGATTGAGAACGGCCGACAGACAATAGATGGCCATCAACGACAATACATAGACTGCTGCAAAACTGACGATCATATAGAACATCGTGCCGGGCGTATTCTTCTTCAAGTTACCGACCGCCGGCCAGATCGCCAGATAACCATACAGCAGAAAGGAAAACAGAAGAGACAGCAGATTCGACAGTTTGGCCCCCTCATGTCTGATCACTCTGATGCCTTCCACAAAAAACACCAGGATCAGGACCGCCGGAAAGGCCACGATACTGCCCACCGCCAGGATGATCAGGAAGAGCAGGATACCGATTATAACGTCATTTGTCATCAGACTTGCCGCGTATTCGGACAGAAACAGGAATAAAGTCACCGCCGACCACAGCATCAGCCAGAAAAAGGAAAACCCGCTCCATAAAGTTCTGGCATCACGCACCATGATCCCCACGAAAATAAAAAGTGCGATCAGGAAAAACGGAAATGTAAACTGCCACATAGCTGTCGCTTCCTCCTTCTAAATAATTCCCTGTTGTTTTTCAATTTTTCTATCACACAGCTTTGGGGGTTATCTTTGTCCCCGCTGTTATAGTTGATCTCCGTGAGCAGGATTTCTCCGCGATATCCGTCAAATACCTGCGTATACTGCCGGTCTTTGATCTGCCTGATCGCAGCATCGGCCGTTTTATCATATTTCAGTTCCACCACCAGCGCCGGCTTGTCCGTATGTGGCAGCGGCAGGATTCCCGTCATATACGCCAACGCGACATAAGGCTGATCCTTTAACAGGTTCCGCAGGAAATCAAGATATTGCTTCTGCAGATCCTCACACTCCTGTCTTTCCCGCATTACACAATCCTCTCCAAATATTCCGTTACATCCTCTTCCCCTGTCCTGATCAGAAACTGCTGCATGTTCAAAAAGATAACCTCCTACCGGTTTAGATGCCCCATGAAAGTCTCCACTTTTTCTATCTAAAATCCCTTGAATAATTCCCCGGAATCACAACCGCGGCTGTAATAAGCCGCAGGCATCTTAAGCGCCATGGACTTTCCGAAGCGTCTCGGCCTGCTGCCACAGATATATTACTGTTCCGTATTCAAATACTGGTTCGTCTTCGCGATCAGTCCCGTCTTATCCACATAGATTTCGGAACGGATTGACTGCCAGAACCCCCTGTTGCCCGGATTCAGATAGATTCCCATTATATCGCGCCTCCCTGTACCATACGCATTCATCTGCTTTCTATTTAGCTTATCACATTTTTTCACTTTCTTAATCAGGTTTGTCTTATTTTTCATTCAGAGGATTCTCATTAAAACAAATTCCGCAAATCTTGGCAGAACAAAAGATACCTCCCCATATTTACTCGTATCGAGAACCCCTTTTCTTTTCAAACGATCCCTGTACACCGAGAACTGCTCCGGTTTCATCCCGATACCTTCCCTGATATTCTTGACTTTCGTCTCGCCGCCTGTGGACATTCTGATCAAAACCTGTCTGTCCAGATCAGAAAGTTCCGACCAGATCTTTCCATAAACATATTCTTCCAGATACTGGTCGTATTCCGGCAGAATCTCTTCCAAAGACTTTACCGTTCTATTCTCCCAACGCAGATAGCCCAATACCTGAAATGCAAACGGATAGCCTTTCGTCAATCCGGCCATTTTCCCGGCCGCTTCCACGTCCAGCTCAAATATGTCCATATACCGTTTTCTGATCGCAGTATAATTCAGCGGTTCCAGCACCATCTTGGGCGCTCTGTATAAGAATGTCAGTGCATCCGCATTCTGCAGGTCATAGATATTATCATACAATCCTGTCATCAACAGAAAAATCGGATACTCCTGCCGTAAAAAAATCTGAAAAGAACTGGCAAACACTCTGACAGAGTCACAATTTGTAACTTCGTCTACCGTGATCAGCAGTCTTTTACGTTTCTTCCGGAGTTCATCCAGCATCAATGCGATCGCGCTCTCGATATCCGTCACGGGAACCGCATTTTCCAACGATACATTCAGCCCCAAAACCGTAAGATCGATCCTCGCCTGTACAAAGTGCGCATGCATTTCCGGCAGGCTGTATAATTTACCGGCCAGACTCTGCAAAAGATCTCTTGTTGGATTCAATTCTACCACAACCCACTCCTCTTTCTCCATAAGTTCACCGGCAATGCCAGCCATCATAACAGTCTTGCCCGAGCCTCGAACCCCCGTGATCATATAGATTTGATTAGACGGCTCTGTCGCTGTAAAATTTTCCAGAATCTCGCTGTTCTGAGAAATTCGCGATACATATTGTAATGGTTTCTTTCCAAAGGACAGAGTAAATGGATTATTCATAACACGACTCCTCAGTCTGCTTCGTTTATGCTTTTATGATTTTTATAACTTTTTATAACTTTTTATAACATCAAATTAGTTTTATAGCTTTTTATAACTTTTTATAACTGTATATACTATTATGGAAGTCTTTATAACTTTTGACAAGCCGATATGCAGTGCTCTGTCTATTGTTTTTCAATTCTTCCTACATGATATGTAAATGGTAACATATAATCATCCGCCGCGCAAATCAAGCCTGTCGGAACAGACATTAATTTATTCTCCAAAATGTCGTTTTCGTCTTTGGGGGCAGAAACCATTTTTTCACAAAAATACAGACAAGAATCATTCACTGCGCCAGGTTGCTTTTGGCAAAAGTGAATGCTAGAATGAATAAAAGATGTTCACGTCCTGCGACAGAAGGAAATTGAAACAGGAAACTAAAAACCGGCAGCAATGAAGAAGGAGATTCTCGCATATGGATGATTTTAAACTGAAACTTCCTGTAGGAATTGAAAATTTCGTGGAAATCCGGACGGAGGGATTTTATTATATTGACAAAACAGGTTTGATTGCAGATCTGCTTCAAAATTGGGGGAAAGTAAACCTTTTTACACGCCCCAGGCGGTTTGGCAAATCTTTGAATATCAGTATGCTAAAGACTTTTTTCGAAATCGGCAGCAGCCATGAGGTATTTGACGGGTTGGCGATTTCGAAGGAAACTAAGCTGTGCGAAGAATATATGGGAAAATTTCCGGTGATATCTGTCAGCCTGAAAGATGTGGAGGGAGACGACTTTGCATCGGCTTATTCCATGCTGCATTCAGTGATCGGCAATGAGGCTATGCGGTTTCAGTTCCTGTTGGAGAGCGAACAGCTTACAGCCAAAGAAAAAAAGATGTATGAGCAGCTGACCACGATTGACGCAGGGGATGCAGACATCTTTTCCATGTCGGAAGCGGTGCTGACGGGAAGCATGAAAACCTTATCCATGCTTTTAAACAAATATTATGGCAGAAAAGTTGTTATTCTGATTGATGAATATGATGTGCCGTTAGCGAAAGCAAATGAAAAGGGTTATTATGATCAGATGGTATCTCTGATCCGCAGGATATTTGGAAATGCTTTAAAAACGAACGAATATATGTACTTTGCTGTACTTACAGGCTGCCTGCGCATTGCCAAAGAAAGTATCTTTACAGGGTTAAACAATCTCAAGATTATGACGATTGCCGATGTGCAGTTTGATGAACATTTTAGCTTTGCGGACAATGAGGTACAGCAGCTTCTGGAATACTATGAACTTTCTGAAGCATATGACACAGTGAAGGAATGGTATGACGGATACCGTTTTGGGAACACGGATATATATTGTCCCTGGGACGTGATCTGTTACTGCGATAAGCTTCGTGCTGATAAAACGGCAGCTCCCAGCAACTTTTGGGCAAACACCAGCGGTAACGATATTGTCCGCCGTTTCATCCAAATGGCGGATGCAGGAACAACAAAGCGGGCAGTTGAGCAGCTGATCGCCGGGGAAGCTGTAACTAGGGAAATCCATCAGGAATTGACCTATAAAGAATTGTACGATTCTATCGATAATGTCTGGAGTGTTTTATTCAGCACCGGTTATCTGACTCAGCAGGGGAAGCCGGACGGGAATATGTTTCGGTTGGTGATCCCAAATATGGAAATACGGAAACTGTTTACCGGGCAGATTATGAAACTTTTTCGGGAAAATACGCAAAAAGACGGTGATGCAGTAAATATGTTCTGCGAAGCGTTGAAAAATGGTGACGCCGCCGGTGTGGAAAAGCAATTTACAGATTATTTGAAAAAAACAATCAGTATCCGTAACACCTTTGTGAGAAAACCCACAAAAGAGAAATGTTTACGGTTAGAGGGAAGTAATTTCAGATTAGGCGGTATAGCCCCGATTACAAGGGCTGTACCGCCTTTTCAAGTTTCTATGCGCCTTGCCGTTTCGGTTGCATGACAGAAAGAAAATTGAGTTCACCTACAAAGTTGAAAACAATATCCACTTTCCCGTTTCCCGTCACGTTTCCCGCTTCAATCTCTGTAATCATGCGGTTAAAATTTAGTCTGTCAAACGTCACGCCCGATACGCCGTCATCAATGAAGAAAACGGGATTGGAAAAGCCGTTGTCCGCCGCATATCTGGAGAGGACTGCTTTCTGGTTCACAATGCTGTTGCTGTCGCCCTCTAACGTATCTTCCTGCGAAAGACGGGCGTATAATGCTGTTATCTGTCCGGGCTTATATGTATTTGCTGTCATATGTTCATTCCTCCTGTAATGAACGCCCGACAAACAGTAGTGCTAAATTCATTATAGCGCATTTATCCCTGTTTGTCATTGGGCGGTTTGACGGTTTCCGATTTTATGAGCCGTATCATCTTGTCGCGGAGCCGTTCCGAGCCGCCGCAGGAGGTAGACACTTCATAGTAGGTGCCGCCGATTTTGTAGCAGACAGTTTC
>CAJTPO010000017.1:77687-97398 GCA_910578115.1 uncultured Lachnospiraceae bacterium | reverse complement strand
TTCCTGTACTCTGCATTTTTACATTTGGCATCTAAAATATACTTCTCATCATCACTCAGGCGTAAAATAAGCTGATTCTTTCGATTTCGTTTTTCCATTTTCAACCTCCATCGTTCCATAGATTGACTAAAAATTGATACCATTGTTTTCTTGCTCTGCATTCCGTTCTATATGTATTTCATAAGGGGTTAGGGGATTTTTCCCCTACAAGCAGCAAGCGGATTGGATATCCAATTTGCAAATGTGTAAACGTTGCAAAATCGCTATTTGGATATCCGAATCCAGTGCTTGATATTCTACTTTTTAGCAAATTTTCCAAGGGTCATTATTGCATATTTTCTATCTCTGCGCCCGCGCTTCATTTTTTGTAAACAGAAAAGCTTCTGCCATCCTGCTCCTTATACGGTTCCTAATTGGCACCCAAAATCACTTTACCCCATTAATCGGGTGCCAACTCGGTACCATTTACACTCTATTCTTTTGCAAGCTACTCTCCCATTGAAAAAGCAAAATCCAACATATCTTCTGCAATCTCCTCTTCCGGCTCCGGTTTGGATACTTGCGTTTCATCAAGTCTTTGTTTTGTACCTTGAAAAACAGCTTTGTCGGCAAAATAATCGGTTATACCTTCTAACACCACCTCCGCAACTTTATTTGCAAACTCCTTAATCTCGTCTCCTGAGTCTTCACACTGTTTACCTGAAAACCGTTTCCTCATCGCATTTTGCAAATTACTTTGACTGCCTATCACTGCAATAAGCGCATCTGCAAGCACTTTTCCATAAGAACCATCCCTACGGTTCAACCCATGCAGATATTCCCATGCCCTGCGCTGGTTCTCATCTTCCATGCAGAATTTTACATTGGTACAGCGATATGTTCCTCTCATAAAATTTATTCCTTTCCCACAAATCAATCTATATCTTATCGGATATAGAAACAATGCAATCTATCTGCGCAATTTCTTCTCTGCCAAAATTTCATATCCCTTTGCATTGGCACAAATATCCGTAATAAAAGTCACTCCTGCCTTCTCTCCTAAATCCGAATAATTCTGAAGCAGACAGCCGCCTCCGCCAATCACATACAGGTGTACCAGTTCTTCCTTATATCCATAGTCTGTCAAACGCTTTCTGATATTTTCCGTATACTTTTTTGCAATATACTCTACTTTCTTAGCGATATTATCTGTTCTTCCCTGCAAACCTTTCCG
Source organism: uncultured Lachnospiraceae bacterium (assembly GCA_910578115.1). GTDB lineage: Bacteria > Bacillota > Clostridia > Lachnospirales > Lachnospiraceae > UBA3282. The sequence goes on along the minus strand of CAJTPO010000017.1, from coordinate 96,185 downwards.
CAGAAGCGGTTCAATCAACATTTCGGGAATATCCTCACCGCTTTCCTTTGACAATTCTTTCTGTATCTCTTTCATACAGATACCTGCGCCGAATTTATCCGTTACAAGACTTTTTTTCAACGGTTTGTTGTCAATAATCTGCATCACGTTCATGGTTCCGTTCCCAATATCCGCCAGCATATTCATTCCCAACATCGCACCTAAATTGACAACAGCCGCAAATCCCTGTGGAAATATTTCTACGCCGCACAAATGCACATGATATCTCTCTTTTCGGAACTCAAAATGCAGTTCCTGTTCTTTCATCAGATAGCGCTTAAAGTCTGCGCCCTGACTTTTCATCCATGCAAGTGGAAGTCCAGCCGCCAATGTCACATTTGCTTCATGCAGCCCTCTGAACTTCAATTCCTCTGCCAATGCCGCAAGTGTCAGAATATAAAAATCCTCGGAATCCGTTTTATTGCCCTGATATACCAAGTGCGACTCCCCAATCACATAAAATTTGTCCTTATATTTCACGAAATTTTTACTGACAATCGGTTCGTCCTCCATACATTCCACGCCTGCCCGAAATACTCTGTGTGCGGTTTTCATGTTTCCATATCCATGATCCACGCCGATAATTATTCTTGTGTTGCTTTTAAATTTCTGCATAATAAATGCCCTCCTGATTTCATGTTTATCTCTAAAACTTCTTTTCATCAGGACAAGCCTCTGCTATAATAAATTTGCAAGATTTTCATAGAAGGGCTTGTCCTTTTTATGTCACGGATTAAATTGTTCCACCAATTCAATCTGTACCTGAAATGTCCCTGTTACCAGCAGGGGCATTTTCACTTGATGCTTCATTCCGCTTTCGGTTCAGCATATCCGCAACTTTTTTCTGTTCGTTAGGATATAAATGCCCATATGTATTCAAGGTAATCTTAATATCCTTATGTCCCATGCGTTCCTTAATAACCATAGGCGCCACTCCCTGATGCGCAAGATACGCACATGCTGAATGTCTTAAGTCGTGTACCCTAATCTTTTTTACCCCAGCTCTTTGAATATGCCGTACCATCTTATGCTGCACAGCTTCTCCTACGATTGGAAACAATCTTTCGCTATCAGGAAACTCATATAGTTTATTACAATATTCCTTTATCTCCTGTGTTAAAAATTCCGGTATGTCTATTGTTCTGACCGACTGTTCCGTCTTAGGCGTTGTGATGACATCTTTTCCTTCAGCCCGGTAATAGGTTTTTGAAATGGATATTTTGTTCTCCTGAAAATTAACGTCACTTTTAAACAACGCAAGTAATTCTCCGATGCGCATCCCCGTCCAAAATAGAATCTCAAACAGCACATAATATCTGCTTCCCACCTCAATCGTATTAATGAACTGCTGATACTCCTCATAAGTCCAGAAATCCATTTTATCCGCATCTGACTTCCCCATTTTCTTTACTTTCTTGCAGGGATTGTTTGTCAGATTGTAGATGTTGGAAGCGTGAGTAAATAATGCTGTCATCTGATTCTGAAGCATCCGCAGGTATGTCTGCGAATATCCTGCCTCCCGCATTTTGTTCTGCCACTGGATAATGTCTGCCGGTGTAATTTCATTCATAGACTTTTGTTCAAAATACGGAAGAATATGCCGTTCAATCATATATCTCTTATTTTTGATTGACCGTTCCTTCAATTCACCCTGCTTATCCCTGAAATAAGTCTCAACAAAAGCCCCAACCTTCATATTCATATCTGCTTCTGTTGTGTGCATAAACTGTTCTTCATACTCTTTTGCTTCTCTTTTTGTTTTAAAACCTCTTTTGCATTTTTGTTTCTGTCTGCCCGTCCAATCGTTGTAACGAAACATACAATACCATGTTCCCCTCTGCTCATCTTTATAGACTGACATAAAATCTCCTTTCTTCTCGGGGCAGTCTGTGGTTTGTCATATAATCAATCCCGCAGAACTGCCTTTAAATTCGCATTTCATTTTATCCGCATATCCTATCTATCTGAATGATATGCCGACTTCCTGTTACGCTGTTGTCACTCCACTTTGATACCCGTAAAACTTCTTGTCCCAATATGCTCTGGGAATCTTGCCTGACACGACAATATAGCCGCTATCTTCCAGTTCTTTGTTCAACTGTCTGATAATCTTATATGCGTGTCCCTTAGAAACGCCAAGCATATCAACGACATCCTGTGCCGTTACCATATAATTGTTATTCATCTACCTCCCTCCTCCCGCACTGACGCTGTATATTGTCAAGTTTTCATTTTTGTATTAAATTTATCTTGACTTGTTCTCTATGATAAAACAACACAGGATATTTGTCAAGATAATTTTATTGATTTCCTTTTTGTCTTGTGATAGTATTGTATCTATAAGAAAAGAAATGCATTTCAGAGAGGCTATTTTACGCCGTTCATCTGATAGAAAGGAATTTTAAGTATGAATTTATATTCGCCGAACATCATCAAAAATGATTTTCACTTTAATGTTGCAACCTACAGTATTAACCGCCATACTCACGAAGAAACTCTTTCTACCATTTATGATGATGAGAATACTCACAAAAGCGGGACTGCCAGCTTTATAAAAAAAGCGGCTATCCACACCGGCATTATGGAAATTCTCGATTATGATATGCCGGAAAAAGAATCCGCTGTTGTGGCATTTCAGAAATTGAAGTCTGTTTTGCCGTTACTTGGCATTAACTGCACCTTTGACGAAGAAGCCTTCAATGTATATTGCTGCGAACACACACTAAAAGATATCGAAGCTTCTACCGAGCAAATCATGCCAATATTACAGTCCTGCTTTGAAAAACACCCGGCACTGTCTTATCTGTATCCTTTATTTCATATGGTAATGCTCACTTGCTATCAGCAAGCCGGAAAACCAGCCGATACGGAGCTACTTCAAGCCGCCAAACTATTATCCAAAGAAGTTGGCAGTCTTGAGACTTTATGTACGCAAGCAAGAGATTATTTAGATGCGGTTATCATAGCGCCGTCAAAACAAGATGTACAACTGCCTAGCAGTACAATAGCTGAAATATACCATTCTTATTGCCTGTATGCTAGTAAACAGGATTTTCAATCGGATGCATTATCCGCTATGGAAATAAAAGAAACTTTTCTGCCTGACATTCATACCCATACAGATACCCATTCCAATACAAAAGATTGGATAGAGTATTTAAACCATGCCTCTAACCTTATTACAGATAATGCAATCGGGAAATACCCTATTACATCATTCAAACAGTTCTTATGTATAGGCATTAGACTACTTCTTGAAGATGAACTCGTTATCAAAAAATGCAGACTATGTAATGGATATTTTCGTGTGAAGTATACTTCCAACCAAGAATACTGCACAAGAATATACAGAGACACTTCCACTACCTGTAATGAGTACGCCAGCCGGAAATCCTATAAGGAAAAATTATTCAGCCATCCGATTCATACGGAATTCACAAAATCATATAACAGGCTATATGCCCGTATCCGCAGAGGGAAACTGCCTGCTGACACGCCACTTATGGATCAGCTAAAAGCGCTCCATGACGAGTATACCGAAAAATATGAGAACACACATCAGAAAGACCGAGAAGCTATATGGAAAGAATATATAGAAAGAAATAAGGAACTGCTCAATTAGCGAACTTTTGTTATCATTCTGTTATCACGACTTATCAATCCCACCAAACATCGAAAAAAGGACTTTCCGAGAAACCTCGGAAAGTCCCATAAATTCAATGAATTTTCGATTACTCAATAATCGTAGCCACACGACCAGACCCAACAGTTCTGCCACCCTCACGAATAGCAAACGTAAGACCCTGCTCCATAGCGATCGGATGAATCAGCTCGATGCTCATCTCTACGTTATCACCAGGCATGCACATCTCTGTGCCTTCAGGAAGGTTACAAACACCTGTGATATCAGTTGTTCTAAAATAGAACTGCGGTCTGTAGTTATTGAAGAAAGGAGTATGACGACCACCCTCGTCTTTCGTCAATACGTAAACCTGAGCCGTAAATTTTCTGTGGCAGGTTACAGAACCGGGTTTAGCAAGAACCTGTCCTCTTTCGATATCAGTTCTCTGGATACCACGAAGCAGAACACCGATGTTATCACCAGCCTGTGCCTCATCCAGCAGCTTACGGAACATCTCGATACCTGTTACAACAGACTTCTGTGTCTCTTCCTTAACACCGATGATCTCAACATCATCAGACATGTGCAGTGTACCACGCTCTACTCTACCTGTAGCAACGGTACCACGGCCTGTGATGGAGAATACGTCCTCGACAGGCATAAGGAACGGCTTATCTGTGTCACGCTGAGGATCCGGAATATACTCATCAACTGTGCTCATCAGCTCCATGATCTTGTCGCCCCACTCGCTGCTGGGATCTTCCAGAGCTTTCAGCGCGGAACCCTTAACGATCGGGCAATCTGTGAACTCATACTCTTCCAACTGCTCTGTGATCTCCATCTCAACCAGCTCAAGCAGCTCAGGATCGTCTACCATATCGCACTTGTTCATGAATACTACGATATAAGGAACGCCTACCTGACGGGACAGAAGGATGTGCTCTTTGGTCTGAGCCATAACACCATCTGTAGCAGCTACAACAAGGATAGCGCCATCCATCTGAGCAGCACCTGTGATCATGTTCTTAACGTAGTCAGCATGTCCAGGGCAGTCAACGTGTGCGTAATGTCTCTTATCTGTCTCGTACTCAACGTGAGCTGTAGAGATTGTGATACCTCTTTCTCTCTCTTCCGGAGCCTTATCGATGTTCTCGAAATCTGTAGCAGTGTTACCTGCAACTCTCTCGGAAAGTACTTTTGTGATCGCTGCTGTCAATGTCGTCTTACCATGGTCAACGTGACCAATGGTGCCGATATTACAATGTGGTTTGTTTCTTTCAAACTTAGCCTTAGCCATTTTTAAAGTCCTCCTTAAAAACTAGATAAATTTAAAATTGTTCTGTTCAATCAGCTATCTTTGATTATATTAAAGATTGCCAAGATTTTCAAGCATTATTTCGTTTTTACACAAAATCCTTTGTTTTTACCTGCCTTCTGTTTTGCCTCAGCTGCCAAAACTTTTTTCTCAAGATAAAGTTCCTTCATCTTTTATTTTGCCTTAGCTGTCAAAACTTTTTCTCAAGATAAAGTTTCTTCACACTTTATTTTGCCTTGGCTGCCAGAACTTTTTCTTGCACGCTCTTCGGCACCTGCTCGTACTTCTCGAAGAACATCGAGTAGTTACCGCGGCCCTGTGTCTTGGAACGCAGGTCTGTGGAGTAACCGAACATCTCAGCAAGCGGTACATAACCTTTCACCATCTTGCCGCCGCCGATATCTTCCATACCTTCGATACGTCCGCGACGGGAATTGATATCACCGATTACGTCACCCATATACTCTTCAGGCATGGTCACTTCCACTTTCATGATCGGCTCAAGCAGAACTGGACCTGCTTTCTTCATGGCTTCCTTGAAGCACATGGAACCTGCGATGTGGAACGCCATCTCAGAGGAGTCCACCTCATGGTAGGAACCGTCATATACGTTAGCGTGAACGCCAAGTACCGGGAATCCACCCAGAACACCCGCTCTGGAAGCCTCTTCAATACCTTCGCCAACAGCGGGGATATATTCCTTCGGAATCGCACCGCCTACCACGCTGGTCTCAAACTTGAAGGTCTCTTCGCCGTTCGGATCCATGGGCTCGAATTTAACTTTACAGTGTCCGTACTGTCCACGACCGCCGGACTGTTTCGCATATTTGTATTCCTGATCGACAGGCTTCGTAAAACTCTCTTTGTAAGCAACCTGCGGTGCACCCACATTAGCCTCTACCTTGTACTCACGAAGCAGACGGTCAACGATGATCTCCAGATGCAGCTCACCCATACCTGCGATGATGGTCTGACCCGTCTCGTGATCCGTGTGTGCACGGAACGTAGGATCTTCTTCAGCAAGTTTTGCCAAAGCTTCACCCATCTTACCCTGACCAGCCTTGGTCTTAGGCTCGATCGCCAATTCGATAACCGGCTCTGGGAATTCCATGGATTCCAGAATAACAGGATGCTGCTCATCACAAATAGTATCACCGGTTGTAGTGATCTTAAACCCTACTGCCGCAGCAATATCACCGGAATATACTTTATCCAGCTCTGCTCTCTTGTTGGCATGCATCTGCAGGATACGTCCCACACGCTCTTTCTTGTTCTTTGTCGCATTCAACACATAGGAACCGGAGTTGATCGTTCCGGAATACACACGGAAGAATGCCAGTTTGCCGACAAACGGATCGGCCATGATCTTGAATGCCAGTGCGGAGAAAGGCTCCTCATCGGAAGAATGTCTCTCCACCTCGTTGCCGTCGCTGTCCACACCCTTGATCGCAGGGATATCTGTAGGCGCCGGCATGAACTCCAGAACAGCATCCAGAAGCTTCTGAACACCTTTATTCCTGTATGCGGAACCACAGCATACAGGTACTGCCGTACACTCACACGTACCACGGCGCAGCGCCGCTTTCAACTGATCTACAGAAGGCTCCTCGCCCTCCAGATACATCATGGTAAGGTCGTCATCCAGCTCACAGATCTTCTCTACCAGTTCATCATGATAGAGTTCAGCGTCATCCGCCATATCCTCCGGGATATCTGTGATCGAGATATCTTCTCCCTTATCATCATTATAAATATAGGCTTTCATCTCAAAAAGATCGATGATTCCCTTAAACTCGTCTTCCTTACCGATCGGTAACTGAAGAATAATCGCATTTTTACCCAGTCTTGTCCGAATCTGTTCTACTGCGCCAAAGAAATTAGCGCCCAGAATGTCCATCTTGTTGATGAACGCCATTCTCGGAACATTGTAGGTATCAGCCTGCCGCCACACGTTTTCTGACTGCGGCTCAACACCACCCTTTGCACAGAACACGCCTACAGCGCCATCCAGTACACGGAGGGAACGCTCAACTTCTACCGTGAAGTCAACGTGACCGGGAGTGTCGATGATATTGATACGGTGCTCCAACGCGCCCGGCTTGGGTTTGCAGTTCTCTTCCAAGGTCCAGTGGCATGTCGTAGCGGCCGATGTGATCGTGATACCTCTTTCCTGCTCCTGCTCCATCCAGTCCATGGTAGCAGTGCCTTCATGAGTGTCACCGATCTTATAGTTAACACCAGTGTAATACAGGATACGCTCTGACAATGTGGTCTTACCGGCATCGATATGAGCCATGATACCTATATTTCTGGTTCTCTCTAACGGATATTCTCTTCCAGCCAAGGTTTTTTCCTCCTTATGATAATTCAAAACACAATAGAAAGAGCTTAGAAGCGGTAATGTGCAAATGCCTTGTTGGCCTCTGCCATCTTGTGCATGTCTTCTTTTCTCTTAACGGCTGCGCCGGTATTGTTAGACGCATCCAAAATCTCATTGGCAAGTCTCTCTTCCATGGTCTTCTCGCCTCTCTTACGAGAAAACATTACCAGCCAACGAAGTCCAAGAGCCTGACGTCTGTCCGGACGTACTTCGATCGGCACCTGATAGGTTGCACCACCGATACGTCTTGCCTTAACCTCCAGAACAGGCATGATGTTGTTCATAGCCTCCTCGAAAACGTCAAGTGCCGGCTTACCTGCCTTATTCTCTACGCGGGCAAATGCTCCGTATACAATCTTCTGGGCTACACCTTTCTTACCGTCCAACATGATATTGTTGATCAGTTTGGTAACCACCTTGTTATTGTATAAAGGATCTGCCAATACATCTCTTTTTGCAATATGTCCTTTACGTGGCACGTTTCTTCCCTCCTTATTATCATTAATAATTCATCGGTACTCACATGTGTCCTCTAATTCAATGTGTCCGTGCGGTTTTCTACGGTCAGCGGCATACGCCGCCTGCTGTTTCATAAGAATCCCAACACTAAATTAGTTCTGTTTGTGGTCCTGAAATTCACAACCTAAAACTCTGCGCAACCTATTTGCCTGCTTTAGGTCTCTTGGCGCCGTACTTGGAACGAGCCTGCCGTCTGTTAGCAACACCAGCTGTATCAAGAGTACCTCTGATAATATGGTATCTTGTACCAGGTAAGTCTTTTACTCTTCCGCCGCGGATCAGCACAACACTGTGCTCCTGCAGGTTATGACCTTCGCCCGGAATGTAGCTTGTCACTTCGATTCCGTTGGAAAGACGAACTCTGGCGATCTTTCTCAGCGCTGAGTTAGGCTTCTTAGGAGTTGCTGTCTTAACAGCTGTGCAGACACCTCTCTTCTGCGGAGAAGAAGTATCGATCGCTGTCTTGTGAAGGGAGTTGTAACCTTTCAACAAAGCCGGTGCGGTTGACTTCTTTACAGATGTCTGACGTCCTTTTCTAACTAACTGGTTAAATGTTGGCATTCTTTTCACCTCCTGTTGTAATAAATGAACCTACTGCGTGCAACACAAAAAAATGCATTCACACGCACTAAATTAGTATACTTGCATGTGAATGCATTGTCAACCTATTTTTCTGTAAAATCGCTTAAAAACCCTGATACTGACCGGAATCCTTACTCCACAACTTCCATCTCCGCCTCAGCTTCCTCTAACGCCTCAGCCTCATCGAAGTCTTCCGCTTCATCCAGCTCCTCGTCAAGATCCAGTTCCTCATCCAGTTCCATTGCATCCGTCTCAGCATCGATCAGCTCATCTTCTTCCTCGGTCTCATCTGAACGCATTGAGAAGTCAAACCTCGGTCTTCTGATAAATCCGTCATCAAACCGCATCTCCTTCTCCGCCGCCAGACGGCTCAGAAGATTCTCATCCGTGCTCAACCGTGTATCACGGTAGCGCTTCATACCGGTACCGGCCGGGATCAGCTTACCGATGATAACGTTCTCTTTCAGACCGATCAGGGAATCTACCTTACCCTTGATCGCCGCCTCCGTCAACACCTTTGTGGTCTCCTGGAAGGACGCTGCGGACAGGAAGGAATCGGTTGCCAGCGCTGCCTTGGTGATACCGAGCAGAATCTGCTTGCCCTCCGCCAGCTCTTTGCCTTCTTTGAAAAGTTCCTCGTTCATGTCCTCATAATCCAGCACATCCACCAGTGTACCCGGCAGGAAATCCGTGTCGCCGCTGTTCTCGATGCGGACTTTCTTAAGCATCTGGCGCACGATCACCTCGATATGCTTGTCGGCGATATCAACACCCTGCAGACGGTACACTCTCTGTACCTCGCGCAGCATATAATCCTGCACCGCACGGATCCCCTTGATCTTCAACAGGTCATGGGGGTTCACACTACCTTCTGTCAGCTCGTCGCCGGCCTCCAGCACGGCCCCGTCCATAATCTTGATCCTGGATCCGTAGGAGATCAGATACGTCTTTGACTCCCCGGTCTCGTTGTTGGTGATCACGATCTCTCGCTTCTTCTTCGTATCTTTAATGGTCGCCACACCGCCGAATTCTGCGATGATCGCCAGACCCTTCGGCTTACGCGCCTCGAAAAGCTCCTCTACACGGGGAAGACCCTGCGTAATATCGTCACCTGCCACACCGCCCGTATGGAAGGTACGCATGGTCAGCTGTGTACCCGGCTCACCAATGGACTGTGCCGCGATGATGCCGACAGCTTCACCCACCTGCACCGCTTCGCCGGTAGCCATGTTGGCGCCGTAACATTTCGCACAGATTCCCACATGGGAACGACATGTCAGGATCGTACGGATCTTCACTTCCTCGATCGGCTCACCCTTTTCATTGATACCGGCGCTCAGAATCCTGGCTGCACGGGCGGGTGTGATCATGTGATTTCTCTTCACGATCATTCTGCCGTCTTTGTCCTTGATATCTTCACAGGAAAAGCGTCCTGTAATTCTGTCTCCCAGGCCTTCGATGGTCTCCTTGCCGTCCATGAACGCCTTCACCACGATACCCGGAATCTCTTCCCTGCCCTCACAGCAGTCGGTCTCGCGGATGATCAGCTCCTGAGATACGTCAACCATACGTCTGGTCAGATAACCGGAGTCAGCTGTTCGCAGCGCCGTGTCGGAAAGTCCCTTACGTGCTCCATGGGCAGACATGAAGTACTCCAGTACGTCCAGCCCTTCACGGAAATTGGACTTGATGGGCAGCTCAATCGTCCGTCCTGTGGTATCCGCCATCAGTCCGCGCATACCGGCCAGCTGTTTGATCTGCTGGTTGGAACCACGGGCTCCGGAATCCGCCATCATGTAGATATTATTATATTTATCCAGTCCGGACAGAAGCACCTCCGTCAGCTCCTTATCCGTCTCGTTCCATGTCTCCACCACCGCACGGTATCTCTCTTCCTCCGTAATCAGACCACGTCTGAAATTCATGGAGATCTTGTCAACCGTTGCCTGCGCTTCCTCCAGCATCTCGGCCTTTCTTGCCGGCACGGTCATGTCGGAAATGGAAACCGTCATCGCCGCCCTGGTGGAATACTTGTAACCTGTAGACTTGATCAGATCAAGCACTTCGGCGGTTCTCACCGCACCATGGATGTTAATAACCTTCTCCAGAATCTGTTTCAGCTGTTTCTTACCTACATGGAAGTCTACTTCCAGTTTCAACAGATCTTCCGGATTGGTTCTGTCCACATAGCCCAGATCCTGAGGCAGGATCTCGTTAAAAAGGAATCTTCCCAGCGTGGACTCCACATTACCGCTCACAGTCTCACCGTCCGGCGTCTGTTTGCTCACTCTCACCGTAATTCTCGTATGCAGGGTACATGCCCCATTTTCATACGCCAGAATAGCCTCATTTACATTCTTAAAGAACTTGCCTTCTCCCGTTGCCCCCGGCCTTTCCTGCGTCAGGTAGTATATACCCAGCACCATATCCTGAGACGGAACCGCCACCGGTCCGCCATCGGAGGGCTTCAACAGGTTGTTCGGAGAAAGCAGAAGGAATCTGCACTCCGCCTGCGCTTCCACGGACAGCGGCAGATGAACCGCCATCTGGTCACCGTCGAAGTCGGCGTTAAATGCCGTACATACGAGGGGATGCAGCTTAATCGCCTTACCTTCTACCAGGATCGGCTCAAAAGCCTGAATACCGAGTCTGTGCAGTGTAGGAGCACGGTTCAGCATCACCGGATGCTCTTTGATCACTTCCTCCAGCACATCCCACACCTGGGTATCCAGCCGCTCCACCAGCTTCTTGGCATTCTTGATATTCTGGGAAATGCCTCTGGACACCAGTTCTTTCATCACAAAAGGTTTAAACAGCTCGATGGCCATCTCCTTGGGCAGGCCGCACTGGTAGATCTTAAGCTCCGGCCCGACCACGATAACGGAACGTCCGGAATAGTCCACACGCTTACCCAGAAGGTTCTGACGGAAACGTCCCGACTTACCTTTCAACATATCGGACAGGGACTTGAGCGCTCTGTTACCCGGTCCCGTCACCGGACGGCCTCTCCTGCCGTTGTCGATCAGCGCGTCCACCGCCTCCTGCAGCATCCGCTTCTCGTTGCGGACAATGATATCCGGCGCACCCAGCTCCAGCAGTCTCTTCAAACGGTTATTTCTGTTGATAATTCTTCTATAAAGGTCATTCAGGTCACTGGTGGCAAAACGGCCGCCGTCCAGCTGTACCATAGGACGTAAGTCGGGCGGGATAACCGGGATTGCATCCATGATCATCCACTCCGGCTGATTGCCGGACTCCCTGAACGCTTCTACCACTTCCAACCTTTTGATAATACGGGCACGCTTTTGACCCGTGGAATCACGAAGCCCCTCTTTCAGCTCCACCGCCTCCGTCTCCAGATCGATGGCTTCCAGCAGCTCCTTGATGGCCTCAGCGCCCATGCCTACACGGAATTTATTGCCCCAGGTCTCTCTGGCATCCTGGTACTCCTTCTCGGAGAGAACCTGCTTATACTCCAGATTACTGTCACCGCCGTCCAACACGATATAGGAAGCGAAATACAGCACCTTCTCCAGCACACGCGGAGACAGGTCAAGAATCAGACCCATACGGCTCGGAATACCTTTAAAATACCAGATATGGGAAACCGGCGCTGCCAGCTCGATGTGACCCATACGCTCTCTGCGGACGCTGGCTTTGGTCACCTCCACGCCGCATCGGTCGCAGACTACACCTTTATATCTGATCTTCTTATACTTACCGCAGTGGCACTCCCAGTCCTTACTGGGTCCGAAAATCTTCTCACAGAAAAGACCTTCTTTTTCCGGTTTCAATGTTCTATAGTTGATAGTCTCAGGTTTGGTAACCTCTCCCCGCGACCACTCTCTGATCTTCTCGGGTGATGCCAATCCGATCTTAATAGCATCGAATGTCATAGGTTGATAAGTTTCTTGTTTCATATCTGACATCTTCAATCACCATGCTCCTTCCAGATTATATGTTACCAGGTACACCCGTCCCTGGTAACATGATGCTCATGCGAAAACGGAATACCGGTCTTAAAAAATCTCCGTCTCTTCCTCCACAAAGTCAGCGTCCATCTCTTCTTCTGCAAAGTCCTCTTCCTCTTCGCTGGTCACAAGCTCTCCGCTGTCTTCGTCAAACTCCTGCTTCTGATATCCCATCGAACCAAGAGATTCCTGTTCATAGTCATAGTTTCTGGAGTCACCCTCGATCTCGTAACGGTAGTCGTTCTCACCGTAATCGATCGTTTCCATGATCTCAACTTCTGTTTGGTCATCCCGAAGCACTCTCACATCCAGACCCAGAGACTGCAGCTCCTTGAGCAGCACCTTGAAGGATTCCGGCACACCGGGTTCCGGGATATTGTCGCCTTTGATGATCGCTTCGTACGTCTTGACACGTCCGACAACATCGTCGGATTTCACTGTCAGGATCTCCTGCAGCGTGTAGGCTGCACCGTATGCTTCCAGCGCCCACACCTCCATCTCACCGAAACGCTGGCCGCCGAACTGCGCTTTACCGCCCAGAGGCTGCTGCGTTACCAGCGAATATGGACCCGTAGAACGCGCATGGATCTTATCGTCTACCAGATGATGCAGTTTCAGATAATGCATGTGTCCGATCGTAACCGGCGAATCGAAATACTCGCCTGTCCGTCCGTCACGCAGCCGTACCTTACCATCACTGGAAATCTCCACACCTTTCCATACCTCGCGGTGTTCTCTGTGATCGGAGAGATACTGCATGATCTCTTCCGAAATATCATCCTTATGCTTCTCTTCAAATTCTTCCCATTCCAGATTGACATAATCATTGGCAAGTTTGAGAGTATCTGCAATGTCATCTTCCTTCGCACCGTCAAACACCGGCGTCGCCACGTTAAAGCCAAGCGCCCTGGCAGCCAGAGACAAATGAATCTCCAACACCTGTCCGATATTCATACGGGAAGGCACGCCCAGAGGATTCAGCACGATATCCAGCGGACGGCCGTTAGGCAGATAAGGCATATCCTCTACCGGCAGCACGCGGGAAACCACACCCTTGTTACCATGACGGCCGGCCATCTTATCTCCTACGGAAATCTTTCTCTTCTGTGCTATATAAATGCGGACAGCCTGATTAACGCCGGGTGAAAGCTCGTCGCCGTTCTCCCTCGTAAATACTTTCGCATCCACAACAATACCATATTCACCGTGAGGCACTTTCAGGGATGTATCCCTGACTTCTCTTGCTTTCTCACCGAAGATCGCACGCAGCAGTCTTTCCTCTGCAGTCAGCTCGGTCTCCCCCTTCGGAGTTACCTTACCAACCAGGATATCACCGGCACGTACTTCTGCACCGATGCGGATGATACCTCTGTCATCCAGATCCTTCAACGCCTCGTCACCCACACCGGGAACATCTCTGGTAATCTCTTCCGGCCCCAGTTTGGTGTCGCGTGCTTCTGCCTCATATTCTTCAATGTGTACGGAGGTATAAACATCCTCCTGTACCAGTCTCTCACTGAGCAGCACGGCATCCTCGTAATTGTAGCCTTCCCAGGTCATGAATCCGATCAGCGGATTCTTACCCAGCGCCAGCTCGCCGCCCTCTGTGGACGGGCCGTCTGCGATCACCTCGCCCTGTGCCACATGGTTGCCCTTGAAAACAATGGGCTTCTGGTTGTAGCAGTTGGACTGGTTACTGCGGGAGAACTTGGTCAGATGGTATTCATCCTTCTCCCCGTCATCATAAGTCATCCTGATCAGATCCGCCGATACGAAATCAACGGTACCCGCTTTCTTCGCCACCACACAGACACCCGAGTCCACGGCTGCCTTCGGCTCCATACCGGTGCCCACCACCGGGGTCTCCGTAAAGAGCAGCGGCACGGCCTGTCTCTGCATGTTGGAACCCATCAGCGCACGGTTGGCATCATCGTTCTGCAGGAACGGAATGAGTGCCGTCGCCACAGAGAATACCATCTTCGGCGACACGTCCATATAATCGAACATGGCCTTCGGATACTCCTGCGTCTCCTCCTCAAAACGTCCGGAAATATTGTTACGGGCAAAATAGCCGTTGGCATCCAGCGGAGCCGATGCCTGCGCCACGTGATAATTATCCTCTTCATCCGCCGTCATGTAGACAACTTCGTCGGTAACACGCGGATTCTGTGGGTCGGTTTTGTCTATCTTACGGTAGGGTGCCTCCACGAATCCATATTCATTGATCCGCGCATAGGATGCCAGGGAGTTGATCAGTCCGATGTTCGGACCTTCCGGCGTCTCGATGGGGCACATTCTGCCGTAGTGCGTATAATGTACGTCACGGACCTCGAATCCGGCTCTGTCACGGGACAGACCGCCGGGACCAAGGGCGGAAAGACGTCTCTTATGTGTCAGCTCACCGAGCGGGTTGTTCTGATCCATAAACTGGGACAGCTGGGAAGAACCGAAGAACTCCTTCACGGCAGCCTGTACCGGTTTAATGTTGATCAGCACCTGGGGTGAGATCTCGTCTGCATCATGGGTGGTCATTCTCTCACGGACCACTCTCTCCAGTCTGGACAGACCGATGCGGTACTGATTCTGCAGCAGTTCACCCACTGCACGGATACGTCTGTTGCCCAGATGGTCGATATCGTCATCGTTGCCGATGCCGTACTCCAGATGGATATTATAATTAATGGAAGCAAGGATATCTTCCTTCGTAATATGCTTCGGAATCAGTTCGTGCACATTCTTGTGGATCGCTTCCGCCAGCATCTCCGGATCGTCGCTGTACTCCTCCAGAATCTGCTGCAGCACAGGATAATAAACCAGCTCCGTGATGCCCAGTTCCCTGGGATTGCAGTCCACGAAGTTGGTGATGTCTACCATCATATTGGAGAGAACCTTCACATTCTTCTCCTCCGTCTGGATCCATACAAAAGGAACCGCAGCATTCTGAATGGCATCCGCCATCTCCAGGGTAACCTTCTCGCCCGCCTTAGCCAGCACTTCACCCGTGGTCATATCCACCACGTCCTCCGCCAGAATATGGCGTCTGATCCTGTTGCGGAACATTAACTTCTTATTGAATTTATATCTGCCGACTTTAGCCAAATCATATCTTCTGGGGTCAAAAAACATAGCGGTGATCAAACTTTCAGCGCTCTCCACGCTCAAAGGCTCACCGGGACGGATCTTCTTATATAACTCCAACAGACCTTCCTGATAGTTCTCGGAAGTATCCTTGGCAAAACTGGCCTCAATCTTCGGTTCTTCACCAAACAATTCTCTGATCTCATCATTGGAACCGACACCCATGGCACGGATCAGCACCGTGATCGGTACCTTTCTCGTCCTGTCCACGCGCACATAAAACACATCATTAGAGTCTGTCTCATACTCTAACCATGCGCCGCGATTCGGGATGACGGTGGCGGAAAACAGTCTTTTTCCGATCTTATCATGTCCGATTCCGTAATAAATGCCCGGAGAACGTACCAGCTGGCTGACGATAACACGCTCTGCACCATTGATCACAAATGTGCCGGTCGCTGTCATCAGCGGCAGGTCACCCATGAAGATCTCGTGCTCCGTGATCTCGTCCTTCTCCTTATTGATCAGGCGAACCTTAACCTTAAGAGGCGCCGCGTAAGTAGCATCTCTCTCTTTGCATTTCTCAATAGAGTATTTCACATCCTCTTCGCATAACTCAAAGTCCACAAATTCCAGACTCAAGTGTCCGCTGTAATCCGAGATAGGAGAGATATCGTCGAAAACTTCTTTCAGTCCTTCCCTAAGAAACCACTGATAGGAGTTCTTCTGAACCTCGATCAGATTCGGCATTTCCAGGACTTCCTTCTGTCGTGCATAGGTCATACGCGTATTTCTGCCGGCTGCAGTCTTACGGATTCTGTTCTTTTCCATTGACACTTTCACCCCGTTCCTTATGATTTGCTGCTTATCAGCCTGCCTGTCAGATTGCCTGTTGGCATGAAACTATAATATAAATAAGCATACCACACCACAATAGTGCATTTTCCATTCTACTACAAGTTTTTTTGCGAGTCAACGATTATTTTCTTAAAAAACACGAAAAACGCAGTAAAACCGTTCATGCTGGCTGTATAAACATGCCCGCATGAACGGTCTTCTCAACTTCTCCTGCTCATGTCGATTATTTCAGAGTAACCTTAGCGCCCTCAGCTTCCAGTTTTGCCTTAACATCCTCAGCTTCTTCCTTGGATGCTGCTTCCTTCACCATCTTCGGTGCGTTGTCAACCAGGTCTTTTGCTTCCTTCAGACCAAGGCCTGTTACTTCACGAACAACCTTGATGACTTTAACCTTATTCGGGCCAACCTCTGTCAGCTCAACGTCGAACTCTGTCTTCTCCTCAGCTGCTGCTGCGCCTGCATCTCCGCCTGCTGCTGCAACGACTACGCCTGCTGCTGCAGATACGCCGAACTCTTCTTCACATGCTTTTACTAAATCATTCAATTCCAATACGGTCAACTCTTTGATCGCGTCGATAAATTCCTGAGTGGATAATTTTGCCATTATTTTTTACCTCCATGATTTTTCTTTATCATTGTTACAATAACATCCTGGTTCTTCTGTCGATTGCCTCTCTGCACTGCTTATGCTTCTACCGGAGCTTCCTCTGCTGCAGGCGCTGCTTCACACTCGGATGCGCCGCCCTTCTCCGCGATCTGATTCAGTACACGTGCCAGGTTTGCAACCGGTGACTGCATGCTGCCAAGCAATCTGGACAGCAGTTCTTCTCTGGACGGAATCTTGGACACATTCTCGATTCCCTTTGCATCATAAAGCGTGCCCTCTACGATGCCGCCCTTGACTTCAAGAGCATTCGCTGTCTTAGCGAATTTGCACAGTACTCTGGCAGGCGCAGTGGCGTCCTCTTTGGAAACAGCAAGTGCGCTGGGGCCTTCCAGATAAGGTGTCAGGGATTCGAAATCCGTGCCCTTAAATGCAAAATTCATCATCGTGTTCTTGTAAACCTTGTAGGTGATTCCGGCTTCACGCAGCTGCTTACGAAGCTCTGTGTCCTGCTCTACCGTAAGCCCACGGTGATCGACCAACACGACTGACTGCGCATCCTGAATGGTAGCTGAAATCTCTTCTACGATCGGTTTTTTCAGTTCAACCTTTGCCATTAACATTTACCTCCTTATAGATTTTACGCCGATAGGAGTCCTCTATAAAAAAATCCTCCCTGAAGACAGGAAGGATGAAACAGACTACAATAAATCTTATAGCAGCTCTTCTCCTCGGTAGGCGGTATCCTTACGCCGTCTCACGGCACCTACTGTCTTCGGCATGGTTTTAACAACCTTGCATACTATAACACAGCGGAAGCGCTGTTGTCAACCGTTTTATCAAGATGATCGTCGCATATCCTACTGATATCGTCATATGTCAGGCTTTCATCCGGCCCTGAAAGTTCCACACTCATCTCTCCGAACGGTGTGGTAATCATCAGAATTTTCGCCCCGTCCGCCCGGGTGATGATCCTGGTATCAGAATTATCCTCCTCTTCCTGAGCCGCCTCTCTGGCCGCCTCGATCTCCGCTTCGATCTGTTCCCGCAGCGTATCCTCCGCCGCGTCTATTTTTTCCAATAACTTCTGCCACTCTTCCTGCGTATAGGCTTCGGCTCCAATCTGTATTTTAGGCTGGATGGTTCCGTTCCTGATTTTAGCGCGCATTTCTTCCATCTTCTCCAGCAGGAATTGCCGGTAATCCGTCTCCTGCTCCGTTTCGACTGCCGATCCGTTCTTCTCCTGCTCCGCAGTTTTCCCCGCATGTTCCAACGCCGTGTCAAAATCCGCCGTCTGCTTCTCTTCCTCCGAGTACGCTGCGGTGCCTGCAGCAAACTGATTCCTGATATAAGGATTTCCGCGTCCAACTTCCATATTACCACCCATACCTTTCTCCCCGCCTGCGGGGACCTGTACACCTTCCTGCAGCTGTGATAAGCGATTCTAATTTTCAGCCTCTGTTTTTATAGTAAACTTACATCATGCTCAACCTGCCGTCGGGCGGGCCGCATGGCCATCCATGCTGTGAA
>CAJTPO010000017.1:0-77637 GCA_910578115.1 uncultured Lachnospiraceae bacterium | reverse complement strand
CGGGCCGCATGGCCATCCATGCTGTGAAAGTCGAAGACTTTCATAGTAACGAAATTTCCAATGTTGTCAACTATAATACGATTTATATTGGCAAAAAGTTTCAACCCGCCATACTTTTCCCAAACATCCTTATCCTGTATCATCATACCACGAACAACGTTACCGGCGGCTTCCTCTACCTTCTGATAATATAACCATCCTCATCAATCTGCACGCCGGTGGACAGTTCGCGCATATAATCCAGAATTCTGTTCTTTTCCTCTCCCTGAACCAGCGATGTCGTACAGCCACTCTGCAGACAGGGAACAAACTGCAGGCTCTTCAGGCCGTTTTCATCCAATATTACCTTGACCATGCCTGTATCCACAGTCTTTGAGTTAAACCAGAAATTTCCCAGACTGTATACGACCGGCACGCCGTTTATGATACTGATCGGCTGTAAACAGTGCGGATGCGCCCCAATGATCAGATCGGCGCCCGCCTCCACGACCTCCGGAGCCTGCTTTTCCTGCGCCCAGTCGATGGTCTCCGTGTTCTCAGTCCCCCAATGCAGGAACACGATCACAAAATCGCTGTTCTCCTTCGCCTCCCTGACAGCCGCAAGCAGATTCTCACCATTCCAGCATCTGAACACGCCCGCAGAAGTTTCCGTAGCTCCCTTCGTATCAGGATTATCCAGCCTTTCAATCTGCGTTGCCGCCACAAAAGCAATTTTCATGTTATTGATAATATAATACACCGGTCTGCGCGCTTCTTCAAGATCGCGCCCGGCTCCCATATATGTGATGCCGGCCTCCCGCAGAACATCCATCGTATCCAAAAATGCCTGTTCACCATAATCATAGGCATGATTATTCGCCAGCGATACAAGATCAACTCCCATATCCCCCAAATACGAAACAGCTGCCGGCTTCGCCCGAAAAGTAAACTGTTTCTCCGGCATCGGCGTCCCCCTGTCGGAATACGGGAATTCGTTGTTAAGAACCATAATATCCACGCTCTTCATCTCACTGAGCAGAGAAGGCGCAATGCCACCGGCAATATCCCCGCCGCTTTGCAGGACTTTACTCATAATCGCATAATTCGTATCAAACAGAATATCACCGGCAAAAGCAATTGACACCTGCGCCGAATCCCCTGCCTCCTTCGCATAGATGTTATTCTGCTCCATGTAATTCGAATCATTTAAAATATCCGTGTACTTATTGTTACTGTTTAAAATCTCATTGATCTGTTCCTGTTCATCCTCCCGCACTATCCCCGGACCCACCACATCCTGTTCAAGCTTTCTCCTTGCCAGCTGAAAATGGCTGGTGTCCTTTGGTCTGGCCGGTTCTATGATCCATAAATAAGAAAACATGGCAAAAAGACCGATCGTCACGACAACGATCAGGGTGATACAGAATGGCCGTATGAACTTTGACTTCTTTTTACGTCTTTGTTTTCTCATTATCTCCTCTTCGCTGTCATCTGCACAGGCACCCACACAGCAGCCGATACACCATGATAGAAAAAAGATTCCCACCGTCTCCGACAGGAATCCCTTTTATAAAAATTAATATTTGGCTGTGTTAACCTTTACACCAGGACCCATAGTGGTTGCCAATGTAATACTTCTTAAATACTGACCTTTCAATGCCGACGGTCTTGCCTTGACAACCGCCTCCATCAAGGCATCAATGTTCTCCTGCAGCTTAGCCTCCTCGAAAGAAACCTTACCCACCGGAACATGAATGATATTCGCCTTGTCCAGTCTGTACTCAATCTTACCTGCCTTAATATCATTGATCGCTTTCGTAACGTCCATTGTAACCGTGCCTGCCTTCGGATTCGGCATCAAACCTTTCGGTCCAAGGATCTTACCAAGACGGCCAACAACACCCATCATGTCAGGTGTGGCAACTACCACATCAAAATCAAGCCATCCATCATTCTGGATTCTGGGGATCAACTCGTCTCCGCCTACGTGATCGGCTCCTGCCGCCTCAGCCTCGGCGATCTTATCTCCTTTGGCAAATACCAGTACCTTAACAGTCTTACCTGTGCCGTTAGGCAGTACAACCGCACCGCGAACCTGCTGTTCCGCATGACGTCCGTCACATCCGGTCTTAATATGAACTTCTACCGTCTCATCAAATTTAGCTGTTGCTGTCTTCTTCACCAGAGCGATCGCATCCGCTGTATCGTACAGAGTGCCACGATCTACCAGCTTCGCCGCTTCTGCATACTTTTTACCATGTTTCATGTCAAATCCTCCATTACTCTTCTACTGTAATACCCATGCTTCTTGCAGTTCCGGCGATCATGCTCATCGCTGCTTCAAGGCTTGCGGCATTCAAATCGGGCATCTTAGTCTCAGCGATCTCCTGAAGCTTCGCCTTGGAAATCGTGGCAACCTTCGTCTTATTGGGAACCGCAGATCCGGATTTGATATTGCATGCTTTCTTCAAAAGAACTGCTGCAGGGGGAGTCTTCGTGATGAAACTGAAGCTTCTGTCTGCATAAACCGTAATAACAACCGGAATGATCACATCACCCTTATCGGCTGTTCTCGCGTTGAACTGCTTCGTGAATTCAACGATGTTAACGCCATGCTGTCCAAGTGCAGGACCAACCGGCGGCGCTGGCGTAGCTTTGCCAGCAGGAATCTGTAACTTAATATATCCTGTAACTTTCTTTGCCATAATGGCACCTCCTAATATAATGTGGTACGGGCGTGTAATTTCGGTTTTGGCAGTCCACCCTGAAAGAATCCAGCGTCAGCAGATTCTTTCGCTTTCGGCACCGTCGAAATCAAACTCCCACAGTATATCTAATCCGTCAAAACGGAATAAATATCATTTACATTCTTCTGACTTCCGCGAAACTGATCTCCACCGGCGTTTCCCTGCCAAACAGCTCCACATTAATGGTTGCTGTCTGTTTACTGAAATCTATCCGCTGAACAACTCCGATCGTATCCTTCCAGACACCGGCAACCACCGCTATGGTATCACCCTCCGCAAAGTCAACACTCACATTCTCAACCTTAATGCCAAGCGGTTTCATCTCCGCCTCGGTAAGCGGCACCGGCTTGCTTCCCGGCCCGACAAATCCTGTAACGCCTCTGGTATTCCTTACGACATACCACGTATCGTCATTCATGACCATATTGACCAGAACATAACCCGGAAACATCTTCTTCTGAACAGTCCTGCGTGCACCGTTCTTCATCTCTACAACATCCTGCAAAGGCACTCTGACTTCCAGGATCTCTTCTTCGAGATGTCTGTTCTCGATCGTCTTCTCAATGTTGGCTTTCACTTTGTTCTCATACCCGGAATAAGTATGAACAACATACCAATTTGCTTCTGCCATACTGATACCATTCCTTTCTCAGAACTCATTTTCAAAGCGTCTTAAAATTTCAGTGTGGTGATGAAATCCACACCATACTGCATACCGAAATCCAACACCGTGATCATCGCTCCGACAACAACAGAAATGATAACAACCGCAACAGATTGTTTCAAAAGATCATCTTTATCAGGCCAGACTATTTTCTTAAATTCAGCTTTCACACCATTCCAGAATTTTACAAGTTTGGATGTTTTTTCTGATTTTGCAGAATCTCCCATACTAATCCTCCATTCTTATAAAACCCAAAATTATTTTGTCTCCTTATGCAGAGTATGTCTCTTACAGAATCTGCAATACTTCCTGGTTTCCATTCTGTCCGGATGAGTTTTCTTATCCTTCGTTGTATTGTAGTTACGCTGTTTGCACTCTGTGCATGCTAAAGTGATTCTCGTACGCATCTTGCTACCTCCACATGTATTCGTCAATCATCTGATCCATTAATTTTAAGCATAAAAAAAAGACCTGAATCTTATCTCGTGCAAATAATATAGCACACGCAAACTTTGAAGTCAACCTGTTTTTCGGGAAATAATATTTTATTTCATTATTTAATAGGAATCTCTTTATTTTTTATAAAAAACGCTCGATATATATGATGTATTAAATTTATCGGCAGTATTACATTCGAGTCATCACAACTGCTGTGCTGACTGGATACAGCAGTTAAAATACAACTGTATAATCAAATAACAGATACCCACATCTGATGTCCTGCAGGCTAAGGAGAGCTCGTAGAGGACATCGATGGATCAGGTCAGTTCCCGATTCATTTCAAGGAAGAAAGGAGGGGTTCAATGTCGAACACGATCAGTAATTTATCCAATGTCTATAATTTCTATATGACTTCCTATGCGCCGAAGTCCAGCTCACCTTATGATTCTCACAAGAAGAGCGAACTGCGCCGTGTATATAATTCCATTGTCAAAATGAACAAGGAATCTCCTCTGTTTATACTGGATACCAGCAAGCGTTCCCAGCAGTTTGCCATCAGCGTTAAGGAGAATGCGAGAGAACTGCGTAATACCATCGCTTCGCTCGGAGGGTTGAACGAAGAAGATCTCCTGAATAAGAAGATCGCTTTTTCCAGCAATGAGGACATCGCCACGGCCGCTTATATCGGTTCTCCGGAACAGAACGACAACGCTCTTTCCTATGAGATAGAAGTCGATCGTCTGGCAACGCCACAGATCAACATGGGGAAATTTCTTCCTGCCGAGGAACCTGTAGCGCTGCCCACCGATACCTATTCTTTTGATATCAGGGTCGAGGATCTGAATTATGAGTTTCAGTTCAGCATCAGGTCAACAGATACAAACCGTACCGTACAGTCACGTCTCGCGCGGTTGATTACGAATGCCAATGTAGGGATAACCGCCCGCGCTTCCGTCGATGCAGACGGCTATTCCTACCTGAGAATGGAATCCAATTCCACAGGTATCAGAAACAACCGCTCCCGCATCTTCACCATATCGGACGACCGGACGAGTAAAACTTCCGGTGCGGTGGAATATTTCGGCTTGGATTATATATCTACGCCTCCTTCGAACGCTTCTTTTCTTGTAAACGGAGAAGAGCGCAGTTCCGCTTCCAACCGGATCTCCCTGGATCGTACCTACGAAGTTCAGTTAACAGGGGTAAGCGGGGAGGATTGTGAGGTCGCTTATATCGGTCTTAAGACAGATGTGGATTCTCTGGCCGAGAATGTCAATACGCTGGTTGACGGCTATAACACCTTTTTGAACGCCGTATCTGAATACAAAGACGAGCAGCCGAAGAGTACGCGCCTTTATAACGAGATGAGCGGTGTGGCACGGGTGTATGCCAGCGATCTTACCACGGTCGGCCTGAATCTGAATCTGGACGGCAAGCTGGAGGTAGATGACAATGTTTTGCGCGAAACTGCAATGAGCGATACTGCCAAAGAGGCTTTTTCACCCATGAAAAGTTTCACCAACTCTATCCTGCGCAAATCCGATCAGGTAGCCCTGGACCCGATGAATTATGTCAATAACACCATCGTGGCCTACAAGAACCCCGGCAAGAACTTCGCAAGCCCTTATATCACCAGCGCCTACAGCGGTATGATGTTTAACGGATACTGTTAAGACAGCATGAATTTTCCGTCCATCATTCCCATAAACGCGACACAGATAAACGGAGACAGGTCACTTCGGCCTGTCTCTTTTATTGTTAGAGCGGAATATTCCCGTGTTTCTTCTTCGGTCCCTCAACCGTTTTATTCTTAAGCCCCCGCAATGCCTTCACCAGCGCTGCTCTGGTCTCCTCCGGCTTAATGACCTCATTCACATATCCTCTGGCCGCCGCCACATAAGGATTTAAGAACCGTTCCTCATACTCGGCCTTACACTGCGCCCGCATGGCTTCCGGATCTGCCGCGTTCTTGATCTTGCGCTTAAATGCAATATTAACCGCACCGTCAGCCCCCATCACCGCGATCTCTGCAATGGGCCACGCATAGACGATGTCCGCCCCCATCTCCTTGGAATTCATGGCGATGTAAGCTCCGCCGTATGCCTTGCGCATGATCAGCGAAATCTTGGGCACCGTCGCTTCCGAATAAGCGTAGAGGATCTTCGCACCGTGCCGGATGATGCCGTTGTGCTCCTGTGCCGTACCAGGCAGAAATGCCGGCACGTCGATCAGCGTAATCAGCGGAATATTAAAGCAGTCACAGAAACGGATGAATCTGGCGATCTTGTCGGACGCATGATAGTCCAAAGAACCGCCCATGGAGTTGGGCTGGTTGGCCACAATGCCCACTACTCTGCCCTCCATCCGGCAAAAACCTACCACGGCATTCGTGGCAAATTCCTTCTGCACCTCAAAGAAGCTGGCCTCATCCACAATACAGTCTATCACTTCCTTAACGTCATAAGCATGACGGGAATTATCCGGAACAATGTCCCTGATCTTTTCTGCCTTCGCTTTCATGGCGGAAGCCACCCGACCATTTTCCACCTTCCCGAACACCTTTCCCACCTTCGGCAGAATGCTCTGCCGCTCTTCATTGTTAATCACCGGCGGTTTCTCCGTCCAGTTACCCGGCAGGTAGGACAGCAGCTTACGCACACCCATCAGACACTCGCTCTCCGTATTATAAGTAAAATGGGATACGCCGCTTTTCTTCGCGTGTACCTGTGCACCGCCCAGTTCCTCCACCGACACTTCTTCATTGATGACTGTCTTCACCACATTGGGGCCCGTAATAAACATTTTGGAAATATCTTTTACCATAAATATAAAATCACAGATGGCCGGCGCATAGCAGGCACCGCCGGAACATGGTCCCAGAATGATCGCAATCTGCGGGATCACACCGGAAGCCTTCGTATGCCGCAGGAACATGCCGCTGTAACCGCTGAGCGACGAAATCCCTTCTTCAATACGGGCTCCGCCACTGTCGTTGATGCAGATCAGAGGTGCCTTCATCTCCATTGCCATATCCTGGATCCGGCAGATCTTAAAGGAATGATATTCGCCCAGCGTACCGCCGATCACCGTAAAGTCCTCACTGGCCACAAACACCTGTCGTCCGTCGATCTCACCATATCCGGTCACTACACCGTCCCCCGGCACTCTTCTTTTATCCAGATCAAAATCATCGATTCTGGACTCCAGAAATCCGTCCACTTCCACAAAAGTGCCCGGATCGAGCAGCACTTCAATTCTCTCCCGCGCCGTCATCTTGCCTATGGCATGCTGCTTGTCGATTCGGTTCTGCCCGCCGCCTAAGAGCGCCCTCGCCCTCCTGCTATCCAATTCTTTAACAGCCTCGTTCCAGTTCATAATGCCTCCTGTTGATTTCTTATTCCTGTTCCTTTTCCTTTGATTCCGACAATAAATCTAATTATTTGATCTTCTAATACTTTGATAATCAAACTATCTTTCTGTATTATAGGCAGAGTATTTCCCGTTGTCAATACTCTGCCTGGAAATTTTTGCTTCTTAAATGAGAATCGTTACAGTTCACGGCCTAACCGGCCGCAAACTGTAACGCATCCAGCCCATTCCAAGTGTCTACGTTCCACTCCGGTCGGCGCTTAGCAAACGTCCCCCGGACGTTTAGCGCCCTTCGGCGAGGGGCTGGATGCCTGAAACCGTATAGTTATCGGCCGGATGCCCTGCAGCAAAGTGCAGGGCACCGTGAATAGTAACCATTACTATCCGCGGTCAATGTAGTTCGTTAAGCCGCTTCATGACATCTGCCTTTTTATGTTTCTCCTGAAGATGACACCCAAATTCTATAGAATAAAATACCCCGCAGAAAACTGCGGAGCCCCGAATTTGTAACACAACCGGCTGCGGGAATATAAAGAAGATAAATCATCCTGAATGATGCATAACCCCAACGTGCATGTCATAGACTGATAAAAAAGAATTTCCATGGGGATATTTGTATGAGTTCCAAAACCAAAATCGTCGTGCTTCACGTAAAAGAATTAATATATACCGGAATCTTTGCCGTGCTCGGTATCCTTTTTATTGTCCTGCTCATCATCATGTTCCTTCCCAAAGAAGAGAAAAAGGAAACCATGTCCGCCGTCACGCAGACCACTACAAATTCCTATGTACCCGGTGTATACACGACGTCCCTGATCTTAAACGACAACGTCGTGGAAATTGAAGTGACCGTGGACGAAAAGAATATCAATTCCATACGGCTCATCAACCTGGACGAAGCCGTGGCGACCATGTATCCTCTGATTCAGCCTTCCTTCGAGGATCTCGCCAACCAGATCATCACCAGCCAGAGTCTGGAGAATGTCACTTATCCGGACGAAAGCAAATACACCTCCATGATCCTGTTGGATGCCATTACCACTTCCTTAAACAAGGCTCTGGAAAATGAAGGTGAAACAACTACCGGGGACGACATACCGTAAGTCATCGGCTTCCGAAGCTGTGTCACGCCGCCTTCCATTCTGCCGCCGGACCGCAAAGCAGCCGGCTGCAGAATTACCGCACCGCGAAAATATACACTTTCCCGGTGGTCTTTACAGTTCCTCCACCTGTGTCAGCCAGAGTTCTGCGCAGGCATCGGACGGCATCCGCAGATCGCCCCGCGGAGACAGCGCAACGCTGCCGACCTTTGGCCCGTCCGGCAGACAGGAACGCTTAAACTGCTGTGTGAAAAATCTTCTATAAAAGGTTTTGAGCCACTTTAAAATGACATCCGTGTCATACACATCCCGAAAAGACCGGCAGGCAATCCGGTACAGCTTGGACGGCTCAAAACCGCACCGCAGTATATAGTACAGGAAAAAGTCATGCAGCTCATAAGGGCCTACCAGATCTTCTGTTTTCTGCGAGATCGCACCGTCCACCGGCGGCAGAAGCTCCGGACTGACAGGCGTGTCAAGTACATCCAGCAGCACCTTCTCAAGTTCCTCATTGCCGCAGGTTTCCGCATAATACCGTACCAGATAACGCACCAGTGTCTTGGGCACACCGGCATTCACACCGTACATGGACATGTGATCCCCGTTGTAGGTAGCCCATCCCAGCGCCAGCTCCGACATATCGCCCGTCCCGATGACCAGGCCGCCTGTACGGTTGGCCACATCCATCAGGATCTGGGTACGCTCTCTGGCCTGTGCATTCTCATACGTCACATCATGATGCTCCATATCCTGTCCGATATCCCGGAAATGTACCGATACTGCTTCCTTAATATCAATCTCCTGCAGCGCCACTCCCAGCGTACGCGCCAGCTTACAGGCATTATCATAAGTCCTGTCCGTGGTGCCAAAGCACGGCATGGTCACGGCTGTGATCCGCTTCCGGTCCAATCCCAGCAAATCAAAAGCACGCACCGTCACCAGCAGCGCCAGCGTAGAATCCAGCCCGCCGGAAACGCCCACCACCGCTGACTGACAGCCGGTGTGTTCATATCTTTTCTTAAGGCCGAAAGCCTGGATGGACAGAATCTCTTCACAGCGTTTCGCACGTTCCGCCTCATCCGCAGGCACAAAAGGCAAAGACTCAAAGCTGCGTTCCAGCACCGTCTCCTCTTCCTCCATGGAAACCGGTATCACAAGATAAGCCCCGCTTCGCTTTGGCCGATAGCTCATCATCCGCCTTCTCTCATGCTGCAGCCTGTGAAGATCCAGATCCGCGTAGATATTCTCCGGCACGAACCGCTTCGCCTCTGCAAGCATCGTCCCGTTCTCCGCGATCATATTATGACCGCCGAAAACCTGATCCTGAGTAGATTCTCCTTCCCCCGCAGAGGCGTAAATATAACCCGCGATCAGCTTCGCGCTGGAAGACTGCACCAGCATTTCCCGATACACATCCTTCCCCACCGTCTCATTGGAAGCCGACAGGTTCACAAGCACCGTAGCTCCCGCCAGCGCGTGTCTCGTCCCCGGCGACAGCGGCGCCCACAGATCCTCGCACAGCTCACAGCCCACCGTCAGGCCGCGCACCGCATCCACTGCAAACAGGATGTTGGTTCCAACGGGAACCTCTTTTCCATGAAAAAGATAGATCTCCGGCTCCTCATTGCCCGGCATGAAATGTCTGGCCTCATCAAACTCCGCATAAGAGGGGATATACCGCTTGGGAATAAAAGCCAGCACTTCGCCGTTCTGCAGCGCCGCCGCCACATTGTAGAGCTTGTGGCCAATCTCCAGCGGCAGTCCCACGAATACCAGCGCGTCATTACCCGCCGTTGCATCCGCCACCACTTCCAGCGATTCCCGTGCCCGGGTAAGCAGAAGCTCCTGCAGGAACAAATCGCCGCAGGTGTAGCCCGTAATGCAAAGCTCCGGAAATACGATGATCCTGGCCCCTTTTGCATACGCTTCCTTAAGTCCTTTACAAATTTCGCCCGCATTATATACCGGATCCGCCACCCGGATCTTCGGCGTCATCGCTGCTGTCTTAATAAATCCATGTCTCATGATTTTCTCCATTTCTGCGCTGCTTTTGTCTCAACTATGTTGAGACGTCGCATTAAACGACCAGGATACCCTGCAATCCCTTATCTGCCTCTTGCCCGCTGAATCTCTTTCAGTTCCTCTATCGTAAAGGTGTAATCCGTATTGCAGAAATGGCAGTTTAACTCCACCGCTTTCCCCTCGTCGATGAGCTCCTGCAATTCCTTCTTCCCAAGGCTGATCAGCACCTTCTCCACCCGCTCCTTACTGCAGTTACAATAAAACGCCACCGGCATCCGGTCCGTAAATTCCACGCCCAGATCGCCCAGCACGCTCTCCAGGATCTGTTCAGGGCTTTTGCCCTCCTCCAGCATTGCGGTGACCGGCGCCATTGCCGCCAGCTTCTTCTCCAGCGCACCGATCACACTCTCCTCCGTAAAAGGCATCAGCTGCAGGATAAAGCCGCCCGCCTGCTTTACCGTATTATTCCTATCCATTAAGACGCCCAGCGCCACCACCGACGGCACCTGCTCGGAAGCCGCAAAATAGTAGGTCAGGTCATCTCCGATCTCTCCGGTCTGCAGCGCTACCGTAGAAGAATAAGGTTCCTTCAGTCCCATATCCTTGATAACCGTCAAAGAGCCTTTCCCGATCACACCGCCCACATCCAGCTTGCCTGCGCTGTTTGGAGGCATCATCGCCTGCGGACAATCCGCATATCCCTTCACATGTCCGTCCGCATCCGCCGTTACCGTCAGCCCGTGTACCGGCCCCCTGCCTATGATCTGCAGTGTCAGCAGATCTTTCTCCGATTTCAGCATACTGCCCATCATCACACCGCCGGTCATCAGCCTGCCCAGCGCCGCTGTCACCACCGGGCTTAAGTTATGGGCCTCTCTGGCATACTCCACCGTATCCCTCGATGTGATCGCAAATGCCCGGATCTGCGCATTCGCTGCCGTCGCCTTCACTATGTAGTCTGCCATCCTGTTGCCCTCCTGTCCCTTTCGGCCCATGCGATCCCCGCAAAACCCCTGCTCCACCGTATCCTCACAGACACGAAACAGTACAAATCCTGCGTTTCCCGTTGTCTTTAGTATGTTACTTTTCCCCTGTAATATACACGCCCATCTACTGGCCTTTGCGCGCTGCCACATAGATGCGTTCGCTCACCTCACTGACCGGTCCCTGCGTGTCCGCATCCACCGCTTCCAGAAATACCAGGCCGGCCCTTTCCAGAAAGTATCTCATCTGTTCCAGCCGATAGCCGCGCTGATAATGCGTTTCCTGAAACTTCCGATACCGTCCGCTTTCCTCCTGCTCTCCGCGCTCTTCGTCAGCCCCAGTATCCCCGGTGTTCCCGGCATTTTCTTTCACAAAGATCGTCAGATCATACTCATTGATCTCTTCCGCCTCATGATAATAATTATCCCAGATAAAGCTGCAGTCCTCCCGGTTCTCCGCAATGGTGGCGTCGCCGATGACCGTCTTGTATTTATAGACCGTATTAAAGTCAAAGAGAAAGATTCCTCCCGGAAAAAGATAGTTGTTCACCAGCCGGAAGGTCTTTATGATCTCCTCTTCCTCCAACAGATAATTGACGGAATCACACACGCACACCACGGCTCCCACCGTGCCATACAGCTCAAACTCCCGCATATCCTGCAGCAGGTACAGAATATCAAGCCCGGAAGCTTCCCGCTTATCCATGGCAATCTGCAGCATCTCCTGGGCATTATCTATACCGATCATATCATAGCCCCGTCCTGCCAGCAGCTGCGTCAGCGTACCCGTACCGCAGCCAAGATCCAGGATCGAGTTGTATTCCTGCTGCAGGTTTTGTTCTACGGCGCTGTCGTCATGGCCGCCCATGCCGGCGCGCCACGGAACCCGGTATTTCTCCAGTATTCTTACTATATTCTCACACCATTCCCCGTACGGCGTATCATCCATAAAAATGTCGTACACCTGCGCAAACCCCGTATATGCTTCCATGCCTGGTCCACCTCGTCCTGTCCCGTATGATTGATACTTATTATTGTATAATCTTTTTCTCATAGAATCAATTGCTTTTGCCGTTATCGATCACTGTCCGGCCTGCACCTGGAATTCCATTTCCCCCTCAAACCTTCCCGTCTCAACACCGATTCTCTCCACCGGAAAGACAAAGGTCGCATATTCCTCAAACGCCTTTTCATTTCCCAGCGTTCCAACCCGTTTCCCGTTCACATACAGAGTCGTCCTGCCCGGCTCACCGATCACCTTCAGCTCCACCCATTCGGAACGCGGAAGAACATAATCCCAGGTGTAAGTCCTGCCCTCCCTGGCAAATCCCACACATCCCGTTTCCGGTTCCACCGCATAGAATACCCATTCCCCATAAGCGGCATCACTCTCGGCAAGGATCTGTGCCGGCGCTTTTTCCTCCCGTATACCGACCATGCCCTTCCCGTTTCTGCCGTTCAGATCGGTATTCTCCGCATCTGCGTTCCCCGCATCTGTGCCCTCATCCTCCGTACTCTTTGTATTTGTGAGACCCGGCTCTGCAAGCTTTACCCGGATGTCGACTTCATAGTTTGGTTCCAGCCCCGTTTTCCCGTCGTAAAGCCTGTTCCTCTCTCCTCCGCCGCCGTTCAGGACCTGATCGATCCGGTCCGCCGCGTCGTTAAACGCTTCATATGACAGCGCCTCATTCCTGCCCCACAGCTTCGCTCCCAGCACAGGCAGCGGTTCCGCGAAACGTTCATACAGATCGTACTCACAGATTCCCACATCCAGCCTGCCGCACATGTCATTCCACATCATATAAGATGCACCGAGCATCTGCGGCGAATACGCCGGTATCCGCTCCATCAGACTGTGATCATAGAATTTGTCCGCTTCCCAATTGTGATACAATTCTTTCGTATCCAGACGATCATAGCCCCCGCCGGGGATCACATACAGGTGATTGTTCTGCATGTTGATCAGAGAATATCCGGCCTCGTACATCTCCCGTGGGTCAGCCCAGACCGTACTCCACAGGTTCATCTGCAGATTGTCCGGTTCCGGTACGGTGTCGCCCGCCATATTGCTCAGGCTGCCCCACAGGCGCACCGTTTTCCCCGCCGCCCGCACCTGATCGGCAATCCGATTCAAAAAGACTCTGTACTGTTCGCCGTCCCCATAATATTCGTCCATACCGATATTGACGATCTTTGCATTTCGAAAAGCTGCCTCCTCGCCCGTAAGCGCTTCCTGCCAGATCGTCTGAACCAGCGAAACCGCCTCCTCCTTGCTCAAATCAATCTGATCCACCGACTCCGTCCTGGTCGTCAGCGCATACGACGGAAAAAGTTTCGTAATGGACAGGGAATGCGCCGGCGTGTCAATCTCCGGAACCACCGTCACACCGTAGGTCTTCGCAGTATCGATAAACTGTGCAAATTCCTCCTTCGTATAGGCATATTCCGATGACGTCAATCTCTCCCCTCTGTCATTTACCACCTCCGATTCCAGCCGGAAAGCGCTGTCCGCCGTCATCGCGCTTTCCACCGAATCGGTAAGGCCGCTGGTACTCAGGATCACATTATCATTCAGATGAATGGTCAGGTCATTCATCTTATAATAAGACATAGCCTCCATCATGGCATACAGCGTGTCCATGGATACAGCCTTGCGCGCCACATCGATCCCGAATCCCCGCACTTCATAGAGCGGATAGTCCCTTATCTTTCCCTTAGGCAGGCCATGTTCCTGTCCCAGGATCTGCAGCAGTGTCACCGTTCCCCATCGTACGCCCGTATCGGATTCTGCAAGTATGACACACGTGTCAGATATATCAATGAGATACCCTTCACTCCCCAGTCCGCAGGCCTCCTCTGTATATCCAAGATAGATGTCACCTGCCCGTGCTTCCTCAACATCGCCGCATACCACCTGCGGCGCATATCCCGTCACAACTCTCAGGCGTTCTGTCAAAAGCTCCGCTTCCTCCTGCAGAGAAGAACCTTCCTCCACCACAACACGGAATGCCCCGGTGAACGTAAGCTTCCCTCTGCTTCCCTGCCATTCCGCCAGAGCCGGGATCACCTCCGGACAGTCGTTAACCCTGCCTTTTGCAGCATCCGCTTTCTCTTCCTGTCCGCCTCCGTCCTGTCCTCCCTGCGCCGCCGGATGGGCCGGCACGGTCAAAACCTGCGCAATCTCCCGTGTATCCGTCTCATCCTTCCTGCTGCTTACCCGGAAACCGACCGTCACTTCTTTCTCCTGAATCGTATCATATACAGTGCCGTCCGCACCGATTACCTGCTCATAGTCGGCGCCCAGATAAGTCGTCTCATATCCTTCCGGCGCTGCCGGCATGATCAGATATCTGCTGCCATCCTCCCGCGTGCCGATCTCTGCCGCCTCTAACCGATAAGCTGCCGGCTTGTCCGCGTAGACTTCGAATTCATAGAGCGATACATTCTGATAAAGATTGGAATAATCCTCTTCCCGGACAGATACCTGATACGTGCTGAGCCTTAAGAATCTGACCGTCACAGCATCCGCAAGCGCAATTTCCTGCTCTTTTGTCTCCGGTGCAGTGTCAAACTGCCGCAGTGTCTCCCATATTTCACCGTCCACAGAACCTTCCAGCGCATAGGAGATCACATTGCGCCTTTCCCATTTCAGGACAACAAAAGAAACTGAAATTTCTGTTGGAAATTCCAGTTGTATATAGTGGGCTGCATCCTCCCAGTTATTCTCACTGGACCAGCGGGATAACACACTGTCATCCCCGTCAATCGCCTTATATGCCGTCAAGTCCTCAGTCTCCGCACTGTCGCTGGTGGCAATAACGCCCCTTTGCCGTGCAAGATTAGCGCTGCCGCCCTGATGGCCGCAGCACAATAAGACGATTCCGGCCACAACGGCCGCCGCCATACATACCCCGGCCAGAATGGCATATTTTCTTATCTTTCTGTCCATATACACTACATTCTCCGTGTGCTTCCCGGCACACTGCCGCCTGCTTCTCCTACAGCAGGACTCCCAGAAGTCCATAAGAGAAGATCGACATGATAATCGTCGCGATCGCGATCCCAAGAAGCTCTGCCAGTACAGCTTTCTTAAAGTCCACATCCAGCAGCGCCGCGATCAGGGAACCCGTCCACGCACCCGTGCCCGGCAGGGGAATCCCTACAAACAATACCAGTCCCCAGAACTCATATTTCTTAATGCTGTCACTTTTGCCCATGGCCTTGGCTTCCAGTCTCTCCACCAGTCCACGAAAAAGCTTTATCTTCTTCATCCACTTAAAAATCTGTTTGATAAAAAGCAGGATAAACGGAATCGGAATGATATTGCCGATGATACACAACGGGATCGCCGTAGTGATCGGGACCTCCAGAAGCTTTGATACGATCAGTCCTCCCCGAAGTTCCAGGATCGGGACCATCGATATGATAAATACCACCGCTTCCTTTGATACATACCTGCCTAAAGTTACTGCAAAAGCTGCCGCTAATTTTTCCATAATTCCCTCCATGCCGAAGCATTTCTGTAAAGTTATCCGTAAGAATCTCCCGGACACATGCACCAGATGTTAAATCCTTACTACAAATATATGTCTCTATGCCTTAAAATTTGATCCCGATCTGCATATTTGCCTCTATTACGAAGCGTTTTACGCTGAGGCCGCAGCGCTTAAAGAAATGCACACATGCAGACCTGCTGTATGGCATCTGTGCGCTCAACACCGCTGCCATTACGGATTCTCACTCCAGCAGCGTCTCCAGCGCCCGGTACAGAGCCTCCATCTGCTCATCGGTTCCAACAGTGATCCGAAGATGATTCCTGATCCTGTCCTTATCCCAATATCTGACATATATGCCGTCTGCTTTCAGCTTCTCGAATATTTCCTTCGCCGGTATCCTCTTATGACTGGCAAAGATAAAATTACCATAAGATTTCGGAAAAGTAAATCCCAGCTGACGCAGCCTGCTCTCCGCATGTTCGCGGGTCTTGACGATCCTGGCACAGCATTCCTCGAAATAGGCCTCATCTTCCACTGCCTCAACTCCAAGTTGAAGCGCCGCATAATTCATTGTATACGAATTGACCGAATACTTTACATCATTCAAATATCGGATCAATTTCGGATCTCCCATGGCATATCCGATCCGCATACCGGCCATGGATCTGGATTTCGAAAAAGTCTGCACCACCAGCAGGTTATCATATTTCCCGATCAAAGGCAGACAGCTCGTACCGCCGAAATCGATATAGGCTTCGTCCACAATCACCACAACGTCACGGTTGGCTTCCACGATCTCCTCCACCCCGGACAGATCCATCAACACACCCGTGGGTGCATTGGGATTAGGAAAGATCACCCCTCCGTTTGGCTGCCTGTAATCCTCCGGCCTGATACAAAATTCCTCATCCAATGCTTTCGTCTCATACGGCACTCTATACAGATCCGCCCATACATCGTAGAACGAATACGTGATATCCGGGAAAAAGACCGGTCTTCCCGATTGAAAAAACGTCATGAATGCCAGCGACAGCACATCATCCGACCCGACTCCGATAAAAAGCTGTTCTTTGCCGATCTGATACTTCCTGGCAAGAACCTCCGCCAGCTGTGTCTGTTCCGGAAAAGCCGGATACAGGCGCATCCGTTCTGGCGTCAACGACGCAAGCCTGGCCGCCACTCCCGGAGCCGGCGGGTAAGGGTTCTCATTGGTATTCAATTTGATCACATTCTGATCTTCCGGCTGTTCCCCCGGTATATAAGGAACGACCCGGCGCACATTTTCTTCCCATTTCATAGTGTACCGTATACCTCTCTATCGTTACATTCATTTTCGCACTATCCTGATGATTCCGTTTAAGGAAAATCTGCGCTTTGTATCATACGCTGCTTCGTGCCGTATCCTTTTATGCCTGCGCCTGTTTCTCCAGACATTCCGGCACGGATCAGCCTGCTGTATGGTTCCGGGCTGCCGCATCCCTGGCCAGTCTTTCATATTCGGCCGCCTGCGCTTCATTCCCGGCCGCACGGTAACACTCCGCCAGTCCGTACAGCGGGATCTCTCCGCTGCAGCTCAGATTCAAAATACTCTCCGTCTCATAGGCCGCATTATAATACCACACGACAGCCTCGTCAATATCCTGTTCCCTCAGATAATAATCGCCCAGCTCACAGCAGATCTCTGCACAGCCTTCACATGCCACCACCTTCATGGCATACTTAAAGAACTTCCCGGTATCTCCTGCAATCCGTGCGGCCCGCGCCGCCGCACAGGCCGCTTCCTTGATTTCCTCCGCATCCCTTGCCGTATCCCGGCAGGATTCTTCAAAGAAGAAACCTGCATCCAGAAAATCCTGATCCTCTCCGGCAATAAACAACTCTCTGGCATATAATCCATGCAGTCTCTTGTCCAGGCGCTCCCCCTCCCGTATTATGCGCAGAAAGGCTGCCAGATCCCTGTCCTTATGATTGCTTTCCGGCATATGCCTGATCTCGACTTCACTGTCATAGATCACCGGCTCCAGACCTACCTGTTCGTGGACAGCCCCCTGCCACCGGAATGTCCGCAGTCTTTTAAACAGCTTCGGGCGCAGTTCTTTATCATAATTATAAACCGTGCCGTGAGAGAGCTGATTGGTATAATACATCTGCACGATGTCGATCTCCGGCAGCAGAGTCTCCTTCAGCCGGCGAAACGCCGCCCTGTTTGTCTCATCCAGCACTTCATCCGCATCGGCCGA
This sequence comes from uncultured Lachnospiraceae bacterium, assembly GCA_910578115.1. Taxonomy (GTDB): domain Bacteria; phylum Bacillota; class Clostridia; order Lachnospirales; family Lachnospiraceae; genus UBA3282. Next base: position 59,596 of record CAJTPO010000017.1, on the reverse strand, counting down.
ATAAATATATTCCATTCCCGCTTTGGAGAAAGCATAATTTCTGGCCTCCGCAAAATCCCCCGTCCATATAAAATCATAGATCCTGTCCGTATACTCTGCCGCAATCCTTTTCGTATCATCTGTCGAGCCGGTATCCACAATGATGACTTCGTCCACCAGATCTGCAATACTGTTCAGACACCTTGCCAGAATCCTTTCTTCATTCTTCACGATCATACATAAGCTGACTGTTATCATTCTATACCTGCCTTCCCGAAAGCTGCCAGGCCTTCCTGTAGTATACAGACTGCCGCATACACCCATCCACATGCAGCATGCACCGCACATCACCGGCACACAGCATCATGCTCCTGTACCTGTTTTTGCGCACAAAATGCCTGGAAGGGCAGATCTGATACAACGTAGTATAGGACAGATCCGCCATTCTCTCCCCAATCCGCACACAGAATCCGTCTTTGCTCTGCCCGATTTCCGCTCGTCCCAGATAACAATAACGCTTCCCGTTCCAATTATAAATACGCACCGTATAATTCTGTATACCATACAGGCTCACTGCCAGCAGCAGCGCTAAAATGGTCAGACCCGCCAATACCCATACTACCGCCGGATCTATCTCCTTTATATATTCCCCTGACAAATTTATTCCTCCGCAACTGTAATATTTTCCCAGTGTATCACACTGCCTCCCATAATGCAATCTTAAGCAGCCCAGCGCCGAACGTTATGCTGCCCTGTAACAGTTCAACCTCCGGCTTCGCTGTTACGAACTCTGCCGCCTTCCCTTATATAGTGCAGGATATAGTGCAGGCACAGGGGAAGCACGATCGCCGCTGTCAGATAAACCATCTTAAAATGCTCCGCTCCGTTCATCACATACACATAATCAATATTCGTATAGAACTGCACGAAATCGAAATCTCCACACAGGCCGGTATGTGATGCAATTCCTGCCAGCGCCCACTTAATCAGCATGAAAACCATCACGTGATGCATCATCACCGTGTATGTATTCTGCCCCAGATAGCGGATCGCTCTGCCCGTTCCAATGACAGGCGTTATTATCCTGGCTGTGCGAAGCCAGAACGCAATTCCCGTCACGATCGTCACATAGGGGATCACCGGTCCATTTGCAAATCCCGTACACCACACACTGCTGAAGGCCAGACCGTTACAGGATACCTGCAGTAATACCTGAATTCCCAGAACAACAGCCATATACGGCAGATTCCCCACGACGTCGTGTCTTTCCAGTTTCTTCTTATAAAACTGCCCCATCTGAAAACAGGGATACAGGAATAAAATTCTGCCCGGCGCCTTATAGCTTCCCCAGACATGGCCGCCCGCTGCCAGACAAACTACCACCATACCCACCGCCAGACTGCCCGCCAGAAATAGCCACTCCTGCAGGCGATACCATCCGTTCTGCCAGGATTCCCGGGCATTCCGCAATATTCTATCAACCGCACCACACAGGATCAGCCGCATCAGCAGATTCATCATCTCAATGACGAAAAGCGTCGGCACAAACCAGGCCGCATAGTTATAAATAAACTGATAGCCATGAATAAAAGGCGCAAGAAACAGTGTCCGAAAACTGATCTCCTCCCCCATTGCAAATCCGTTCGCCCGCAGCAGCCACGAAAGCACTCCATAAAAAAGGTTCCAGACAAAATATGGTACAAGCAGCCTCCTGATCTTCTTCCACACATAGCCAAACGGACGCTCCCGCTCCGTATCTTTATAGAAATAGCCGGAGATAAATACAAAGAGCGGCACATGAAAAGAATAGTAAGGAAACAGGTCTCCTATCGTCATTATATTGTAGCCGAGATGTCCCGCCACTACCATCAGAATCGCCAATGCAGCCAAAATACAAAAACATACGTTATACTCTATCTTATCAGTTTCCGGTCTATCCATTATTTCCTCCATATCCAAAGCGCTTGGGGCTGGATGCATTACAATTTGCGGCCGGTTAGGCCGTGAACTGTAACCATTGATCATGATATCGTTCCTTCCCGTGATTTTCAGTATACCATATTTCCAGATAAAATGTTATGATTGTTATGGTTAAGAAAAATACAATATTCAATATTATTTCCATGCGGAGAATATAAGATGCCAAAGAATACTACCCTTCGAAATTTAAGAATATCCAGAATAAAATCACGATTTGAACTTTTAATTTCTCATAAAATACCACACGTTTTTCCTGTACTGCTCACAGCGCTTTCCCTTTTGCCCTTCCTTTCCGGCTGTACACCAAAAAACGACTTGAACAGCACCCTTTCCGAAAGCATTTCCGTTCCCGGTCCGGTCACGGAATACCTGCGTGCATCAGAACCCGTTTCCCAAAACTGCTCTGACTCTTCCTTGCAGACAGCCGCCAGGAGCAATCCCTATCCGGATTTAAGCGTTCCCACCTACCTTACCAGAATAGACGGCACTTACTTCCTGGTGGACTGCTATCATAATCAGATCATTTATCACGATAATCTGGATGATCCTCTCAGCGCATGGAAGGTTATGACCGATGAAATCGACAAAGGCCATACACTTGCAGGCGACGGAGACGTATACCTGGTAGATGACACAGAGCAAAATCGTGTTTTAATTTTTGAGAAACAAGGCGATATTTATGCCCATACACAGACTTTTTCGGAGATTGGCAACAGACCTCATTACATCGTCTACGATGCTCCCACAGACACCTTTTACGCGTGGAGTTCCATGAGCGGCGAAATGTATCTCTTCCGCCATAATGCAGACGACACCCGTATGTATCTGACAGAAATCCGCCGCATCAGTTCTCTGGATCAGGTGTATGTCCGTTCTTTTACCATCCTTGGAAATGAAATCTACTTTGTATCCGGTAATGCTTCCATCATCCGTGCCTCTCTGGATACCTTTGAGATACTGGAGATTTATCCCGTTCCTGATTCGATGGCAGGCATGATCCAGCTTACCCGGATCCAGGACTATTTCTATCTTACCGTCTCCACTGATATCACGGGCAATCAGGACTACGCTACCATCCTGCGCACGAAGGACCTTCATGATCTGGCGGAAAACAAATATGAAGATATCTACGAATATTTTGTCGGAGGCGGTACGCCCTACTACATCACGCAATTAGATAACACATATTATCTTACAGAGCACCGCCTGCCCGGACACTCCCTCTGGAGCTTCTGCGTGGAAAATAACCAGATCACGGATGTGGAAGCAGTCTATTAAGATTATTAAGATGAAGAAACAGAACTGACTTATTCTTCTTCCCCGAAGCGCACTTTCCTCGCATTAATGTCACCGTAGAGCTCCAGCTCCGGTATCGCCTGCAGGAATTTGGTGAACTGGGAATACCCATAGTTCTTGGGCGTAAATCCCGCATATTTACGGTGTACACTGTTGCTCAGTTCGTTCACCCGCATCCCCTTCTTACCGGTCAGCTTGACGATCGTCTTAATATAAGATGTGATCTCATCCTCAGACTCCTGATTCTCCTTCAGCTCCACATTGATACAGGTGTTATTCTTGACCAGCTTCAGACTGGGAATCTCTTCCAGGAAACGTGATAACAGGCTGTATCCGTAATTGCGCACATCAAAATCCGGGTATTTATTCAACAATCTGCTGCCGATCTCGCCCAGGCCTGTCTCTTTATCCTTATTCTCATTCTCCGTGATAATATTGATGATGGCGCTTTCGATCACTTCCTTGCTGATTGATGTAGATTCCTTCTCCTCAGCCGCCTTCCTGGCTGCCGCTTTCCTGCCTTTTCCTTTGGAGCCTGTTTCCTTTAATGTCCCATGGACACTCTCATGCGCCGTATCCTGCACTTCCTCCTGCAGATCCTGGTCATCCTCGTCGATCAGATTCTCAAGCACCGTAAACTGGGAACAGGCCGTGCGGAAAGAACGGGGTGTCTTCTCTTCCCCCATGCCAACCACGCTCATACCGGATTCCCGCAGCCTGATCGCCAGTCTCGTAAAATCACCGTCACTGGACACAATACAGAAGCCGTCTACGTTTCCCGTATAAAGAATATCCATGGCATCGATGATCAGCGTAGAATCCGTCGCATTCTTGCCCACCGTATTGCAAAACTGCTGCATCGGCGTAATGGAATTCTCCATCAGCTTGTTTTTCCATCCCCTGGCCTGAGTGCTTGTCCAGTCACCATAAGCCCTGCGGTATGTGACGATTCCGTGTTTCGTCATCTCATCCATGATCGCGGAAATATATTTTGATGAAATATTATCCGTATCGATCAGAATAGCAAATCTCTTATCTTCCATAAAAACACCCGTTTTGTTACCTCTTTCTCCTGCTTTGCGGCCGTCACTGACATACCGGCAAAGTGACCGACATTTGCTCAATCTACATTTTATTTCTTCATATCTACTGTTATAGAAATATCCATAAAACGGTACATCACATCGTCAAAGCTGCACATGCAGCTTCATCTGCAGGCATTCCCTGATCAGCTTCACGCAGTTGTCCCAACCCACCCTTGAGCTGTTCAACATCAAATCATAATTTAATGGATCCTTCCAATCTTTCCCTCTTGTATAATAACGATAGTAATCTGCCCGGTATTTGTCCGTCTTATGTACCAGGTCTCTGGCCCGGCTCTCATTCACCTGCATTCTGTCCATAACGGTAGCTATACAGTCCTTCTCCGGTGCATCCACAAATACACTGACCACATTCGGCTCATTGCGCAGGATATAATCCGCACACTTGCCGATGATCACACAGGATTCTGTTTTGGCAAGCTCTCTGATGATCTCTGACTGAATATTGAAAAGATTAATATCGGACGTAAATTCCTTATCACTTGGCTCCACCACATAAGTATAAGGAATCTTCATCAGATGCCGCACCATATAGCCTCCGCGAAGCTTCTCATCCACCTCCGCGAACAGCTGCTTATTAATACCGCTGTATTCCGACGCCATGTCCAGAAGCTGCTGTGCATAACAGGAGATTCCCAATTCCCTGGCAAGCTGCGTCCCGATCGCCTTTCCGCCGCTGCCAAATCCACGCGCCACTGCAATTACATAGTTATCCATAAGTACTTCCCCCTTCCCGCCTGAAAAATATCCGAAATATATAAGATAATTTTACCATAAATCTGCTTCTGTTAGTACCGTAATTTTACGCATAATGCAAATTTAATTATCGTGGGTGACCCTCAGTGAACAAAGGTGCACACGGTCGGTAAAGAATCAATTTCATCCTCTGCTGCGTTGCTTTCATTCCGTGTACGTCCAGGTTTTCAGCACGGAGTACTAGTACAATGAAAATTAAGTTTCTGGTACATTGACACAGAATGATTGTTTCAGATGCAAGGCGGAGGAAAGAGTCGTAGCGGTGGCTACGGCGATTGACGACAACGTCGTAGCTGAACAATCAGGCAAGTCAAGGTGCCAGTTACTTAATATTCATTGTACTAGTTCCCATGGGTACAGTTAGCCGCATCTATAGCTATAACCAGCAACAGCCCCATCAATTCATCTGCGGGGTTCACAATGTCAATCGCATACGTATCTCCCCAGTGGAACAACTGTTTTGAAATGTGAAGTACCGCACTGCATCCGGAATAAACGTCATAGTCCCATCCCAGGAAATCTCCCTCCGCCCGCCAGCCGTTAAAGTCCACCTCGTACTTTGGTTTAAAGAAGGTAAAACGCTTTTCAATCCGGCCGCGCACCGCACCGCCTGTCTCAATCTCGAAGACCGGAAGCAGTGTCATCAGTTTTTCCCGGATCAACCCCACTTCACTACCCGCCGCATCGTAAACATGCAGCCTGTGTCCCAGCGTCAGAAACTCCGCTTTAACGAAATACTTCGCCCTGCCGTTTTCATCATACACATCATAAGTATCCGTCCAGGAAAACACTCTTTGTTTGATCAGCAGTTTCACAGGCAGCAGCCCCCTTTCTCCGGTTCCGGTATCCTGCACTGAAGTGTACAGTTGAACCTGAACAGTAATGCTCTTTTATTTATCACTATATTGTTAATTTCTAATTGGTTTATTATTCCCACCTCATTATCCTATACTCATGGTGCTGTTCTTAAACGGTAAGCGGTTCACCTTTTACCAAAATAAGTACATTTTGAGAACTTCCTGTTATGTATTATAGGAGGTCACAGTTTATCACACTTTATCTGATCCACCCTTTGACCGTCAGAAAGAACAGCAGCACCGGCAGGATAAAGGTCACATAGAACCGCACACCTCCGGGCATCCTGACACCCTCTCCGGTATTTGCTTCCTTCAGATAATGATCGAATCCCCATCCATATCTCGTCACACAGAACAACAGATAGACAAGGGATCCCACCGGCAGCATCATGTTGCTGACGATAAAATCCTCCAGATCCAGGATCGTGCTCCCTTCCCCAAGCGGCTGGATCGCAGACCAGATGTTATAGCCGAACACACAGGGCAGCGACAGCACAATCAGCGCCACCAGGTTGATCAGACAGGATTTCTTCCTGCTCCAGTGGAAAAGATCCATGCCGCAGGATATGATATTCTCAAACACTGCCAGGATCGTGGAGAAGGCCGCAAACGTCATAAACACGAAGAACAGCGTCCCCCACACGCGTCCGCCCACCATATGATTAAAGATATTCGGCAGCGTGATAAAGATCAGGCTCGGCCCCATATCCGGACTGATATCAAAAGCAAAACAGGTCGGGAAAATGATCAGCCCCGAAACCAGCGCCACAAAAGTATCCAGCATCGCGATATTCACCGATTCCCCCAGCAGGGTACGGCTCTTATCAATATAGCTGCCAAAGATTGCCATGGAGCCGATCCCCAGGCTCAGCGTAAAGAACGCCTGATTCATGGCTGCCGTGATGGTCTCCAGAATGCCTACATCCCGCATTCTCTGCACATCGGGAAGCAGGTAGAACTTCAACCCCTCCGTTCCGCCTTCCAGCGTCATACTGCGCACCGCCAGCACCACAATGATAAAAAGAAGCAGCAGCATCATGACCTTGGTGATCCTCTCCACCCCTTTCTGCAGTCCAAGGGAACAGATCAGGATACCCGCCGCTACAATGATCACCATTACCATTGTCAGCACCGTCGGACTCTCAAGCATCTCCTGAAACAGGCCTGCCACCTGCTCTTTATCTTTGCCGGTAAACTTTCCGGTCAGCATCTGGTAAAAATAATACAGCATCCATCCCGCCACTGTCGTGTAAAACATCATCAACAGATAATTCCCGGCCATGCCGATATAGCCGTGCAAATGCCACTTCTGCCCCGGTTTCTCCAATTCCGTAAAGCTCCTGATCACACTTTTCCTGCTGGCACGGCCCACTGCAAATTCCATCGTCATGACAGGCACGCCCATAACGATCAGAAACAGCAGATAAAACAGCACAAACATGCCGCCCCCATACATCCCGGCAACATACGGAAACCTCCACACATTACCAATTCCGATCGCACACCCCGCCGATAACAGGATGAACCCCATCCTTGAACCAAATTTTTCTCTTTCCACTTTTCCGCTCCTCCTGCGTTTTATCACAAACGGCAGCCACGTACACTTTCCCACAGCCAAATGGTTGCCACAAGTGTTCTAAGTATACCACAATAAAGGGGCTATTTCATCCCATTATTCAACATAAAATACTTTTGTAAGCGGTTCACCTTTCGCCAAAATGAGTACATTTTGAGAACTTCCGGGTACGTATCTGAGGAGGTGGTACATAATGGAAAATCATGTGAAAGGTACAGGATATGATATCAGAAACAATCACAGGCATTGTAAATCTTGCAGGTATTATAGTGACGATCATCAGCATCATCGTCACCATGATCAGCATATTACAATCCTGTAGGAAACGAAAGAATCAAAAAAGCAACCACCCCTCACCAAGGTAAAGTTGCTTTTTGACAAATAACCAAGGTGAACCGTTTGCTTCACGGCCGGCACCTTTTTATAAACACATTATAACATCTCTTTATAAAAAGTCAACTGATATTCGTTAAAAAATTCCCCGGCAGCGCAATCACAAGCCTTTCTTCATTAATGTTTTATTGAATAGATTTTTGTGCAACACTGTACTTCCCCTTCTCATGCGTGATCTCCAGCGGCTGCAGCGAATACTGTGTGATCTTATAGCCGTCCGCCGTCAGGGACACGGTGAATTCCGCCGCTCCGCCCTTTACACAGGCCTGCTCATACTGGGCGCTGACAAAATTGCCGATGGAATAATAGACCAGCATCTGATGACCATCCCCGTCCTGCAGCATTTCGTAAGGCTGGAGTGTATGCGGGTGCGTGCCGATCACTGCATCCACGCCGCTTTCCAGAAAAATCTGCGTCCATTTCTCCTGAAAAGCATCCGGCTCCTTCGCATATTCTGTTCCCCAATGGGCGAAAACAATCACCATATCGCTTTCCTCCTTCGCTGCCCTGACCGCCTCCCGAATCCTGTCCTCGTCTTCCAGCAGATGCACCATAGCGGGGCACTCGTCCGGTATTTTGATCCCGTTCGTTCCGTAGGTATAATTGAACAGCGCGAAGCGGATTCCATTTCCTGTCACAACCTCATAGGGACGCTCTTCTTTTTCTTCCTCAGACTGGATCCCCAGACAGACAATTCCCTGTCCGTCAAAAAAATGTTTCGTAAAATTTACGCCTGCCGCCCCCCTGTCCAGCGCATGATTGGTGCCGCAGGTGACCACATCAAATCCGGCGTCCACGATCGCTTCCCCGACCTGAACCGGCGTGCCGAATCTGGGATAATCGCCGTACATGGCCGGATCGCCTGTAAGCGGCGTCTCCTGATTGATCACCGCCACGTCATTCCTGTCGATCAGTTCCCTGCTGTTTTCATACAAAAAGCCGAAATCCCCGCCATGACGCAGGCCGTACCGGTAGATCGGTTCATGGATCAGGTTGTCTCCGAACACCACAAAGGATACTTCCGTCTCTTCCTTCGTAAAGCCCCAGGAAAGCCAGACCCAGCGGCTGACCTTCCCCGCCGGATCCGTCAGAAACAGGCGGTTCTGCTTCTGCGAAACATCCCCTTCCCGATTGTCACCCGTCATTCTTTTCTCCGCTCGAATTGACATATTTGTCACATCCTGCCCAATATAAGAGGACATCCACTGCGGCTTCACCTTACCCTGCCGGCACTGATAGACATATATATGCTGCGACCAGTTCCGTTCATCCCGCTCCATCCAGAAGGGCCTGCTCTCCCCGAATCGTCCGATCTTCCAGCAGAGCAGCAGCAGTTCTTCTTCCTGATCATTGTCCGCATCGCCGAACAGGACCTGCTGCACCTTTATCTCCTTGGGCGAATTCCATATGACAGTGTTGTCATAAAATACCGTAACCTGTCCTTTCTCCAATACCGCCGTATACGCTCCCGACCTGTCGCACACCGTCCCGCTCTCCCAGGAAATCCACGCCGGCAGAAATGCCCCGGTCTGCCAGAGTCCATAGAAAACGGCGCCGGTACAGACCAACGCCATTATCACTATGCAAATTCTCTTTGTCATCCTTCTTCTCAAAGTTCACGCTTCCCATCATGCCGCTTTATGAAATCCCGGGCATCTGTTTTCAATACTCATAATTCCTTCCATTCCGAAGCTTTTTTTGCTGAGGAACGCGTGCAGAATTTCAAATTCTGCGCTGCGATCAAGGAGTTTGGGACGCTTCGGCACAAACTCCTTGATTGAAAAATCTGCACATCAGTGTGATTTTTCAATCTACCACCGGTAGCTTTCCGTCCACGCCGGCTTCTGCACAGGCTTCTCCATATTGTATGTGCCGTCATCGCCCTCCATCACACCCATCATCTGCCGCCACTTTGTATCAGTCAGGCGGTCCTCCATGGGCCATCTGAACTGATAGAAAGAATACACGCTGCCTCTGGCGATCTTCAGCTTGCCGTCCACCTTCACGATCACACAGATAAACGACGGAACGTCCGTGGCCGCCTCCAGCACCTCTCCGTTTGGATTCGTGGCGATATCCACCACAAGCGCCGCCGGGAATTCCTGTACCTCCACCCCTTCTTCGCCGCCGCTCGCCGCTTTTGCCGCCTCATACCAGAAATGCTCGATATTGCCGCCGTAATTCCGTATAAACTCATACTCCTCGTCTGTCAGCACTTCCTCCCGCAGCTCCTTTTGGGAAATCTCCAGCATCTGGCCGGCAATCTGCGACAGACGTGTCAGATTCTCTTCCTCAATGCTGTTCAACATCCCGTAGCGCTTAAGCCCCTCGGCCGTTCGGTCCGCCAGCTCCACAAACCGTGCATAGACCACAGGTTCCGGCTCCACGTACCCCCTGTCGTCCGGTTCCTGCTCGTAACCGCCGCCGCCCATCTCCGCAATCACCTGTTTTGCATACAATATCGTATCATGCTTCAACTCCGTAAAGCTGCCCGCAAAGCATTCCAGATCCTTCTTCTGCCACTCTTCACTCTGCATAAACACCGGATAGCCCTCGCCTTTCACTTCCAGAAGCGGCCGCAGTGTGTGCAGCCAGTTCGCGTACAAACTGGCCGACCAGAGGGCATTATTTTCCTGTGAAAGCGCCTCCCGCAGCCTGTTCATATTCTCCGAATAGCCCGCATACTCTGCTGCTCCGTTCTCTTCCAGAATACGAAGCGCCAGATCACTGCCCAGCGCCGCCGGTACATCCAGCACATCGGGAAGCATACGTTTGTCCCCGTTTCCGTTTTCCCGCACCACGCTGTAGATCAGCTTCTGCATGATCGCTCCGTCTATGGTAAAACGCTGCCCCATAAAGCGGAAGCCCAGAATCACATTGTCTTCCCCGTCCCCGATGGGCACGGAATTGATCTGCGGCGGCGTAAGCGCTCCCGTCATCTCATGAAAACGCGCAAACCCCTCCGCGTTCCCGGCCAGCTCCTCTGCCTTCACACCGTCGCCGTAGGCCTTCTCGATCACCGGCCCATACTCGCACACCCCCGGATCGTCACTGGCCCCCGCAAAAAAGCTGGTCACGGCATACAGGGATTCCCACAGGCCGTAAGCCTCCTCATCCGCCAATAGCGCCTGGGAGATCAGGAGTGCGCTTCTGTCCAGTTCCTCACTTCTCTGTTCGAAATGAATCCGGCCATACCACATCATCGCTTTAAAATACCGCTCCAGTTCCTCGTCTCCCTCATAGTAGCCCCGGGGCACGTACTGGGTATAGTCCTCCATTTCTCCTGTAATCGCCGATTCGTAAATACTGTCGGCCTTCCCGATACAGTCAAGTTCATACGATGCCATATCGGCCGCTTCCGGATTTATGACAGTACTGTCATCCAGCAGTTTCATACCCACGGTAAAAAAGGCAACATTACGTTTCGCAGCATTTTCCCACTCACTGCCTTTTAACTTCTCATACTGTGCCACACTGTTGTCAAGCATCCTGCGGCTCAGCTGCCGGATATTTTCCGACAGATATGTCTTTTCTATATTTTTCAAAAGATAACTGAAATACAGATGATAAGTGTGCATCAAAGAATCTACCGTCACAAAATGAGCGATCTGCTCATAGCGGTCGATCTCGTAGGTCTGGAAAAACTCCCGCCCGGCATTTCCAAACACCACAAACCCGTTCTCTACCAGTTTCTCCTTCATTGCATCGTCCAGATAAAACTGCCACAGATTGTCAATATTGCTTAAGTCCGGCTCCACCGTATAAGGCTCCACACAGGGCGTCACACCCAATGCCGCCAGATCTGCCGCGTCGGATGCGGAAGGCGTGACCAGCTGCGGCCGGCCGCCGGTCTGCGCCGCTCCGGCGCCATCCGTACCGCCTGCACTTTCTAAGCCGTTCGCTCCGGCACCATCCGTACCGCCTGCACTTTCTAAGCCGCCCGCTCCATCTGTATCTGCAGTATTTTCACGGTTTCCCCCGGAGGCATCCGTCCCGGTCGCGGCCTGCTCCCCGGAGATTTCTCCTTCCACCTGTCCCGGCGTTCCGCCTCCTGCCGGCCCGGTGCACCCGCTCAACATACCTGCCAGAAGTACCCCTGCCAGAAAAACCGCTGTTCTTCTTTTCCGATACATTTCCTCATCCCCCTTTGATGACTTTGCTGCTTTAACCTGTAAGCTCCGTTTCCATGCCTGTTACGCTTGACTCATCCAGTATAACCTACAATAATTATCCACGCTTTATACATGTCTGAATTTCCATCTGCCGCGCCAGCTTCAAACAACGCTACTGCCAGCATCGCCTCATGCATTCTCCCTGCACATGAAAATTTATCCTGCGCGTAAAGCAGCGGAAACACCCTACAATTATCATAACACAATAAGCCATCTACAGAAAGACGAAAAATTCTTAAGAATTCCTTTGCACTGCAAATAAACCTGCATCATGCTTAGCCTGCCGCCTGGCAGGCCGCATGGCCATCCATACTGTGAAAGTCGAAGACTTTCATAGTAACCGAATCGTAACCTTTAATACATGATCCGCACATCCCCCTCATTGGCCGGGTTGACCAGCACCGTCACACTCTCCACTTCTGCAATATCGCAGGAAATCAGTTCCCCTTCTTTCAGTTTTTCCAGAATAACATCCTTTGCTTCCATCATAAGTCCCATCTCGTCACCGGTATACTTCCAGTACCAGCCAAAGTCGATCCTCGCGTCCTCTTCTTCCAGCCATGCAAAGGGTTCCACCCGTTTTGCATTATAGGTTACGCAAAACCGTGCGGTATTCTTTGGCACACTGCGGTCCGTTTCGATCCTGGTACTTCTGCGGTTATAGGATCCAATCACTCCGAAAATATCCAGGGCCTCCTCTTCCGGCTCGAATGCGACATCGATCAGATCCGTCCTCATATCCGGTTCTCCCAGGATATATTTTCCCCCGTAAGTATATCCGCCAAATTCCATAAATGCCACTCCTGCTCCGATTCCACTCAGCAAAACCCCGAAACAGAATACAATGATCGATATTTTATGCAGTCTGCTCATAGTGCACCTCCTCCATCTTCTTCCCCTTTGTTCCGTCTTCGTTCTCCTTTTTCTTCCGGATCATCATACCGAATCCTCCGGCCGCAAGCGCGCCAAAGCACAGAAGCCCTCCCAGACCGGTTATAAAAATTCCTGTAAACGGATACCCACAGCACAATAACACGATCGTTATGCCGACTCCCAGCAGCATGATCATGGCTATCCCCGCACACAGCAGCGAAAACAGCAGCCAGCCGGTATTCCAACACAGCCGCAGCCCAAAAATACAACAACCCAGCATCCACTGCCACATCTGCACCATCCCCCGGCCCATCGCTCCGAAAAATCCTCCCATTACACTGCTCCTCTCTTTCGTTTCTCTTATTCCGGCCTTCTTCCTTCGTAAAGCATTGCCATTTGTGACATTTCCGTCATAATTTTCGCATCCGGCGCTTTCTTTATTTGCGACACATTTGTCACTTTTAACATTTTCCGCACCAGCATCGGATCCCTCGTACTCGCCGTCTTCCAGCAGACCGGCATATTCCTCATCAACATCCAGGCCATCCGCCTGTGCTCCTCTGCCGGTAAAAGGCCGCACACACCACGCCGCCGCACCCCGACACTTCCTGCCGATCCAGCAGAAGCCTGCCTGCATCCCCCGTAGTGCACGCAGCAGCAGTTCTTTGCCCCGCCTGCAGGCTCTCCCGAAAAAGGTTTCCGGTCTTTCATCCCCTTCCGGCTCTTCTGTCCCGTATACCGAAAGCCCCTTTTCATGCTCCCCGCTCCCGGCCTTCCCGTTCAGTTCCGGCCAGTCCGCACCGCCAAATATCCTGCCCAGTCCCGACATTCCCTGTCCAATGCGCCTGCCCGGTCCCGACCGCCCCAAACCGGCATTGTTCCTGCCTGAACCCGGCGTAACCGGCCAGATTCCCCGCCGTCCCGCCGCCAGCGCATGTTCCGAATCCACATGATAGGCCGCCAGGATCTCCGCCGCCAGCTCTTTGACAGAACCGAAATCACGGATCGCCTCCTCCTCGCTCAGCCCCTTCAACATCTTCATATCTATATGCTGGGCGTATTCCGCCAGAATATCTTCCTGCTCCTGATCCTCCAAAATACTGAGATATTCCCGCAGCTCACTCAAAAATCGCTCTTTGCTCATGTCTACCTCCATTCCATGACGAAACTCTATTCGCCGCATCTTTCGCATTGCTTTCACATGCTTATAGTTAACGACATTAGACATTTCGTTTACTATAACTCAAGCATAGTTCCGGGCTGAACTGTTACCCTCCGCTGCCTCTTACAAATGCATTGACTCTCGCCTGAAACTCTTCCCATTCCGCCGCCAGCCGCTCCAGGTACAGAATTCCGGCGGCCGTCAGATGATAGTACTTTCTGGGCGGCCCCTCGGACGATTCCCGCAGATAAGTCTCGAAATAGCGTTCGTTGGTCAGGCGCTTCAACAGCGGATAGATGGTCCCCTCATTCACATCAATAACCTCCGAGACCTCCTCGACAAGCTCATACCCGTACATATCCTTACGGCGCACAGATTCCAGCACGATCAGTTCCAGCACTCCTTTTTTAAATTGTGGATTCATATCACGGCATCCCTCCATAGCGGTACACAGACAGCACCGTATCCCACTTTCAGACAATGCATATCATCAACCCGCTCCGGTCATTTCGCTTCTGGTATTAGAGTAAACCTACTACTATGTATTGTCAAGTACTAATTTCTTTAAGATAGTATTAAGATATTCTGTAAGCGGATGGAAGCAACTCTGCCTTTTACACCTTACCCAGCAGAAAATCTATCACATTGATCTGACGGATACCATCTTCCCCCATCGGCACCTCGTCCATCGTAACAATCCATTTGGAATAATGGTCATTGATCATTTTCAGCGGTGCAATCTCTCTCTGAAATGTCTGTGGATCCAGAATGCTGGCGGATACCTGATAATAAACTCTGTTGTCTTCTTTCATAGCAATAAAATCTATCTCCTGATTTCCCACCTTGCCTATGAAAACCTGATATCCCAGACGCCGCAGTTCAAGATAAACGATATTCTCCAGTACATGACCCACATCCCGCCTTTGACCACCACATATCAATCCCCGAAGCCCCTGATCTACCACATAGTATTTTTCCAAAGATTTCAAATACTGTTTTCCCTTCACATCATATCTATCAGCTCTGTAAAGGATAAACGACTCTTCCAGCGCGCGAATATAGTTCTCCACCGTGGCAGATGTCGTCTTCCGCCCACAAGAAGTAAGGCTGTCCGCTATCTTTTTTGACGATACAATGTTACCGGTATTATCAACCAAAAAACGTATGACACTCTCCAGCAGTGTGACGTCCTGTATTTTCTTACGTTCCACAATATCCTTCAACAGAACCGTATGATAAATGCCCTGCAGATAATCCCGTCGAATATCCGCTTCTTCGATGTATGCTGTATACGGGAAACCGCCATTTTTGAAATATCGGTTCCACGCATCCCGCCTGTCGCCGCCGGTCAGTTCATAGTACTCCGCAAAAGAGAGCGGCAGCATCTGAATCTCCATGTATCTTCCCGACAGAAGCGTGGCCAGTTCTCCGGATAGCATGTGTGCATTAGATCCTGTTATATAAAGGTCGGTCTGCTCCAGCACAAAAAGAGAATCCACCGCTTTCTGAAAGCCCGGCACCGCCTGAATCTCATCCAGGAAAATATAAGTCATCTTTCCCGGCTGCAGACGACTTTTCACGTAATCGTACAGTACATGATAGTCATGCAGTGGTTCATTCTCTATTTTTTCAAAATTAAGATAAATAATCTGTCTTTCTTCCACCCCTTCTCCCCGCAGATACTCCTGAAACTGCAGCAGCAGTGTAGATTTACCACAGCGTCTGACTCCCGTCACCACCTTTATAATCTGCTTATTTCTCAATTTGATCAGTTTATCCAGGTATTGTCTTCTCTCTACCATGTACTCAGTTCTCCTTTACCTGTTTTATAAAATTAATTTTATTATATTATATCGCAAAAACCATGCAAAATCACCAGGTTTTTATTTTGTAAAATAAAAACCTGGTGATTGCTTTTCTTTTAACGACATTGAAAATTTCGCTTTCAATCGTGCAAAAGCTTTCGTATTATTCCCGCTACATCCGCGCCTCCATCAGGCTGCTGGACGAATACCGCCGCAGTCCCCTGTAGAACACCGCCACGGCCGCCGCCGACAGCAGGAACGCATAGCCCAGCACCGTGAATAACATTCCGGCATCAAACTCCGCCAGAATATGTACCGGATGATAGACCGCCATCCCCACCGGGATGATAAAATAGAGCAGGAATCTGGAAATTCCCTGAAAGATTCCGTCCGGATACGTAGCAAAGCTGACAAGTCCCATGACCATTTGATTTCCCAGCATCTCCACCCGTACAAACCAGAAAGCCAAGCTTCCGAAAAGCAGGGCAAACGCCGTGAGAATAACAGTCCCGGTCACGATGAGCAGCAGCGCCAGCAGGAAACCGCCCACAGCAAGGCCGCAGAACAAAAGGAGCCCCACCCCATACAGGAAATCCCCGATGGCCGATACGGCAGTGGCGGATGTCAATATCCCCAGCAGCACATTTTTCGGCTGCACCAGATAAGAATCCAGCTTACCGCTGACGATCAGCTCCGACAGGGAGAATACCCTTGCAAACAAAATGTGAGACAGCCCGAAGGAAGCCGCGGTCAGCCCCCAGAGCATCATGATCTCCCGCATCGTATATCCCCCGATCTCCTCCCGCAGCCGGAACAGGATAAACCACTGTATCAGAATGCACGCATTGTTCAGCATCATGAAAATGATATTCATCAAAAACGTAACCTTATTGACCATTTCCCGCATAATATTATATTTTAAAGAGAGCAGACACACCCTCGTCTGATTTTTAACCACCGTTAACATACAGCTTCTTAACCCCCTTTCTGTAAACAAAGAACATCAGTCCGCAGCCGGCCGCCAGATACACGGCCTGTGCCGCCAGGATCTCCACACATTTTGCCGGCTGGAAATCCACGATCAGCTTGGCCGGCCCGTAGCACACCGTATAGATCGGCGTCAGCTTGAAGAAGGGCTGCAGCGCCCTGGGGAAAATCTCGATCGGAAAGATCGTGCCCACCACCAGAATCAGCTTATCATACAGCCACTGGAAAGGCGTCGCATCCTCGATCCAGAACGAAAGCAGGCCGATGCAGATCTTAAAGACCGCATTGATGGTCAGGCCAAACAGGATGCAGAGCGCCATCGCCGGCACGGTGATCAGTCTGAAACCCGGTATCGCCCCCACCATCACCGTGCCGATCACCACCGCAAGTCCGGCATACATGGGCAGCCGGATACTCCACTCTCCGGTATATTTTGCCAGGATATATAAGGTATAGTGATAGGGCTTATTCATCAGATAAGCAATATTTCCGCCCCGGATATCCGTCTTCACCTGCCGGCCCACCGCACTCGCATTAGAGCCGAACCACATCATCTCCGTCATCATCACATACCAGATCATCTGTTCCTTCGAATATCCTGCGATCAACTCTTCCGGCGTCCGATACATATATTCCCAGAGTTTTATGAAAATATAGATAAACACAAAATACCCGAAAAAACCCAGCGCCATATTCGCCACATACTGCAGATTCTCCATCAGCACCGACCGATAGATCACCCCGTATTTCCGTCCCGGTATGCCATGCCCACGGCACAGCCGCCCCGGGAACCGCCTTTTTGCCATATCCCCTGCATTGGAAACCCCACTGTTCTCATATCTGCTCATCCTGCTGCCATCCTCCCTTAACCCACCGGCGCTATAGCCGATTTTCCCTGCTGCCTGTCTTTTGCCCTGTAAATTTCCATAATGATATTTTCCAGCGGCACATTGGAAATATTGATATCCTCCATGTTCTCCACATTGATCTGCCTGAGCGCGTCGCCGATCTCTACGGCACCGGTGTCCACCTCCAGTCTGGCATGGCTGCCTTTCTGCTTTAAGACCGTAATGCCCGCCACCTGCGGCAGCTTCGTCTCCTCCTGCATCTTGACTTCCACGATCTTCTTGTGCAGGTAATGATATTTCAAATGTTCCATGGAATCATCCAGAACGATCTGCCCGTCGTTCACGATGATGATCCGCTTACAGAGCTTTTCAATATCTCCCACGTCATGGCTGGTCAGAAAGATCGTTGTGTTGTACTCCCGGTTCATCTGCCTGATCAGGTTCCGGACCTGCTCTTTCACCACCGGATCCAGCCCGATGGTCGGCTCATCCAGAAAAAGCACCTTCGGCCTGTGGATCAGGGACGCCACGATCTCACAGCGGATGCGCTGTCCCAGCGAAAGATTCCGCACCGGCGTATTGATAAACTCATGCAGCTCGAATCGCTCCGCCAGCTCACCGATCCTGTGTTCCATCTCTTCGTCCGGAATGTCATAGATTGCACCGAAGAAACGGAAATTATCATAGGGCGTCAGATGCGTCCAAAGCTGTTCCTTCTGGCCGAACACCGTCCCGATCTGGTACGCCAGCTGTCTGCGCTTTTTCGTCGGATCGATGCCCAGCACTTCCACCCTGCCGCCGTCCGGATAGAGAATTCCCGTCAGCATCTTGATCGTGGTGCTCTTGCCGGCGCCGTTTGGCCCGATAAATGCCAGCATCTCCCCTTCTTCCACCTCGAAAGAAACCCCGTGCACTGCCCTGATCTCTTCCGTCTGCGGCCGCAGGATCGCTTTGATGCTGCCCCGCATTCCCTTTTCCTTCCGCCTCACCCGGAATGTCTTCGTTAACGCTTCCACTCTGATTGCCTGCATGACTTTCTCCTCCCTCTTCCTCCATTTACAGGACAAAAAAAGAACCGCCATGTTCCATACACCTAAAGTGTATCTTCCATGCGGTTCTCCTGTCTTCGATCCTGATTTCCGCATAGCCAAATAAGACTTTCCGTCTTACGGCCATGCGCTCCGGCGGCTTCCCGCCGCCCTCAGGCTGTGACCGTAATCTGAAAAATCTGCGGTACCTGCATAATGGCTATAAACAGAACCTGCTTGATCGTACTCATACTTTCCTCCACATGACAGTCCGGATTGCCGGACTGTCAGCTTGCTGCTGTAAATTTTCAGATAGCATATCACAGTCTTTTGAATCTGTCAAACATTAATTACATTTTATCTCACCATGCATCTCCTGCAGCGATTTTACGGCACTGACGGGGTGTGTTTTCACATAGTGAATGCCTTCCGCCGTCACTTTTGCCGCCGCCACCGTAGTGATATACGGAGCTTTCGCCTTGATTGCGGCCTTGCGCAGATAGCTGTCGTCATGTACGCTGTCCTTGCCCACAGGCGAATTGATGATCAGGTCGAAATCGCCGTTGGTGATCATATCCCCCACGTTGGGACGTCCCTCGTAGAGCTTCTTCGCCTTCGTGGCCGGAATCCCTGCCGCCGTGATCAGATTATACGTGCCTTCCGTGGCCACGATCTCAAAGCCGTCCTGCGCCAGGCTTCTGGCCACTTCCACCACCTCATCCTTATCCTTCTTGTTGACGGAGATCAGCACTCTGCCCGCAAGAGGCAGCTTCGACTGCACCGCTTCCTGCGCCTTGAAGAAGGCTTCGCCGTAAGAGCCGGATAATCCCAGCACCTCTCCGGTAGAACGCATCTCCGGCCCCAGGATGGGATCCACCTCCGGGAACATATTGAAGGGGAAGACCGCCTCTTTTACCCCGTAATTGGGAATCGCCTGCTCCTTCAGATCCTGGATCGGCGACGGCCGTCCTGTCAGCTCCGCCGTGATAATGTCCGTCGCCAGCGGCACCATGCGGATATTGCAGACCTTGGATACCAGCGGCACGGTACGGGACGCTCTGGGATTGGCTTCCAGCACGAAAACCTTACCGTTCTCGATGGCATACTGCATGTTCATCAGTCCTTTGACATGCATCTCCTCCGCAATCTTCCGCGTATACTCCTTGATGGTCTCTACGCTCTCCTCCGGGATATGCACGGAAGGAATGATGCAGGCCGAATCGCCGGAATGAATCCCGGCAAGCTCGATATGCTCCATCACCGCGGGCACGAAAGCATGCGTACCGTCACTGATGGCATCCGCCTCGCACTCCAGCGCGTGATTTAAGAACCTGTCGATCAGAATCGGACGGTCAGGCGTCACGCCTACCGCAGCATTCATATATTCCGTCAGGCTTTCGTTATCATAGACCACTTCCATGCCTCTGCCGCCCAGCACATAGGAAGGGCGCACCATCACCGGATATCCTATCCCTGTCGCGATGGCAAGCGCTTCCTCCACCGTGGTGGCCATCCCCGATTCCGGCATGGGAATCTCCAGCTTCTCCATCATGGCGCGGAACTGGTCTCTGTCCTCTGCCAGATCGATCACTGCCGGCGGCGTACCCAGTATTTTCACGCCGTTCTTCTCCAGCTCGGAAGCAAGGTTAAGCGGTGTCTGCCCACCAAACTGGGCGATCACGCCAAGCGGTTTCTCTTTGTTATAGATACTCAACACATCTTCTAAAGTCAACGGCTCGAAATACAGCTTGTCCGAGGTATCGTAGTCGGTGGACACCGTCTCCGGGTTGCAGTTGACGATGATCGTCTCAAAGCCCAGCTTTTTCAAAGCCATGGCCGCATGAACGCAGCAGTAGTCAAACTCGATGCCCTGGCCGATCCGGTTGGGACCGCCGCCCAGGATCATGATCTTCGGCCTGTCTTCGCTGATCGGGTTCCGATCCGGCGCATTGTACGTAGAATAGAAGTAAGCGCTGCTCTGTGTGCCGCTCACATGCACACCCTCCCAGGCTTCTTCCACACCCAATGCCAGCCGGCGGTTCCTGATATCCTCCTCCGGAATCTCCAGCAGCTGGCTTAAATACTTATCGGAAAAGCCGTCCTTTTTGGCCGTGATCAGCATTTCATCCGGCAGCTGCTGCGTACCTGTCCTGCCCTTATACTGCAAAACAGCTTCCTCTTCCTCCACCAGCTCCTTCATCTGCTCGATAAAATAAGCCTTTACCTTCGTGATCTCGTGGATCTCCTCCACCGTCGCGCCTTTTCTGAGCGCTTCATACATCAGGAAATGCCGCTCGCTGGAAGGGGTGATCAGCCGTCTTAACAGCTCTTCCTTCGACAAAGTGTCAAAATCCTTCGCATGACCCAGACCGTAACGTCCCGTCTCCAGAGAACGGATGGCCTTCTGGAAAGCCTCCTTGTAGGTTTTACCGATACTCATGACCTCGCCCACAGCGCGCATCTGGGTGCCCAGCCTGTCCTCCACGCCTTTGAATTTCTCGAAAGCCCAGCGGGCAAACTTGATCACCACATAGTCGCCGTCCGGCACATATTTATCCAGCGTGCCGTATTTTCCACAGGGGATGTCTTTCAGCGTCAGGCCTGCCGCCAGCATGGACGACACCAGGGCGATGGGGAAGCCCGTAGCCTTGCTGGCCAGCGCGGAAGAACGGGAAGTACGGGGATTGATCTCGATCACGATGATCCGGTCCGACACCGGGTCATGGGCGAACTGCACATTGGTGCCGCCGATCACCTGCACCGATTCCACGATCTTGTAAGCCTGCTCCTGCAGCCGCTTCTGGCACTCCTCCGAGATCGTCAGCATGGGGGCGGAACAGAAGGAATCGCCGGTGTGAACTCCCAGCGGGTCGATATTCTCGATAAAACATACGGTAATGATATTGTTGTCCGCATCCCGCACCACTTCCAGCTCCAGCTCTTCCCAGCCGAGAATCGACTCCTCCACCAGAACCTGTCCCACCAGACTGGCCTGTAAGCCTCTGGCACAAACCACCTGCAGCTCTTCCCTGTTATAGACCAGGCCGCCGCCGGCTCCGCCCATGGTGTAGGCCGGGCGCAGCACCACCGGATACCCCAGCTTCTCGGCGATGGACAACGCCTCCTCCACGGAGTAGGCCACCTCACTGCGGGCCATCTCGATACCCAGCGCATTCATGGTCTTCTTGAACTCGATGCGGTCCTCGCCCCGCTCGATGGCATCCACCTGCACCCCGATGACCTTTACATTGTATTTCTCCAGAACACCCGCCTTATGTAATTCCGCACACAAATTAAGCCCGGACTGGCCTCCCAGATTCGGAAGCAATGCGTCGGGGCGTTCTTTTGCAATGATCTGTTCCAGCCGTTCTACATTGAGCGGCTCAATATAAGTCACATCCGCTGTCTCCGGATCCGTCATGATGGTAGCCGGATTGGAATTCACCAGCACGATCTCGTACCCTAATTTGCGGAGCGCTTTACAAGCCTGTGTTCCCGAGTAATCAAACTCACAGGCCTGCCCGATGATGATCGGGCCTGAACCGATGATCAGCACCTTATGAATATCTGTTCTGCGTGGCATACATGTCCTCCATTCTTATCTTTGCGTACCCACTTTGTGCGATTCTGATTTCGAATATTTCCGACGGATACGCCCCGGATCTGCAGCATATCCGTCTGTGAAAATTTCCACAAAGTCTCGCTTTCCTGTATCAAATTTCGTTGTCGTTCCTCATTCTATCATTAGATATCAGGGGTGTCAATTCGCTTCTTTGTGTGACTTTACACCAATCTCACCATTTACCACAATAAAAGTGACAATGACAACGTAACGTAACCTCAATGCATGCAAAGCAGGTGAATCTATATGACAAATGATCTCAAAATTACGAAAGCTGCCATAGACGATTTTAAAAAGATACAGTGTTACATGGCAATCGCCAAAAAAGAAAATGCCACCGAAACATATGCCGAATTAAAAAGGGAGTATCTCTCTAAAGGCGGTCCTTACCGTCGCCGGAGTCAATCTCACCGACATTGATGAAATAAAAGAATAATTCCCTCAACAATCCCGGCACTGCCTTACAAAGAGAACAATACAAAAACTCTCATCAATGAACCCTGTCGGTTCTGTCTGGTACACACGCCTTCATGATCTGTATTGCCGGAAATCCAAACGGTTTCCAACCCAAAATAACCGCCAGCAGAACCGCGCACAACAGCCACAGCACTCTCCGCACAGGGGACTCCATAAAGAAAGTATTGATCTGTAACCTGGTCAAAACCGCAATCACAAAATAGTGCCAGAAATATATCTGCAGCGTGCGGCCGCCAAAAAGGGTTATCACCGGAAGCCGCCGGTTCGTTGTGACACAGATCACAGCAAATCCACCGAATAAGCTGATGATATAGCATAAGATCCGGAATGCAAATCCCCATTTGCTGAATATTTCATTGACACTGAAGGGGTTGCGTCCGGTAAAAAGAGGACGCAGAACGTATGTATGATTTAAATCAAGCAAACACAGCAGGCCCCAGCCTGCCAGAACACTGAAGGCCAACACTTTCAACCATTTATTTTGTACACAAGTAACTAATAAGTCCTTATCCGTCATCTCTCCCAGCACAAAAAAGGGATAGAATACAATAGCTCGGGATAAATATAAAAAGTCTCCTATCGATGCATCATAACCGACAAAACATGCCACCATTATGGAAAACACCATAATAAACCGTTTGTTCATATTTCTCAGACCGTACGAAATCATGATATACATCGCCAATACAAACATATACCATGGAACCCCGTTGTCGGACAGAAGACTGAAAGACGCCTTGCCGGTAAGCAACAATTTTTCCAGGAAATAAACAATCTTCCACAATAAGCCTATAGCCACATACCCCGACACTTTTGCCAAAATATTCCTGTTCGTGTGGAACATGCCTGATAAATACAGGAAAAGAGGCATATGAAATGAATAGATCCAGACAAAAATACTCCTGAATACTTTAGACTGTCCTGTGTTCAAATCGATCACATGTCCGACAACAGTCAATACGATCAATAGAAAACGTATGTTATCATAAAGATAAATCCTGTCATTCGGGAGAATAACACCCCCCCCCGGAAAGTTTTTCTTCATTTTTCATTTTCTCCTTAATACAAATCCCAACATCAATATTTTGTGGATCTCCTGATCATATATAGTCAGATTTAAATCCCATGAGCCACTACTGATCCCTACGATATCATGCTGTATCCTCACTTCTTGTTTCGCGTCTCCGTTCCAGTATGATTACACAGGAAAGAAACAATATTCCGACAATTATCGATATCCAAATTCCTTCTTTTAGCAACGGCGTTTTATAGAATAATTCAATTGTATGTATCCCCGGTTCTAATTCCAGTGCCATATACATGACATTCGCCTGATACAACGTAGACTCCTGTCCGTCTACGCGTGCATTCCAGCCCTCGGAATAAGGAATCGCCAAACAGAGAAACTTCGCCTGATCAAGCTCAATGGTTCCACTGACACAATTCGTACCTATTTTTATATTTTCCAAGACATCCTCTTTCCGCTCCTCAATCTGTCCTACATAGCGATCCATCGGCTGACATGTGATGTTCATGGAATCGAACGAATAGATTCCGACATGCGGAAACGTGATCGTCACAGAAGTGACCGCTTCCTCTGTATAGTCCATATTAACAGTAAAATCATGACGGCCACTGTAAAAAGCATGGTCCGCAGTATGATAGCTCAGTGTTTTCGCAACACCCGCCGATGACTTGATAGACAGATCCGCACTTACGGGAGCTGTCCAGTAAATTTTATTCTTCCATATGGATTTTTTCTCTGTATGAGAGAGACTGTCCCAACGTTCCTGGTCATAAAGATCAGCAGGATCAACATCCTCTCCACCAAAGTACAGATCATACACCGGCACTCCCTGAAAAGACAGATTTTCCACACTGAAATATGTTTCACTGTTTGGCAGCCCTTCAAATGTCAAGGTGGCTGTCGCTTTCCCGGAAGTTACAACAAAAGCGTTTTCTTCTAATGTGATATTATCACCGTTGCATGTCACAGTATATCGCATATCCAAAGCAGTGAGATCCGGTAATGGACCAGCTGCTGCTTCATAATCTTCCAATACAACTGCCTGTAGCAGAGCCTCCTGTTTCTCGACTGCTGAAAGGGTATTCCACTCTGCTGCCGAAATACAGTTTTCATAGGTATACCCCAGTGGCAGCGCATTCTCATTGCGATATACTTTATAATTTAACGGGGCATCCTCGTCTTTTACATTGATCGTCCCGACAGGTGCAAAACCATAGGGAAGCGGAGCAGAATCTTTCTCCGGCATCACATAATAGAGCACGGATGCCAACGACAACAATGCCGTTCTGTCATCATATCCCCTATAGCTGAAAGATACATTTTCTATTTGTTCTGTGATCTCCCGAAAGTTACATACATAGGGATTCGAAATTGACCAAAAGTATTGCGTTGACGATACCCCCGCTATCATGCCTGCATTTAAGGTAAGGCCACGGCCGGAATACCTGTAAAAAGAGTCCATCCGATCCGATGCGGCAGCATCCATCACGGCAAGCGTTTCATTGGTCAGCAGCTCATTATCAGCCAGATCCTTTATTTCCTTACTCTCAGATGCGTAATTATCACCAGACGATGAATTCCTCCAGAAACTGTTCATGAAAACACTGGCAAGAACTACTGCCATGGCCAGCTGCTGCCTCCTCTTACGGGAAATCAGCTCCTCTCCATCCTTCAGCGTAATCAAGAGAAACAGAAATATAAAGGCCAGTATAATGGATGTAAACACTTTCGTCATGCGAGAACGTTCCAACAGCATACAT
Source organism: uncultured Lachnospiraceae bacterium (assembly GCA_910578115.1). Classification (GTDB taxonomy): domain Bacteria; phylum Bacillota; class Clostridia; order Lachnospirales; family Lachnospiraceae; genus UBA3282. The sequence continues at coordinate 33,895 of CAJTPO010000017.1, read as the reverse complement.
ACCGCAAAATAAGCAACCATGCCTGTAAACAGTGTCACTGTCTCTCCGGCCTCCAGCTTCATCATAGAAGGCCACATTGCAGTTAAGATATACGCGGTCAGAAGCGCAAAAGCCCAACTCCATCGATTTGACATATAAGAGAATCCATTCAGGATCTGTCCCAATGCCGGAATAAAAATGATCAATATATCGAGCAGGAACAAACATTTCAGCAAACGGTATCTGCCACGTTTTTGGAACATCAGCAGCACCGCAGGCAATACAGGGACAGCAAATCCCATCCAGCACCAGTAAGAAGCCCCTTCCGCAACAAATAATCCGGGAAGCTGACAGTAATGGGATAACGGATAAAAAAGATGTAATGGGTGCCTTACCGACATCCGTGTATCGTTTAAAAATGTATAGCAGACAGGCAGTAAGATCACCGCGGCAAGTAAGACACCGATCATAGCGGCTATGGCAATCTTTAAGACTATCTTCAGCATCCGACGTATACTGCTTCGGTATAAAAGCAACACTCTTACAACAACATACATAACCGTCAGCAATACGATCATATAAAAAAAGTAAAAATTACTGACCGCGCAAAGAAATACCATAACGATAAAAAGGTATGGCCGCTCTTTCCGCAGTATCTTCTCAATTCCGGTAATAAGCAGCGGAAAATAAACCATGGGATTAAGGAAATACGGATGTCGCGCCGCATTAAATACTGCCCAACAGCAGAACGCATACGCCATAGCGCCTGCCAAAACAGCATATCGTCCTGTCCTGCCGGTCTGGAGACACAGACAGATAAACGCAATCCCTGAAATATATAACCGCAAAAGTACTATCGCATTATAATATAGATACATAAAGCGTACCGGAATCAAAACAGACATTACGGTAAAGGGATCGCCAATCACATAATAATGCAGTGTCTGTAAAATGTCGTTGCCTTCTCCAAAACTGAAATCCCAGAACGGAACAGATAAACGCCGTTCCACAAATAATGTCTTTATGATCGAACGCAAATATTTCGCGTAATAAAACAACGCCTTATAGTGCTGACTCCAACCGTCACTCTGCCATATAAAGGTTCTCTTCGCAAAAAAGTACCACGAAAATACCATCAACGACATTCCTATAAACAATAATGTATATAGAAGTATCAGTTGAGATAAGAGTTCTCTCCGTTTTACCCCCCCCCTACACATTTTCACATACTTATTTATATAGATATTTCTCAGATTCATACTTTCTCCATTCCGAAGTGTCACAAACATTTGGTAAAATGAACCGCTCATCAGAGAGCGTACTCAACTTTGTTTCTTCCTGAAAAACACAACGACTACCAGAAGGCAGACTACTCCTGCACCACTCAAGATCAGGCCTGCTGTCAATCCTGGAATCCAGTAGCGTAATACAACCTCATGTTCTCCTGCAGGCAGTTCCACCCCCATAAAAGCAGTATTCGCCCTGTAAAGCTTTACTCTCTGTCCATCTACATAAGCTTTCCATCCATTGCTGTAAGGAATAGACAAACACAGAAATTTATCCGATGATACGGAAATTGTCCCTGATACCCCCTGCCAGTCAATTTTTACATCCTTGAGTGACTCCTCCTTCAGTCTGTCTATCCACCCGGCATGGTTTTCCATCGGTTGACACCATATTTCAATATCGTCCAATATGTAAGTGCCCTTGTTTGGAAATGTAATCGTGATAGTACGATACCCTTCTTCCGAATATCCCATATTCAGTATCTGCGTCTTCTGTCTGTGTGTATAAGGAAAAGCATCTGCACAAAATCCCGCGGACGCAGAAGTATTCTCCGTTGCCGCCTTAAGCCACCAACGCTGCATATTATCCTCTTTCGTCAGATCCAGGTTCACAATACGCAGATAAGTCTCCACTTCCGGCATCCCTGTAAAAGCAAGTGTCATGGACGCACCGGATTCGTCAACTTTTATTTTCCCGTTTTTCCAAGTCACCTGCTTATTATCGGTAATTTCATATGGGATTTGTATGGCTGACAACGTGGCAGCAACATCCTCAGTTCTCAGCGAAAGAGTCTCCGGCATTTCTTCCAATACAACAGCCTGCAGCTGTAACTCCTGCTTGCCCCAGGCACTAAGCATCTCGTAGTGCTGACGATCCACATAACTGTCATAAGTATAACCAAGCGGCAGCCAATACTCATTCCTCCAGATCACATCTTCACTTTTGCCATTTTGTACTGTATCGACTTCCGTATATCCATAGGGCGCAAAGGAAGTATCATTTCTTCGCTCTGCATAATATTTCACACCTGCAAGGCACATCAGCGAAGAACGTGTATCCAGACCATAAATAATATGTTTGTTTTCACTTCTTGCCACCTCCATTTCTTCCAACCACTGTATATATTCATTACTCCATCCAAAATAAGGATACATGGACAGTCCATTTAAATCATAATAAAATGACGCCCCTAATTCACGATGTGAAATACTGTTGCCTGCAACACGATAAAAATCCATATCCGCTGAAACCAGATCACTCTGCGCAAGGGAATTATACTGTCCCTGGTCAAGTTCCCTGTACGGATCGTTCACAAACTCCTTCACATAATTGCCTTCATCCGGACTGTATTTTAAATGTGAGCTATACCATACGGATAAACAAGTCACCGCCAGGCAGCACGGGAATACCCATTTCTCCCACCCCCCCCCACTCAACCTGGTCAGTTTAACGCATAAAAAGAGTAGAACCGTCGCCAGCAGCATAACAAACGACCGCATCTGATATGTTTCATGTTTTACAACAAAAAAGCAAACCATAAAACAGACGATCAGAATGCTGCCAAGCACCGCCATCCTGCTCCGTTCCATTCCGGAAAAATGTGGGATCATAAACATAAGGACTGCCGCTACAAGAAAAGCATACCCAAAGCAAAATCGTCCGGAAATATTACTAAATCCAGACATCACGTATGCTACAGACGGAATACACAGCATAACTGTATATATTACAAATAAACGCCGCAGACTCTGTTCCCTTTTCTCCTGCCGCAGAAAAAGCAATATTATAGCCGGAACCGTCAGCACAGAGAAACCCAACAGTGTCCAGCATCCAAAAAATCCCCCGATTTCTTCCGATATCAGCATAAAATCCAGTATAAAATTACGATAATAATTTTCCTTATAATGCAGCATATTAGTAAAACTTCCGACATCTCTTCCAATACGCCCTGTTTCTGTAATCGACATGAAGGCTGGTAATGCTACGAAGCTTCCCAACAATACACCCGTCCCACCCCATACAGACAGCCTTCCAAACATTTTCATGAATTCCCCTGCCCGCTTCTCTTTATAAAGATCAAAGAACCGCACGCAAATATAGAGCATAACGAGTATCGCCTGCATGCAGGAAAAATATAGTCCCCATTGAGTCGTCAGCGACAGAAAGACTGTCCCCAGCAGCAGCCAGGCTTTCTCTCCTCGCAAAACTTTCTCCGCACCGATTATAAGCAATGGAAGGAATATCATTGGAACAATAAAGTGCGGATGACGTACACCGGCAAAAATTGCATAGCCGCAAAACATGTACGTAACTGCTCCCGTCATGACAGGCAACGGTTTTTGTCGAAAAAACAGTCCAAAGGCTGAAAAAGATAATCCTACCAGATAATAATTTACGATCGCATAAATATTATAAAAAACATCCATTCTGCCTTCCGGGCAGAAAACCGCCAGAATCTGCGGAAACCCGATCTGTAGATCCTGTACTGTCAGTCCCGTTCTAAAATCATAAACCGGAATGTTCCATCCCTCCCCTGATATCAGCGAGCGGACACCTTCGCGCAAGGTCTGGCTGATATAAAGCAGCCGCGCAAAATGCTGCTCAACCCCATCACCAGACCATACAAATCCTTTTCCTTCTTCATAAAAAGGCAGAAACACAAAATACCCCAACACCATGAACAGTACCGTATAATGTGCTGCATAAAACAAAAAAAGTCTCCATCCCGTCAGTTCTTTCCATAAAGCAAAGTACCGACCATGTAATTCCCGCCTTTTTACCAATCTCAAGTTCATTCCAAACGTCCTCCCTGACAATGTTTCCTCTTATTTTTTATCTGCTATCTTCGTCAACAATCTCTGTACTTTCTTTACCACTTTTTTTCCTCGCAGATGTTTAACATAAAATTTGTATGCTTTCTTAATAGATTTAGAGGAACGCTGTATCGACCATTTATGATTTTTGGTCACAAACTTCCTGCCACAGATTGTCCCGACTACATCCTTCCATCTTCGCGGTGGCGCCCATTCAATCGGTTCTCCAAATGCGCTCACAGAATCCTTCAGTCCTGCAAAAAATTTGATCCAGATCGGATCATTAGGATGTCTGTGGAAATAGCTCAAACCAAAATCAAAGAGAGCCCGGTCGATTGCTTCCTCCTCCTGAAAGTTCAGTCTCACATACCGTCTTGCAAATTCCGGGAGACATCTCTCCATCGCCTCATGCAGCTCCATACTGTTCTCACACGGTATAATAACAGGTTCAACTCTCTCCCCTGATTCTTCATATGCGCTGACCGTCTTGTATGGCACATTTGCAAAATAAGCTTCTATGAAAATCATGGAAAATGTATTGCCTGTAAAATTATATCTGATCAAATTACCATGTGTCGGATATATACTCCGTGCATAATAAAAAATATTGTCGTCACTCCTCCCCTGCATATTCCATAAGATCCTTGCCAGACAGGTCTGCATATAACCTCTCGCCCAAAATTCTACAAATGCATGCTTTTCTTCAAAATTAATCTCCTGTCGCAAATACTTTTCAACAATTACTCTTCGCTCTTTTGCTATACCCAACAAATAATTTCTGTATTCTTTCGATGAGCGGAGTGTTTCCCGAAGCATTCTCAATGTTTCACCGGAAATAACTTTCTCATTCTTCAAATACATCAATGACGGAAACATTCCTGCAAATTCTTCTTCCGTCAAGGCCGCTGCTGCAAGCAAGTGCTCATAATCTGTTATATCTACAAAATTGCCAAACTCACTCCAGAATTCCTCATCAATACTGTCCAGTTGAGATGGAATCCGCCATACTTTTCTTGACCCATATATGTATTTCGTTTTGATCGCATAGTGCCGTTCTTCTATAATAACATCCGCGATGCGCTTCAAATAATGTCCATCTCTTGAAATAAAATACAGGCATTCCAGCCCATGTTCCAGGGCATGACGAATGACCCAGTTCACATACGGTACAAAATAAAAAGAGACCTGACGGAACGCGAACATTTCAATATCTGTATATTCATCAGTTCCTGTTCTTGCATCCAACAACATCCTGCCTACTTGAAAAGCATCATAAGTATTGATAAAATTTATCAGTGTATTCTCATACTTATTAAACTTTTTTACCGGAATTTTAACCGTTGTGATCCCTAATCGCCCAGGCATATTGATATCGGCATGTTGATTATCCCCATAATGAATCCATTGTCCAAAATTATAGTTTAGACTATGATAAACCTCCAGAAACAATCGCTTCGTTGTTTTCTGATAACCGCACGTACTTGATAAAAACAGAGGAATTTGTTCCAATACCGGATCGGCTTTTTTAAGCAGCTTTTTAATAAATTCCTCCGGAAGATACATGTCACTGATCAGAACTACTTGTTCCCCATTGCCAACCAGCTCTTTCAACAAATCAATATTCTCTATAATCGGAATCGATGTTCTGTACTCAGCCTCCATTTCCCATTCTTTCAGCAGTGCAGTCTGCTCCTCTGTCAGGTGATAGACTCTTTTCATATGTTCAAAGATCTGTGCAAAAGAGATTTCCAATTTATCTGAATTCCTGTATAGCTGAGATTTCCTGTAATACTCCCTCGCGTCCTTCTCACACCACGGACGGATCTTGAAATAATTATCTCTAAAATATTGCGGGAAATTTACCAAAGATCCTGATACCTTTTCCTGAACATACCAAAACACACCTATAGGTTGAAGCGTACTTCGCGCAATAAGTGTATCAAAAATATCAAAACTGTATAAAGTAGGTAATGTAGCCTCCTCACATGGCTGGAACTCAATTGCCTGTTCAATAATTTCATTCAAAGAATGTCCTTCTTCATATTCCCAAAACAGCTTTTTTATTCTACATAGCTCATGATCCAAATCTACTTTATGATAATTTGACAGCGCTTCTAATAAATCATCAAAATCTTTGCAAACAGGTCCGCATGTCATCTCCATATAATCAAATACAAAATCCCGAACCTTTTCTTTATCCTCATAGTCAAAAATATAACGTATAAAATGTTTTACACCATGCGCGATCATGTCATAGAAAATAGAAGAATAGTCAATAATCGCAAGATCTATTTTATGAAAGATTTCATATATATCATTTGAATTGTCCCAAAATATTAACCACGGGCAATTTAGATACGCCTTTTTGATATTTAGATATTGAAAATCCTTCTCCATCTTAGGATGCATCTTAAAAATCAATACCATGTTTTTTTCACTGAGGCACTCTACCAGTTCTTCTATCCGAGGTATCGCATCTGAGAAAAAATGTACCAGTGTATCTTCTCTGTATGTCGGAGCATATACTGCAATTTTTGTATTGTCGGGAAGATTTCTTCCTCTCAAAATATCATGATCGTAAGTTTCTATTTTTTCATCAAGACAACAGCACGGATATCCATTCCTGACAATATGATCTCTGTTCAAGCTGCAACATTCGGTAAAATGTCTTTCCATAAGAGGAGAAGTCACCAAAAACAATTCATTATTCTGATATATCTTCCCATTTATAATATTCTTTTTAGCAATTCCCTCATCCAATACACCAGATTTCACATTTTTTTCAATTGCCTTACAACCTACTCCATGCCACAGATTGAGCACGGTAATACCGTCAAGATATTTCTGGAAAACTTCTTTTCTTTGATTTACTACATATACGCCTGCTTTCCCTCCTATTCTTTCAGCCTGCTTTGACTGAAAGAGATAAGCTTTAAATCCCAGTTTTCTGATATACTGCATGGATTCCTTCGTATAGCAAAACCAATAAGGAGTAATATCCTTTCTATGTTTTATAATATACATGAACAGCCATTTGGGATTCCCATCAAAGCTTAATCCCGCATTAAATATCCATATTTTCTTATCCCTCATCACAGTTCTCCTCTTACACCTGTTGTTCACTATCCCTTAATATCGTCATCGTCTGTTTTATACCGCTCTCAATATTATATTCAGGCTGCCACCCCAGCTGCTTTAACTTATCTCCACACAATCTTGCTGTAACTGCCATACTGTAACCGGCTTTCTCCGTTTCATCCGGAAGTTCAAAAACCACCCTAGTTCCTGACAGTTCAGCTACATGCTTCGCCAGATCCCTGAGCCTGATATCTGATTTTTCATCTGCAATATTATAGGCCTCCCCTGTTTTGCCCTTCAACAAAACAGTCAACAGCCCCGAAACAGCATCTGAAACATAAGTAAAGGAATAATATTGATTTCCTTCGCTTTTTAAAACAATATCCTCGCCTGCCAGACCTTTCTTTATAAATTGAGAGATTGCCTTAGAATCAGACATCAGCATCGTAGGACCGTAAGAGCGCGTCAGCCTTGGAATAACAATGTCTAATCCCTTTTGTTTGATATAAGCCTGACATAATGCCTCTCCACATCGTTTGCTTTCTGGATATCCTGCCCGTAGAGTATTGCAGTTGATAAATCCACAGTATTCTTCATCGAACAGCTCTACGTCTCCTCTATTCTCTCCATAAATTTCGTTAGAAGATGCAAATGCAATTCTCCTGCAGTTATTTTTGACAGCAAACTCCAGAAGATTACCCGTTCCGACTATATTTGTAGTGATCGTTCCGATAGGATCCGTAGAATATGCGATCGGATGTGTATTACTTGCAAGATGCACTATATAATCAACTGACGGTATTCTATCTCCGTCCAGCCCCCTGTTAATATCCTGCTCGACGAAGTGGAATTCCTTACTGTCTTCATAAGATGCAAAGCGTAACCTGGCCTTTTCCTTGTTCCTCCCTATGGCATACATATGACAATTTAAGTCATGATACCTGTTTTTATACATGATCGTGTCTACAAGAAACGTACCGATCAGACCACTGGCTCCGCTTACCAGCATTCTGGAATTCCGGAGCTTATCCCAAGGCAGCACAAGACCGGCTGTCTCTTCTATATCTTTCCAATACAACCTGTGAGTAATCATTGTTCCCTCCATTCCGAAACGTTTTACGCTGAACTTGTTCAGTTTATTGAACTAAATTGGTCATCAGAGAATTTATTCAACCTTGATCATACCTTTCTTTTATTCTACAAAAGTCAACCACATCTGTTATTTTGGTCTTTTGACCTCAGATATGCCTTGAAAAATTCCAGATCATCCTGCGTTGTAAGCTTGATATTCTTATCTGATCCAGCTGCAAAATACAACCGTTCCCCAAGTTCGACCATCATCGTATTTGTATAAGCCGAACCATATATCCCGATTTTCTTCTCGAACGCCTCGTGATACGCCCAATCAAGCTTTCCAAACTTATAAGCCTGCGGTGTGGAAACTCTGCGCAAAGTTTCTCGCGGAATATACTGCACCGTTGACATCTCGTCATCCGCAACAAAAATCTGCTCGTTATACGGCATGGAAGTAACTGCATTTCCATATTGTTCACATTTCAATATGACATCTGTAAGCACCGATTCATCCACCAGGGGACGAATACCGTCATGAATGATAATGATATCGTTATCACAGCATTCTTCTTCAAGATGATATACACCATTGCGGATAGATTCCTGGCCGCTTTCCCCTCCTGGAATAATCCACTTTAATTTAGTGATATTATACTGACGTGCATAGGCACTTGCCGCACCAATCCAACTGTCAATACATACCAGCTCTATTGCATCGATCATGGGATGCTTTTGAAATCCTTCCAGTGTATAGAACAAAACAGGTTTATCATATACATTTATAAATTGCTTGGGAATTTCCTGCCCCATTCTCTTTCCCACACCGCCCGCAATGATAACTGCAATGTTCATAACGCATACCTGCCTTTCTGTTTGTTATCTGCCGTTTCTTTCAAATATTCTTTATACGGTACATCCGGTTCGAAAACTACGCTCCCGTGCGATCTTAAACCAGGGGCTGAAACGTCTTCCGGCAGTTTTCTGTAATCACCATACTGTTTGCTCAACACATCCTCATAGAAGATTGGCGCCCTCAGCATAAGAGTTTCAAATGGCAGGTAAACATAGTCTTCAAACCATGCAGACGGCCACTGCACATTCGTTCGCCAGTCCAACGTTACATCCCCTACGTACTCTGTCCGTACATTCATGTATCTTCCCAATGTTTTCAAATTAAATCTTTCAAAAAATTTTTTAAAAGGAATTGTTGCAAAAAAGAAATGTACAAAACAATAGAATAATTTCCCTCTTAAAGACAATGTGTTATACTTTCGATCATATTGAAAAGACAGAATCTTCTTTTCCAGCTCTATTTTTATCCTCCACCATTGTTTCTTAAAAAAGCCATCCGGGATATTATCCAGCACAAAAATATCAATGTAAATTCCTTTATTGATATCCTTCTCCCTGTCTTCTTCAACAAACCCTGTTGTCAGACTGTTCCTGAGTTGCGCATGTGTACGAAAAAACCGATCTTCTGAGAGCGTCGTTTGAAAAAAGTAAGGTTCTTTAAATTCTTCCGCCGCAACATTCCAAAGTTTATTATAATCTTCCCGTGGCATGATCATATCCGCATCATCATCCCACGGAATAAAGCCCTGATGCCGCACTGCCCCCAGAAGCGTTCCGCCATCCATAAAATAGCGGAGTCCATGCTTATCGCAAACCTCCACAAATTTCCTTATAAGATCCAGCTCGATTGCCCATACTTTTTTCATACTATCAGATACATAGTACCCACACCTGATTTCAGGCTGCGCAAATGAATCCTGAAATAAAGTCTCACCCTCTGTATTCATAATCTCCACAACACTTCTGCTAATGATTCATAAACTCCACATAGTGTTCCAATACTTCTGCGGGCCTTCCCATCTCCTTGAGTTCCCCGTCATGAATCCACATTACCTCATCACATAAGCTTCTCAGCGTATCAATATTATGCGAGACAATGATAACCGTTCTGTTCCTGTCCGTTATCAATTCTTTCATCTTGCCAAGACTTTTCTTTTTGAATCGCTCATCCCCAACACTGAGCACTTCATCCACCAGCATGATATCCGTTTCCAGCATTGCCGTGATCGCAAATGCAAGTTTCGAATGCATACCGCTGGAGTATGTCCTGACCGGCCTGTCAATAAAATCACCAATCTCCGCAAAATCAATAATATCCTGCATTTTATCCTGTATCTGGTCCTCTCGAAATCCCAGGAGCATTCCCGACAGGGAAATATTATCCCGACCTGTAAGATTTTCTTTAAAACCGACTCCCAACGCCATCAGAGATACCGTGTGTCCTTTCAGATCAATACTGCCGCTGTTGGGTGAAAAAACGCCTGCAATCGCCCGAAGCAGTGTGGATTTACCACTTCCGTTTTTCCCGATCACTCCGAGTATTCCGCCTTTTTCCACAGTAAATGATACATTCTTGACTGCTTCAAATGTTTCTTCACGGGAATGTCTCTGAAACAAATTGTGTCGTACCGTGACATTTTTCATGATCCTGTAATTGATACATACATTTTTTACTTCGATCGCTGTTTCTCTGTGTTCCATCAGATCACCTTCACATAGGCATTTTCATTACGGTAAATTGTATACACTCCAATTGCCGATAACATTATTGATACAAGTCCCCACATGATCAGCAGATCCACCTGCGGGCTTGTATTATACAGCACTGCATTTCTCATGGATGCAATACAATAGGCCACCGGATTAAACTGCTCCAGCAGTTCTCCGAAGGGAGCCGGTATCCGTTTACCTACCGCGTAAAACGTCCCCGTAAAATACATGAGCATACTCAAAACAATCCCCACAATATAAGACAGATCATTGACATACACGCCAAAATGCATCAAAATACTGCCCATTCCGAATGTAAATAAGAAAAAAACGAGCATGACGGGCAAAATATACAATACTTTTAAGCTGACCGGAACCTTAAAAACGATCAACATTATCACTACGATTGCAAAAGAAACCAGCATTTTGAATCCATTCACAAGCATGCGGGCAAAATACAGGATAAACTTGGGCAGATATATCTTTGAAATAATACTCTTATTGCTTCTGACTATATTGACGCTGATATTCATTCCTCTGGAAAAGAAGGTCCACATAGCCAACCCTGAAAAAATAAAGATCGGAAAAAAAGGTTCCGAAGCATTAAAAACCACTCCAAAGATCAACGTATAGATCAGCATCATACAAAACGGCTCTATCAACCACCAGAGCCAGTCCAAATACGCATTTGCCACTTCCGAACGAAGATCAGCCTTTGCTGATTTCACTGCATATTTAAAATATTTACGGATATCACAGAAAAATCTGCTCAAATACATCTTGAATTTTTTAATTGTGACATTCTTTTCTATAACAATGCACAGTCCCAGCGCCATACCAAAGGACATGACACAGCCTAAAAGCGTAAACTCTATTTTATGGGAGAGAGTCATATAGGCTATGCCAATACCTTTGATTCCTCTGGTCCGCGCAATGACGGACATAGAACAACTTACCAGTACTCCATACACAAACAGAAGACCTGTTCGCCTTAATGCGGACATTCTTCCATGACAGAAATAATTATGCATAAACAGGCCTGTCAGGGTAGGGATTATCATAATCAGACTATTTAACATATACACTTCCAGATACCTTTCCTGCTACAGGTTTCGCTCCACCAGAGTCCTTGATCGCAGCCTTCACCAGACTTCGTTCATATTTCCAATCGTAATGATCAAGCCTGATCAGCCCGAACAGCCAGTTTCTGAAAACAGAATGTACAAGGACATCCAGGAAATTGACTGCTTCATCCACAATATTTCCGTGCTCTTTTACCATCAGAATTCTATTCCTGATGGCATAGTAATCCTTCCAGTCATATCTTCTCGGACAGCTTTGCACATGTATCTCACTTTTGTGATCTAATACAGCATCCGCGATTACCAGAAATCTACTGTACCGACTGATTCTCAGGGAATACTCCGTATCGTCATAACAGATAAAATACTCCTCATGCGGCAATCCAATCTTCCTGATAAGTTCGCTGTCCACCACCATTCCGCAAAAAGAGGCGATATCACACTCAAATCTGCTTTGGCAATACTTCTGCGCCGGTACATTTTTCGATAATAGTCCGGCTCTTAGCAGATCTCTCCGATGGAAAGTATCAATCCTTTCGTTCTTCTCCACCGTCCCTGCAAAAGCTCTGTACTGCGGGCAATGCTCTCTGGCTGTCAGGATCTTCTCCATATACTCCTTCTCGATCATTGCATCATCATCGATCAACAGCACACAATCCACATGTTTCTGCAGTGCACGCTCCATGCCTTTTGCAAATCCTCCTGCACCTCCGATGTTCTGCTGCAGTCTGATCATCTCTATATTACTTACACGATCCAGCTCTCCCAGATATGCCGCCGTATCATCTGTAGATGCATTATCTACTACGATTATGCTGTGCGCTCGAACCGTCTGCGCTTCTGCATGTGCAATACATTCACGCAGCAATCGTACCCTGTTATATGTCACAATTACAATTGCATACCTTACAGGCATCATAATTCCTCTTTTCATCTCTGCGTGCCTACGTATAAAAAAAACTAAAATGCACATACTGTACCATGTTAGAGTTATAAACTCTATCATCCAACATAGTTAGTTTAGAGTTTATAGCTCTATTTGTCAATACTTTTATTGTAATCCCTTATACTGAAACTAATAGTTCAGTATAAGGTAGAGCTATTATCCATTACTTTCAAATTGTAGTCACAGGTGACATTGGAGAGCAGGGTAATGAGATATAATGAGCGAATTAGAGCAATCCGGGAAGACAATTCTTTGACACAGCAGAAGATTGCAGACCTGCTGCACATAGGCCAGCGAACCTATGCGGATTATGAAAGCGGCAAGACAAGAATTCCTGTTGACAGTCTCTTGATTCTGGCCAGATTCTATAATGTGTCAATGGATTACATCACAGGTGCAAGCAATATTCCAACTGCATATCCTGTAAAATAGGCAACGGTATCTATCGTTTGATCAGATAAATACCGTTGCTTTTTTTCTATAATAAATGTCCTTCTCCATTCAAATTCCCACTTTCGCCTCCATGATAGCTTTTGCTTCCCGTATGGTCAGCACCGCAAGGGCACAGTCCTGACAGGCTTTCATACACTTTACTGTTCCCCGGCCCGCTCCGCCATATAGGCATCCAGTCTGTTGATCGTAATCCCCAGATCTCTGTGCAGAACTGTCAGATAATATCTGACGCCACTGACCGCCAGCCCAGGATCTTCCTGTTCTGCTCCCCCATATGCCTCCTCAAGCCTCTCCATAATATACAGCAATGCTTTCTGGTTGTATTCAACCTCCAACAGTTCTCTCATAATCGCATACAGTTCATTCATTTGCATTTCCTCCATAATAGATTTTTCTTTGCATATATCTATACCCACAGGCTGCCGGAGTGCCGCCACCCTGGCAGGCTTGCTGTTTATTTCGTGCGTGAAGTGTGTCTCATTGACAGAAGTTTCTTAAATTAAAAAATGCCAGGGCGTTTTTCCCTGACATCTTTATACAGAACTTTGTTATGGGGGTACTGTATTTACTCAAACGCCCCTTCAAACTGGGCCTGCTGCATCTGAAAATACTCCCCGCGTTTCCTCATCAGTTCCTCGTGGCTGCCCTGCTCGGCAATACGGCCATCCTTTACCACCAGAATCAAATCCGCATGACGGATTGTGGAAAGCCTGTGGGCGATCACGAAGCACGTCTTGTCCGCCATCAGGCTCCGCATGGCTTTCTGGATCTGCATCTCCGTCCTGGTGTCCACATTGGAAGTCGCCTCATCCAGAATCAGCATCCGGGCATCGGAAAGCATCGCCCGTGCGATGGTCAGAAGCTGCCTCTGGCCCTTGGAAATATGCACCCCGTTGTCGGAAAGCTGCGTCTGAAAGCCTTCCGGCAGCTTTTTGATATAGGAGTAGATCATGGCCGCTCTGGCCGCCTTTTCCACCTCTTCCATGGTGATATTTTCCCTGCCGTAGACAAGATTTTCATAGATTGTCCCGTGGAAAAGCCATGCGTCCTGCAGTACCATGGTGTAGGCGCCGCGCAGACTGTCCCTTTTGATATCGTAGGCGTCCTGTCCGTCCAGCAGGATACAGCCCTTGCTGATGTCATAGAACCGCATCAAAAGGTTGATGACCGTCGTTTTTCCTGCACCGGTAGGCCCCACTATGGCGATCTGCTGTCCCGCTTTCGCATGCAGATTAAATTCCTTCAGGATCTGCTGCTCCGGCTGATAGCCGAAAGAAACATCCCGCAGGATCACATCCCCGTAAACCTCCTCCAGCACCCGCGCCTTCTCCCCGTCCGGCCGCTCCGGCAGCTCGTCCATCAGCCGGAATACCCGCTCCGCCGCCGCAAAAGCAGACTGGAATTCCCCGATGATATTGGCAGCCTCATTGACCGGCCCCGAGAACTTACGGGAATACTGGACGAAAGAGGAGATATCCCCGATCCCGATGCCGCCCCGCAGATACAGCAGAGAACCGAAGACGCTGATCAGCGCCAGCGACGTGTTATTCATAAAGTTCACGGACGGACCGGCCAGCGTTCCGTAGTACTCCGCCCTGGTATTGGCCTCCACCGCCTCCTCATTCTTCCGGTCAAAAACTTCGATTACCTGCTCCTCCCTGCCATAGGCCCTGATCGTCTTCTGCCCGTTGATCATCTCCTCCACCATGCCGTTTAACTCCCCGAGCTTCTTCGACCGAATCCGGAAAAGCGGCCGGGAATGGCTGACGATAAACTTCGTCAGCATCATGGAAACAGGTATCGTCACCACGAAGATCAGCACCATCATCGGCGCGATGGACAACATCATCACCAGAGAAAAGAGCACCGTGATCACACTCTGTAAAATCTGCAGGAAATCGTTGGAAAGCGACTGGTTCACCGTATCAATATCGTAGGTGACGACGCTGATGATATCACCCGTGGAATACTCGTCAAAAAAGGACACCGGCAGCCGGGACAGGTTCTCGAATACGTCCCTGCGCATCTGGTAGATGATCTTTCGCGTCAGATGGATCGTCAAAAGGGACAGCAGATAAGACAGTACGGCCGAGATCACATAAAAGGCCGCCATCCAGCCCGTATAGTAAAACACCTTATCGAAATCCACACCGCCGGCACGAATGCCGATGGCGTCGATGGCCCGCCCGGACAGCCTGGGACCGAGAAGCGCCAGTATATTGGACAGAAACATCAGCGTCATACCCGCCACGATCAGGAAATGATACCGGCTCAGATAACACCATAACCGCAGAAGCAGATATTTCCTGCCTGCTCTGCCGCCCTTACCGTCCTGCGGCGCAGATGATCCGACAGCGACTTTCTGCTCCTGGTATGCACTTTTCTTATCCCGCTTGTCTCTCATGATCCCCATGATTTAGTGAAATCTCCTTCTTAATCATGCTTTATGTTGGTATTGCTGCGCTGTTACTTTCTCATTGTCCTGTTGCCGCTGGCGCTATAGCTTTCTCATTGTACTGTTGCCGCCGGCGCTGCCACGCTCTGATTATCCTGCCACTACCGGTGCCGTATCGCTGCCAAACTCCTTCTGCCCCATCTGCAGTTCGTAGATCAGCCGGTACTCGGCACATTGCTCCAGAAGTTCCGTGTGAGTCCCGTAGCCAATACAGCCGCCGTCCTCCAGCACAAGAATATGGTCTGCCCCCTGAATGGTGCTGACGCGTTGCGCAATGTTGATCGTGGTCGTATTCCGGAAGTGAGCACCCAGCTCCTTTCGCAGCTTCGCATCCGTCTTATAATCCAGCGCCGAGGAGGCGTCATCCAGAATCAGGATCCTCGGCTTTGCCGCCAACGCCCGTGCGATCATAATCCGCTGCTTCTGGCCACCGCTCAGGTTATTGCCGCGCACCGCGATCCGGGCGTCCATCTCCCCCTCCTTTTCCCGGATAAACGCTTCCGCCTGGGCATACCGCGCCGCCTCCCTGACCTGCGCACCGTCAAGTCCCCGGAAAAAGTCTATGTTCTCCTCCACGGACGACGCCATCAGATAATCATTCTGGAATACCACCCCAAACATCGCCCGCAGTTCCGGATAGGGAATGGTGTCAATCCGCCTGCCGCCGATCCAAATGCTTCCGCTGTCCACATCATAAAATCGCAGAAGCAGATTCACGATAGTGCTCTTGCCGCTGCCGGTGGCTCCGATGATCCCCAGACTTTCCCCCTTTTTCAGTGTAAAACTGATATGAGACAGATGATCTCCCTTCCCGTTATAGGAAAAACTCACATCGCGAAACTCCACCAGGGGAATGCTTTCCTCCGATACCCCTGCAATGGCCTTGTCCGATTCTTCTGATCTGATCTGCACCTGCATCTCTTCCGGAGCCTCCAGCACCTCACTGATCCGTCCCAGTGAAGCCATCCCTTTGGAGCACATGACAAAGATCCTCGTAATGCCCAGCATGGCATTCAGAATCAAAATAAAATAACTCAGGAAGGCGATGATCGCCCCCGGCCCCGTCTCTCCCTTCTGCACCAGATACGCGCCAGTTATGATCACTGCCGTCAGCCCCAGATTCAGCACCAAGGTAGTCGCCGGACCGCTGGCAGAAGATATCCTGCCGGCCTTCTGCTCTATCCTGGCCAGTTCTTCATTGACGCCGTCATACCGCTCCCGCTCATAGTCTGTCCGGGAAAGCGCTCTGATCACCCGCACACCTGTGATATTCTCCTGCAGAACCCGCACCAGCCCGTCCAGCACTCTCTGCTGCCCGGTATACACGGGAATGCTCAGCTTCGTGACGATCCACACGATCACAATGATAAAAGGCAGCGAAGCGATCAGTACCGACGCCAGCTTCGGTTCCATCGTCACCGTGATCAGAATACCGCCGGCCAGGAGGATCGGCCCCCGCACTCCCAGCCGCTGCATCCTGGCCATCATCCGGTTCACATTGTACGTATCGGAAGTCAGTCTGGATACCGCCGAGGACACCGTAAACTCGTTCATCTGCCTGGCGCTCAGATATGTAATCTTCTCAAAAAGATCGTGCCGAAGCTGTCTCGTCATCCCGCCTGCCGAAATCTCCGCCATACGGTTTGCCCGCACATTGGTGGTCACGGAAATGACCGCACATAAGATCATCACCCCGCCCCACAGGAAGATCTGACGCACCTCCCCGAGCGGCACGATATCGTCTATGATCTTTGCCAGCAGGGAAGGAATCAAAAGATCCATCATGGACGCCCCGAATTTCAAAAACAGTGTAAACAGTATATAGGTATTGTACGGCTTTATGTATTTTAAAATCGTTTTCATGCTTTGATGTCCTCATTTCCAGCGCTCCGGACCGGCACCGCAGTATGCCTAAATCGTTTGACCCAATAACAAGTATACAAAAAAATCCGCATTTTAACAATGCGGATTTTTCAGCTTCATCAGTCATTTTCATTCCCCGGACACCTGTGTCCCGTCTGCTTTCATATGGTACTTATCCTTGTAGATCAGCTGTGAGATCGGCACCATAGTCTTTCTACTTTCATCAGTTCTTCCTGACACTGTTCGTCGGAAAGCCGGGACATGTTCTTATGATTCTCTGCTTGTGTCAAGGTAATGTCACAAAAACAGACTTACCGTATAACAATATAATTCTTTTGCTCCTTGACATCTTTTTGTTTTTACTCTAATATAAAATTAACATCTCCCTCAGGCCTCTGTGGAAACATACGCACACTTGAGGGCGTTTTGTCTATATGAGGATATTTTATGTCAACCAAAGATTTTAAAACCATTGATGAACAATTAGAAATCCTACGTTCTCGCGGCCTTATTATTGATAATGAAAATATAGCTAAAGATTTTCTTCTTTACAACAACTATTACCGCATCAGCGGCTATTCATTAACTCTTCGTAAAAATAACATATTTTAAAATCTGCAAGTTTCCAAAATATCATGGACATTTATAATTTTGATCATGAACTCAGGCACGTTATCCTTCAATACCTGGAAATAATCGAAGTACGTATGAAATCTATATTTGCTTACGAATTTACAAAAATCCACGGTTCAACCGGTTATCTCAATGCTGCTTTCTTTACTGACAAAGTCAAACACCGGGAAATCATCTCCAAAGCAAACCAACAGAAAGTTCAACGCCTCTCTCATGAAGCATATCTAAGGCACTTTGTTAATGACTTACAACAGGATATTCCCCTCTGGGCATATGTAGACTTATTTACCATATCCGATATCTCATTTATGTATTCTATTTCCGAACATCCAATACGAGATGCCATTGCCCATACCTTCGGTTTAACCATGAATAAAGGTTCCTTTATTCTCGGAAGCTATATGCACAGCATGACAATCATCCGCAATCTATGCGCACACGGAGGCAGACTATATAATCGACTTTTTGAACAGAAACCTTCTCTCAACAAAAAAGAAAAAGAACTTTTAAGAAAAAACAGTAACGGAGAAATTGACAATTCTCACTTTTACGGTTTTCTATTAATTATGAAACGCATTCTTCCTGTCGACAAGTTCCACGAGATGAAAGAATCTATCATGACACTAAACAAAAAATATCCATTTGTAAGAATGGATTATTATGGTTTTCGAGATGATTGGCAACAAAGATTGTAATATTTTTTTCGCATCAGAATATAATATTTTTGACTTCTCCCACGAGCCGATTTCGGCACAATACTGTGGGCGATTTGCTGCCAGGGGCATTAGCCCCTGGCTTAATTCTTTCATTTTACCATTTCCATAATCATTCCACGGAAAACCTTCCTCTTCTCACCTTCTACTTATATTCTCATGATTCTCTACTCCCCGGACACCTGTGTCCCGTCTGCTTTCATATGGTACTTATCCTTGTAGATCAGCTGTGAGATCGGCACCAGTTCATACCCTTTATCCTGCAGTCCCGTGATCACGGCTTCCAGCGCGTCAGCCGTGTATTTGGCTCCGTTATGCATTAAAATGATCGATCCGTTTTTCAATTTATCGGATTCCACCACGCGTTTTACAATATCGTCGGCCCCGTAGTCTTTCCAGTCGAGAGAATCAATGGACCACTGGATCGGATAGTAGTTGCATTTATGGGTATTGGTTATGACATGATTGTCATAATCACCGTAGGGCGGCCGGAAAAGAAACATCTCGTACCCTGTCAGTTCCTGCACCTTGGTATGTACTTTCATCAGTTCTTCCTGACACTGTTCGTCGGAGAGCTGTGACATGTTTTTATGGTTCTCGCTGTGATTGCCAAGATCATGACCTGCTGCCAGAATCGCCTTCACATCATCCGGATAGCTTTCCACCCATCCTCCGGTCATGAAGAAGGTCACCTTCACATTATGTTTCTTGAGCGTTTCCAGAATGCGTCCCGTGTCTTCATTCCCCCAGGAAGATAGACTGTTGATGGACCGTTTCTGGCAGCTTACCATTCTCTGACATCTTACCGTTCCGTAACGCCTCCACTTCATCGGAAAAGTTATAGACGATCTTCACGGTATTGTCTTCATAAATGTAAATCATAGAGACCATTTCCACAACGATATTCCTGTCAAGATGAGACAATTCCCGGTACTGCAGCAGCCTTTCAATCCACGGACCGTTTTCAGGCGGCTGCTCCTTAACTTCGCCGATCTTAGCCAGCATTGCACTGGCGGCTTCTATCTGCTGTTCGTATTTGTCCCTGTACTGTCGGTACTCGTCCTTCGTGATCAGCTCGTCGGCATAATCTTCGTATGTACGCTCTTTCTTCTGCCTAAGGCGCCTGATTTGTGTCTGATAGCCGGAGCTGTCGCCCAGAGAACTGAGGCGTGTCTTACGCTGTCTCTGATTTTCTTCCGTGACCAGCCGCTCTATATCCTGCACCGACCGGATCATCAGATTCAGGTCCTGTAGCACAATCTCTTCCAGTTTCCGCCCGGTAATGTTATGAATCGTGCAGATTTTCCTGCCATAGCGGTTATAGCTGCCACAGTTAAAATGTGTTTCGCCTCTGCGCCTGATCTTAACCATGGCGCGCCCGCAGTCCCCGCATCTTAAATAGCCGGCAAACAGATGGACGTTGTCCGTAAGACCGGTCTGCCTCGTGTTTCTTTGCAGAAGGTCCTGCACCTTATCCCATGTTTCCCTGTCGATCACAGGCGCATGGGTGTTTTCGACAACGATCCACTTCTCCCTCGGCAGGCTGACCGCATTTTTCTTACACATCTGTCTGAAACTTTTATTCTGCACCATGCTGCCGGTATATATTTCGTTCCGCAATATATTTCTCACTGTCGAATACGTCCAGTAAGCAGTAGTGCCCAGCCGGTTGCCGTTGTGGTAGTTCAGCCCGCACTGCCTTTTATATTCCGACGGGCATGGTACGCCTTCTTCATTCAGAATCTTCGCGATCGTATTTTGCCCGTGCCCTTTTATGTACATGGCAAAAATCCTCTTCACGATATCCGCGGCACAGGGGTCAATTTCCAGCCTGTTGTGATCCTCCGCCGACTTCACATAGCCAAAACTGGCAAAAGCGCCGATAAACTGGCCGCTGTTCTGTTTGCTGCGGAAAGTGGAACGTACCTTTTTGGAGATATCTCTCGGATAAAACCCGTTGCACATATTTTTAAAATCCATCATCATATCTCCATCCGGGTCGATCTCCAGATAGTTCCGGTCTATCAGATCATTGACTGCGATAAAGCGTACTCTTTTGTGCGGAAAATATTCGCCCGTGTACTTTGAGACTTCCGGCAGATTCCTGCCAAGCCTGGACAGGTCTTTGACAAGGACGCACTGCACGTTCCCGGCCTCGATGTCTTCAATCATCCGCTTAAAAGCCGGACGTTCAAAGTTCGTTCCCGTATGTCCGTCGTCCACATAGACATCGTACAGGCGCAGGTCACTCTGCCTCTCCATAAATTCCATAAGCTGCATACGCTGATTTGCAACGCTTAAGCTCTCGGCTTTATCCCCGTCTTCTCTGGAAAGACGGATATACAACGCCGTATTTAACTTTGCATCTTCTTTCGTCCGCGTTTGCTCCTTCCTGTTTCCCATGGCTACTCCCTGCTTTCTGCCCCTTCCGCTTTCTCTTTCCCCTCCTGTATCCTCCCGATGTGTGTTCGAATAATGCGCCTTATCAGTTCTTCCATGTCGTACAGGTTCTTATACTCTCTGATCACCGTATAATTTTGATCCGGTTTTGACATTTTACTGTTTTTACTCCATGTCAGTCTTCTTTCTACTATATATATGCAGAGCACGCCCGGTCAACAACCCCGCCCGGAGGCAAAAGCAGAGCCGGTAAACTGTGACTTCATTCACAGACTTACCGGCTCTGCCCTTACATGTTATCTTCTTAAATATCCTCTTAAATATCTTCTCAAATAAGAAACTGGTCAAACTTTTTGCAGTTTACAAAAGCATCAGTTTTCTGATGTACGCAATCGTATAGTCCACACCCTTATCGCCCAGTTCACCATGCCATGTTGCGGAATGCGGTTCGATACTCAGACCCTCTTCATATCCTTTCTCATACAGCACGGAGAAGAATGCACCCCAATTTGTCATATCCATCCCGGCAGGCGGGTCGTCAAACCGCTTTCCATCGATCAAAAGCGCCCCTTTGATATGGACGTGAATGAACCGTTCGCCCCAGTCTCTGGCCTCCTGCAGGTAATCTCCTCCTGCGTAAATGCAGTGAGAGGTATCGTACTTAATATACAGATCTTTCAAGTACCCATGAATGACCGTGTAGGCCATGGCATCACAGACAAAGTTGTTCCACCTGCAATTATAAGTTGCAATCCTCACGCCCTTCTGCTTTCCAAAAGCGATCAGCTTTTCAAAATAAGAAATTGCAAGCTGGCAGTTTTCATAATAGGAGAGTTCCTCCACATAATTACAGCCCGTAATATAAATGGTGCATCCCAGACTGGCCGCCGCTTCGATCAGACGGCATTCCAAAGCAAGTTCCTCCCCGCAGATGCCGTCCTTACAGATCCGTCCGCTTCCCCAGCGTCCCACAGCCTGGACAGGCAGCTCATACCGCTCGCTGTATTCTTTCACCTCGTCCACATGGGCCAAAAACTCCTCCGCACGGTCGTTTACATCCAGTTCCACAAAGGAAAGTCCCTTGTCCTTTACTTTTATAAAATCTTCTTCCCGAATCCAGGAAATAATCCCTAATTTCATTTTCCCTCTTTTCTACTCTGTTCACCGTTTAGTCAAAGTAAATTGTCTTCCCTGTCTTTGCAGACTCATAAATTGCTTCCAGTATCTGTGTCACTACCATCGCCTGTTCCGGCAATACGGTTAACGGTTTCCCATTCACGATTGCATCATAGAAGATCTTCTGTTCCTCGTCTTCCGGCCTTTCGGCTGCTCCGTCATAAAAGGCAACGCCGCCTGCGCCCAATGCCGGTTTCTCCACGCACTGTTTGCCGTACTGTACACGGTTGATACGCAGCCCGTCTTTCATATCGGCTCCCGCCTTCGTTCCGCAGAGGGTCGTCTTCGCCTCATCCACTTCCAGGCTGTTTAACGCCCATGCCGCCTCCAGGTGAATGGCCGCGCCGTTTTTCATTTTAATAAAGCCAAAAGCAGAGTCTTCCACGGTAAACACTTCCGGATCCCAGTCTCCCCATGCGTTTCCGGTATCCTTCTGGTCGGCCAGCTTACGGAACACAGAACCCGTTACGGATTCCGGTTCATAGTTATCCATCATCCAGAGTGTCAGATCCAGTGCATGTGTGCCGATGTCGATCAGCGGACCGCCGCCCTGCTTTTCCGCATCCAGAAATACGCCCCATGTAGGAACCGCTCTTCTGCGGATCGCATGTGCCTTTGCGTAATAAACCTCGCCCAGGTCGCCGTTCGCACAGGCTTTCTTCAGATACTGGGAATCACTTCTGTAACGGTTCTGATACCCTATTGTCAAAATTTTTCCCGTCTCTTTCGCCGTCTTCACCATTTCCTGTGCTTCCGCAAACGTTTTCGCCATAGGCTTTTCACACATAACATGCTTGCCGGCCTTCATCGCCGCGATCGCAACAGGAGCATGACTGCTGTTGGGCGTCAGCACATATACCGCATCCAGGTCCTCCTTGATGAGTTCCTCATAATCCGTATAAACACGGGCATCCTCCGTACCGAACTCTTTCTTTGCCTTCTCGGCGCGTTCTTCAACCAGATCGCAGAAAGCGACGATATTGTAATAACCGGTTCTCTTCATAGCGGGCAGATGCTTATTGTTTGCAATGCCGCCGCATCCCACAACACCAACATTTAAAATTTTCATGATACTGTCCTCCTTACAGGGCTTGTTTATTTTACGTTACCTGATCTCATTTCGCTTTTACGCATTTCAGGCTCTTCTCCATATTTTCCATGGGCGTGCCAAAAGTGTGCGTATCCTGTTCGATCACCAGCCACCTGGCTCCGCATTCCACAGCGGCAGGCACCACCTTTTCCGCACCGACCTCACCGTCTCCCACTGCCACCAGCACGACTTCTCCGTCCTTGCGGATAAAATCCTTCACATGTACGATCGGGCAGCGTCCGCTGTACTTCTGCAGACAGCTGACAGGGTCTGCTCCGCCCGCTTTTACCCAGCACAGATCAAGTTCTGTCTTCAACTGTTCTGCGGGAATCGCGTCATAGAAGGCATCCAGCTGATATCCGCCCTCCGCCGTCTTTTCAAACTCAAAATTATGGTTGTGGTAAAGCAGTTCCATGCCCGCTTCCCGGCATTTCCCGGCTATCTTTGCGATCATATCAAGGGTATCCTGAAACCGGCTGCCGCCGTACCATCTTTCTTTGTCCAGGTAGGGAATCGCCACATATTGACAGCCGATCTCCTTATAGTCCTGCACCGTTTTGTCTAAATCCCCTTCAAAATCGCTCATCGGTACATGGGCGCTGATCGCCTGCAGTCCTGCCTGATCCAGACAGGCCCGAATTTCCCCGGCGGATTTCCCGTATAATCCTGCCAGCTCCACGCCGTCATATCCCATCTCTGCAAGCTGCTGCATCGTCCCGCCAAAATCCGCCTCCGCCTGCTCACGCACAGAGTATACCTGTGCCGCAACTGGTAATTTCATAACAAATTGCTCCTTCCATTATTTGTTTTACGCTTCAAACTGTACCACCTGTTTCTTCCCGGAAGATTCGAATATCGCTTCCATCACGCGCATAACACGCGCCACTTCCTCCAACTTGATCAGGCTCTCTTCCCTGCCTTCCAATACCGCCATCACATTTCTGTAGAAATCGCAGATATCGCTCTTTTCTTCCGGACGCTCTTCCGTAAAGATACTGTCATCACGCCGCGGCGCCATCGTCTTTGTCAGACCGGCCGCCGTTCTTACCGGAACCACATCCTCTTCGTCCGTTCCGCAGGCCCGCACGATTTTTAAATTTTCTCCCCAGTCCCCAATCATTGCCGTGCCGTCTCTGCCCAGCACATACCAGCGGGGAAGGTTGATAAAATTGCTCGTCCCTACTTCCACGATCATGTGCACGCCGTTGGCAAATCCCAGATCTGCCGTAAATCCATCGTCCACCAGCTGATTGGTCACATTCGTAACCGTTGCATAGATCGTCTCAAGCGCCGTACCAGGGAACATCATAAGCGCCTGGTCCAGAAGATGCACGCCCCAATCCAGCACCATGCCGCCGCCATGTTCTTTCTCCTGACGCCAGTCCCCCGGGATTCCGCGGGAACCGTGTACTCTCGATTCCAACCGGTACACTTCCCCCAGCGTTCCCTCCGCCAGCAATTTCTTTACAGTCAGGAAATCCTCATCCCAACGGCGGTTCTGGTGTACCGTCAGGAACCGGCCGCATTCTCTGGAAGCCTCGATCATCTCCTGCAGATCCGCCGAACACAGTGTGACCGGTTTCTCGCTGACCACATTCTTTCCGGCCTTCATCGCTGCGATGGCAATACTTTTATGCACATCGTTCGGCGTCGCTGCCAGCACAATATCCACCTTTTCATCCGCTAAGAGTTCTTCCAGACTGCCATATACAGGAATCTGTCTGGAACGCGCGTATTCCCGTCTCTCTTCCCTGATATCCCAGATACCCGCCACTGACAGATTCTCTATTTTTTCAATCAAGTCATAATGCCAGCCGGCCATTCCACCGAAGCCGACCATCGCTAAATAATGCTTTTTCATGCCCAGTACATACTTCCTCTCTCTTCGAAAATGAGTACATTTTTCAGACATTCGATTGCCTTAAGCAGCCCTTCCCTGCCGGACATCAGACTGTCCTCATGCTCAATGCTGACAGCGTAATCATAACCCGCCAGTCTCAGCTCTGAAGCGATCGCTTTCCAGAATTCCTCTCCGTGGCCGTATCCTACGGATCTGAAAATCCAGGAACGCTCAATCTCATTGCCATAGTGCGTCGTATCCAGCACACCGTTAACTGCCGTATTGACGGGGTCGATCTTCGTATCTTTTGCGTGGAAATGGAACAGTGCTCCCGCTTTGCCAAGCTCACGGATACATACACAGGGATCCATGCCCTGCCAGATTAAGTGGCTGGGGTCAAAATTGGCGCCGATCTCCGGTCCTACCGCTTCCCTTAAGCGCAGCAGGGTTCTCGTATTATAAACGCAGAAGCCCGGATGCAGTTCCAGTGCAATTTTATGTATGCCATGCTCTTTTGCAAAAGCCACCTTCTTCTTCCAGTAAGGAATCAGCACTTCATTCCACTGGTAATCCAAAACTTCCGTAAAATCTTCCGGCCAGGGGCATGTCACCCAGTTGGGCATGGTATCCTGCGGGCTTCCTCCGGGACAGCCTGAAAATGTGTTTACCACAGGAACACCCAGCTTCTCCGCCAGCAAAATCGCGTTGGTCAGATCATCATCAAACTTCTTTGCGATTTCCGGATTCGGATGCACCATATTGCCATGGCTGCTCAATGCGCTGATCTCCAGATTATGTTTGTGGATCGTGTCCAGAAATTCCTTCTGCTTCTTCTCGTCCGCCAGAAGAGCCGCCGCATCACAATGCGCTTTTCCCGGGAATCCGCCGCATCCAATTTCCACCATCTGCACGCCGTTTGCTGCTAAAAAGCTGCATGCTTCGTCCAAAGATTTGTCGCCCAGCACTACCGTAAAAGTCCCTAATTTCACTTCTTTTTCCTCCTTTAAATTGTGACTTATTACCAACATACCTGTTTCGTATTACGAAAATTTATATTTTCGCTCCGTTGAAATTGTGACTATTATATAAAAAGACAGCAGAAGAAAGATAGCTTTCTCCTGCTGAAAAACTCATACGATTCTGCTGTTTTATTGAGGCCTGTTATTTACGCTGTGTCTTTTCACTGACGTGCGCCTGTCTGCGCGCTTCCAGAGGCGTACAACCAAAATACCTGCGAAACATACGCCCGAAGTTATTATAATCCAAAAAGCCCACTGCCTCCGCTGCTTCCGTGGCCGTGATCGCATCCTGCTTAAGAAGTTTCATTGCCTTATTGAGCCGGATCTCATTGATATACTGTTGGGGAGCCACCCCGGCACTCTCCTTAAAAATATGATAAAACCGCCCCTCACTCAAATGTACCAGTTCCGCCAGCTCACAGTTGGTTATCACTTCCGCATAATGCATCTCAATATACTGGTAAACTCTGTTGAGACGTTCCAGCTTTTTACGCCGTTTTAAAACGCCTTCTTCCGAGAGCATTTCAATCGCTTTGTTGCGCGCCAGATATGTAACAAGCTTTAAAAGCTCCCCTTTGCAGACCAGTTGATAGCCAATTTCTTTCCTTTGATATTCCTCATAAATATGTAACATGATTCTGGAAATTTCCGCGTCGCCGGAAATCATCGGACAAAAGATGATATTCTTGTCCGCAAATTCCCTGGAAAAGTCCTCCATGTCAAAGATCACCACCAGCACTTCCATCTCACCGTCTCTGTTATATCCTTCGTGCAGAACATTGCTGTTGGCTATCACAAGCGCGCCTTCCCCGGCATCCATCTCCTCCTGCTCCAGCCTGATCACCGTCCGCCCACGCACCACATAGTGCAGTTCGATCTGTTCATGCCAGTGCGCACCAAAATATTTTCCTTTGCTGTTCCATTTATTTACAAGCAACTGGATCGGGAATTCTTTATCCTTAAGTATTTTCTTTTCATACAGTTCCAAATTCCTTTCCATCGGTACAATCCTTTCTCATATGAATGTAACCGGACCGAAATTCTGGCCCGTTCCATTCACCTGCCATTCCCCCAGGCCGCATCAAAACTGAGTGCCACCTGCTTCTTATCCGTCTCCACACAGTAGATGGGAAGCTCCCTTCCACCCACGGAACTGCTGACCGTGATGGAATCCGGCAGATGCCTGCTCACGCCCTGGATCAGGGCGATGGTCGCCAGTGCAAAGGCCGCCGACTTGGCTACCTGCACGCAGACGCTTTTGATAAAATTCTGCCGTTTCTTTTCCTCCTTGGTGACAGGAATCTCCTGCGCCGTGCAGCTGCAGTACTGTCCGCAGCCCCGCTGGCGCTGTCTTTCCGCCGTCCAGGCTTCCACCTGCTCCTGCCTTGGCCATGTCTCTTTTCTTCTATCATGATACGCCGATTCTCCCTGTATCTTCCTCTCCAGCTCGCACATGGCCAGTTTCATCTTGTCGTTCCAACTTTTGCCCTTTTTGTGCATAATGATACCCTGCATATTGTTGTTACTAAAATATATGCAGGGCAGCTTATCCATTACGATACTTTTCTTTATGCTGCAGCCTTCTCCCCGATCATCAGATTTAAGATCGTCACATCCGTACAAATAAGCAATGGCAACGCCGGTGCTACGGCAGCTGTTTTCCCGCCGCCAGATACAACTCGTACCACTCTTCCCTGGTCAGCTCCGCCTCACCTGCTTTGCAGATCTCCCGAATGCGCCCTGCATTCACGCTTCCGACGATGGTCTGGATCCCGGCCGGATGGCGCAGTATCCAGGCAGTGGCTATCGCATTCGGCGTCACATTATACTTTGCCGCCAGCCTGTCCAGCACCTTGTTGAGGGCAGGAAACTTCTCATTCCCGATAAATACCCCCTCAAACATGCCGTACTGGAAAGGCGACCAGGCCTGCAGCCTGATCTTTTTCAGACGGCAGTATTCGATCACGCTGCCCTCCCTGACACAGCCGGCATCATTATGGATGTTCACATTCAGACCGGCGTCAATGGAAGGACAGTGGGCGATGGAAAACTGGATCTGATCCACGCAGACCGGTTCGTCCAGACAGCTGTTCAACAGCTCGATCTGCATCGGATTATGATTGCTCACACCGAAACTTCTGACCTTGCCCGCCTCCTTTAACTGCCGGAAAGCATCCGCCACTTCCTCCGGCTCCATCAGGGCATCCGGGCGGTGAAGCAGCAGGACGTCGATATATTCCGTTCCCAGTCTTTTCAGGCTGGCATCCACGGATGACAAAATATGATCTCCTGAAAAATCATAGCAGCACCCGGGACGGATGGCACATTTCGTCTGGATCACCATCTTCTCCCTGTCTCTGCCCGCAAGCGCTTTGCCGAACACCGCTTCCGCCTCCCCGCCCGCATAGATATCCGCATGGTCGAAGAAATTGATTCCCTCTTCCATACAGACATCGATCAGGGAGCCGACTGCCTTTTCATCCTCCAGCCCCGCCAGTCTCATACAGCCTAATCCGATCGCCGATACCTCCGGCAAACTGTCATTGATCTTTAACATTTTCATCGCAATATCCATTCCTTTCTCTCAACCTGTTACTTTCCATTTTCCTCTTTCTCTCCAAGCCACCGGTCCAGCCCGAGCAGGGCCCGCACATAGATACGCACCGCGCATTTGAGATTTTCCACAGACTCGGCCTCGTCGGCGCAATGGCAGTTTCCATGCCCCTCCGGCAGGCCTGCCGCCGTATAGTCCCGGCTCATGCCCGGCCCGAAGGCCACCGCATTGGGAATATGTCTGGCGTAAGTTCCGCCTCCCATGACAAAGGGCTCTCCCGTCTGTCCCGTCTCCTGTGTCCAGGCATTCATCAATACAGTGACCAGCGGATCTTCTTTATCCCGGTAACAGGGTGCGGAATCCTGCACCGCCGTGATGCGGTATCCCGCCTGTTTTGCCTTCTCCTGCAGCTTCGTCATAAACCGGCTGCTTTCCATTGTGACCGGATAACGGATATCCAGTACCAGACTGATCCGGCCTTTCTTAAGTCTTACGACTCCCGCATTGCAGGTCAGCCTGCCGGAAAGCGCATCCGCACAGGCAATTCCCAGCCCTTCTCCATAGCCGTCTGACGCTGCCTCCTTGAGAAAAAGCGCCGTGCGCCGTTCCTTCTCTTCCAGCAGCTCCATCGGTATCCTGTCTGCCAGAACGCCCACCGCATTCACTGTCCCCTCCGGAGCAGCAGCATGACCGCTCACGCCCGCGCCTTCAATCTCCATCTTCTTACCCTGCAGGAGCAGTTCCGCCACGGCATGTTCCGGCACGCTGTTACACACGGTCCCGCCCTCCAGACGCAGGAATTGCCCCAGTACCGCTTCCGTCTCCAGTTCCACGCGGCAGATTCCCTTCTCTCCGCAGCAGACCGGAAAACCGCAATCCGCCACAAAGGAGTAGTCCGGCACCTTGTAGTGGTTTACATAATACTTCACATCTTCCATGCCCACTTCTTCCCTGACACCGAGAATCTGTCGTACCCGGATATTCTGCAGCAGGCCCTTTTCCCGTAAGTAGCGCATCGCATAGTAGGCCACCACCGCCGGCCCCTTGTTATCCTGCACGCCCCTGCCGATCAGAAATCCGTTCTTTGCCTGCATCGCAAAAGGCGGATACAGCCAGTTTCCCTCCGCCGGCACTACATCCAGATGATTCCAGATGCCGATCTCTTTCTCTCCGCTGCCCATTGTTATGGAAATACAATAGTCCTCGTGCCGGGTCGTTTCCATGCCGTCCCGTCCGGCGTAACCGGCCATCTGCTCCATCGCCTGACAACACGCCGCAAAGCCGTTTTCGTCCGCCACACTCTCAATGCCCACCAGCCCGCCAATATCTTCTATCATCTGTGCTTCATGCTCTTGCAGCCATACAGCAAGTTCATCCATCTTTACCTCCATGCCGAAGCAGTTTTTTTGCGGAGACTGCGAGCCAAATTTCAAATTTGGCTCTGCAATTTCGAGTTTGTGGCTCCGGCACAAACTCGCAGTTGAAAAATCAGCACATCAGTGTGATTTTTCAACCTTGCTCCTCTCTCCTCTTCATGATAGCCCTGCATCTTTCCACGAACCATCCGGCTGTCTGCCAAAAATACCCATCCCTCATATAGTCTGCCTGATACAGCCTGGAATATGCTTCCCCGGAAAGTTATGATACCTGATTTTATCATACCTTTTTTCAAAATTTCTGGCAATGTCAAGTTTGGCCGGATTAACTTAATCACGCTGATCCCCAATTATGACATCGGAGAAATCCTGTTCACAATCCCCTCTTGACATTTCCCCGCAAGTCACTACAATAATATATAATCTTAACTGACAAGACAGTTGACTTTACATTAAAACCGCTGCTGTTTACACTACGATTTCCGTTTTTACGAAATCACGGTTGACCAGATCAAAGCTGCAGCGCAAATTTCCCGGAAAGGAATCAAACGACCATGAAAGCATTTCTGCAACGCAAAAACATCATCTTCTCCTTTAAACGCTACGGCGTGGACTGTCTGGGCGCCATGGCACAGGGTTTGTTCTGCTCTCTCCTGATCGGCACCATCATCAAGACGCTGGGACAGCAGACCGGACTGGCATATCTGGTGACCATCGGCACCTATGCGGCCGCCGTAGCCGGCCCGGCCATGGCGATCTCCATCGGCTTCGCCCTGCAGGCCCCGCCGCTTGTGCTCTTCTCTCTGGCAGCCGTAGGCGGCGCAGCCAATGAGCTGGGAGGTGCCGGCGGCCCGCTGGCGGTTCTGATCATCGCCATTTTGGCGTCGGAGTGCGGCAAAGTAGTCTCTAAGGAGACGAAAGTTGATATTCTCGTCACGCCTTTCGTGACCATCTTCACCGGAGTTGCGCTCTCCACGCTGCTGGCCCCCGGTATCGGCGCTGCGGCCAGCTCTCTGGGACAGCTGATCATGTGGGCCACCGACTTACAGCCTTTCCTGATGGGGATCATCGTCTCTGTACTGGTGGGCGTCGCACTGACCCTTCCCATCTCCTCCGCAGCCATCTGCGCCGCTCTCTCCCTCACCGGGCTGGCAGGCGGAGCCGCCGTGGCAGGCTGCTGTGCCAATATGGTCGGCTTTGCGGTGATGAGCTTCCGGGAAAATAAATGGGGCGGCCTGATCTCCCAGGGACTGGGAACCTCTATGCTGCAGATGGGCAATATCGTAAAAAACCCGCGGATCTGGATTCCGCCCATCATTGCTTCCGCCGTCACAGGTCCTGTCGCCACCTGCATCTTTAAGCTGCAGATGAACGGCACGCCCGTCTCCTCCGGTATGGGCACCTGCGGTCTGGTGGGCCAGATCGGCGTCTACACGGGCTGGGTCAGCGACATCGCCGCCGGAAGCAAAGCAGCCATCACGGCCTTTGACTGGATCGGGCTGCTCCTTGTCAGCTTCGTACTGCCCGCCGTTCTTTCTCTGATTATATGTAACTTCCTGCGCAGGATCGGCTGGATCCGGGAAAACGACCTGAAACTTGACTGATCACCGCAATACCTGCAGCAAATTCATCCAGCCCCGTCAGCTGCTGCCCCGACCATGCCAGGACTGTTGTAAATGTCCCCAAAAATGTCATAAAACAGCTGGGAAATTTTGCATTTTCCCCTTTACAAAAAGGCATAAATGCCGAGATAATATATAGAGAAACGTTATTTTATGCAGTAAGCGTATTTTCTCAAAACAGTTCTATCTTGATGGCATAATGACATAATTATGACCACAATTTTTATTCGGAAAAAGACAGGGAAGTCAAATTTTGCAGGTTGTTTCCTGCGACACATGGAGGGCGATTGATATGGGAATTGGTTTAAATGGTTTAAATTCAGGTCTTAACGACACGTATTCCGCTCTGTTGGGCGGAGGCGCCGGGGCCGGTGAAGTCGGCGGGGCGTCTTTATTATCGGATTACGCTTCCATCAAGAACGGCAGCTACGGCAAGATGATGAAATCCTACTACGCCAAGGTTAAAGATGCCGAAGAAGAGGAAGATGGTTCCAAGAGCGGTTCCAAGACGAAAGAGCAGGATGCTGCATCTGCCAGCGCAGCAAGGAAATTCTACGAGACAGCGACAGGCATGAATGCTCTTGATTACAGCGCAGACAATATCGATGAGCTGTACGACAAAGTTTCGGCTTTTGTCAAAGATTATAATTCCATGATGAAAGCGGCATCCAAGAGCAATAACAGCGCCGTCAAGGCACAGGCGGACGCTCTGAACGATTATACGTATCAGAATTACAAGTTATTTTCCAAAGTCGGTATTACAATGAATGCAGACCGCACGTTGTCCATCGACGAGGACACCTTCAAGAAGGTGAATGAGAAGACGGGATCCACCAACGTGCCTACGCTGACCACTCTGTTTAAGGGCATCGGCTCTTTCGCGGACAAAGCGGCTGACAGAGCCAGCACGATCTACCGCAAGGCGGGGGAAGGTGAAGCGGTTACTTCCGCCAAAGCCAAATATGCCGGCAGCACGGGCAGTGTTTCTTCCGGTGACAAGACAGACAGTTCCGACAAGGTTACTTCCACGACTGCCAAAGACGCGGCTTCGGCAGCTTCCGCAAGCGCACTTTACAAGTCTGTTGAGAAGCTGGGAGCCATGATCATCAACGACGATAACAAGGACAGTGTATTCGATGTGTTCTCCACTCTGGTCAAAGATTACAATGAGCTTTTGGAAGATACAGCCGACAGTAAGAATTCCAATGTTATAAAACAGGCCGATCTTTTAAAGAGCCTTGTCAGCAGCAACAAGAGCGCTTTCTCCAGATTGGGCGTTACCATTAATTCCGACAAGTCACTGTCCATCGACGAGGAGAAATTCATGGAAGCCGACATGAGCACTGTGAAGAGTCTGTTCAGCGGAGCATACTCCTTCGGTGAAAAGATGACGGACCGCCTCAACCAGATTTACCGCTATGCGACCCAGGGCAATTCCCTGAACGGTCAGACATACACCAGCCAGGGCGGCTACAATGCGGCAGGAACCGGTTCGGTACTGGATACGGTAATGTAATCTTGAATTTCTTATCGGGTAGGAGGCTACCCATTAGTTGAGCAGCCGACCTCCCACACCACTGTACGTACCGTTCGGTATACAGCGGTTCAATAGTTTTCACGCAACTTTCAGATAATAGTCAAGCATGGAGATATAACCCAGCTTGGCTATTATTTTATTGGTGAGGGCAACACTTAATATCTGCGCTGTCCTCCAGTAACCCTTCCGGCTGTTAGCTATCTGATGCCCCTGCCATTCCTCAAGCTTTAACGCCCTTAGATTTCGGTACCTCGTCTTCACCCTTTTCCATTGTTTCCAATAGATTGCCCGGATCCTGCGCCGGAGCCATTCATCTGTCTCCGTCATCAGTCCTTTCATGTCT
>CAJTPO010000016.1 GCA_910578115.1 uncultured Lachnospiraceae bacterium | reverse complement strand
ATAAAGTCGATACAATGCCAGGATTTCCGTTATTAACTTTAATTATGCCGTATGGATTAGCCTTCAATGGACTTTTAGTATATACAATATCATCGGTCTCTACAATATGATATTCAGCGACACTTTCTCCGGCGAAGGATCGTCCTTGAAATGCTATTTGATTTACAATTCCAAATTCACCTGAAACAGAGAGAACATCACTTTTATCATACTTTAACGCTTTATTTCTGTCTGTGTTTTCAATGAGATAACGTGATAGTTTTTTCGCCTGGATAGGTTCCCCAAACCCCGGAAACCGCAGCTTCGGATACTTTTCGAGACCGTTACTCAAGGATTATATGGTGCTATAATTCCCCCTTCACTGATAATATCTGTGGAGGTGGTCAATATGACTAATAATACACAATTTAAGACGTTGGTTAATGAATGGCTCAATAAGAAGAAGCCAATGATTACCCCGTCAACACACGCCAGCTTTACGCTCATTGCCGAAAATCACCTGATTCCTCAGTTCGGCAAGCGCAAAATTGGCACAATCACGGAGGCAGATGTGCAAAATTACATATCTACACTCCATAATGAGGGCAGGCTGGACAAAACCGGAGGGCTGACCGTCAAGACAATCCGCGATATTATTCTTGTGTTCAGATTGTCGATGGAATACGCTTACAAAGAACGGGCCATCCCTCTGCTGAATTGGGATCTGATTGAATACCCAAAGGAACTCGGCATTAAAAAGGTGGTTTCCCTGTCTAAAGACCAGGAGCAGGCGTTGATTCAGTGCATTTACTTGGATTTAAACCGGAAAACGGCCGGAATCCTCATTGCCCTGTTTACAGGAGTGCGTATTGGGGAATTATGCGGGCTTCAGATGAAGGACATTTCTCTTACCGACAAAACAATCAATATCAATAAGACGGTTCAGAGAATCTATGACAAAAGGAAGAAAAGCTCCTACCTTCACATCGGGCCTCCAAAAACAAAGACTTCCGCAAGGACAATACCGGTTCCGTCTCTGCTCATGAACATCATTAAAAAGTTTTATACGGACAATCCGAACCACTATTTCCTGACCGGTAAAACCAAACCTAGTGAACCTCGCACCTACAGACAGTTTTTTTCACGTTTCCTGAAAAGGAATGGACTGGAAAAAGTGAAATTTCATGAAATCCGCCATACTTTTGCAGTAAGGGCGATTGAGATACCGGAATTTGACATCAAGTCACTTTCAGAAATTCTCGGTCACAAAAATGTATCATTCACACTTAATGTCTATGGCAGCGCTAATCTGCAACAGAAAGTAAAGTGCATGAATTTACTTAACGATCTATTGTAATAAGTATCCCGGCTTTTCTGATTTTTTTGAGAATTGCCGGGATTTGATATGTTTATCGTCAAATTCTCTGTCTTTTCATGTCTATTTGTTTCATAATTTCTCCTGCATGTTGCCAAAATTGAGAATAAAACAGTGACATTTATCAGAAAATGAGTTATACTGACATATAACCAAAAAACGCATATTTCTCAGAGACGTTGACATAGTAAGACCGTTAATTGGTTCTGGGTAGCTTTGCGTTATACAGGACGATGTAACATAGTAGCGGTTTTGAGTGATTCAAAAGCCGTTATTATTTTATGATGATGCGGCATAATGAAAGGAAAGCCGTGTCCGATTACATATTACATGCCTGTGATTCGTTAAAAAAATCTTAGCTTCCATAGAGGACAATTTTACATATCCGTGCGAAAAAACAGTCTTTCTGTCAATTAAACATATAATTTGCCATATCCGTATAGCCGCTAACTATACGGATATTTTTATATTACAATGCGTTCATAAAAAGCGAATACGACGAGATGTATTTTCGGCCGTGTCTGGTATCTGCCAGGCGCGGCTTTTTTCATGTCGTTTTATGCAGGAACTTGTCATTGTTCCAAGATGCCGTTCTCCGCCTCTGGGATTCTGAAACCCGTCAACATTTCAGAATTTCGGAGGAATATATGGCAGAAAAGGATTTTTATTTATACATAGAGGGACAACCCGTGAAGGTCAGTGAGGAAGTCTACCGGGAATATAAACATGCGGAAGAAAAAGAGCGGTATTTTATGAAGCGGCTGAAAAAAGGAAAGTTTGTTGTGGATCCGGAAAAACAGACGGTAGAATACGTTCCCAGCCGTGAAGCATCATATGAGCATCTTTTGGAAGCAGACTGGGATTTCCCTGCTCCGGACGAGCCGGTGGACGGTGCTGTAATAAAAGCACAGACGCTGGAAACGCTGGACAGGGCATTGCAGAGCCTGACGGATGAAGAAAGGGAACTGATCCATGAGATCTTCTATCTGGAGAAATCAGAACGGGAAATAAGCGCGGTTTACAATCTCACACAGGCAGCTATCCACAAGCGGAAAAAGAAGATTTTGGAAAAATTAAAAAAGTTTTTTTAAAAATCTGGTTTTCAAACTGCTTTTTCGTTACCGAACCTTATGAGGGGATATTTTTATTCCCTCTTCATGCACATTGAAAAACAACAGGACAAGTTTCTGTTCATGGATAATCAGTATTCAAGTTTCTCCCACTGCGCGGGGCTGTAAAGCAAGCGGCCCAGGCACGGACGCGACGACTGCCTGCGGGAACGGACGGGGAAAGGGCTTATCTTCTGCCCCTCCCTGCCCTGCTCCGTCAATAAGATAACATCAAAGGTACGAGCGGGAACCCGGAGGGCCTGTGACCGGCACTGGTAATGCCGGAACCGCCATGAGCCGCCAGTGAGTGGAGAACCAGAAAATTCCCGTACCGCAGGGTGAAAGGGGGATACTGTGGGCATGGCCTGGGCAGCTTAGTCACCTGCCGCCACCTGCCGTCGGTATCATGGCGCTTACTAACCATAAGCGGCTTGGATATTCCCGTGCCGGGGGTGAGAAGCAGGGCGATCCCGTCGCCTGATAATACGGCACAAGAATGAGATTTGATGGAATTATGGGAACCCGTACCGAGGAACAGGGCATATTCTTTGTCCTGACCGGAGGTTCCTGTTTGCGATAGCTCCGGCAGCCAACGCAAAATGCGCCTGCCGGATTCTTGCGGGATGCAAGACCTGCCGCCATAAGCTGCTGGCGTATCCGTTTCTATAGCGGTACATCGGCTTGTGGCGCATGGTGTTTCATCCAGCAGGCACTGAGATAAAACAAAAGGAAAATAAAGGGGGTGCCGCTTATATGCAGGTTTCCATAAAGAGAATCCAGATAAGGGAAGGGAGGCGCAGCCTTGATATGGGGCATGTAAAAGAACTGACAGACAGCATACGAGAGCTTGGGCTTTTGAATCCCCTGACCATAGACAGGGAGAATTTTCTGATCGCAGGGCTGCACCGCCTGGAAGCAGTGAAAGCACTGGGATGGACGGATGTGGAATGCACTGTCAGCAGCCTGGAAGGGCTGGCGGCAGAACTGGCGGAGATTGACGAGAATTTTATACGCAATGACCTGTCACCCGTGGAATATGGGGAGATGCTTCTGCGCCGCAAGGAAATTTATGAAACACTGCACCCGGAAACAAAGCGGGGAGGCGACAGAAAAAGCGAAGAAATCAAACGGACAAAATGTCCGTTTGATCCGGCAAAATCTTTTGTTGATGATACTGCCGACAAATTAGGAGTTAATCCCCGTACCGTCCGGCGGCAGATACAGACGGCAAAAAACCTGACACCGGAAACCAAAGAAATCATCAAAGGGACAGACACAAAAATATCAAAAAAAGCTGCAATGAAGCTCTCTAATCTGAAACCGGAACAGCAGAAAGAAGCCGCCGCGCTCCTTGCCGCAAAAGAGATACGCACGGTGGATGAATATACCAGAAAGAGGGAGACAACACCGGATGACGGCAATGAAAGACTTAAAGCTCCGGAGACCGGAGCAGCAGGACAGCCCGAAACGGAAAACCGGACAGAAAAGGCGGCAGGATCTGTGGCATCAGCTCCTCTTTCTCAGCCGGTCTCGCAGAAAGCCCCTGCCGCCAGTTTAAAAGATGTGGTAGCGGAACTGAAAGACCCGGACAAAGATTGCAGCGGCACCCCGGACAGCTTCCTAGAAGAATATGAGGCATTTGTCCGGAAATTCCATAAAGAGATCGGCTGGTACAGCGACCCGTATTATGACGCGGTATTTCCCTTTGTCAGCCCGGAGCAGCTCTCCCATCTCCGCCAGCTGACGGATTCCATCTGTTCCGCCGCCGGACAATTATTCCATAAAGTAGAAAGGACAATGAAGACATGAGCAGTTACAGAAAAAAACGAAATTCAACCAAACCGATAAAGCCAAAGCCAGAACAGATGACACAGCCAGACCCGGAGTACACTAATCCCGGCGTGGAGCGCTCTATCCATACAGACCGGCTGACTTCCGGCCTGCCTTACCAGCGCCCGGTAAACCCGAAGGAGGTTGACCGGCTGATCCGGGAATGGGACGAGCGGCTCCTTGACCCGATCACGGTCAGCTTCCGCGACGGTAAATTCTATGTAGTGGACGGTCAGCACCGCATCTCTGCCATGCGCCGGATGAACGGCGGGCGGGGCGTCATGGTGGACTGCAAGGTCTATGACGGCCTGACCTATGAGCAGGAAGCCGATCTGTGCTACAAACTGGACAAGGCCAAGAAACGCCTGAGCCTGTCACAGTCCACGAACGTACTGGCGGAATCCGGGGCGGACGCGGAGATCACGGAAGTCAAGCGGCTGATCGAAAACTGCGGCTTTATATGGGCATTGGGAAAAAGCCATGGAAAGACCGGGGAGATCGTGTCAACCCGTGCGCTGGTGAACGCTTACCGGCTGCTGGGTGGGGCGTCCTTCACCCGCATGTTGCAGCTTCTCTGGGACACCTGGGAGGGGGATCCGCGTTCCCTGACCGCTGCTGTTCTGGCAGGCATGGCGCTCTTCATAAAAACTTATGACACAGAGTTAAACGACAAGACCTTTGTCTCCCGGCTTTCCCAGTGCGACCCGGACGAAATCAACCGCCGGGGACGGGCAGATTTTTCCACAAGCAACACAGCCCTCCGTTTCGCCCGTGTCATTTTAGAGAAGTATAACGGACAGCGTGGGGGCAGGAAACTCCCTTACCGCTTCCGTGGGTAATCAGATCGGAGGTATGGATATGAAGGAAACAGCAAGTATGGATACTGCGCCCCTTGTTGACATCAGGGACGTATCCGTAGACAAAAATCTTACCAGAGAGGAAAGAGTTGCCGAATTTATCCGGCAGATCAAAAACCCCTACTGTTTCAAGTGCGGCAGGTTTACCGTCCGGGCGCAATTCGCGGAAAACGGTGCTTCGCTGGAGGACTGTCTGAAACGGATTTTAATTTGACGCTTTAAAGCGTTGACTTTCCCATGGGATTATGCTATCATCGGAATTGGAAAAAGAATAAACTGAATAAGGCAAATCCGAATCACTCTTTGATTTATGGGGGAAGTCCGTAAAAAGAAAAGGAGTGATTTTTTAATGCCTGAATACAGAGCAACGGAATACCTGCGGCTTTCCTACTCCATGGACAGGGAGAACGAAAGCGACAGCATTACCAACCAGAAAAAACTGATTGAAGATTTCCTGAAAGGGCATCCGGAAATCGAGCTTGTATCGGAACATGTAGACGACGGCTACAGCGGAATCCTGTTCGACCGGCCCCAGTTCCAGGCCATGATGCAGGACATACGGGAGGGGAAAATTAACTGCGTAATCGTAAAAGACCTCTCCCGCCTTGGACGCGAATACATAGAAACAGGCCGCTACCTCCGCCAGATATTCCCGGCTTACGGCGTCCGTTTTATAGCGATCACGGATGGGATAGATACCGCCCATGAAAACAATGGCGATGACTTGAATATTTCTTTGAAAACCATCCTGAATGACGCTTACTGCCATGACATTTCTGTAAAAACCCGGAGCGCCCTTCTGACGAAGCGGAAAAATGGCGACTTTGTGGGAGCCTGCCCTATATACGGCTATCAGAAATCAAAGGAAAACCACAATCAGCTGATTGTGGACAGTTTTGCCGCCAAAGTGGTGCAGGATATCTTCCGCAAGAAGATAGACGGCTACAGCGCCGCTAAAATCGCGGAAAGCCTGAACCAGTCCGGCATACTCTCCCCGCTGGCCTATAAGGAAAGCAGGGGGCTTCCCCATCCCAGCGGCGGCTTTACTGACAAGGAAAAAACGAAGTGGTCGGCTACCACAATTATCCGTATTCTGAAAGATGAAACTTATACCGGTACACTTGTGCAGGGGCGGCAGACCACCTACAACCATAAAGTAAAAGATTTGGTTGAGAAGCCTTCTGCGGAATGGATACGGACGGAGAACGCGCATGAGCCGATTATACGCAGGCAGGATTATGACCTTGTGCAGAAAATCCTGGGGCTTGACACGCGCACCGCCCCCAACGGCAATAAAGTATATCTTTTTTCCGGCATCCTGATCTGCGGCTCCTGCGGTGCCCGTATGACGCGGAAAACAGTACCTTACAAGAATGGCAAATATTTTTATTATTACTGCCCGACCGGGAAAAAGAACGGATGCACCCACCCGGTCATGCTCCGCGAACAGGATCTGACAGACTGCATTACGGAAAGCCTGAAAGCGCACATCGGGAATGTGGTTTCCCTGGAAGAGCTGCTGCGGGACATCAGTGAAGAACAGGTCAATCAGGAACTGGTGGCTGAATATAAGGCCCGGCTTATGGAAAATGAGGAACAGCTCGCCAGCCTGACACGCTTCCAGTCCACCCTGTATGAAAACTTCGTGACGGGGCTGCTGGATAAGGAAGAATATAAATCTCTGAAAAACAGTTACCATGCGGATATCAGCCGCTTGAAAGAAGCAGCTTCTAAACTCCGGGAGGAAATGGACGCTGTAAAAGGAAGCTCCCATGACCGTTTACGGTGGATCCAGCATTTTAAGCGGTTTTCCGGCATGGAAGAAATTGACCGGAGGGCTGTGATCGCTTTGATACAGTCGATCCGCGTTCTGGAAAAAGACGACCTCCAGATTACATTCCGCTACCAGATGGAATACCAGGCGGTTGTGGAACGGCTCTCGGCCCATGCCGCCGCACCGCTGCCCGGACAAAACACCAGGGGAAAGGAGGCCGTATAAATGGCACGGAAAAGCAGAAAAAATACCGCACAGACACCTGCCGTAAAAACTGGCATGAAAGTATGGAAGGCCGCCCTTTATATACGCCTTTCCGTGGAGTTTAACGGGCAGCGCGGGGATTCACTGGAAACACAGAAGAAGATTATGGAATCCTTTGCTGCTCTCCACCCCGATATCCAGGTATCCGGGATCTACACGGATAACGGGATAACCGGACGGACGTTTGAACGTGCGGCTTTCCAGCAGATGTTAGCAGATGTTGAGGCCGGTAAGATTAACTGTATCATTGTTAAGGATTTATCCAGACTGGGGCGAAGCACGATAGACACCGGCTACTATATCGAGAAATATTTTCCTGTCCGGCAGGTACGTTTTATCGCCGTCAATGACCAGTATGACAGTGAAGCAGACCAGAACAGCGGGGAGCATATTATCCTGCCGTTCAAAAACATGGTAAACGAGGCATACGCCGCCGACATCAGCCGCAAAGTCCGGTCGCAGACCCGCCAGAGCATGAAATCCGGCGATTATGTCGGCGCACGTCCTCCCTATGGCTACCGCAAAGATCCGGAGAACTGCCACAAGCTGATCGTGAATGAAGAAACCGCGCCGGCTGTCCGTGACATCTTCCAATGGGCGGCAGACGGGGTATCCCTGAACAGGATTGCCACACGGCTGAATGAGCAGGGGATCATCACTCCCGGATTTTATCTGGTGAAATGCGGCCTGATCAAACCAAGCCGCCTGATGGGAAGCGGGAACTGGCAGACATGGACGATAACAAAAATACTTGCCGATGAAGTTTATGTCGGCGATATGGTGCAGGGAAAAACAAAAACAATAGGCCACAAACAGGTTCCAACGGAGCCGGAGGAATGGATCGTTGTGCGTGATACCCATGAGCCGCTGATCCGCCGTGAATTATTTGAAAAGGTTCAGGAACTGCGCAGGCAGGCAGCCGAAAAAAGCAGAGATCAGACCGGTATCCCTTATACAGAAAATGTCCTGCGCGGCCGTATCTTCTGCGGCCATTGCGGAAAGAACCTCCACCGCAAACGCTCCCATGGGGTATATTATTTCCACTGCATCTCCAACGGCAGGATTGCCAAAGACTACTGCCCCGGCGTATGTTTAAAGGAAACCGACCTGTTTGATATTATCCTTGCTTACATCATGAAGGAAGCAGAAACTGTTATCGGGAATAACTTACGCCTGAAAGAGCAGGATCCCAGAATAGCAGAACGGAAAGCCTCGGCAGAGAAGGAACAGAAACGCCTCCTTGCGTCAGTGGAACAAAACAGAAGCTTCCTCCGAAGCCTCTATGAGAACCTTGTGACGGGCATACTGACCAGCGGGGAATATGCGGAACTGAAGCAGGATTATGAAAGCCGTATAACGGCTGATATGGCGCAGGCGCAGGCTCTGGATGAGCAGCAGAAAGAATTGCAGAAACAGCTGCACAAATTTTCCAGCCTTGCCAAAAAGCTGGCCATGATTGACGGCAATACAAAGCTTACAGCGCGTCTTGTGGATGAACTGATTGAAAAAGTCATTGTCCGGGATCGGCAGAATGTTGAGATCGTTTTCCGCTTCAGATGCGGCTTTGAACAAGTGTGGGAGGTGCTGGCACATGAATAATGCTTCCATGGATTATGTGATCGCCCTTTATGTGCGGCTTTCGATTGAGGATTTAAAGGTGGACAGCCTGAGCATCCAGAGCCAGCTTGCCCTGCTTCACAGCTATGCGGACGATATGGAAGGGATCCCAAATGCCCAGGTGGAAGAATTTATCGACAACGGACACAGCGGAACCAATTTTGAGCGTCCGGCTGTCCAGAAACTGCTTGACCGGGTACGGGCAGGGGAGATCCACTGCATCCTTGTAAAAGATTTTTCCCGATTCGGGCGCAACATGATTGAAGTAGGATACTTTATGGAGCGTGTATTCCCGGTATTCGGCGTCCGCTTTATCTCTGTTGAGGACGGTTTTGACAGCGCACAGCACCAGGGTGATACCGGCGGTATCGGCATGGCTGTAAAATATCTGATCAGTGAATTTTACAGCCGGGATATGTCTGTAAAAACAAGAACGGCCAAATATGTAAAAATGAAGCGCGGGGAATACCAGAGTGTTGTCTGCCCTTATGGTTATCAGAAAGGGGCAGATGGCAGGATGGAAATTGATGAAGAAACCGCACCGAACGTCCGTCTGATTTTCCAGATGGCCCTTGACGGACACGACGCCCACCAGATAGCCGAAGTGCTTTTCCAAAAAGGGATAGTCACTCCGGGCGAATATAAAGCGTCCAAAGGAAAACATTACCATGATGTTTCCAGATGCCAGGGAATATGGCAGCGTACCACAATCCTGCGGATTTTAGGCGATGAACGCTATGCAGGCACTTACATCATGGGAAAACGGAAGGTAAGGGAGATCGGCGGAAGGTGCCTCCATTTAAAAGATGAAAGCGAGTGGTTTAAAATCCCTGACCACCATCCGCCCATTATTGATAAATCCACATATGAGCAGGTTCAGGCAAAGCTGCTGCATTTTAAGAGCGTCAAGAGGAAGGTACACCAGTATCCCCTGCGCGGCAAAGTGTTCTGCGGATGCTGTAAACACGCCATGGGACGCATACCGGCTAAAAAACCCTATTTTATCTGCCGTTATACTTCCGTTGACAGCATGTCGCCGTGCCACGGTATGCGGATCCTGGAAGCGGAACTGGAAAGCCTGATCTACGAAATCCTTTTAAAGCAGGCAGGCATTATTTTAAACATTGACAGTCTTTCCGTAGCCGGCGGCCTGGATGTCCAGCTTGCGGAGCAGACAGAATACCAGAACCGGATCCGGCAGTGCCAGACAGAAAAACGCCTGCTTTATGAGCGCTTTCTTCTGAAAGAGATTGACAAGGACAGCTATCTGGAACAGAAATCCGTGTGTGATAAAGAATTAAACCGTCTGAAGCAGGCACATTCCGCGCTCTCTGCGGAGATCAGCCAAAAGCAAATGGATAGCGACACAAAATCACAGCTGAAATCCATTG
Organism: uncultured Lachnospiraceae bacterium; assembly: GCA_910578115.1. Taxonomy (GTDB): domain Bacteria; phylum Bacillota; class Clostridia; order Lachnospirales; family Lachnospiraceae; genus UBA3282. The sequence continues at coordinate 87,631 of CAJTPO010000016.1, read as the reverse complement.
CCAGTGATATTAGTGGCGCGGATGGTCTGACGGAGACGTTTGCTAATGTGCTGATTGAAAGGATTAGCGTATTCCCAGACAGCCAGATAAAAATTGAATGGAAAATGAAAGATTTTTGCAGGGAGATTTCCTGAATGGAATAAGGAGGCTGACAATGAACAGAGAAAAAGTATGGCTTTACTGTCGCATAGATAAAGGCGGTAATATGAGTGAAGAACTGCTGGAAACACATAGGTATCGCCTTGAAGAATATGCAGCGGAGCATGGATTATCTATCATGGGAATTTCCAGAGATATACAGAATGGCATAAATTTTGACCGTCCCGGCCTGCTGGAAGTAAACCGGGCAGTTGAAGAACATCTGGTGGATATCGTTCTTGTATTCAATCTTAATCGCCTTTGCCGGCACACTGAGGACATGATCCGATACTGGAACTTCCTCAAGCAGAACGAAGTCCGCCTCTGTACAGTGGCAGACGGTTTTGTGAATCCGATTATGGATTCAGGGATTGCGACAGCATAAAAAGCACCTGAAATGAAAGCAAAAAGACTGGCCGGGCGGGTTTGTCCTTTGCGGATAACCTGTCCGGCCAATAATCTGATAAATTTTTTAGTTTGTGCTTGACATACGGGTGCCAGAATCATTGGACCGAGTGAGACAGAGCAAATGAATCATCTTTACGGAAAAGTAAAGGTAAAGGATGAGGAGATAAACAGTGCGGTTAATGACTGGCGTGCTTGTTTTCGGGATCTTTCGGAAGGAAAGCAGCCCGTCAAGGATGTGATGGGAAAAATCCAGGGCATATTGAATCGGTTGGCATCGGGAAACAGCAAGAATAAGATGTTTTTGCAGTATGTAAGTGAATGGAATGCTTTCCCGATTGAAAATGCAAAATTGTACTGGTTTGCATTGGTATGAGCATACGCCAATTAAAAAGGTTATGCAGGGCGATAACAGAATAGTAGATAAGGGTGAGGGAGTGGTTGCAGATTCAATCTGTATTCAGGCTTTGTAATGTTTACATTTTTTTTGGGGTTCAGTTAAACTTTCGGCTGGGGAAGTCTGGTTATTGATTTTACTTTTTATGTGTTTGGCGGCTGGTTTGTTGTGGGCCGGCAGGTTATTTTTCAATCTGGAAATCGTGGGATGGACAATGACAGGGTATACTATAACAGGAGCAGTCCTGACTGTTATATCCCCGGATAGATTTGCCATAAGTTTGATTGCCGGTCTGCGTGGTTTGGCTGTTTATACTGCGGTGTTTTATATAACGCAAAAACAGTATCTGCAATAGTTTTGCCAATCCTCTGCAGTCTATACATGTCTATCCTCTATAACAGCTGAAGTCTGATCCGACATGAGCTTTGTGGAGGCGATAATCTCCTCCTGATCTCATACTTCCATAACACCAATAGAAGTTTGCTGGCTGCTGTCCGCTGTACTCTCGTAGGATAACGCGATATGATGGGTTCCTGTTACCGGTGAGAGCGCGCTGATGCAGCCGGCTTTTTCCCTGTTGCCATTCACTTCCAGTTCTCCGGCGTCATTGACAGTACTGTTGGCGGAGTTCGCCGTACAGCGGGGGACTCCCACTCATACACCAGGAGCAGCATCCTGAGCAGATACAGCACGCTTGTACCCATAGAAAGCGGGATTATAAATATACATTGCAGGCATCAGGCACATATTTTATAATCAATTATGTAAATTGACATTTAAGGAGGCAGGTATGTTAAATAAAAATGACTTTGACCTGTGGGCAGATGGATATGACATAGCGGTGGGGATTTCCGATGAAGAAAATACATATCCGTTTGCCGGTTACCGGGATGTGCTTGGAAACATCTTTCATGCCATTATGGAAAAGCCAAACGCAACAGTGCTTGATATAGGGTTTGGAACGGGTACACTCACGACAAAACTATATGAACATGGTTGTTCCATCTATGGGCAGGATTTCTCGTCAGGAATGATTGAATTAGCATCCGGGAAAATGCCGGGTTCACATCTTTATCAGGGGGATTTCACGAAAGGATTAGTAGAACCGCTGAGGAATCAATGCAGACAGGAAGCAGGTGACGAATGGGATGATGAAGAATTATATTTCGTTGCCGATGAACTGAGAAGTGCATTTCCAAACATTACATTCAGGCAAATTTCATACTGCGCAGGTATCCTGACATTGACTCGTTAGCTTCCGGTTTGAAGAATTGTCAGATAAGTATAAATTCGGTAATCATACTTAAGAATATACATTTTATTTCAAATGTTATGCAGTGGGAACACTTTGCTGAAAAGGGAGTTGTATATAAGTTGTGATATATTATTAACCGCAAAACAAGATTACAATAAGACTTACGAGGAGGGTCAGTATGGGTTCATCTGTAGCGATCATTACTGCCAGAGGAGGCAGTAAACGGATCCCGCGCAAGAATATCAGGGAATTCTGCGGGAAACCGATCATTAATTATTCGATAGAGGCGGCAATACGATCGGGAGTATTTGAAGAGGTCATGGTGTCTACGGACGACGAGGAGATCGCGGAGATTGCGCGGGCGGCCGGAGCGCAGGTGCCTTTTATGCGCAGTAATGCGAATGCCGGAGATTACGCGGCTACCGATGATGTGCTGATGGAGGTGTTGCTTGCATACCGTGAACAGGGCAGGGAGTTTGACACTTTCTGCTGCATTTATCCCACGGCCCCCTTTGTGACGGCACAGAAGCTACAGACAGCCATGGGATTGTTGGAGCAGGCGGATTCCGTGATGCCGGTGGTGGCATTTTCTTTCCCGCCGCAGCGGTGCATGATCTTAAATGAGGCGGGAGAACTGCGGATGAAATGGCCGGAACATGCCCGCACGCGCTCCCAGGATCTGGAACCGTATTATCATGACTGCGGACAGTTCTACTGCTGCCGGACGGCTCCCTTTATGGAATATAAGACGACGGATCTGCCGCATATGGTGCCGATGATCATGAGTGAACTTGAGGTGCAGGACATCGACAACCAGGAGGACTGGGAGATCGCAGAACTGAAGTATCGGAAGATGATGGGCAGGCGCTGAGGCGGATCGGGAATTTTGATATGTTTTCGCGGGAGAACTGAAGTGTGGAAATGTCAGCGTGGCGGGTAACCGGAAGCGGGTAATCGCCGGAAAAGCCATATTTATAAGAATTTGTGTCGGAGAAGACAGGAGGTGCAAGTTTGAAAGCAGTGATCATTGGAGCCGGCAGTGAGGCGCTTCATACGATAGAAAAAGCCCATGAGATGGGTCTGTCTGTGACGGCTCTGGACGGGAATCCGAAGGCCGAGGGACTGCAGGCGGCCGACAGGGGACTGGTGGTGGATATCTCAGACGAAAGGGCAGTCATAGAAGCAGTGCAGAAAGAGGGAGCAGATTTCGTGCTGACCGTCCCAATCGGCAGATATCTTACGACCATCGGGGCAGTTAACGATGCGCTGGGACTTCCGGGGATCAGCAGGCAGATGGCGGTTTTGTGTACGGACAAATACCGTTTCCATCAGAAGCTGCAGGAGCAGAATCTGAGAAGAAGCCATTGCTTTGCGGTGGGCGGAGCGGACGGTTTTGATCCGGATATGCTGGCTGAGAAATTGGCAGAGGACAGAACGCTGCTTATGTATCCGGCCATCCTGAAGCCGCGGTTCGGTTCCGGCAGTAGAGGAATACAGATGCTGGAAAATGCAGAAGAGCTGGCAGCGCAGATGCGTATTTTAAAGGGCACGCAGGAGGAATATGTACTGGAGGAATGCATGGCCGGAGAAGAGTACGGTGTGGACGGCGCCGTGATCGGCGGCCGTTTCCATATGGTACTGCTGCGGAAGAAGGAGAATACGCCGCCGCCGGCCAGACAGGCAGTGGGGTATGTGTCGGTGCGGCCCGAAGAGCCTTTCTGGCAGCAGGCATGGGAGTATATGAGGAAGGCAGTGGATTGTCTTGGATTGGGGGAATGTCTTCTCCATGTAGACTTGATCCGCAGTGCGCAGGGGCCTTTTGTGATCGAGATGTCTGCGCGGCCTTCGGGGCATAATCTGCACAATCTTTTTACACCGCTGTGTACGGGAATTGATATGGCAGAAGAATATATCAAGTACAGGATGGGACAGACATGGAATTTCACGCCGGCCGTGACCAGACAGGCGATGATCCATTATTTCGATCTGCAGGGAGAGGTCATGGATGTGCCGACGCAAGAACAGGTACGGCAGTCGGAACCTTCACTGATCGGCTGGGAATGCCATATCAGGGCCGGGGAGGAGCTGCTGCCGGTGTCGGACGGCCATTCCCTCATGGGGAGAGGATATTTTATTCTGGAAGGAGAAGAAGGGGAACTGCGGGATAAGGTGCGCAGGGTTAAAGCGTTGTTTCGGCTGGCGTGATGTGCAATAACTGTACGGGTATTTATAGTAAACGACATAACAAATTTCTGTTTCCGTCTCTTGCAGGAGCCATATATGGCAGCTCCTGCAATGCCGAAAACGAAATTTCTAATGTCGTTAACTATATGTCAGTCGATCAGTTCCCACGCCAGGGGCGTCCCTTTCTTCAGGAATTGCTTCGCCTTCTTTCCCAGGATTTCTTCATAATACATGGTATGCAGGCCGTTGCCGGGGCGGATGGAACGGATATTGTCAGGGGTAAGAAGCCCTCCTGCCGGAATATCTTCCACCACGAAAAGGGAACGGGAACCTTCATGCTCCAGCTTCTGGGCATCGGTCAGAATATATTCGCTGCTTCCAAGCGCTTTCTCCAGAATGCGGATCTGTTCGACCATCTGGCGAAATTCTTCCGGCTCCATGGAGAAGGCGCCGTCCGGGCCGCCGTCCGCCCGGCGCAGGGTAAGATGCTTCTCTATCATTTTGGCTCCCAGCGGGACAGCTCCCGCGGAGACGATGGTGCCCAGCGTGTGATCGGAGATGCCCGCCAGACAATCGTAGGTCTTAGCCAGAGTGGGGATCACATTTAAGTTTACCGCCTCGTAGGGGGTGGGATAGGAGGAAACGCATTTTAACAGGATCACATCTTCATTTCCTTCCTGCCTACAGACATTGAGCGCCCGCTCGATATCCTCCGGATAAGCGATGCCGGTGGCGAAGATCATAGGCTTGTGCAGGCGCGCGATCTTACGGATCATGGGAATATCGTTGATCTCGTAGGAAGCGATCTTATAGGCGGGTACATCCATTTTCTCCAGAAAATCCACGGAAGTAAGGTCGAAGGGAGAGGAAAAGCACTCCAGTCCCAGCCGGTTTGCTTCTTCTTTCAGCTTAGGCTGCCAGTCCCAGGGCGTATAGGCTTCCTGATAGAGCTTATAGAGCGTAGTCCCGTCCCAGATGGTACCTTCGTTGATCTGGAAGCATTCGTCGTCGCAGTCCAGGGTGATGGAATCGGCCGTATAGGTCTGCAGCTTCACCGCGTCTGCACCGGCTTCTTTGGCCGCATGGATAATCTCTACTGCCCGATCGTAATCCTGATTGTGGTTGGCCGAGATCTCCGCCACGATAAAGGCAGGAGAGTCGGCGGAGATGGTTCGGGATCCTATCTTGAATGATTTGTTCATAATAATTCCTTTCCTGTTACAGAGATTTGCACGGTCTTATGCATCCAGCTACCTCAGAGTGAATGCCGCGGGAATTTATTCCAGGTAATTCTTCTGCAGATATTCGTCGTTCCCCCAAGCCTTTCTTGCGGTAAAGAAACTTCCATCCGCCTTCTCAATGACCACTGCCGGAAAATAATGGATAAAAAGCGGATTCAGGCACATGGTATAACCGCCGGCGGTGTCGTAGATGATCTTGTCGCCTACGGTCAGCGCGGCATCGTCTACGATCTCAAAGAGCCTGTCGTACTCCATGCAGGTAGCGCCGCAGATCCATTGGGACTTCTCGCGCGCCCGTATGCTGCTGTCGCTGCAGTACTCGATATGATGGGGATATACGTGTCTTGTAACGAGCGGGTTCAAGTTGACGCGGCTGCCGTCCGTGACGATAAATTTTCTGCCGCGGATATCCTTGATATCCAGTACCCGGGTCTCGAAGGTGGTGGCGCGGGAGATCAGGGAGACGCCGGGTTCGGCGATCAGGGTGGTCTTCTCCCGGTCAAAATGGGTGCCGAGCACTTTGCAGATCTCTTTGAAATAATCACGGTAATCCGGTTTGTCGTCCCGGCCGCCGAAATAGCCGCCGCCCATATCGATACAGGAGAGGGAGAGACTGTATTCCTGTGCGATTCGTACGGCCATACCGGCGAGAGCGCCGTAAACCTGTACGGTCCTGGACTGGGTGGAGGAGTGGAGATGGAGTCCGGCCACCCGCACATTCGGCAGACGCGTCAGCCGGGCTATGGCATCTGCCAGCACACCGTTCTCATAACAGTATCCGAAACGGCCGCCTTCGGATTCCACCAGTTCTTCCTGCGGACAGAGGGCGGCGATATCGCAGTTCACTCGAAGCCCCACGCCAAATTCATGGGCCGGGTAGAGTTTGCTCAGTTCTTCCATCCAGGTGAGTTCATCAGAGGAATCCAGATTCACATAGCCGCCGGCGATCAGGACTGTCTCGAAGATCTTCCTGTCCTTGATCGGGCCGTTGTAAATGATCTGCCGGCCGTGATAGCCAAGGCGGTGCGCCAGGTCATATTCCTCGGCGGAGACTACTTCCGCGTAGAAGCCTTCCTTTCTGAGATAGGAGAGGAGCCAGGGCAGGGAGTTGGTCTTGAAAGAGTAACCCATAACGAAACTGCCCCAGTTTTGTGTAAGAGAATCCCGAAGAAGATTGATGTCATAAAGCAGTTCTTTTTCCTTGATCCTGTAAAAAGGATAGCTTGCCGGTGCGTTGTCCATGTCTGATCGTCTCCTGTGATTGTAAATAGTGGGTACGCTCAGTGAACAAAGGAATACATGCCCGTGTGTACCTTTGTTCACTGAGGGTATGGTTATTTGTAATCATACCTCATTTTGAAGCGTGGTACAATGCAGAATTTTGATTGGCAATGGTTAAAACGGGTGTTATAGTATAAGCAGGATGATTATATGCGGCCGCATTGGAACGAAAGGGCATCTGTGTATGATGCGGCAAATCTGGACAGTGCAGTGCAGAAGGAACTGAAGGAAGCGATAGAGACAGAAGGAAGAGAGCTTTATGAGGGAGAGGGTTATGCAGGAGACCGGGATCGGACTTACCGTCATTCAGGAAATATGTGCGTTGGCGCGCAAGTATGATATTGATAAAGTGATCTTATTCGGTTCGAGGGCGCGTGGAGATCACCGCCGCGCCAGTGATATCGATCTGGCCGTATGCGGCGGGAATATTTCGCGTTTTGTATTGGATGTGGAGGAGGAGACTTCAACACCGTTAAGGTATGATGTGGTAAATCTGGACAGTGCCGTGCAGAAGGAACTGAAGGAAGCGATAGAGGCAGAAGGAAGAGTGCTGTATGAAAAAATATGATAACTATGTTTCTCATTTGAATGTGCTTAAGCAGGCGGATAAGGAGCAATTGGACAATGCATTTATCATCAGCGGAATCATAAATAAATTTTCCATTCAGTTCGAGCTGGGATGGAAGGTATTGAAGGAGCTGTTGGCTTATGAAGGAAGCAGCGCCGCCGCGACCGGTTCACCAAGGGGAATTATCAAGGAGGCATATGCGGTGTATCCGTTCTTTGATGGAGAGCTTTGGCTGGATATGCTGAAAGACAGGAATGATAGGGCACATATTTATGATGGGAATGCGGCCGGGGAATTGGTAGAACGGATCCTGTCCTGCTACATTCCGGAATTTATCAGGTTGGAAAGGGAATTGAACAGGCAGTATGCAGATATCTTGAAAACCATTTGAAATCTGTGTCGGTGTCGTGCGGGACGTGCGGGCAGGAATGGCATTTTGAGGTGCGGCTGCTGCATATGGACACGGCGGAAAGGGCAAACGATTGAACCATGAAGGATAGAATTTATGTGTGTCACACTTATTACCATGTATATGTAGCCTGCCTGAAGGAGCTTGCGCTTCCGGCGGCAAAGCGGGGGAGGGCGACGCTGGTACTGAGTACGATGTCGAATGATTTCGGCAATCTGAGAGAGCGTGCGATGCGCTGTCCTCTTTTTGAAGAGACGGTGTTGTTTGAGGAAAAGGTGGATACCTTCTTCCCGGAACTGCAGAAGTATCACACGGACCGGGGAAATCTGTTCTTAAATATGCTCTCCCGCATGAAGTATACGAAGATGCTGGGCAGACTGGAAAAGCCCTATGTACCGGTGGATTTCAGACAGTACCGGGATATCTATGTGTTCTGCGATTCCGATCCCATCGGGTATTATCTGAATTATGAGAAGATACCTTATCATGCACTGGAGGATGGTCTGAACTGTATTCAGTATTATGATACGGCACGCTACGATAACCGGGGGCATTTTGAGCTGAAAGCGTGGATGGCGGCCCATAACCTGATCTTTATCCAGAACGGATACAGCAGGTATTGTCTCGACATGGAGATCAATGACAGGAGTGTTGTGCCCTATCCTTGTGACAAGTATATCGAGGTGCCGCGGGCAAAGCTGGTGGAACGGCTGACGGAAGAGGATAAGGATATTTTGATCCGCCTTTTTGTCGAAGATCTGGATGAACTGCTCGGACAGCTTGCGTGCGGGGCGAAGGACAAGATTCTGGTGCTGTCGGAGCCGCTTTGCGATCTGACAGTGAGGAGACAGATCTTCGCGGATATCATCGGGGAATATGGTCAGGTCGATGGCAGGCAGGGGCAGGTCCTGATCAAGCCGCATCCGAGGGATGTGCTGGACTATGCGAAGGAATTTGCGGGGCATATCGTACTGAGTGGCATGTTTCCCATGGAAATACTGAATTTTATACCGGGTCTGCGGTTTCGGCGGGTGGTATCGGTGTTCACGGTACCAAACGGGATAACGTGTGCGGATGAAGTGCTTTTCCTCGGGGAAGATTTTATGGACAAGTATGAGGCGCCCAAACTGCACCGGCAGAATGAGCAGATATAAAGGTTGTTTGCATTCTACTGGCAACTTGTGGTAGAATAGATAGAATTGTTACCAGTTTTGATTTTTCCAGGAGGGGACAGTGCGCCGGTATGGTTAAGATCTATGAGAAGTTAATGGTTTTGCTGGACAGGCAGCAGAAACGGAAGATGATGATGCTTGTCTTTTTGATGCTGATCGGGGCCGTGCTGGAGACGCTGGGAGTGTCCATGGTGATGCCGGTCATGAATGTGGTGCTGGAAGAGGATGCCATAGCCAAACATGACTATCTGCAGGTGATCTGCCGGATCTTTGGCGTGGATAACAGTGGTGATCTGACGATGCTTGTGATGGTTGGGCTGGTACTCGTGTTTGTGACCAAGAATATCTTCCTTTTCTTCCAGCAGAAGGTGCAGCTTAAGTTTGTCTATACGAACCAGTTTGCAACATCCAGGCGGATGATGATCAACTTTATGCAAAGACCTTATGAATACTATCTTAATGCGGACACGGCGGTGATCCAGAGGAGCATCACGTCGGATGTCAATAATATGTATGGCTTGATACTGGCGCTGCTGCAGCTGATCAGTGAGGGGATCGTCTTTGTCTGCCTGGCGGCGGCCAGCCTGGTGGCGGATGTATGGATGAGCCTTACGGTCACGGCGCTGCTGGTGGTGGCGCTGTTGGTGATCAAATGTATCCTCAAGCCGATCATGCGCAAAGCCGGGGAGGAGAACCAGGAATTCTACAGCGGGCTGTATAAGTGGATCGACCAGTCGGTGATGGGGATCAAGGAGATCAAGATCGCCCGGAAAGAGGGATATTTTATCAATGAGTATTCCAAGTGCGGAGCCGGATATGTCAGTGCCGTGCAGCGCTATAACCTGTACAATGCCACGCCGAGGCTGTTGATCGAGACTTTGGCCATTGCGGGCATGATCTTATATCTGATGATACAGCTGCTGCAGGGAACCGCAGCGGCGGATATTGTGCCGCAGCTGGGCGTTCTGGCAGTGGCTGCCATGCGGCTGATCCCCTGTGCCAACAGGATCAACAACCATCTGACTTCCATCTCTTATTTTGAACCGTTCTTCATGGGGGTAAGCGATAACCTGCAGGAGGAGATCCGGGATGAGAACGTTGATTATAATGCGGAGACTTATCAGAAGAAGATCGACGTGGAGAAACTGGATGTCAGGAAGGAGATCGTGCTGCAGGATATTACTTACAGATATCCCAATTCGCAGACGCTGATCTTCGATCACGCGGATATGATGATCCCGGTGGGGAAATCGGTCGGCATTGTGGGGACTTCCGGTGCGGGTAAGACAACTATCGTGGATATCCTGCTGGGGCTTTTACAGCTTGAGACGGGCAGCATTCTGGCGGATGGCGTGGAAGTGAGAGAGCATTATGCCTCCTGGCTGAAAAATATCGGCTACATTCCGCAGACTATTTTCATGATAGATTCCACGATACGCAGGAATGTGGCGTTCGGGTATGCGGATGAAGATATCGATGATAATAAAGTATGGGAAGCGCTGCGGGAAGCGCAGCTGGACGAGTTTGTTAAAGGTCTGCCGGAGGGGCTTGACACGAGCATCGGAGAGCGGGGCATCCGCATATCCGGCGGACAAAGACAGAGGATCGGTATCGCACGGGCGCTTTTTGAGGATCCGGAGGTGCTGGTGTTAGACGAGGCCACATCCGCCCTGGACAATGAGACGGAGGCGGCGATCATGGATTCCATCAACAGGCTGCACGGGCGCAAGACACTGATCATTATCGCGCACAGGCTGCAGACGATCGAGAAATGTGATATGGTATATCGAGTGGAAGACGGTAAGGCGCAGAGGGCGCGCTGAAAAGCCAGGCAGACATTTTGGAGCGGGCAGCGCTGCGGATTTATAGAGTAGAAGAAGGGTAGGGTATTAACGATGAAGAAACTATGGGATTTTGCCTGGGAGCAATATAGAAAGCATGAGGAAGGCATCAATTATCTGATCTTCGGATTTTTGGCTTTTGTGCTGAATTATGTGCTGTATTTTGTGTTTGCATCCATGATGCAGATGCACTATATGCTGGCGACGGCTGTTTCCTGGGTGCTGACGGTGGTGTTTGCCTACTGGACCAACCGCACCTTTGTGTTTAAGAGTCAGAATAAGGATGTGCAGTCTCTTGGCAGGGAGTTTGTCGCTTTTATCGGGGCGCGGGTGGCTACGGAGGTTCTGGAGCTGGCTATGATGTTTGTCATGGTGGATGTTGCAGACTTGAATGAATATATCTCCAAATTGTTCTGTCAGGTGATCGTTATCCTGGCAAACTATTTCCTGAGCAAGCTTTGGATCTTTAAGGAGAAAAAATAGAGGAAATAATTCTTTGCGGAATAGGGAAGCGGTATATGAAATCAGAACGGCAGGCAAATTTTGAATTGCTGAGGATCGTGGCGATGTTGATGATCATCGTCCTCCACTATTTGAATAAGGGGGAACTGCTTACGGCCTACACGACGGACCGTACTGTGATAAACTATGCCGCGCATCTGATCGAGGCTTTCTGTATCGTTGCAGTTAACTGTTACGTGCTGCTCAGCGGGTATTTTCTGGTGGAGTCTGCGTGGAGACCGGGGCGGGTGGTGTCCCTGGCCGGGCAGATTCTTTTTTATTCGGTCCTGATCCCTGTGGTCCTTCTTTGTGTCGGGGTTGTGCCGGCGGGAGCATTATCGGTCTATGACTGGCTGGATTATGTGATTCCCGTGGAGACGGAGCATTACTGGTTTGCCACGGCATACCTGGTCATGTATCTGTTCGCCCCGTTTCTGGCGGCGGGTGTAAAGAAGATGGAGAAGAAAGCATTGCAGGTGGTCATAGTGCTGCTGCTGTGTTACTTTTCGGTGTGGAAATCCATCCTGCCGGTGACATTTGCCACGGACCGTTACGGGTATGACTATGGGTGGTTCTTATGTCTGTTCCTGGTGGCAGCGTATCTCAGGCTTTACGGGATTCCGATATTGGAGAGAAAAAGGAACGCGCTGCTGCTCTATGGGAGTATGTGTGTGGGCGTTTTCTTACTGACGGCTCTGTCGGGTATACTGTCTGACTTTGCAATGCCGTTTCTCTATTATATGGATATGCCGACTACTTACAATCACTTGTTCTGTCTGCTGGGGGCAGTCGGACTCTTCATGGTATTCCGGGAGATACGGATTCCGGAGGGACGCGGGGCAGCCCTGATCAGGCGGGCGGCGCCGTATACCTTCGGTGTCTATCTGCTGCACGAGCATCTGCTTGTGCGCTATGAGTGGATGCGGTGGCTTAAGGTGGATGCCGTGCGGGGAAGCTGGCGTTTTGTGCCCCATATGCTTCTGTGCGTGCTGCTTGTCTATGCGGCGGGGACGACAGTGGATTTTGCCAGGCAGAAACTTTGTAACAGTTCAGCCAAGGTCTTTGCATTTACTGCAAAGGCCGTGAGAACGCATAAAGGTTGAGAAGAATCCGGCCTCTTTGCCGAAGGCAAATCTGGAATAGGCCGGATTCAGTAACTATGAAGCCGATGGCTGAATAGTTATGAAGCTTTTTGCGCTGATCGGCAGTGTGTTTGGCAGGGAGCGGAAAGCGGCAGGCAGATAGGGTTCATAATGAAACCGGCAGCCGGCGTGTGAACGCTATGGATATGGAGAGGACTATGGGCAGTATAGACAGGATCTATTATAAATATAGTAAACTTACGGAAAACAAAATATTTCCGCTGTTGCTGCTCCTCTATCCGCTGGTGGGAGTCCGGCAGGGGCTTGACGTTTCGGACGCAACGTACAGCCTGTCAAATTTTCAGTATTTTGCATCCATGGACGGCACCTGGATGGTGGCGACTTTCCTGGCAAATGTGACAGGTTTTCTGTTAATGCATCTGCCCTTCGGTGATACGCTGATCGGAATCAACTGTTATACGGTGTTAATACAGTCGGTGACGGCAGTTGCAGCATATCGAATATTGAAAAGGAGGATCCCTGCGCCGCTCGTGTTTCTCGGCGAGGGAATCGCGCTGGGCTTATGCTGGTGTCCGTCTACGATCCTGTACAATTATCTGACTTATCTGTTGATGACGGCAGGGGTATTGCTGTTGTATGAGGGAGTCTTGAAGAGTAACGCCGGGAATCAGGAGAACGAAACGCTGTCTGGCGGCAGCAGGCGGGAAATTGGTGCACGGCGGTACTATATTATGGCCGGGATCTGTCTTGGCGTCAATGTGGCGGTGCGGATGCCCAATGTAGTCCAGGCGGCCTTTATTGTGGCGGTGTGGTATGGGGCATTTCTATATGGTGGGCAGGAGAAATGGCGGCGGGCGCTGCGGGACACATTGTGGTGTATGCTGGGGTATGCGGCCGGATTCGGCGTGCCCCTGGGAGTGATCTGTCTTCGATACGGAGCAGGCGCGTATCCTTCCATGGTGCGCACGATGTTTGCCATGACGGAGAAGGCGACAGACTATAAGCCGACATCGATGCTGACGGGGATGTTTGGGGACTATGTCACAGGAGCTTTCTGGCTGCTGTTTGCGGGATTGTGCATGGCAGGCGGCTGGGTTCTTTTTGCGGTACAGCGCAGATTTTTTGCAAAGGTTCCGTTGCTGGCGGTCCTGTGCCGGATTTTCTATGCGGCGGTATTTCTGGTATTGCTCCGTCTGTACTGGGGGCGGGGCGTATTTACCTTCCAGTATTACCGGTACAGCAGTATGTACTATCCGGCGGTCCTGTTTCTGATCGCGGCGATCCTGCTGGCAGTCCTTAGCCTGTGCAGGAAGGGGGTGCCGGCTGCCTGTAAAATAATGGCGGTGCTGGTGCTGGTGCTGATCCTGGTGACGCCGCTGGGCAGCAATAACGATCTGTATCCTATTATCAATAACCTGTTTTTAGCGGCGCCGTTTGCGCTGTGGACCGGTTATCTGGCCGGCAGGAAGCAGCCGGATGGAATCCTGTGGAAAGTGCCGTTTGCGATGCTTATTGCTTTTGTGCTGGTGCAGAGTGTGGGGTTTCATTTTCTCTTTGCTTTCCAGGACGGAGTTGAAGGGGAGAAGCGGGATACTGTGGTGACAGTGCCGGCGAAAGCGGCGGGCGTCTATACGAATGCGGATAATGCCGCGTGGCTTGAGGAACTGGCGGCGTATACGGAGGAAGCAGAGCTTACGGGGAAGCCGGCGCTTTTCTATAAGGACCTTTCGGGGCTGGGCTATCTGCTTGACATGCCTTCGGCGCTTTCTACATTCTGGCCGGATCTGGATTCCTATCTTATGACGGAGTATGAGCGGGATCTGCAGCAGATGGAGGAGCCGCCGGTAGTGATCGTGGCAGCTCCGGTGGGGGCATATCTGAACGAGGACGCGGACGGAATGAACTGGTTTGGCGTGGAGCAGGAGAAGTTCGATGCGGATGAGAAGCTGCAGAGTTTGAAGCGGTATCTGTGCGAATATGAGTATCAGGAAACTTTTGGAAATGGACGGTATGTAGTGTATCTGCAAGGCGGAGGAACGGAGTCCGGCGAGAAGAAAGGCATCGGGTAAGGAGGAAAGATTGAAAATTAAAATTTTCAATCGCGAGATTTGTGTCTGCGCGTTGCTTGCCACAAACTCGTTTCATGCGACGTCTCAACATAGTTGAGACAAGAGCAGCGCAGAAATGGAGAAAACTGTAGATGATCAATTTTAATGTACCGCCTTTTACGGGCAGGGAAGTAGAATATATGAGGGAGGCTATCGAGAACCAGAAGATCTGCGGGGACGGGCCTTTTACGAAGAAATGCAGTGAGTGGATCGAAGCGCAGACCGGCACGGCGAAATGTCTGCTGACCACGTCCTGCACCCATGCGACGGAGCTGGCGGCGCTGCTGGCAGATATCAAAGAGGGGGACGAAGTGATCCTGCCGTCCTATACCTTTGTATCTACGGCGGATGCCTTTGTGCTGCGCGGGGCGAAAGTGGTCTTCGTGGATATCAGGCCGGATACCATGAATATTGATGAGACTCTGATCGAGGATGCCATCACGGAGCGGACCAGGGCGATCGCGCCGGTACATTATGCCGGGGTAGGCTGTGAGATGGATGTGATCATGGACATTGCCGGACGTCATGATCTGATCGTGGTGGAGGATGCCGCGCAGGGGATCATGGCGTCCTATAAGGGGAAACCCCTTGGCACCTTCGGGGAGTTTGGGTGCTTCAGCTTTCACGAGACGAAGAATTTCAGCATGGGTGAGGGCGGCGCCCTGCTCATTCGGGATGAAAAGTATATTGAGACCGCAGAGATCTTCCGGGAAAAGGGCACGGACAGAAGCAAGTACTACAGAGGGCAGGTGGATAAGTACCGCTGGCAGGACTATGGTTCTTCGTATCTGCCCAGCGACCTGAACGCCGCCTATCTGTATGCGCAGCTGGAGCTGGCGGAGGAGATCACACAGGCGAGAATGGACAGATGGGATCAGTACCGGGAGCTGCTTTTGCCGCTGGCGGAATCCGGCAGGATCGAGCTGCCGCATATTCCTGCGCACTGCAGCCATAACGCGCATATGTTCTATATCAAGACGAAGGATATGGAAGAACGCACCAGCCTGATCGATTTCCTGAAGGAGAAAGGGATCATGGCGGTGTTCCACTATGTGCCGCTGCATTCTGCGCCGGCCGGGATCAAATATGGCCGGTTCCATGGAGAAGATAAGTATACCACCAGAGAAAGCGACAGGCTGCTGCGTCTGCCGATGTACTATAAGCTGACGGCGGATGAGGTGGAGTATATTGCGGAGCAGGTGAAGGCATTCTATGCGCAGCGGCCGGTTTTCGGTGTCGGGTGAACTGTATCAGTGTCGGAGTGGAACGTGGGCGGCAATCATGAGAAGGAATAGGAGCGGCAGATAGTGCGGCAGAAGAAAGAATGGTGGAAATGGGAGAACTGTATACTGACGCTGCTTGTTGTGTCTGTGAATATGATCGTCATGGGGGTCTGTTTTGACTTCTATTATGATCTGAATGACGATACCATGATGCTGGACATTATGTCCGGGGCTTACAGTGGGACGCCGGACGGGCATAACATGCAGACTTTGTATCCTCTGGGTGCGCTGATCGCCCTGTGTTATAAAGTGTGTGGGACAGTTCCCTGGTATGGTCTGTTTCTGTGTCTGTGCCAGTTTGGCTGCTTCTATCTGATCGGTGTGCGCCTGTGCAGCCTGGGTCTGTGCAACCTGGGAGAAGGGAGACGGAAAGCGGGAGACGGTCAAAGGCCGGCAGCTCTTTATACAGCCTCGCGTGTGGGCGTGGGGAGGAAGATCCTGTGGCTTGGGGCGCTGTCTCTTCTGGTGTGGGGCGTATGTCTTTCACATCTGGTGAATCTGCAGTATACCGTTACCTGCGCCATGCTTTCTGCGGCTGCCATTTTCCTGTTTTTGACCACGCCGGATACAGAGAGCAGCAAACGGTTTATAAGAAGCAATATACCTTCCATGGTGCTGGTGATTGTCGCCTATCAGCTTCGTTCGGAGATGCTGCTTTTGACTTTTCCATTTATCTGTCTGGCGGGATTGTACCGGTTGACGGAAGAAAAGAAGCTCTTCGGGAAAGATACGCTGATCAGATACGGCAGTGTATTGGGAATCATGCTGGCGGGTATGCTGATCTCGAGGGGGATTGACTATGCGGCTTACGGAAGCGGTCAATGGAAGGATTTTCTGCGGTTCTTTGAAGCCAGGACGACGGTGTATGACTTTTACCAGGAATTGATCATGGAGGATGCCTGGCAGGAAGCGCTTGAGGAACTGGGAGCGCCGCCCTGCCGGCAGACGCTGCTTCGCAACTACAATTATGGACTGGATGATGGAGTGGATTCGCAGTTCCTTATGACACTGGCGGATTATGCCACGGATACGGTGCGCAAAGCCAGGGACTGGGAAGCCATCGTGAAGAAGCAGGTCTATCGTTATTACTACCGTACGCTGCGTGGAGGGGACTCGCCCTACAGTACCCTGCTGCTGTGGATGTATGCGGGGGTGTTCGCGGCTGGAATTTGTGCTCCGGTTCTATTTGGGAAAGCGGCATCCGGGGAAGAGAAGAACGGCGGGAAAGTGGAAAAGAAAAGAGAAAGCATGCAAAGATTTGATCTGCTATGGCAGGCAGTACTGGTGACAGGCGTGCGCAGTGCGGTCTGGATGTTTATTCTGCTGCGAGGCAGAGATCCGGAGCGCATCACACATTCTCTTTATCTGGTGGAATTTGCGCTGCTGGCGGCCATGCTGATACGTGCTTGTCATAGAAGTACAGGTGGAGCAGAAATAGTGCGAAGTACGGATACTGATACCGGAAGACATTGTGCGGGGAGTGTATTGCATGGAGTGGCATGCGGCATTGTGTTGATTATGGCAGTTTCTTTCTGCCTGATCACAGGGAAGGGTATGATAAAGGGTATACCGGCATTGCGTGCGCAGCAGGAACTTCGGGAACAGGTTAACGAGAACTGGTATGCAATCGATGAATATTGCAGAGAGCGTGATGAAAATTTCTATTTTGAGGATGTGTATTCCACGGTATCATTTTCCAGACGTATCTTTGACAGCACAGGCCGTGGCTATGCCAATTATGATATTCTGGGCGGCTGGATGTGCGGCAGTCCGCTCTATTATGATAAGCTGAGAAGATATGGCATTACATCGGTGCAGGAAGCGTTGATCGAGCGGGGGAATGTTTATTTGATTCTGGCCGATCAGGAAGTAAAGGAGCGGGGACTTGCGTGGATTGAAGACTGCTATGCCGCACGGGGCATTGAGACCGTGGCGGAGCAGACGGACAGGATAGGCGAAGGATATGCGGTCTATAGAATTATGAGAATACAATAAAAGCGACAGGCTGATGGCCTGGAGACCACACGGCAGCAGGCAGAAACAGTCGTGCACGACGGGATTGCGGCACGGTTATGACAGGGAGCGGGGAGGCGGATTTATATGCGGCAGAGGCCTTCAATCCGGCTGCGGCTGATGACAATCGAGGATACGGAGAAGATTGTTACATGGCGCAACAGGGATTTTGTGAGAAAAAATTTCATCTATCAGGAACCTTTTACGGCGGAAGGACATCTGTCCTGGATCAGGGAGCAGGTGGAGACGGGACGGGTGGTACAGTTTATTATCTGCCTGTCTGACGGCAGGGAGATCGGCAGTGTCTATTTTCGCGATATCGACAGGGAGAACGGTGAGGCGGAGTACGGTATTTTTATCGGAGAAGAGACGGCGCTGGGCTGCGGGTATGGTACGGAGACGGCGAAACAGGCGCTTGCGTATGCTTTTACACAATTAAAGCTTCATAAGGTATTTCTCCGATTTCTTTCAGACAATATCAGTGCCATGAAGAGTTATGAACATGCCGGGTTTCTTCTGGCGGACAGGAGGGAGTCCGTGATGACCCGCCAGGGCGTAAGAGAGGTCAGATTTATGGAGCTTGATGATGCGGCATGGCGGCAGGCTGCGCATGATGGGGGTTTAGAAAGGAAAGCGAATGAGTAAAGTTATCAGTTTTGTAATACCCTGCTATCGTTCGGCGGAAACGATCGGCAGGGTGGTGGCGGAGCTTGATGCAGCGATGCAGAAAATGCCGGCATATCAATATGAGATCGTGTTGGTCAACGACTGCTCACCGGATAATACGTTCGAGGTGATCCGTGGTCTCTGTGCACAGCGGACGGATATCTGCGGCATCAGCCTTGCCAGAAATTTCGGACAGCATGCGGCATTGATGGCCGGTTTTCGGTATACTCGCGGGGACGTAGTAATATGTCTGGATGACGACGGGCAGACGCCGGCGGCCGAGGCAGGTAAACTGTTGGCGAAGATAGAGGAAGGCTTTGATGTTGTATATGCAAAATATGCCCATAAGCAGCATTCCGGTTTTCGCAATTTTGGCAGTAAAGTCAATGAAATGATGACCAGAGTTATGCTGGGAAAACCGAAGGAACTGTATCTGTCCAGCTATTTTGCCGCCAAACGGTTCGTGGTGGATGAGATGCTGCGGTATACGAATCCCTATCCTTATGTGATTGGGTTGGTTTTGCGGACCACAAAGAATATTACCAATGTGGAGGTGGCCCACAGGGAACGTGAGTCCGGCGTGTCGGGATATACCATGGGAAAACTGCTGGGCCTGTGGTTCAACGGTTTTACAGCGTTCAGCATCAAGCCGCTGCGTATTGCCACCGCCATGGGATGCATGACGGCATGCGCGGGTTTCCTGTACGGTATTTATACGGTGATCAAGAAATTTGTCAATCCGAATGTTCCGATCGGATTCAGCGCCATGATGGCGGCGCTTGTCTTTATCGGCGGGATGATCATGCTGATGCTGGGACTGATCGGAGAATACATCGGCAGGATCTATATCTCCCTCAACAATTCGCCTCAGTATGTGATCAGAGAGTGTGTCGGCAACGCGGCGGACGATCAGAAAGAGAATGAAAGCAGTAGAACGGTATGAATGAAAAAGAATTTAAGATCAGATTGAAACTGAATACGATGGCCTTCGTGATTGCCACGGCGGGGACGCTGTGTTTCCCGCAGGTTCTTAATCTGCAGGAGAATACGCTGGGGTTTACCAACAGCATTTTTTCCCTTTTTGTGTGGCTTCTGTGCATCTATGCGGTCAGCTGGTCGCTGCATACCATCGACTGGCAGGATAAGAGAGGATGGACGATCGCCGGCATTCTCTCCTTCTTATTTACCACGGCGATGCTGTTCGGGGTTCAGCTGGAAGCCGTGGGGAATGTGAATTTCAAAGACTGGCATCTGTGGGTATCGCTGCCGGTTCTGACCTGTCTTTTTACGATACTGGTGCGGAAGTTCTGGAATTTTCTGGGCAATATCGAAGCGCGTAAGAACAGCCTGGCGGCACATATCAAGCTTCCGACAACACCGTCAGGGGCAGTCAAATATGTGGACGTCCTGATGTTTGGTTTTATGTTTCTGTGCTGGCTGCCGGTACTGCTGGCGGTATATCCGGGATTTTTCGTCTATGACGCGCAGGAAGAATGGCTGCAGGTGGCGTCCAGGAATTTCACGACGCATCATCCTCTTGTGCATGTACTGATGCTGGGCGGCATCGTCTGTGCCGTGCATAAGATTACGGATTCCTATAATCTTGGCATTGCCTGTTATATGCTGGTGCAGATGACGATTGTGGCGGGCTGTTTTACTTATCTGCTTGTCTTTATGCGGCGAAGAAAGGTCGCCAGAGGTGTAAGGATTGGCTCATTGCTTTACTTTGCACTGTTTCCGGTGATCGTGATGTTTACGCTCTGCTCTGCGAAGGATACGATCTTTACGGCGGCGTTGTTGATGCTGCTTTTGTCATTGATCGAACTGGGCAGTGACGGCGCAGCATTCTTTGCATCCTCCGGAAAGATGCTCTTTTTTGTGATCAGCGCCTTGTCCATGATGCTGTTTCGTAAGAACGGTGTCTATGCATTTGCGGTGATGGCCCCGGTTCTGCTGCTCTACGTCAATAAAGTTTTCTATGGCGGAAAGTCTTCATCAGGTGCTGACCGTCTGAAGAAAGCGGGAAAGAAGCCATGTTTAAGGAAGATGTGTCTGCTTTTGGTGTTTATCTTTGGCTCTTATTTTCTGATTAACAGTGTGCTTATCGTGACGCTCCATGCGAAGAATGAGGAAAATCAGGAGATCCTGACGGTTCCGATCCAGCAGCTGGCCAGAACCTGGAAATTCAATCCGGAGGTTTTTGAGCCGGATGATGTTGCAGCGCTGCATGAAGTACTGCCGGAGGAGGCGCTGGTTCTGTACAATCCGAAGCTGTCGGATCCGGTGAAAGTCCATTTCCAGAATAATGTCTACGATGCGGACAAGTCGCGGTATGTGATGCTCTGGCTTAAGATCGGCCTGCGCAAACCGCTGTCCTATATCAACGCCTGGCTGATGAATTCTTACGGTTTCTGGTATCCGGATACGGTGATCGATGTCTACTCCGGCAACAGGGTGTTTACTTTTACGTACGAGGACAGTTCTTACTTCGGATACGAAGTGGAGGAACCGGGCTATAGAGACAGTAAGATCCCCTGGCTGGACAGGGCTTACAGGAAGCTGTCGCTGGAGATATCGCAGGAAAAGGTGCCGATCTATTCGATGCTGTACTCACCCGGCGGGATTTTCTGGGGCATTGCCTTCGTGTTTGCTTATATGTTGTACCGGAAGAAGTATCATATCGTAGTTCCCTACCTGATGATACTGCTCGTCTGGCTGACCGTGATCCTGGGTCCTACGTATCTGCCCAGATATGTGCTGATCTTCTGGTTCGGCATGCCGCTGTTCGTGGCGATGCTGCTGGAGGAATTGTAAAAAAAGTTCCTCAGTTGTAAAAAATATACAATCGTGATATACTAAGCAGTGAAATTTCCGCGGTATGGCGCATTTTATGTCAGAACAGGCGGAAAGACAAACATTTGGACGGTTACGTATCAGGAATAGACAATGAATAGAATAATCAATAAGAGACAGGCCATCTGTGGGACAGTCTGGGTGATCGTGGTGTGTGCGGTGTTTATGTTGTGGCCGCTTCGTCTTGTGACGGAGACGGTGGTTTCAGACAGCAGCAGACAGATCGTTATGGAGTCCGGAGAGATCGTTGATGGACATGCAGTACAGCAGATGTTCGTTGCACAGTATGACAGGCTTAAAAACATCGATATTTATTTCGCGGAAGGAACCATCGGCGGGGAATTCAATTTCGTATTGTATGACGCTTCCATGCAGATGCTCATGCAGCAGGTGATAGGTACGGAGGAGATGAAATCCATACCGGGAGACTGCACGGTACAGATTAATATCGATACGGAAGTCGGCAGACCGTATTACTATCTGCTGCAGGGAATGGAGACCCCGTTCCGCGTGGCTTTTGAGGATACGGCGGCTTCCGGCAATTTATATAACGGCACGCTCTACTATGAGAATGTGGAGGATGAGGAACACTGCATCGTCGCTTCCTATGAGTATGAGATGCCGCTTCGCAAGGGCAGAACATTGATATGGGATGCTCTGTTTGTGCTGTCTGGAATTGCGGTTACGCTTCTTACGGGGAAATACTACAAAAGGTACCCGGAAAGAAATTGTCTGGTGACGGTGGAGAAGACGGTTAAGACCGTATTGAATCCGGTGATTGTGACCCTGGGTGCGGCGGCATTTATGGCTGTGTGGCCTATGAAGCTGTTCGCGAAGGATATGGAATCCATTCTATTCTATGAGGGCAGTATTCTGATTGCTGTGGCGCTGGCGCTGTACGCGGTCAACCACAGCCGGACAGGCTTTGCTTCGGACAGGACATTTGCGCATCTTCTGCGGGATAACTGGCAGAATTATCTGCAGGCCGCTCTTTTTGCGGGCGCTGTCGGGGCATGCTGTAATTATATGAATGGGCTGTTCGAGATGCACCATACGGTGGCGTACCGGCAGATGCTGGTGTATCTTGCGCTGGCCGTGCTGGTGACTTATAAGGCGAAGGACATTTTCAACTGGATGAACCTGATCTACTGTGTGATTGCGGGCGTGGTTGGATATCAGTATTACCAGAAGGCGGCAGCGGCGCTGCAGGAACCGGAAGAGCTGGATATTTCTGTGATCAGGCTCACTGCCTGGGTGGGAATCCTGACGGGGCTGATCCTGATCGGAACGATCCGCTGTATGGTACAGGGGCGGATCAGGGGCCTGTCTGTCTGGTATGGTATTCTGGTGGGCGGATTTTTCGCGCTGATCATCTGGTATCGCAATACCAGGGGATGGCCGATTTATCTGGTCTGTGCTTTTACGCTTTTCTATCTGAATATGGCAGCCTGGGAGAAGAAGGCCGTGCTTTTGCGGAATATCTGTAACGGCATTCTGTTTCATTTCGGCGCCATGGTACTGTACTGCCTGCTTCACAGACCTTATATGTTTTATCAGTATTACAGGTATCCGTTTATTTTCCATACGGTGACGATTTCGGCTGTCTATCTGGCGCTGGTGGTTTGTGCCGCGCTGGTGAAGTTCCTGGACGTATACAGCAGGAAACCGTATCTTGCTGCGGTATATAAAGAGCTGGCTGTGCTGGGCGTTTCATCGGCATATCTTATCTTTACACTGTCCCGGACAGGTTATCTGGCGATGACGGTGACGGCAGTGATCATCATTCCCGTGATGTGCCTGTCGATGAACGCAGAGGTTTTTGCGGTGCGGGCGTCCGGCAAAACTGCCGGTCGGACAGTTTCCGTCAGGAAGAGGGGATCCGTACGGTACAGACTGCGTGGAATGCTGAGGGCGATTGTTATGATGATGCTTGCCGTTATGCTCTGCTTTCCGGTGGTATTTACGGCACAGAGAATTGTGCCGTCGGTTAAGGCCAGACCGGAATTGCATGAGATCGAAGAGATTCCGGAGGAGATCGTGCACGGCAGGGACATGGATTCCAGGTATTACATTACGATCCGGCGGTTCGTGCAGGTGTTCCAGATGAAAGTGCTGGGAGTACCGGAGGATAAGTGTATAAGAGGTTACAGTGTACGGGAGAACGGAGAAAGAAGACTGCACAATGAGCTGCTTGAGGACCGGGGGAGGATTCTGGTCGCCTCTGCGACGGATACGGCTGCAGGAGGTGTACAGGAGGACGAGGATTCAGAGGACTCTTACACCAACGGCAGAATGGAAATTTTCAGATTATATTATTCTAATTTAAATAAAGTTGGTCATGAAGATATGGGGATTATGGAACCCAACGGACATTATAACGTCCATGCACATAATATCTATCTTCAGGTTGCCTATGACCACGGCATCTATGTGGGTGCGGTGTTTATTCTGCTGGGCATCGGTACACTGATCCAGGCGGCAGTTTATTTTCACAGACATAAGAAGGACAGGGTATGTGCGGCGCTGCCGATGGCTGTTTTAGTCCTTTTTGCAGTGGCCGGGTTGACGGAGTGGATCTTCCATCCCTGCTGTCCGATCGCTTGCTGTCTGATGCTGACGCTTTCACCGTTATTGGTCGACAGCCGGAAGGCGGTATAGGGAAGAGATATGGAGAAAAAGAGAAAACCTTTCAATGCGAAATTATTTTACAGAAGAACCTGTCTGATCATCTATGATATTATCAGCATCTGGATCGCCAGTTATATGGCGATCCTGTGGCGCTATGATTTTCATCTGGACTCTATTCCGGATCATTTTATGCGTCCGATCGAACTTTTTCTGCCGATTAATATCCCTGTTACACTGGTTATTTTCTATATACTGCATCTGTACAGCAGTCTGTGGGCTTTTGCCGGGGAGACAGAGCTGCAGAATATTGTGGTGGCATGTGTTGTTTCGACGCTGGTAAACGGTATCGGCATGCAGTTTTTTAAGATTACGACGCAGGCAGTTCCCAGAAGCTATTATGTGGCTTATCTGGCCTCGCTGGTGGTGTGCATTTTCGCCAGCCGTTTTTCCTATCGGTTTTTCCGGGGACTGAAACATAAACAGCAGAATAAGAAGAATCTGATCTCGGTCATGGTGATCGGCGCGGGAGAGGCGGCGAATCTGATTATCAAGGAGATTGTCAACAGCAATTTTTCCACAATGGTCATCAAGTGTATTATCGATGATGATAAGGGGAAATGGGGCAGGTATATTCAGGGAATCAAAGTGGTCGGCGGCCGGGATAAGATCGTGGAGTGCGCGGATATCTATGATGTGGATGAGATCATCGTGGCGATGCCCTCTGCACCGCGGGCGGAGATCAGGGAGATTCTGGAGATCTGTAAGGATTCGAACTGTAAGCTGCGTTCTCTGCCGGGAATGTACCAGTTGGTGAACGGCGAGGTCAGCGTAAGCAAGCTGCGTGACGTAGAGGTAGAAGATCTGCTGGGCAGAGATCCGATCTGCGTTGATATGGAATCGATCCTGGGCTATGTGCAGGGCAAGGTGGTGCTTGTCACGGGGGGAGGCGGCTCCATCGGCAGCGAGTTGTGCAGGCAGATTGCTGCGCACAGGGCGAAACAGCTGGTAATCGTGGATATTTATGAGAATTCGGTCTATGATATTCAACAGGAACTGAAAGAAAAGTATCCGGAGCTTGATCTG
Organism: uncultured Lachnospiraceae bacterium; assembly: GCA_910578115.1. GTDB lineage: Bacteria > Bacillota > Clostridia > Lachnospirales > Lachnospiraceae > UBA3282. Next base: position 62,502 of record CAJTPO010000016.1, on the reverse strand, counting down.
GTGGTTTTGATCGCATCGGTGCGCAATACCAACCGTATGAACTATATTTTCTCAACTTATCGCCCCCATATCGTGTATCATGCGGCGGCGCACAAGCATGTGCCGCTGATGGAGGACAGCCCTACCGAGGCAGTGAAGAACAATGTGTTCGGCACTTTCAAGACGGCGCAGGCTGCGGCGATGAGCGGTGTGCAGCGTTTTGTGATGATCTCTACGGATAAGGCGGTGAACCCGACGAATATCATGGGGGCCAGCAAGCGGATCTGCGAGATGATCATACAGACTTTCGACAAGCATTATGACACGGAGTTTGTGGCGGTGCGCTTCGGGAATGTACTGGGCAGCAACGGCAGCGTGATTCCGTTGTTCCGCAGACAGATTGCGGCAGGTGGTCCGGTCACGGTGACGCATCCTGATATTATCCGCTACTTTATGACGATTCCGGAGGCGGTCTCTTTGGTATTGCAGGCAGGAGCCTACGCCAGAGGCGGTGAGATTTTTGTGCTGGATATGGGAGAACCTGTTAAGATATTGACGCTGGCGGAGAACCTGATCAAGCTGTCCGGTTTCCGTGTGGGAGAGGATATCAAGATTGAATTCACGGGGCTTCGTCCCGGAGAGAAGCTGTATGAAGAACTGCTGATGGAAGAGGAAGGAATGAAAGACACGGCGAACCGCATGATACACATCGGCAAGCCGATAGAGCTTGATGAGCATGAATTCTTTATGCAGTTGAAGGAGCTGAAGGATGAGTGCCAGATTGAGAGTTCGGATATCAGGCCGCTGTTGAAGAAGATCGTTACGACTTATCGCAGTGCGGAAGAGATAAATGATGTTTCGTGAAAACAGGCCGGGACGTATGAGTCCGGATCTGTAGAATTTGTTGCCACGGATGACAAAACGTGGGGAGTAGGAGCTGTTATGGGCAGAAAGAGGATCTATTTGTCATCTCCCACCATGCATGGTGAGGAACAGAAGTATGTGCAGGAGGCATTTGACACCAACTGGGTGGCGCCTCTGGGACCTAATGTAAACGCTTTCGAGAAAGAGACGGCGGCATATACGGGCTGTGGATATGCGGCGGCGCTGAGTTCGGGGACGGCGGCGATTCATATGGCGCTTAAGCTTCTGGGCGTGGGGCAGGGTGATAAAGTGTTTGTATCGGATCTGACTTTTTCGGCATCCTGTAATCCGATTGTGTATGAGAACGGAGACCCTGTGTTCATCGATGCGGAACCGGACACCTGGAATATGTCGCCGGAGGCGCTGCGGAGGGCATTTGAGAAGTATCCGCATCCGAAGGCGGTGATCTGCGTACATCTCTACGGCACACCGGCCAGACTTGATGAGATCATGGCGATCTGCGCGGAGCATGACGTGCCGCTGGTGGAAGATGCGGCGGAATCTCTGGGCAGTACCTGGAAGGGACGGCATACGGGCACCTTCGGTAAATACGGTATCTATTCTTTTAACGGCAATAAGATCATCACCACATCCGGCGGTGGTATGTTCGTGTCGGCCGAGGAGGAGGCGGTGAAGAGAGTGACGTTCTTTGCAACCCAGTCCAGAGATCCGGCAAGGCATTACCAGCATTCGGAGCTCGGATATAATTACCGGATGAGCAATGTCATCGCCGGGATCGGCAGAGGGCAGCTGCTGCACCTGGAGGAGCATATAGCGAAGAAGAAAGAAATCTACAGACAATATCAGGAGGCGTTTGCGGATCTGCCGGAAATCATGATGAATCCCATGAACCCGGACGGGGACGCCAACTGCTGGCTTTCGGGTATGGTGATCGCCGGGGGATGCAGTGTAACGCCCGACAGGATCATGGATGCACTGGAGGCGGAGAATATAGAGTCAAGGCCGATCTGGAAACCGATGCATCTGCAGCCGGTGTTTGCGGCCTGTGATTTCGTGCCGCACTATGAGGACGGAAGAAGTGTGGGAGAAGAAGTGTTTGCCAGAGGTCTGTGCCTGCCCAGTGATGTGAAGAATACGCCGGAGGATATGGAACTGATCATCAGGACGATAAGAGGCTGCTTTGCGGCGCAGGAGAGATAGGTATGGAGTTGTTTGACGAGAAGGAGAAACGTCAGGTATGTGACGAGATCGCGCATTTCTTTAAAGAGGAGTATGACCTGGAGCTGGGGATTATCGGAACCGGCAGCGTGCTGGATTTTTTCCAGGAGATTCTGGGAGACAGGGTTTATAACAGGGCGTTGGATGATGCCCGGGCATTTTATGCGAAGTATGCGGATAATATGGAGACGGATTTCTATGCTCTGTACCGGGATACCAGATTCTCAGGCTGAGCAGGAATGGGGGTATATATGTACAAAAACTATATAAAGCGGTGCCTGGACTTTCTGTTATCGCTGTGTGCACTGATTGTGCTCAGCCCGATCCTGCTTGTACTCTGCATTCTGGTGCGGGTGAAACTGGGAAGCCCCATTTTCTTTAAACAGGAACGGCCGGGGAGGCAAGGGAAGATTTTCACATTGTGTAAGTTTCGCACGATGACAGATAAGAGGGATGAAAAGGGTGAGCTTCTTCCGGATGAGAAGCGGCTTACGAAATTTGGCAGGCTGCTGCGTTCCACCAGTCTGGATGAACTGCCGGAACTGCTGAATATTTTAAAAGGGGATATGAGCATTATTGGACCCCGCCCCCTGCTGGTGCGCTATCTGCCCTGGTATACGGATGAGGAGATGCACCGGCATGATGTGCGGCCGGGTCTTACCGGACTGGCACAGGTGAACGGCAGAAATGCGCTGGGATGGGAGGACAGATTTGCCTATGATCTGGAATATGTGGAACACTGCAGTTTCGGGATGGACGTCAGGATCATTCTGATGACTGTGGGAAAGGTATTGAAGCGATCGGGGACTTTGTCCGGCAGTGAGCAGACGGTGGAAGATTTTGACGTTTACCGTAAGAAGTGTGGAGGGCAGTGTGAGGCGGATACCATTATTTGAGAGAGAACTGGAGAGAACCTGCGTACAGGAGCTGTCAGACAGCTACGGGCCAAATCGCCTTTTTATGAAAAGGGATGATATGATTCCTTTCAGTTTTGGCGGCAACAAAGCCAGGAAAGCGGCGGAATTTTATCGTGAGATTATGAAAACGGATACCGATATTGTGATGACGTATGGCAGCAACAGCTCCAACCACTGCCGGATCATTGCCAACATGGCGGCGTCCATGGGGCTGGGATGCCACATTATCTCACCGCAGGAGAACGGGATGGTGCACAATAATACCAGACTGGTGCAGAAGTCTGGCGCGGTGATCGAGACATGCCCCGTATCTGCAGTGGCCGGGACCATAGAGAACAGGAAGCAGGCATATCGGGAGCAGGGAAAGCGGCCTTACTTTATAGAGGGCGGCGGTCACGGGAATCCGGGAGTGGAAGCTTATGTGAAGGGGTACCGGGAGATCGAGGCGTATGAGCGGGAGCATTCCGTACACTTTGACTATATTTTCCATGCGTCCGGCACGGGTGCGACGCAGGCCGGACTGGTGTGCGGACAGCTGCTTTCCGGAGAGCAGGAGAGGAAGATCGTGGGAATCAGCATTGCCAGAGAAGCGCAGAGAGGCCGCAGCGTTGTAGAGGACAGTATCCGGACGTATCTGGGCGAACGCTTTGCCCAGCTGTATCAGGAGGAGCAGCTTGTCTTTACGGACGCTTACAGAAGCGGCGGCTATGGAAGTTATACGGAAGAGATTGCGGAAACCATTGATTTCGTGATGCAGCGGGAAGGGATTCCGATGGATACTACCTATGTCGGGAAAGCGTTTCACGGCATGCTGGCCTATCTGCAGGAAAATAAGATAAGCGGCCGGAATATTTTATTTATTCATACGGGAGGCTGCCCGATCTTCTTCGACAGACTGGAGGAAAGCAGGTTAGACGGATGAGATGGCAGAACCTTGAAGGAAAGGAATGAATCTGGTTATGAATCTATTGATATTGAGTGCCGGAACGAGAAATAAGGTGGTACAGTATTTCAAGAAAGAAGTGGGAGCGGAAGGAAAGGTTGTGGCAACGGACTGCAGCAATCTGGCTCCTGCGGTCTATGATGCGGACCGGTTCTATCTGGTGCCGCGGATCACGGCTCCTGGGTATCTGGACCGCATTCTGGAAATCTGCAGAGAGGAGCAGATAGACGGTGTATTTTCACTGATCGATCCGGAACTGAGTCTTCTGGCGAAGGAGAGGGAGAGATTTCTGGCAGTCGGCACGGTGCCGATCGTATCGGACTATGAACTGACGGAAACCTGCCTGGACAAGTTTCGGATGTACCAGATGCTGTGCCGGATGCAGATCCCGACGGGCAGATGTTTTGTAGATAAGGAAGCTTTCTACAGGGCGGTTGAAGAAGGGGAGATTTCGTATCCGGTTTTCATCAAGCCGGTCAGGGGAAGCGCCAGCATCAATATCAACAAGGTGAACAGCAGGGAAGAGACGGATCTTCTGTTTACGCTGGATGACGATCTGATGATCCAGGAGTACATGGACGGACAGGAGTACGGAGCGGATGTGTACATCGATATGATAAGCGGCAGGTGCACTTCCATCTTTGTCAAAAAGAAGATTAAGATGCGGGCGGGAGAGACGGACAAATCCGTTTCCATTAAAAATGAAAAGTTATTTACCATGATTCGAAATTTCGTGGAAGAATGTGGATTCCGCGGCATGATCGATATTGATATTTTTGAGATAGACGGATGTTTCTATATTTCCGAGGTGAATCCGCGGTTTGGCGGCGGTTATCCTCATGCCTACGCCTGCGGCGTGAATATGCCTGCGGCGGTGATCCGTAATCTGGCGGGGCAGGAGAATGAGGTGGATATCGGAAATTATGCGGAAAATATATGTATGATGAAGTATAATGAGATTGCGGTTCGTGATATGAACGGAGTGGAGATTGTGCCCTGATGAAAAAAGTATTGATTTTAATCAACTCTTCCGGAGGATTGTATGATTTTCGGAACGAATTCGTGCAGGCGTTGCTGGCGAAGTATCAGGTCTATGTGAGTATGCCGGATGATGTGAAAGAGAAGGAACTGGCGGCGGAGGGATGCCGGATTATTAAGACGGCGATCAACCGCAGAGGAGTGAATCCGCTGGAAGATCTGAAATTGTATCGTACGTACAGCCGGATGATGCGCGAGATCAAGCCGGATCTGGTGGTGACCTATACGATCAAACCGAATATCTACGGCGGGCTGGCGGCCGGGATGCGAAGGATTCCCTATATTACAACGATAACGGGTCTGGGCGGCGCTTTTGACCGGAAAGGGGTCTTCCTGCGGCTGGTGATCACGTTGTACCGGACGGGTATGAGGAAGGCGAAGTGCGTTTTCTTTCAGAATGAGGAAAATCGCAGTATTTTCCAGGGGTATGGCATTACGGCAGGCAGAACACGTATGGTGATGGGATCCGGTGTAAATCTGGAGCGGCATCACTATGAGGAATATCCGGCCGGAGAGGAGACGCATTTTCTCTTCGTGGGCAGAGTGATGAAGGAACGGGGAATTTTGGAATATATCGAGGCGGCGAAGGCGTTACATAGCGATCGTGTCTTCTTCGATATCCTGGGGTACTGTGACGAGGACTATCAGGACCTGTTGAATGCACTGGAGCAGCAGGGTGTGGTACGGCAGATCGGATTTCACACGGAGGTGCATCCGTACCTGGCGGCGGCCAGTGCGATCGTGGTTGCTTCTTTTCATGAGGGGATGTCCAATGCGCTGATCGAGGGAGCGGCTACGGGCAGACCGGTGATAGCATCCAATATCAGCGGTTGTCTGGAAGCGTTCGAGGAAGGCCGGACCGGATTCGGGTTTACGCCGGGGCACGGGCAGGAGCTGATCCGGGCGATGGAGAAGTTTCTTGCATTGTCTGTGGAGGAGCGCGCGGCCATGGGCCGCAGAGGACGGGAGAAGATGGAGAAGGAATTTGACAGGAGACTGGTAACCGGAGAGTATATGGACGAGGTGGGCCAAATCCTGGGAGAGTGAGCGGGAATGCAGCAGGAGTGCGGGCAGGAAAGTGGTTCGAGGTGGACTTCTTCCGGGCCCTTTCTCCGGATACGATAGAGAATATGGAAAAGGAGTGGTATAAGAATGAGCCTGTATGAGAAGATAGTAAAGGGGGAAGAGAAACTTTCCCTGATAGGACTGGGGTATGTGGGGATGCCGATTGCGGTAGCCTTTGCAAGGAAGATCAAAGTGATCGGGTTTGATCTGAATGAGAAGAAGATCCAGATGTATAAGGACGGTATCGATCCGACCAACGAGGTGGGTGACGAAGTGATCAAAGGTACGACGGTGGAATTCACGGCGGATGCGCAGAAGCTGCGGGAAGCGAAATTCCATATCGTGGCAGTGCCTACTCCGGTCAACCGCGACCATACGCCGGATCTGACACCGGTGGAAGGAGCAAGCCGGATTCTGGGACAGAATCTGACGAAGGGTTCTGTTGTCGTGTTTGAGTCTACGGTTTATCCGGGTGTGACGGAGGAAATCTGTGTTCCGATTCTGGAGAAGGAATCGGGACTTACCTGTGGAGTTGATTTCAGGATCGGTTATTCTCCGGAGCGCATCAATCCCGGTGATAAGGTGCACAGGCTGGAGACGATCACGAAGATCGTATCCGGTATGGATGAAGAGACGCTGGATACGGTGGCTAAAGTATACGAGCTGGTAGTGGAGGCCGGTGTGTACCGCGCAGAGTCCATTAAGGTGGCGGAGGCGGCTAAGGTGATCGAGAACAGCCAGCGGGATATCAATATTGCCTTTATGAACGAGCTTTCCATGATCTTCCATAAGATGGGCATCGATACGAAGGCGGTGCTGGAGGCTGCAGGCACCAAATGGAATTTCCTGAAATTTATGCCCGGACTTGTGGGAGGACACTGTATCGGGGTAGATCCTTATTACCTGACTTATAAGGCGGAGGAACTGGGCTACCATTCCAAGATCATATTGTCAGGACGCCGTATCAATGACGACATGGGTAAATATGTGGCGGAGAGCCTGGTAAAGAGTCTGATCAAAGTGAGCATTCCGGTCAGGCATGCACGGGTGGCGATCTTAGGGTTTACCTTTAAGGAGAACTGCCCGGATACGAGAAATACAAAGGTGATCGATATCTATAAGGAGCTGGGAGAGTTTGGCATAGTTCCCGTTGTGGTTGATCCGGCAGCGGATGCGGAGGAGGCAAAGCGTCTGTATGGCATCTCTTTCCAGACAATGGAGGATGTTCGCGATATGGATGCCGTGGTTATAGCGGTGGCTCACGACGAATTCCTGAAACTGGGACGGCCTCAGATAGACGCATTCTATCATGCTGCGCACCGGCGGAAAGTATTATTGGATATTAAGGGACTGCTTGACAGGCAGGATTATCTGACAGAAGATTATCTGTACTGGAGATTGTAAGCGTTTTGTGTGTTGAGCGAAACGAAAGGAATGGATATTAACTTGAAGAAGAGACGGATCGGATCATGGTGTATTTTGGGAGGCCTGCTGTTATTTTTCCTGGGAATGCTTTGGGCCTGGGGCGTCGGAGTCTATAATGATTCCGAGCAGTATATTGCCATGCATATACACAGGGAACCGCTCTATCCTCTGTTTCTTGCTTTTTTCCGGAGTGTGGCCGGTGATGGGTATCTGATCGTGGTGGCTGCAGCGCAGAATATATTGACGGCAGTGGGGATCTGGGTGCTTTCCGAATATATAAGGGAGCATTATGGACTTCATTTTTGGGAGGAGATGATCGTAGTCCTGCTGCAGATAGTGCCGCATTTGATGACGAGATATGTGTCGGCGCTGCATATTTTTCTGGAAAATTCGGTGATGAGCGAGGCGCTGTGTATTCCGCTGTTTCAGTTTTTTCTGTATTTTCTGCTGCGGATGTTGTTCGAGCACAGACGAAGAGACAGCGTATATAGCCTGATGTTTGCATTTCTGCTGTCGATGACCAGAGGGCAGATGATGACGACGATCCTGGTGTGGATGGTAGTGATGTTTGTGCGGAATGCAGTACAGATGCTGTCATCGGGAAAGACAGCAGGACGGAGCTGGCGGTTGGTATATCCGGTCATTGCAGTGATCCTGGTGTTTGGTCTGCGCAGTCTGACGGTGCATGTGTATAATTATGCGGTTACGGGATATTTTATGGGAAACACCTATGGTCAGGTCAACACGCTGACCAACGTGATCTATGCCTGTGACAGGGAGGACGGCAGTGTATTTGAAGACGGCAGTCTGGAGCGGGAGTTTTTTGAGCGCTTTTATGAGGAGGCGGATGCGCTTGGAGCGAATTATAAATATGGCGGTAATACTTTCAGGGAGCGGGCCGAGCATCTGGAAGCATATCATGATCTGTTGAAATTCCAGGTGTTGGAGTCTGATCTGTCGGTATATTATTTTGGGCTGGGTAAGGTTGATTACTACCAGCAGAGCCGTATGTCGGATGAGATGGCGGGCAGGATGCTTAAGAAGCTGCTGCCGGCATGTTTTGGACAATGGCTTTATGATTATATTCTGCTGTGCACTTATGGATTTATCCGGAGTGTGGCGGTGGTGCATCCGCTGATCAACTGGGTGGCGCTTCTGTTCTATGTGGGTGCGGCGGGGCTTGCGCTCTGGCAGACAAAACGCCTTGGAAAAAGTGACGCCGCCTGCGCTATGGGGATTGCGATCCTGTTTATTGTGGCGAATGTCTGCGCTACGTCGCTGACGATCATGTGCCTTTCGCGTTATATGATCTATGGATTTTCCTTTTTCTATACGGCGGGATTTCTGCTGATCAGAGAATGGCTGCGGGATGATATGGGAATGTGGATGTTTAGAAAGAAAAGAGGGTAAGGTTGAATAAATTCGCTTCGGAACGGAGGTAAAAAATGGGTTATCGTGATATTACGTTTGATGAAAACAGTGTGTTCCTGGTAGGCGGCGGCGCCGGCTTTATCGGTTCCAATCTCTGTGAGGCGCTGATCGATATGGGCTATACGGTGCGCTGTCTGGACGATTTGTCGACAGGTAAATATGAGAATATTGAACCGCTGACAGGGAATGAGCGTTTTACTTTTATAAAGGGGGATATCCGGGATCTGGATACCTGTAAGAAAGCGATGGAAGGCGTGGACTATGTGCTTAACCAGGCGGCCTGGGGCAGCGTGCCGCGCAGCATTGAGATGCCGCTTTTGTATGAGGAAATTAACATACGGGGAACGCTGAATATGATGGAAGCGGCCAGAGTATGCGGCGTGAAAAAGTTTGTGTATGCCTCCAGTTCTTCGGTCTACGGCGATTCAACGGAACTGCCCAAGAAGGAAGGGGGAGAAGGGAAGGTGCTGTCTCCCTATGCATTGACCAAGAAGGTGGATGAAGAGTATGGGCGTCTGTATAAGGAATTGTATGGTCTGGATACTTATGGCCTGCGGTACTTTAATGTGTTCGGGCGCAGGCAGGATCCTGACGGCATGTATGCGGCGGTAATCCCGAAATTTATCAGGCAGCTGCTGCACGGGGAAGTGCCCACGATCAACGGGGACGGGATGCAGTCCAGAGACTTTACCTATATTGACAATGTGATCGAGGCCAATCTCCGGGCGTGCAGGGCTTCCGGTGAGGCGGCCGGACAGGCGTTCAATATCGGGGCAGGCGGCAGACTTTTCCTGATCGATATCTATAAGCATCTCTGTGAGGCGCTGGGGAAGGATGTTAAGCCAAATTTCGGACCGCCCCGCAGGGGAGATGTGCGGGATTCCAATGCGGATATCAGCAAGGCGAAGGAGCTTCTGGGGTATGATCCGGAATTCGATTTTGAAAAGGGGATCGGACTGGCCATCGACTGGTATAAGGAGTATTTGGGATAGTATGGAATTAAAATTGGGAAGGCATCGGCTTTTGTTTGCCAGAGAATATGAGATTGACGGCACGATGCCGCGGATCTATAATGCGAAGGGGCAGCTTTTAGAGACCTATTTTATTAAAAACAGGCACTCGCAGCATGCTCCTTTTGGGCATGAGGGGAAGTATTTTTTCTGGGACCGGTATAATTACGGGCTGGATACACATTTCTACGGGCCGGAGGTGATGACGAAGACACTGGGAAAGCCGCGGGTAAAATACGGGATGCTGACGGAGTCGCGTACCATTGTGCCAAAAGACTATGAGGTGTTTCGCAGGCATAGAGGACTGGAGAGGGAATTTAAATATATTTTCACGTACGACGATCGAATTCTAAACGAGATTGAGAATGCGAGATTCTATCCGGTTGCGGCGGGCATCTGGAACCGGGAGATGCGGGAAGGTCTTTCGGCGGCAAAAGACAGGGATCTGTCGATCCTGTCTTCTGACAAAATCATGTGTGAGCTGCACAGGTTCCGGCTGGAGCTGGCCAGGATGTGTAAACGGGAAGCGCTGGCGGATACATTCGGGAAGTTCGACGGCGGCAGGTATGTGGAGAGCGTGGACGAGACATTGGATCAGTATCGGTTTTCACTGATCATCGAGAATGACGTATCGGATTACTATTTTTCCGAGCGGCTGACAAGCTGTCTGGCGGCGCAGACGATACCGGTGTATCTGGGTGCGCGCAGGATCACGGACTTTTTTAATGGGGACGGGATGATCCTCCTGAGCGGGCCGGATTTGGAAGAGGCGAGACAGAAGATCAAAGAGTGTACGCGGGAGCGGTATGAGGCGATGCTGCCGGCAGTGCTGGATAATTATAACCGGGTGCAGGAATATGTGAACATGCAGGACTATCTGTATGAACATTATATACGGCCTTAAATACAGAGCAGAAATGGAGTAAATTATGAAATACAGAGTTGTAGTGTTCGGGGTGAAGGATACTTCGGAGAATATTGTGGATTTTATTCAGGGACAGATCTGTCCGGTGGATCTGGTGATCACGATCAGCCCGGAGGTGACGAAGAAGAATCAGGTTTCAGGGTATAAGGGGCTGTCGGTATTGACGGAGAAGTACGGTATCCCGGTGCATGAGGCGGACAGTTATTTCCTGACGGATGAGAAGACGCAGCAGCTTATCCGGGAGAATGAATTTGATATCGGTATCTCCATGGGGTGGCAGAGACTGATACCGCCTTCCGTGCTGGATGCCTTTCGGTACGGGATCTATGGATTTCATGGGAACTGCGGCTATCTGCCGTTTGGCAGAGGGCGCTCACCGCTTAACTGGTCCATCATTCTGGGGGATACCAGATTTAACCTGAATATGTTCCGCTATGATGAGAAGGCGGACAGTCCCAATATCTTTGCTACGGAGATGTTTTCCATTACGCCTCATGATGATATTCGGACAGCGCAGTATAAGAACATGATCTGTTCTAAAAATCTGATCAGAAAACTGTTGAAGGCCTATGAGGAAGATAACATCGTAATTCGTAAAGAGTCAAAGGACTTTGATTCCTGGTATTCTAAACGTACGGCGGCAGACGGTAAGATTGATTTCCATGCCAGAACCAGAGAGATCTATAATCTGATCCGCGGTGTGGCGGCTCCTTTTCCGGGAGCATATGCCATGATCGGGGAGGAAAAGGTGACGGTGTGGGAGGCCCACCCTTTTGACGAGATGATTGACTTTTCGGCGTATGCACCGGGAGAAGTGATCGACAGCTTCGACGGGAAGCCGGTGGTGCGTACGGTGGACGGTTCCCTGCTCATCGACCGGTATGAGAGCAGCAGGAAGATCGTGGCAGGAGATGTGCTTGAGTGAGTCAGCGTAAATGACATATAGTAAACGACATAACAAATGGAGGAAGTCATGGCGGAGACGATTCGTGTGCTCCATGTGCTGGGCGGGGTTGGCCTTGGCGGTGCGGAGAGCCGTATAATGGATCTGTACAGACAGATGGACCGCAGCGAGATACAGTTTGATTTTCTGGTACACAGGAACTCCAAAAAGACTGAGTTTTATGAGGAAGAGATCAGGAAGCTGGGGGGACATATCTATGTGCTGCCCAGATTTCGGGTCTATAATTATCTGGCCTACAGGAGGGCGGTGCGGGACTTTTTCAGGCAGCATCATGAATTCCGGGTGGTGCAGGGCCATATGACGAGCACCGCGGGTATTTATCTGCCTGTCGCCAGGAAGAGCGGCGTGCCTGTTACGGTGGCGCATTCCAGGAATGCCGGCGTGGTGAAGGGACCCAAAGGGATTGCAACGAAATTTTTCAGGCGGAAGCTGGCAGAGAAGGCGGATCATTGTTTTGCCTGTTCTGTGCTTGCCGGGGAGGATGTTTTCGGCAAAGCGGCCGTGGAGGCAGGCCGGGTGAAGATCATCCACAATGCGATCGATGCGGGCAGATTCACTTATAACGCGCAGAAGCGCGCGGAAACAAGAGAGAGGCTTGGTCTGGGAGAACAGCTGGTGCTGGGGCATGTGGGGCGGTTCGACTATCAGAAGAACCATCCGTATCTGATCGATATTTTTGCGCAGCTGTGCAGGATCAGGGAAGATGCGGTGCTGCTTCTTTTGGGAGAAGGAGCTGACCAGGACAGGATCAGGGAAAAGTGCCGGGAGCTGGAGATAGAAGAACGGGTCAGATTTCTTGGAAATCAGAAGAGGCCGGAGGACTATTATCAGGCTATGGATATTTTCGTGCTGCCTTCCTTCTTCGAGGGGCTGCCGGGGGTACTGGTGGAAGCCCAGGCAGCAGGTCTGAAATGTTTTGTGTCGGATACGGTTACGAGAGAGGCAAAGGCCACAGATCTGGTTACTTATTTGAGTATTGAGCAGCCGGCAAAAGTGTGGGCGGAGCGTATCGTGGCAGCAGCCGGTTATGAGCGGCAGGATACTTACCAAACGATGAAGGATGCTGGATTTGACGTGAAGACACAGGCCGCCGGATATCGATTGTTTTACCAGAAAGGAGACAGCTCCAGACTATGAAGAAATTGCTGTTGATTGTACCTTCCCTGCATCAGGGCGGATTGGAAAAAGTATGTGCGGCCACGGCACGGCTGCTGCAGCCTTATTTTGATGTGCAGATCGCCATTTTCGATTCCCGGAATGTGGCCTATGACGTTAAAGGGATCCCGGTATCCGATCTGCGGCTGCCCAGCGTTCCGGGCAGACTGGGGAAAATTATCAATGTGTTCAGGCGGGGAAGAAAACTGCGCAGAATAAAGAAAGAAGGGCAGATCGATATTGCCTACAGTTTCGGGCCGACAGCCAATCTGGCCAACATCGCATCCGGTGGGAAGAGTGAGCGATGGCTGGGGCTCAGAAGCTATATGGATATGGGCAATCCGAGACAGATACGCTTATTCTGTAAATGCGCGGACCGGGTGATCTGCTGTTCCGAAACAATATGCCGTGAAGTGCAGGACAAATACCGGTGCCAAAAGGCGGTAACGCTGCAGAATCCTTTTGACATAAAGGAAGTGAAAAGGCTGTCCGGGCAGGAAGAGGCGCAGCTGCCATGGGAGGAGGGAAGGATCCTGATCTCCATGGGCAGGGAAGACGTGGTCAAGGGCTTCTGGCATCTGCTCAAGAGCTTTGCGCTGGTGCATGAGAAGCTGCCGGATACGAAGCTTATGATCATCGGCAAGGGTGAATTTACGTCTTACAGACAGCTGGCAAAGGAGCTGGGAATCGAGGAAGCCGTTTACTTTACGGGCCTGAAGAAGAATCCCTATCCCTATCTGAAAAGGGGCAGCCTGTATGTGCTGACTTCTTACTATGAGGGATTTCCCAATGCCATGGTGGAGGCGATGTCCATGGGAATGCCGGTGATCGCGACTGATTGTATGACAGGTCCGCGGGAAATTCTGGAGGATCAGTATGGGATTCTGATCCCCAATATGAGCCAGGCGGAAGACTTCAATCCGCAGCATATCACGGCGGAAGAAGAGAATCTGGCCGACCGGATCAGACAGCTTTTGGAAGATCAGGACAGGATGGAGCATTACCGTAAGATGGCGCTGAAGCGTGCAGGGGATTACACGACGGAAACTTATATTGAGAGAATTCGTGACTGGGCCGGGGTCAGAGACCGGCTTTGATCTGAAATGGAAACGATTTACGGCAGCAGATATATTAGATATATTATTGGAGAAAACGTTGCAGATGGCGATACATATACAAAGTAAACTGTATAAACCACAGAAGCGGCAGATGCTTGTCCTGATTCCGTTTGCCCTGTTTTACTGTGCGGCGGCAATTCTGGGACAATTGGAGAAGGCAAGGACTCTGGGGGCTTTGCAGAATCTTGGCAGGATTATTGCGTGGTTTTGCGGCAGCTATGCGGTACTGCTGCTGCTGTGTGTGGTAATATCCGGCAGAAAAGAGAAAGTACAAAGACGCAGGAGGGGGAAATGGTATCTCTATGTTCTCTTTGCACTGCTCTGTCTGCTCTGTTATATGCCTTATTATCTGATGTATTATCCCGGATGGCTGAACAACGATGCGGTATGGCAGATTGAGCAGATTTTAGGGTGGGCGCCGGCTTCGAACCATCATCCGTATTTTCATACACTGATTATGAAATGCTTTTTTATGACAGGGTATCGGTTATTTGGCAGTTACATGGCAGGAGCGGCATTTTATACATTCTGCCAGGTGCTGATCATGGCGATGGTGTTTGCCTTTTTCCTGTATTGGCTGTACCGGAGAGGCACGCACTGGCTGTGGCTGACGGCGGCTTTTCTTTTCTATGCGGCACTGCCAATCAACGGTATACTGACAATCTGCATGGGAAAGGACGAATTTTTTACGGCGGCGCTGTTGTTCTTCGCATGGATGACAGCGGAATTTGATTTGGATGCCGGGGACTGTGTGCAGAAGGAACGGACAGGAGAGCCGCATGCAGCAGACCGCGGGAAGAGAAAACGCCGGCTGCAGTGGGCCGCTTATTTTGTTACAGGGCTTCTGGTTTGTCTACTGCGCAGTAATGGTATTTTTATTTTTCTGGGAACCGTGTTGGCGCTCCTGCTGGTGAGGAAAAAATTTCCTGTCAGGACGGCCGTCTGTGCGGCTGCCGTGCTGCTTTGTTATATGATCTGGCAGGGTCCTGTTCTGCGCGCACTGGATGTGGAGCCGCCGGACACCATCGAAAGTCTCACTATGCCTGTACAGCATATTCTGTGCGCATATCTGAAGGGAGGACATCTCACGGAAGAGGAGATCGAGATGATCGACCGGGTAGCGCCGGCAGACCAGATCGGAGAGTACTATAATCCATGGCTGTTTGATATCGTCAAGAACTTTATCAGGGAACAGGGAAACCAGCAGGTGATCGCCGATCATATGGGGGACTATTTCAAACTGTGGCTTAGAGTCGGATTACGCAATCCGTTTCAATATCTGGTGGCTGAGGTAAGACAGACGACCGGATACTGGGCTATGGATGTCAAGGATTATGAATATGTGTACGGCGAGTATTACATGGTGGACAATCCCTTCGGAATAACGGCGGACAGGAAACTTTTTACCTATGATAATGAGCTGGCAATGCATGATTTTCTGATGGGATTTCAGGATCTGTACAATAAAGTCTGGAGTCTGGGACTGAATACGTGGCTTATGGTGTTCGGGATCGCTTACCTGGCCTACTGCAGAAGAAGCGCGATAATCTATGTGCCTTTTCTGATGCTTCTGACGACCCTGCTTCTGGCCGCACCGGTATACAATGAGTTCCGTTATGCGTACGGACTGTTTGCGGCTTTTCCGATCCTGTTTGCCTGTAGTTTTGGGAGCAGGACATAAAAGCGGGCAGTTATTTTCATAAATTCTGCAGCCGGCGGGGTGAAAGGAGCAGACATTGGCAATGAAAAAGAAGGCGGCATTATATGGCATGGTTATTTTGATGCTGTATACAAATTTTATTATGTTTCAGGCGAGTTGTCATGTGGCCAGAAGATTATTGTATACCAGGCCCTGGTACGTAGTGTGCAATCTGTTATTATTATCGGCATTCTATCTGGTAATGGTTTCGTTTTCGCCCTCATCGTGGGTGGCCGGTATTATATTCAGTACGATTTGCATGGTAGTGGCTGTGGTTAACGATTATGTGTATGCCCTGCACGGTCAGGTATTTACTCTGGCCGAAATTTCCAATGCAAAGACAGCATTGCATGTATTTGATACATCGTTGTTTGGAAAGAAAATACCTTTGATCTTTGGCGCGGTTATATTGGTGCTGTACGCTTTTAATATTATTTTGTGTTATTTGCAGAAAAAAACTGCGGCGACTGAAACGAAAGCATTAAACAAAAAAACGTTTGTTTATAGAATATTCTTTTTGATCGCGGGTGTATGTTTGTTGTGGGGAATGTCATTTCCGGCAAAGAACCTGCAGGATGTGATACTGCGAGACTGGACATCCAGAAACACCTGCATCGAGGAAGGATATCCGATGTATGTATATGCAAATGTTTTCTTAAATGAAATCAAGGTGACACAGCCTGACGGATACAATGTGGAACTATTGGAGGACTATTGTGATTATCAGGTTGAGAATAAAAATGCTGTACACAGACAGGAGACGCCGGATATTATATTGATCCTGAATGAATCATTTTATGACCTGTCGGTATTGAGTGAACTACAGACAGATCTGCCTTATTTGGAAAATTATTATAATCTGGATAATGCAGTTAGAGGATACGCGACAACATCCGTTGTAGGAGGTGCAACAAATCGTTCGGAATTCGAGCTGCTGACGAGTAATACGAACTATCTGCTGGGTGAGCTTACTCCCTTTAATGCCCTGGATATGTCGTGTACGAGCAGCATCGTAACCAATTTGAAAGAATGTGGATATTACACGATGGCCGGTCATCCGGCGGACGGAGGGAATTACAATAGAATTGAAAGCTATTCGAGAATGGGGTTTGATGAAAGACTTTTTTTAGAGGATTTTGAAGATTATGCGCACTATGGAAGTCGTGAATGGATGACGGATGAAGGAGCTTATCACAATCTGACTGCATGGTATGAAAGTCGGAAAGCCGACCATGATAAAATTTTTACATATTTGCTGACAATGCAGAATCATGGTGATTATATGAGAAACGATGAAGAAGAGGCGCTGATCCATGTTTCGGGGTACGATGGTGATATCGAGAGGGAATTGAATGAATATCTTTCCTGCATTCATCTCAGTGATATTGCTTTTAAGGAACTTACAGAATATTATGCCCGGCAGGAACATCCGGTTATTCTATGTATGGTAGGAGATCATGCACCAAATTTTGTAAGAGAGATTGCGGAAATCGATTCTCCGGAAAAGGAAATCCTGGCGCGTGCGACACCGTTTATCATCTGGGCGAACTACGATATCGAAAAGGAAGATATGGGTGTGATCAGTATAAATGGATTAGTCCCGCTTCTGTTAGAGAAAGCAGGAGTGGATATGCTGCCGTATTATCATTATATCAATCAGATGAGAGAGAAAGTACCTGTGACAGGAAGCTTTGGGATGGTAATGGATGCAGCGGGAAATATATCATCTTATTATGATGATACGGAGTATGCTGACATGATTTGGAAGTATTTGTATCTTTCCTATAATAATCTGCAGGAGGAGAGTGTCGGAGGATGGTTTCATCTTGAAAAGTAAAAGCTATGAGGTATTCCAATGAGAAAATGGTGTAAGGCGCTTATCTTTATCGTTCCGCTGCTGTGTATGGTAGCGGCAGTTAACTGGTATGTGGATTCCTATGCCTGCCTGCGGGTCACTTATGACCAGATCGGTGAGCAGATGGCGGTAAATTCCATGAATGTGGCAGGTTTGGAGGAGTCGGGTTTCAATGACAGGAATCTGCTGCTGGCCTGCTTGAAACAGCAGAAAGAACCGAAGGAAGTGATCGTTGCAGGCTCCAGCCGTGTGATGAACTTTGACCATACGATGTTTGGCACAGACTCCTTTTACAACACGGGTTTGTCCGAGTCCACGTTTAAAGATCTGCTGGCGGTGGTGGGAATCCTGGAGCGGAACGGACTGCTGCCGGAGAAGATGGTCATAGGAGTAGATGCCTTTCTGTTTAACACAAGCCATAACAATGACCGGTGGATGGAGCTGGAACAGTATGCCGATTACATGGAAAAACAGTTGGATAATACTGCCCGCACGGAACGGACCGATGCCGGCCCTGCGGCAGGTTTCGGCACACAGATCAATACGGGACGGGATTACGGCAAATTGTTGTCGCTGGATTATTTTCGCTATAATGTGACACTGCTGCCGGAGCATAAACGCTTTGCGGTGGCATATACGCAGGATTGGGAAACAGAACAGTATCTGAAACATTATGACGGCAGCATTGCTTACCAGAGGAGTCTGCGGGAAGTTGCTGTAAAGGATGTGGAGGAGCTTACGCGGCAGTCCATGGAAGAGCAGGTGGTCTACCGGATGACGGATTACCACGAAATCGATGAACGGAGTATGGAATTGTTTGCGGAGCTTACAGCGTATCTGCAGGGACGGGGTGTGGAGGTAATATTGTACCTGCCGCCTTATTCTCCCATGCTGTACGATTATATGCAGTCTGCTGCACAGTATCAGATCGTCTTTCAGGTGGAGGAGAGGATCAGGCAGATCGCATCCGAGAAGCAGGCAGCGTTGTACGGCTCGTATGACCCGGCAGGCTGCAGCCTGGAAATGACGGATTTATACGATATTTATCACGTAAAGACGGAGAAGATGATGGATACATTCTATCCTGTGCTGCTGCCCGGGAACGCAGCATGGTAATGATCCTTCATGTCGTCATGCAGCAGGCGGCATAGTTCTTAAAGCGGCAAAATCATGAGCATATAGAAAAAGAAGTTAACAAAATTCGGAATGGAGGGAAACATGAAAGCAAATGTCACCTACTGGTTAGATCAGACGGCGCAGAGGCTGCCGGATAAGATCGCTTTTGCAGATGAGAGAAAGGCGGTTACATTTCACGAACTTAAGACACAGGCCATGGCGTTAGCCACACAGATCCTGGAGAAAGGCTTATTTAAGAAACCGGTGGTCGTCTATCTGGAGAAAGGGGTTGACGTGCTGGTATCTTTTATGGGGGCGGCATACAGCTGTAATTTCTATTCCCCGATTGATATCGATATGCCGGCCAGCCGTGTCAACAAGATTCTGGAAGTGCTGCGGCCGTCGCTGGTTATTACAACTGCGAAGCTTTGCGAAGTGTTTAAGGAATATGCCTACGAAGGGGAGTATCTGCTTTTTGAGGAGGCTTCCTGTCTGCCGGTGGACGAGGAGAGAGTCGAGGCGGCAAGATGCCGGGGCATCGATACAGATTTGCTGTATGTCCTGTTCACTTCCGGTTCAACAGGGGTGCCCAAGGGGGTGACGATCAACCACCGGGCGGTGATCGATTATATTGACTGGGTGACAGAAACCTTTGCCATTACCGAGGAGGACAGCTTCGGCAACCAGGCTCCTTTTTACTTTGATAATTCCATTCTGGATATTTACAGTACTGTAAAGAGCGGAGCCACAACCCATATTATTCCGAAGAATCTGTTCGCGCAGCCTGTACCGTTGCTGGAGTATCTGCAGGAGAAGAAGATCAATACCATATTCTGGGTGCCTTCGGCGCTGATCGTGGTGGCGAAGCTGAAAGCGTTCCGGAATGTGGATCTGTCGGGGACGCTGCAGCGCGTACTGTTCTGCGGCGAGGTGATGCCCAACAAACAGCTTAACACATGGCGCAGGTTCCTGCCGGACGTGTTGTATGCAAATCTGTATGGGCCAACCGAGATCACAGATGCCTGTACTTATTATATCGTGGACCGTGAGTTTGCGGATGATGAACCGCTCCCGATTGGCAGACCTATGGCGAATACGGACATACTGGTCCTGAACGACAAGGATGAGCCGGTTACGGGGGATGAGATCGGAGAACTCTGCGTCAGAGGAACGTCTCTCTCCATGGGGTATTACAATAATCCTGAGAAAACCCGGGAAGCCTTTGTGCCAAATCCCCTGAATCCGTATGTGCCGGAGACCATATACCGCACCGGTGATCTGGTGAAGTATAACGAATACGGAGAGATAATCTACCTGTCCCGCAAGGATTTCCAGATTAAGCATATGGGTCATCGAATCGAGCTGGGTGAGATTGAGACTGCCGTTTCCTCTCTGGAGGAGATCACACTCTGCTGCTGTCTGTACGATGAGAAGCGGCAGAAGATTGTACTCTTTATTGAGGGGGAACTGGATAAAGCTTATATTAACGAACGGATTTCCGGACTGGTGCCGGAGTATATGCTGCCGGGCAAAGTGGTTGCGCTTTCCACGATGCCCATCAATGCCAACGGGAAGATCGACAGGGTGAAGCTGAAGGAACAGTTCCTGAGTGAAGGGCAGCGCATAGCTCCCACATGAATAATTTTCAAAACAAGGATTGTGAAATGCATCTTAAAAAGCTATAATGGATTGGAGCAGTGAGCCGTTACAGCTTTTTATTGATAAAATCTTACAGGAAGACTGCAGAGTTATGAGAAAGGCGCTGATTGTACAATGGCCGGCAGAACATTATTTCAAAAGGTCGTGATCCTCGGATATGGTAAGGTGACCGGCGAAGTATTGCAATATGTATATGACAGACAGATGGAGTACGGATATGAGCTTGTGTTTGTCGAGCATGAGGTTCATGCGTTTGGCACTACGGAGAAGATCTGCGGGGATCATGGAATCCCGTTCCACAGGATCACGGACAGGAAAGAGCTGATCGAATTTCTTGACCGGATCGCAGAGAAGACATTGATCATCAGTGCCAGCAATAACTTTCTGTTTCCGGCATCTCTCGTGGAGAAAGCGCACATCACGATCATTAATTTCCACAATGCGCTGCTGCCCGGATATCCAGGCAGGAATGCTCCCACATGGGTGATCTACAAGGGAGAAAAGACGACAGGCATCACGTGGCATTACGTGACAGCTGGCGTAGATGAAGGGAATATCATTGTGCAGAAGGAATTCCGGATCACAGAGGATATGAAGGCATATGAATTGGCGCAGTGTCTGATGGATCTGGCGGCGGAGGCGTTTCGGGAGAGTTTTGCGGATATTCTGGCAGAGTGTGTCAGGACGCGGGAACAGGGATTTGATCCGGACAGGCACATGTATCGCTCCAGCGAAGTGCCGGCGGACGGCATTCTTGATCTGACGGAAAGCCCGGCGGAGATCTACCGCCTGCTCAGAAGTGTGGATTATGGTAAGAATGCCATTTTTCCGCCGCTGCAGACTACGATAGACGATCGGAGTGCAGAGATCCTGAGATACCGTAAGATTTCCAGGGATAAGTGTGAGGAAGGGGAAGGGCTGTTGTACCTTCCGCTTGGAGACGATGCGGCATTGAAGATAAAATACCGTTTTAAGAATGTGTGATCGCGATAATGTTCCACATTATTTGCGTGTCGAAAATGTAATTTCGGATGTTGTCAGCGATGGATTGGAAACAAGCTGTTAAGAAGAATATGGAGGAAAGGTCGAATAAATTCTCTGATGAGCAATTTATTCGACCAGGAATTTGTGCAGAAGCGTCACAAATTCTATTGATCGCAAAGCAGAATTTGAAATTCTGCTCGCGTCCTCAGCGTAAAACGCTTCGGAATGGAGGAAAACATGGAAGAAAAGATTTTGGAAATTTTGGAAGAACATTGTGAGGAAGCCCTGGATTATGAAGGCGACAATATGATGGAGGACGGCGTGATCGATTCGTTTACCGTCATCAACGTGGTGAGTGATCTGGAAGATGAATTTGATATTGAAATTGACGCAAAATATGTAGTGGCGGAGAACTTCAGGAACAAAGAAGCGATCATTGCGCTGGTTCAGAAGTTGTTGGAGGAGTAAATGCAGCTCATATCCTATACTTTTGTGATCTTCTGGATGCTTGTGTTTGCCCTGTATTATCTTGTGCCGAAGAAAACGCAGTGGTATGTCCTGATTGGGGCAAGTGTACTGTTCTATATGATCGGTCTGCGGGGCATTCCTGTCGGCCTGTTCCTGACAGCCTTAACCACATACGGCTGCGGCATCTATCTTGGCAGGAAACTTGCGCAGGAGAAGGAAGCGCTGAAACAGTGCGCTTGTAAGGAAGAGAAAAAGGCGGTAAAGGCGGCATTTCAGAAGAAGCGTAAAGGAGTGCAGATTTTATACATCGTGTTTAATCTGGGGCTGCTGGTATTCTATAAATATGCGGTGCTGGCAGTGCCTGTGATGGAAAAGCTTACGGGTTCCCGGCCGGATTTTCTTACGCGGGTGATTATGCCGCTTGGCATATCCTTCTATACTTTGACGGCCATCGGTTATATTGTGGATGCGGGCAGGGAAAACTGTGCGGTAGAGAGCAGTTTTCTGAAAGTTCTGCTCTTTCTGGCTTATTTCCCGTCGGTTACCCAGGGACCGTTTACCCGTTTTAAACAGATGCGGGAGCAGTTTGAGCAGGAGCACGTTTTTCAATATGAAAGGATGCTTCGCGGAGTGCAGCGGTTTGTCTGGGGAGCCTTTAAAAAGCTGGTGATCGCCGATCGGATCGGTATTTTTGTGGATCAGGTGTATGGTGTGGAGGCAGCTTCGGTCCCGGGCAGTATCTTTGCCTGTGCAACGGCGCTGTATATGCTGCAGCTGTATGCCGATTTTTCGGGATATATCGATATGGCAGCAGGTGTCAGTGAGACGCTTGACATTACGCTTCCCGATAATTTCAAACGACCTTATTTTGCAGGATCGGTGGCGGAGTTCTGGCGCAGATGGCATATCACGCTGGGAAGCTGGTTTAAGGATTATGTGATGTTCTCCTTCGTGATGTCGGGCACCGGGCGGAGGATCGGGAAGGCATGCAGGAATAAGGGGAACGGATCTGGCAGACATGTAGTTCCCGTTATCGGGACGATGCTCGTCTGGTTCTTTACGGGACTCTGGCATGGCCGGACGATTAACTATATGCTGTGGGGGCTGTACTACGGGGTGATCATGAGTATCTCACTGATTATGGAACCCGCTTTCGCAGGCTGGAAAGCGAAACTGCATATCAAAGAAGGCAGGGTATGGGCACTGTTTTGTATGGCGAGAACGTGGATGATCGTATTTGCGGCGGATGTGCTGATCAGGAGTGAGAGTCTGGCCAAAGCCGGCGATATATTTGCTTCCTTTGTGACGCGGCTGCAGCCGGGACGCCTTCTTTCCAGTGCAGTTACCTCTTACGGGCTGAGCAGGTATGACTTTTTGCTGCTGTTTTTTGCGCTGCTGATCTGGCTGGCGGTGTCCCTGCTGGAGGAGAGAGGGCTGGATGCGCGGAATGTGATCGCAGACAGGCCCGTGGTGATCAGATGGTTCTGTTATTACGGGATTGTACTGCTGCTGCTGATTACGGGTATTTACGGCGGCAGCTATGATACGGCGGCATTTATGTATCAGAGCTTTTGATTTTTCATTTGTTCTGAGACCAGAGGATAGCAAAGATTATGGCAAGAAAGATCGCATTTCATTTAAATTGTCTGGAACAGGGCGGGGCGGAGCGTGTTGTCACCAATCTGGCGAACCAGTTTGCGGCGAACGGATATGAGGTTATCATAGCTACGGAATGGTATGGTGAAAATGAGTTTCAGACAGATGACCGGGTAAGACGTGTGCATGTGGGACTGCGGGAAGGTGACGAGAAGCGTCATCGTCTGCTCCAGTTTTATCTGCGGGTTAGATATTTAAAGGAGTTTTTGAAAAAAGAAAGACCGGACATTCTGATTCCCTTTGCCAGGAAGGCATTGTACAGGGGGTTGATGGCGGCATATTTTATCAGGATTCCGGTATTGATCTCCATCCGCACCGATCCGGCGGGTCACTATGAGGAAAGGTCTGATAAGATACAGATTCCGCTGCTGTTTCCGCGGGCGGATGGCTGTGTGTTTCAGACGCAGGGAGCCAGGGAGTTCTTTGCGCCCAGGCTGCAGAAGAATTCCAGGATCATATTGAATCCGATTAATCCCAAATATATTGGCGTGCCGGAACCGGTCAGGAGAACGAAGACTGTGGTGCAGTCGGGAAGACTGGTGGATTTTAAGAACCAGCCGATGCTGATCCGCGCGTTTATCAAGGTGCATGAGAAGCATCCGGACTATGAGCTGAAAATATATGGCGGAGATTCTTTTGACGGAACCAGAGAAATCCTGGAACAGATCATAGAGGAGAACCAGGCCGGCGGATATGTTTACCTGATGGGGGCCAGCGACAGTCTGGAGAAAGAACTGGTGGATGCTGCGCTGTTCGCTTTCACTTCGGATTGGGAGGGGCTGCCTAATGCGCTTATGGAGGCAATGGCGCTGGGACTTCCTATTGTCGCTACGGACTGCCCGTGCGGCGGGCCGCGGACCATTATGACCAATGAAGAAGACGGTCTTCTCATTCCGATCAAAGATCAGAAAGCGTTGGAAGATGGAATCAACCGGCTGATTGAGGACCGGGAGCTTGCCGAGAGGCTGGGCAGACAGGCGCGGAAAATTGCGAAGACGGCCAACGGGGATGCGGTGTATGAACAGTGGCGGGATTACATCGAGGAATTGTGCGGGAATTATCACAGAAGGTGAAGTTTTTGTCAGGAAACTAAATTACAGGAATTTTTGATCGATAAAAGAAAACCATGCGGAAGCATGGTTTTCTTCTTAAAATTCAGTGCGTTCAAGATATCAGTTCGAGGTTGTCAATCCGGCTTCTGATGCCATCTTGTCGAACTTCTCCATAACAGCATCGTAAGTTCTCTGGGAAATATCCGGCAGCTTGCCGCCCCATGTCTCTTCTGCCTGCTTGTAGCCTTTCTTGAAGGCTTCGCGCATCTCTTCGATCTTGCTCGGATCGCCGCCTGTCAGTGCATTGGCGAAATCGATGATCCTGTCAGAGGTCTGTTCTACTCCCCAGTAACCATCCTCAGCAATATCCTTCTGTGCCTGTGCCTGAGTAGCAGCATCCACTTTAAGATTGCCGCTGGCAAGAACGGACCAGATGCCATTGGCCTTGTCAAAGGTCTGACCCTGCTGGGTCATCAGTTTCTCTACGATACTCTGCAGCTGCTGTGCATGTGCTTCAGCGTCTGCTTTCATCTTATTCACCAGATTGGTGTTCTGTGTGTAGGTCTTGGTCACCGTATCTTTGGATGTCTCCTTTGAAGGCTCGTAGACAACGCCGTTCTCCTTTTCATCGGAAGCATTACCCTTGGAATTGGTCTCCTCGGTTGCTTTCGCAGCAGTCTGGCCGGCAGCATAGACATCATAAGCATTTGCAGCGCCGCTTGTAACTCCATTTACGCTCATTGGTATCCCTCCTTGGAATTAATATTTGATAATTATGTTTCTGACTTCTGTGCGGCGGTAAACAGCCGCTTCTACCTATTATATCGTACCATCCTGCTGGAAAGATTAGGAACAACATGGAGAAAACTTCTCTTTTTGCCGGCTTTTTGTGACGGAAAAGGGGGCGTTTATGACAAATAGGTTTTTGGGGGTTATAGACAAAAGAAAGGGGTCTTTTTTGTGAAATACTCCAAGTTGTAAAAGCAGAAAGAATCTGTTAAGATAACCCTACAAGATTTGAAAACGCTTTCAAGAATAAGAGACGGGAAAGACGGAATATGACGGCTTCTATCTATGATGTGGCGAGGCGGGCGGGCGTTTCGATCTCCACGGTTTCCCGCATTATGAATGGCAGTGCCAATGTAAGTGAAGTGAAGAAGGCGGCGGTACAGGAGGCTATGGAGTTTTATCAGTATGAGCCGAATCAGTTCGCCAGAGGGCTGGTGAAGCAGCGGTCGAACTTGATCGGCATTTATTTTCCGATGGCTTCTGCGTCCATGTTTGAGTCCTCTTACAATCTGGAACTGCTTAAAGGAATCGAGAAGGTTCTCACGTACCAGAATTACAATATGGTATTGATCAATGAGATGGAGGAATATAAGAGCAGAAGTAAGGGCACACCGAAGTATCTGGAATTTGTCAGGCAGAAGCGGATTGACGGTCTGATTTTAAGCGGTCTGAGCGACAGGACCATGAAGGAGAGTGTTTTTAAGCAGATTATTGACGAAGAGTATCCGTTGGTATATATCGGGAAGCGCATTCATTTGAAAGGATTGAATGTGTATGCGCAGTTTGAGCAATACAGCTTGAGGATGGTCGATGTGCTGCGCCGGTATAACCACAGGAAAATAGTATATTATATCATGGGAGGGCATCAGCATTATCTGCAGGAGATTTTGAAGAAAGTGGAGGAGCAGATGCCGGAGATGGAACTGTACCCGATTATTTTGCAGGATCAATGTCCGAAGCGGGAGGAGATGCTGCGTCAGACAGAACGGCATGTAAGAGAATTTGGATGCAGTGCGATCCTTTCACCGGGTATGGAGGTAACGCAGATGCTCATTGGTATATGCGCGCAGCTTGGGATGGCGGTACCGGAACAGGTATCTATCCTGTCTGTGGAGCACAGGCAGGGAGAAGGGGAACTTCTCTTTCCGAGGATTTCGACTTTCTATGTACCGGCGGGGAATATGGGGAGTGGAGCGGCGAAGCTGCTGCTTGGTGTGATTCAGGAAGAAGAGACGGAAGAGCGTTCAATAGAATATGAGACAGTATATATAGCAAGGGACTCTATAAGGCGTCTTTCTTAGAACGCCTTATAAAAATCCCGTTTTTGAAAGCGTTTTCTGAAAGCGTTTTCAAAAACGGGGCGTCATACATTTTAACGAAAAGAAAGAGGGAGAAGGAGGCATAGTTATTAGAGATGAAAGCAATCATGGTAATGTACGATTCTTTGAATCGGAATATGCTGGAGACTTACGGATGCGACTGGACACTGACGCCTAATTTTAAGAGGCTGGCGGAAAGATGTGTGCAGTTTGACAACTGTTATGTAGGCAGCATGCCCTGTATGCCGGCGCGCAGGGAGCTGCATACGGGAAGACTGAACCTGTTCCATCGCAGCTGGGGACCGATGGAACCTTATGATGATTCCATGCCGGAGCTTTTGAAGAAGGCCGGAATTTATACGCATCTGGTCAGCGATCACCAGCACTACTGGGAGGACGGAGGCTGTACCTATCACAACCGGTATTCTTCCTGGGAAATTTCCAGAGGGCAGGAGGGCGATCTGTGGAAGGCTGATTTGTCTTATCAGTATGATAAAAAGACGGTGTTCAAGAATAAAGAGATGATGCTGGCTTATCCTCCGTATACCAGGATGATGGCGCACGATCAGGTGAACCGTCGGCACATGGAGCGTGAGGAGGAGACCTCCCAGGCAGTGACTTTTCAATATGGTCTGGAATTTATTGAGAGAAACCATGCGCAGGATAACTGGTTTCTGCAGATCGAGACCTTTGACCCACACGAGCCTTTTTATTCCCTGAAGGAGGATAAGGCGCTGTATCCGCATACTTTTGTGGGAGATGCCGAAGCGGAAGCTGACTGGCCACCCTATACTCCGGTGGCGGAGGATGACAATACCGTGGAACATGTCCGGTATGAATATGCGGCGCTGCTGAGTAAGTGTGACAGATATCTGGGATTGGTTCTGGATGCCATGGACAAATACAATCTCTGGGAAAACACCATGTTGATCGTGAACACGGACCATGGATTTCTGTTGGGGGAACATGGCTGGTGGGGAAAGACCAACATGCCGATTTATGAGGAGATAGCGCATACACCGCTCTATATCTATGATCCCAGACGCAGGGAATGTGCGGGAATCAGACGTGGAGCTCTTGTACAGACCATCGATCTGGCTCCCACGCTGTTGGAATATTTCGGGGTGGAAATTCCGAAAGATATGCAGGGAAAACCACTCAGGGATGTGATGGAGAAGGATACACCGATCCGTGAATATGCGGTGTTTGGCTATCATGGCAGTCAGGTGGATGTGACGGACGGACGGTATGTATATATGCACAGCGCGGTTAATCCGGAAATGCCGGTGTATGAATACACGCTGATGCCGACCCATATGCGCGCTATGTTCAGCGCGGAAGAATTGCAGGACACACAGCTTGCGGCACCTTTTTCCTTCACCAAAGGATGCCCTTTGATGAAGATTGTGAAGAGAGATAAGATGGGAGATACCACGAAGTTTGGTTCCATGCTGTTTGATCTGGAGACGGATCCTGATCAGGCACATCCGTTGGAAGATGAAGCTGTGCGAAAGAGAATGATGGGCTATATCAGAGACTGTATGGAGAATAGTGATGCTCCGGTGGAGCTTTATGAAAGGTTAGGGGTATAACGATGGGAAACAAATATGCAAAAGCAAAATTTCTTGATATTTTTAAGTATTCGTTCGGCGGACTGGGATCGAATCTGGCATTTTTCCTGGTGATGAGTTATCTCACCTTCTTCTATACGGATATTTTCGGTATTGATACGATGGTGGTGGCCAGCCTGATGCTGGTTTCGAGATTTATCGATGCATTTACGGATCCGTTGATGGGCATGCTGGGTGACCATACAAGGAGCAGGATGGGGAAGTATCGTCCGTGGATCATTTTTGGGGCACCGGTTCTGGGCGTTCTGATTTTTCTGCTTTTTACGGCTCCGGAGTTGTCAGCAGGGATGAAAATAGTGTATGCTTATGTGGTATATATAGCCTATTCTTTAGCATCTACGGTAGTAAATATACCCTATCATTCGCTGACACCGGTATTGTCTGAGGATCCGGATCAGAGAACCGTTATCGTATCATGGAAACAGGGTATGGGGACGGTATCCCAGTTCGTCATCACGATCATGGCGCTTCCGCTGGTGAATCTGTTTGGCGGCGGCAGGCAGGGATGGGCGGTCTATGGTGCGCTGATCGGTATCCTGACGACGGTTTCTTTCTGGATCTGTGCATGGGGTGGTAAAGAGTACGACGTGTGCGACATGCAGGCGGAGAAGGGTTCCTTCAATATGTTAAAGGATTTAAAGCTGCTCCTGCACAATAAACCGATGGTAATGCTGATGATCGCATTTGGAACGGATGTATTGGCAAACGCAACCTACAGTGCAGTTAATATGTATTATTTTAAGTATGTTTTAGGACGGGAGGACCTGGTGCCGAAGGTAGCATCCGCGATCCTGTTTGCGGGTATCGTGTCGATTCCGTTGCTGCCCATACTGACCAAATGGTTTGGCAAAAAGAGACTGTACTGGTTTGGCAGTGCACTCTCCATTATTCCGCTGGTCGTTATGTGGATCAGACCTACCGCACCGGTGGCTGTTCTGATGAGCATGATGGCGATGTTTGGATTCATAGCTAAAATTCCTTCTAACCTTGGCTGGGCCATGCTGCCGGAATGTTCCGATTACGCGGAATGGAAGTTTGGGCAGAGAGCGGACGGTCTCATGTCGTCGTCCCTGACTTTTATCAATAAGTTTGGCATGGCGATCGGCGGGTTTATCGCCAGCTTCTTCCTGGGACTGGTGGGATTTGTGCCGAATCAGGAGCAGACAACGGCGGTACTGGGTATGATCTCTTTCCTGCGCTTCGGTATGCCGGTACTGGGATATATTGCCTCATTGATCTCAATGGCATTCTATGAGATCACCAGTGAGAAGTATGCGCAGATTCGTTCCGATCTGGATGCCAGGAAAAAGTAGGGACAGTGGCTTCGAGAAATGAACATAATTTCATCCATTTCCGCTCTGTTTTTTGCATACAAACGAGTTTGTGGCAGGCAAAGCGCAGACACAAATCTCGCGATTGAAAATTATAATTTTTAATCTTTCATGCAGCAATATAATGTCAAAGCGCACTGAGATCAAAGACGATAAGACGGAAGGAGAAGACAATGCCTGCGATACAAGTGATGATCAAACCGGCCTCCGGCCTTTGTAATATGCGTTGCAGCTACTGTTTCTATGCCGATGAGATGGCGAACAGGAAGCAGGCTTCCTACGGGATCATGAGCGAACAGACGCTTGAGAATGTGATCATGCGGATCCTGGAAACGGCCGACAGCTATTGCAGTATTGTCTTCCAGGGCGGGGAGCCGACACTGGCGGGTCTTGATTTCTATCGGAAGTGCCTGGAACTGGAACAGAAGTATAATACGAAAAAAGTGAAGATAGACCATGCTTTGCAGACCAATGGCTATGTGTTGGATGAGGAGTGGTGCAGCTTTTTTGCGCAGAACCATTTTCTGGTAGGGCTTTCCGTGGATGGCATTAAAGCCACCCACGACGCCTGCCGGAAGGATGCAGAGGGACGGGATACCTATTTTCATGTACTTCATGCGGCCAGGCTGCTGGAGGAGGCGGGGGCCGATTTCAATGTACTTACGGTGGTGAACGGCAGGACGGCACCGAAAATCCGCAGGATTTATGAGCAGTACCGGAAGCTTGGTTTTAAGTGGCAGCAGTATATCGCCTGTCTGGATCCGGTACTGGAGGAACAGGGGAAACAGGACTATTCTCTGAGAGCGGAAGTTTACGGGCAGTTCCTGATCGATTTGTTTGACTTGTGGGAAATTGATTTAAAGCAGGGCAGACAGCCCTATATCAGACAATTCGAGAATTATATCGGTATTCTGATGGGACAAATGCCGGAGTCCTGCGAACAAAGAGGGGTCTGCAGCCTGCAGAATGTGGTGGAGGCGGACGGCAGCGTCTATCCCTGCGATTTCTATGTGCTGGATGAGTACAGGCTGGGGAATCTGAATGCGGAAGGTTTTGACGTGATCGACCGGAGGCGCCGGGAGAGCGGGTTTCTGGAAAATTCCTGCAATCATACGGAAAGCTGTAAGAAATGCCCTTACTTCGGTATTTGCCGGGGTGGCTGCCGCAGGCACAGACAACAGCCGGGTACGGAGCCGGGAGAGAACTGCTTCTGTGAATCCTACCGGATGTTTTTCGCGGCATGTCTGCCGCGGATGCAGGAAATTGCGCGGCTGTGTATGCAGCAGAAGCAGGGAGTTTCAGGTAAAAGGTAACGGTTTGTATCACCCATGCAGGGTGGCGGAATGGAGATTGTGATGGAATATTTGATCATTATACTGGTGTGTTTCTTTTCTTCGGTGGTGGGAGCGATCTGCGGCATCGGCGGCGGTGTGATCATCAAACCGGTACTGGATGCGGTGGGAATCATGGCGGTCACCACCGTCTCTTTTCTGTCCGGCTGCACGGTACTGTCCATGTCGGTGGTCTCTCTGTATAAGAATCTGCGGAAAAAGGCAGATTTTCCATTCGATAAAGTATTTGCGACGGTGCTGGCGCTGGGCAGCGTAGTGGGAGGACTGACGGGAAAAGAACTTTATCAGAGTGTGATAGAGCATCTGTCGGACAGCAGCAGAGTGGGAGCGGTGCAGGCAGGTATCCTGACCTTGATCACGCTGGGCACTCTGATTTATACGGTTTTTAAGAAAAAGATTCCCACGAAGAACATCAGGAATAAAGCGGTCATTTTTATAATTGGTATCGTGCTGGGGATGATGTCTTCTTTTCTGGGGATTGGTGGAGGTCCGATCAATCTGGTAGTGCTGTTCTATTTCTTTTCCATGGAAACGAAGCAGGCGGCCTTAAACTCCATTTATGTAATTATGTTTTCCCAGATTTCCAGTCTGCTGTCCACGTTGTTAAAGGGGAATACACCACCCTTTGAACCGCAGATCCTGCTGCTGATGATTGGCTGCGGGGTATTTGGCGGGCTTGCGGGCAGCAGGATCAACAGGCAGATCAGGAGCGAGGCGGTCGATAAACTCTTTATGGGGTTGATGGGAGTGATCATCTGTATCAGCGTGTATAATATTTTTCGGTATCTGTAGGCGGATATCGGAAACGAATGAATTTTATGGTAAGGGGGAACCTTTGCGGTACAGCTTTTGATATTCCCTGGGGGAACAGCCGGTAAATTTTTTGAATATTTTAGAAAAATAACCCTGGTTTACAAAGCCGCATTTTTCGCCGATGTATTGGATGGAATTGTTGTTTGTACGCAAAAGCTCTTTGGCTTTCTCCACTCTTGTACGATTAAGATAGTCGGAAAAGTGTTCTTCAGTATTCTGGTAAAAGAGAGTAGACAGATAAGTGTAGTTTAGATGGAATTGTCTGGCCAGATCGTAAAGTTTCAGATCCTGCTCACAGTTTTGCCGAATATATTCTTCAATTCTGTAAAAAAGACTGCCCTCTCTTTCAAGTGTACCTTTCTGCACAATTGCTTCCAGTCTGGCAAAAGTTTCATCGAGAATTAGTCTGAGAGAATTAAAGTTGGGAGAAAGATCCATTCTTTTGAACAGCATGATCTTTTCGGCATTAATTTCATCCGTATAAAATGAGGCGTCTGTGAGCGCCTGTATAAGCATGTAGACTGCGTTTTCAACCTGTTTTTTCAGGGTAAAAACATCCATACCGGCTTGTGCTGCGGCGTTCTCCAGATGATCAATGACAAGTTTTCCGGCATCGGCAATGCGCAGGGGATCCAGATACTTTGCGAAAACAGCATCGGGAAAGGTGAGGTCGCATTTATGCACATCTTCCGGGAATAGAATCTTCTTTTCCGGGAAGTAGAAACTGTAGGAAAGGAGTCCACACATTTCCTGATAAATCTGAGAGAGCCGGCAGAGTGTGCAGGATGGGGCGGCACAGGCAAAGGTAAAACGGGTTTCCAGACGCTGTTCCAGATGACAGGCATATGCCGACAGGCGGGAAGCGGACGGGGAAACCGCTTCGGCAGCAGGCTGCAGAAGGACACACAGATATCCCTGGCTGGTCACACAGGAAATGCAGGCATATTCCGGAAAAAAGGTCAGAGAAATCTCCGTAAGAAGGGACAGCAGCCGATGAACGGGCAGACTTCCCTGATAGGAGGCGACCAGCAGTGTGTAGGGGATGCTTTCCTGAAACTGGACACCCCTGGAGCGAAATTCCGAGATGCATTGCGCATCATCCAGATTATAAAAGGTGAGAATTTCCTGAAAGAACTCGGCGGCGGAGTTCTTTTCGGGAGTGGGATTGGAAAGATGGCCCAATGTCCTCAGCAGATCCAGCAGGTCATCGGTCTCCAATTCGGGTTTTAGCAGATAGTCGGCGACGCCGAGCTTAAAACTGGATTTTGCATATGAAAAATTATCATAACTGCTGAGGACAATAATGTGGATGTCCGGAAACTGTTTTTTGATCTGTGCGGTCAGGCTGATACCGTCCATCTCCGGCATGACGATATCCGTGATGACAATATCGGGGTGAAGGCGTTGTATCATATGCAATCCTTCCATGCCGTTAGAGGCTTCTCCGACAATGGTAAATCCGTATTCTTCCCAATCACATAGATATTTAAGGCCGTTTCGCAGGATCATCTCATCGTCAATAATAACTATTTTCAGCAAATTTTTCATCTCTATGTTAATTCCTTTCGTCTGTTTTGTCTTTTCCGGCATCTGTGATGGGAAGCTGTATAACAACCTGGGTGCCATAGCCTGGGGAACTGGTTATGGCAAGACCGTAGGCTGGCCCATAGATCATTTTAATGCGGTCCTCAATATTTTTCAGTCCTATTTTGGTAAGGCTGTCTTGATTGTTTCTGGCGGAAATATCCATGATGTGAGCCAGTATGTCTTCGGGGATCCCGCTTCCGTTATCCATGATCTCCAGTTTCATAAGGGTGCCGCTTATTGTGGCATAGATACTGATACAGCCGTTGGGCAGGCTGGTTGAAAAGCCGTGGAATATGGAGTTCTCCACAAGGGGCTGCAGGAAAAAACGTGGAACCTCCACCGACAGGCATTCTTCCCGAATATTCAGACAAAGCCGGATGCCGTCTCCGTAACGCAGCTGTTGAATGGAGAAGTAATCTTGAAGAAGATTTAGTTCCTGTTCCAGAGGAATTGTCTCCCTGCTGTCGCCCAGTGTTTTCCGCAGAAGTTTTGTGAGGGAATTAATTCCGGCGATCACTTTTTCGCGCTGCCCTGCCATAGACAGGTATTTAATGGAGGCCAGCGTGTTATAAATAAAATGGGGATTGATCTGATGCTGCAGGGAATTCAATTCAGCTGCGTAGCGGGTATTTTGTTCCTGGATCAGCTTTTTTGTATAGTATTCCAGTTTGGAGAACATTTCATTGAAGCTGTCTCCGAGCAGTCGGGCTTCTGAACATCCCGTGAATTCCATTCTTTGAGGGCGGATGAGGAGATCCTGGTCTGTAACGTTCTGCATGACAATGGCCAGCCGGTGGATCGGGCGCGTGATCTTCTTAAAGAGATATACAAGAATACCGGTCAGGACAAGCTGGGCGGTGCAGCATAATTTCAAAATACGCAGGACGGAGGGGGAAACTCTGGATGTAATGGCATTGTATTTTGTCAGCTGTAAAATATAAAAGTCAAAATACTGGTTATATACGGCGCAGGGAATCCATTTTTCATCTTTGTATTCCAGAACACCAGGAGCCTGCCTTCGGGCGATGGCAAGAAGGGAAGGATCGTGATCGTTTGGCAGTTTGTCCCTGCTGTCCGAGATGACAAATCCGTCCTCAGCGATGACGGAGAAGTAATTGTTTTCCTGCAGCAGGTCGGCGTAAAGCCTGGTGACACAGGCTTCGTCTATCACGACCAGAATTGTGCCATAATATCTGGAGCGGTAGGGATCGTACAGGGCGTGCGCAAAATAAATATAATTTTCGTTTTCGGTGTAGGGGGTAAGCCCCGGGTAAAAATAAGATATGCCGATACGGCGGTGATTTCTTTCGGCCTGTTTTACGAAGTCCTCATCGAGAATTCCCGTATGTTCCAGGTGCAGGGTCTCATTGTATGTGGTATAGGTTTGGCCGTTTTCTCCATACAGGATCAGGTGGATGTTGGAATTGGGGAAAAACCCGGTATAGGTCTGGAGAAAATCGTGTACGTATTGCTGCATTCGATAATACTCAAAGGTATCCTCCGGCTTTTTTGTGAGATATTGTTTCAGGGAGGAATCACCGGAGAGCTGGATCAAAATATAGATGATCTGCTGATAAAATGTATCAAAACTTTCGTTCAGCTGGGTAAGAGAGTGCTGTTGAGATTCCTGCATGATATCGGCTACATTTTTGTAGTATAGCCTTGTTGTGAGTATGGAGAAAAAAAGGAACAGGGCAGGGAACGACATAACTACCGTCATGATTATCTGAAAAGAAATACTTTTTTTATTCCACATCTTGGATACCTCCAGATAAGATGAATAAAACGAGTTTTACCCGCAAACGAGCGGAACTCGTTTTGTTATAGTATATAATACAAAAACAGGGTTGGCAAACCGCCGCGGATATATACATTGCACAATCAAAAGATAAGAGAAAAGATTCGAAAGATTTTATAAAAACAAAAATATACAAAAGAAAGAGGAAAAAACAGGAGAATATATTTCAAATCTACCAGTAGATAGGAGAAGTAATTCGATAAGAGAGATGATAAGATGTCTATACAAAGAAAGAAGGCCTTCGAAGAGAGTGTTGATTGTTTTAAGGAAGGAGAGGAATTATGAGGAAAGGGATCAGATTACAGAGAATCATGGCAATGGTGCTTGGAGCAGTGCTGCTGACAGGCTGTGGGAACAGCGGGAATACGCAGGCATCGGCGGGGGAAAGTGCTGACAAGGACGGTAATAAGGCTGTCGAGCAGGAAGTGGTACAGGAAACGGCTGCCGGGGATAACGCAGGAAGCGGTGAGCAGGTGACGATTCAATTCTGGCATCAGGGAACATCCCAGGCTGATACGGAATTTGCACAGAAATGTGTGGATTCTTTTGAAGCGAAATATCCTGGTATCAAGGTGGAGATCACAGGCATGTCTTCTACGATCTCCGATCAGGAGACTAAGTTGAATGCGGCTGTACTGAGTGACACATATCCTGATGTTATCCAGCTTGTGCTGGCGGAAGTCGGATCCAGAGGAGCCTTGGGAGATTTCGAGAATCTGGACAGGTTTATAGAGACATGGGAGGAGAAAGACGACCTGTTCGACAGTGCCTACGAAATGGGGAAATACCAGGGAGAACAGGTTGCACTGGGGATCTTTCCAAATCCACAGGTCTATGCATTTCGCAGGGACAAGTTTACGGAAGCGGGTTTGGATCCGGAGAATCCTCCGGCTACGTGGGAAGAGCTGAAAGACGCTGCCGAAGCGTTGACAAAGAGAGAAGGCGATAAGGTGGTGTTTGCCGGCCTGGATATTCCATCGATTGACAGTTCCCTTGTCTTCACTGAGCCATATATGCGCAGTGCGGGTTCGCAGGTAATCGACGAATTGAATCTGAAGCCCGCATTTACGGATCAGGGTGCTGTTGAGGCGTTGACCTTCCTGGGAGAGCTGGCGCAGATGAATGTGTCCATACCACATGATCAGCAGAAGGGGGATGAAAGACCCTTTATGAAGGGTATGGCGGCGATCAGCAATCTGAATCCAAAACAGATCGGACA
Source organism: uncultured Lachnospiraceae bacterium (assembly GCA_910578115.1). Classification (GTDB taxonomy): domain Bacteria; phylum Bacillota; class Clostridia; order Lachnospirales; family Lachnospiraceae; genus UBA3282. The sequence goes on along the minus strand of CAJTPO010000016.1, from coordinate 26,101 downwards.
GTTTAAGCAGGATAATCCGGAGATCGAGGTGGGATATATGCCGGTAATGTCAAAGGATGGCTCGGACCCCGGCGTCTCCTTCTGCGGCTATCAGCTGATAGCAATGGGAGCTGCTTCACGGCATAAAGAAGAAGCATGGCTGTTTATAGAACATATGCTTTCCAACGAGATTGTGTGGATGAGGACGGAAGATTCCAAGGTTCCCATTGTGAAAAAGTCCCTGGAAGAACAGTTTATTCAGTCGGGTGATGCTGAGTTGAATCAGGCAGTCCTTGACTATGTGGAAAACGGTAAAGGAAAGGCTACGGTTCCATGGGTCAGTGTCTACAATAAATATGTGTCCGTTGCCTATGAAGAAGTCATCAATGGAAAGAAAACGGCGCAGCAGGCATTACAGGATGCGCTTTCACAGCTGGAAAAGGAAATACAATAACAGATAAAGTGGCGGGGGTTTGGATGAAAAAGAAAAAGGACGTTACAATCGACCGGTGTGCTTATTGGTTTATTGCTCCATACTATATGTTTTTTCTTCTGTTTGTACTGCTTCCGATTGTTGTCAACATTACCCTGAGCTTTACAGACTTTAACTTGAAAACTATCTCTTTTGTCGGGTTGAAGAATTATTTTGTGCTGGCTCATGACGGTTTGTTTTGGAAATCAGTGCTGAATACATTGATCTATGTAATATTTACGGTGTTTATGACGCTTGTTTTGGGGTTTGTTCTGGCATTGGCGTTAAACAGTGCCGCACTTTGGGGAACCCGTTTTTTCAGAGGCTTTATCTATCTGCCGTATGTCACCTCGATGGTATCCATGTCTATGGTGTGGCTTTGGCTGTACGATCCGACAAACGGTGTATTTAACGTAATGCTGGAGACACTGGGTCTGGAAGCCAGACAATGGCTGTACGATGAGAAACTGGCTCTGGGAGCCATGATCGTTATGGGAGTGTGGAAGGGGATCGGCTATTATATGACGTTATATATTGCCGGATTGAATAATATTCCTTCCTATCTGTATGAGGCGGCATCGATAGACGGCGCGGGCTGTCTGCAGAAGGTTTTCAGCATTACAATACCCATGCTGAGGCCGGTAACTTTCTTTATCGTGATTACGGGTGTGATCAATGCGTTTAATGTATTTGAGCAGGTGAATGTCATGACTGGCGGCGGTCCCATGAATGCAACGACTACGATCGTGCATCAGATCTATACAAGGGCCTTTACGGAATATCGGATGGGCTATGGTGCCGCGGAAGCGGTGTTTCTGTTACTTATTATCCTTGTCTTTACGCTGTTAAATTTTCGGTATGGCAATCAGGGACAGGATTTGGATATTGGATAGGGGGAGAAGACGATGAGAATAAAAAAGAGCACGCGGATCGTTTTGTTTGTATTCATGCTTTTATTTTGTGTGATAATCATAATTCCCTTTCTGATTATGGTTTCCACTTCTTTGAAAACTCCGGCTGAAATTTCAAGTGCAGCGTTCCGGCTCTGGCCGGAGCGCTGGCAGTTTTCCAATTATGTGGAGGCCATGAGGTCGTCCGATTGGGGGAGGTTTTTCTGGAATTCCTTCTATACCACAGTGTTGTCCGTGGTCATCAGTCTGGTGATCAATTCCCTGGCGGGATATGCGTTTGCAAGAATGACGTTTAAGGGGAAGGATTTTCTGTTTCTGCTGGCACTTGTAGGGATGATGATACCGCAGCAGGTTACCATGCTGCCCAATTTTGTGGCGATGAAGTACTTTCCGCTTATGGGAGGTAACAATATTCTGGGGCAGGGAGGGACCGGTCTGGTCAATACTTATGCAGGCATGGTGGCGCCTTATATTGCGGGGGCTTTCGGTGTATTTTTGTTCCGGCAGTTTTTTATGAATTTCCCGAAATCACTGGATGATGCGGCCAAGATAGACGGACTGTCCAGGATGGGAGCGTTTGTCAGGATATATCTTCCGCTGAGTAAGTCTATATTTGCCACATTGATCGTATTTAAAACGACAAGCACCTGGAATGAGTATACCTGGCCGTTGATCATTACAACGCGAAAGAATATGTGGACGGTGCAGCTTGCATTGAGCGTTTTTAAGGAGGAGTTCATTACACAGTGGAATTATCTGATGGCAGCCACTACCCTGATCATGCTCCCGCTTCTTGTGATGTATGTATTTATGCAGAAATACTTCGTGGAGGGAATCGTCACAACCGGAATTAAAGGATAACAGAGAGGGAAAGGGAAAGTTTATGAAAACAGTATTGATATTGATGGATACATTGAATCGAAGATATTTAAGGACATATAACGAAATGGCGAAGGGAATCACACCCAATATAGATGCTTTTTCAGCAGACTGTGCTGTCTACGATAATCATTTTATCGGGTCGGCGCCCTGTATGCCGGCGAGGAGAGATATTTTTACAGGGAGAATGCAGTTTTTGGAAAGAGGCTGGGGTGGGATTGAACCCTTTGATATCACGCTGCCACAGGTGCTGCGGCAGAACGGTGTATTTACGCATATCACGACCGATCATACGCATTATTTTGAGATCGGGGGTGAGAATTACTGTTATCTGTTCAATACGTGGGAATACCACAGGGGACAGGAATTTGATACCTGGATTTCGCGTGTGGAGCAGCCGCCGGTTGATCCGGAAAGCTATGGGAAGAAATCCTCCCAGTATCTGCTGAACAGAACCCGATTTGTCACGGAGGAGGAGTATCCTTCACCGAGAACCTTCCGTTCGGCCTGTGAGTGGGTGGAACAAAACAGGGGAGCGGATGATTTCTTTCTTATGGTGGAAAGCTTTGATCCGCATGAGCCGTTCGATTGCCCGGAAAAGTATCACAGAATGTATGAGGATGATTATAAGGGCAGAGAATTCTGCTGGCCCAGCTATGCGGAGGTGACGGAGCCTGCGGACGCGGTGGAGCATCTGGAAAAGTGCTACCTCGGAACGCTGAGCATGGCGGACCACTGGTTTGGGAGATTGCTGCAGACCTTGAAAGATAACGGGATGTATGAAGATACGTTGATCATTTTTACAACGGATCACGGGCATATGCTGGGAGAGCATGGCTTTACAGGGAAAAATATTATGCACGCGTATAATGAAATGGCGCATATTCCGCTGATGATCCATTTCCCCGGCGGGAAGGAAGCAGGGAAAAGGATTAAGGAGCTGACACAGAATATAGACCTTATGCCGACGATATTGCAGCATCACGGCTGTGCTGTGCCGGATCGGGTCAAAGGCATGAGTCTTCTGGACGTTGTCAGGAAAAAGAACAGTCCCAGGGAACAGGTGATCTATGGCTGGTTTGGCCGGGCAGTCAATGTTTATGATGGCAGATATACTTACTTCAGAGCACCGGCAAGCAGAGAAAATGGGCCTCTATATCAGTACTGTGGGATTCCTTCCACCTGCTGGAGATATTTTGACGAGCGGTATGCGGAGGCGATAGAGATGGGAAGGTTCCTTCCCTATACACGGTATCCGGTTTACAGGATTCCGGTTCTGTTTTCGGAAGATTACTCGGGCAATATCGAGTATGTCATGGAATCCTGTCTCTATGATCTGGAGACCGATTACGAACAGCTTCACAACTTAAAGGATGCGGCAAAAGAAACTGAAATGTGTAAAAAACTGGTGGCCGGGATGCAGGAAGCAGAGGCGCCGGCCGAGCAGTACAGGAGACTGGGGGTGAGAGCCGCCAGATAGGAATACATTTTATGCTGCGATAAAATCATCTTCAACAGGTAAGTTAAGAATCCCGGGTTAAGCCGGGATTTTTAAGTTGCTGACAGAGATCCGGGATGAACCTTGACGAAATATGCGCTTATTGTATATAATTAAGTACAATCCTTGTATACAAAATGCAATCCGGTGGATAAAATACGACACACCGGATCATCATATCATTTAAGAAGGAACTGAGTCTGCGGGAAAAGGCGCGCAGAGACAGAGCAAAAGAGTAAAATAGAACATGCATTTCGGAGAAAGGTGGAATCCTCTATTATGGATAAGACGACACAGAGGGCATATGCGAAGATCAATATCGGTCTGGATGTGCTGCGGCGCAGGGCGGACGGGTATCATGAAGTGAAGATGATCATGCAGACAGTGGATATTTATGATGAGCTCGTGCTGGAGAAAAGAAAGCAGCCGGGGATAGAACTGTGTACGGACAACAGTGAACTGCCGACTGGTAACGACAACCTGATCTACAGGGCGGCAGAGCTGCTGTTTCAGGAAAAGAAGATTACGGAGGGCGTGAACATCAAGCTGACGAAGCGGATTCCCATTGCCGCCGGAATGGCGGGCGGCAGTGCCGATGCGGCGGCGGCGCTGCGCGGGCTGAATGAACTTTTTGATATGGGGTATTCCCTTCCGGAACTGCAGGCGCTGGGGGTCAGGCTGGGGGCGGACATTCCTTACTGCCTCGCGGGCGGCACCATGCTGTCGGAAGGGATCGGGGAGATCCTGACACCGCTGCCTGCGCCACCGGCGGCGTATCTTGTGATCGCCAAACCGGATATCAATGTTTCCACGGCTTTTGTCTATGGAAATCTGCATGCGGACAGATTAACCTGGCATCCGGATATAGACGGCATGATTGATGCGCTGCAGAAAGGGGATTTCCACGGGATTACAGACAAACTCGGCAATGTACTGGAGACCGTTACGGTGAAGGCATATCCGGTGATTGAAGAGATCAAGGAGCTGCTCAGAAAGCAGGGGGCTGAGAATGCGCTGATGAGCGGCAGCGGGCCGACAGTGTTTGGTATTTTCAGGGAAGAGGAGACGGCCAGGCGGGCTGCGGAAGCTGTGGAACACGGTCTGCTGGCGAAGCAGATTTTTGTGACGACTTTTTATTCCCGCGAGCAACGAGCCAAGTAGCTGCCTGCAGCGTGGTCTTTGTTTAAGGAGGACGAGGAGCGGATTGTTGCCAAGGTCAGTATCCTGTTTCGGAGACGGACAGTGTATTGGGGAAAGCTGATTATGGAGCTGACGGGCGATTGTGAGAAGGAAGGGGGAATCTGGTTGTATGGGGGCTAATTTTGAAATGGTAATGAATGAATTTCTTCCTTTAAGAGATGTTGTGTTCAATACCCTGCGCAAGGCCATATTGACTGGGGAATTGAAGCCGGGTGAACGGCTGATGGAAATTCATCTGGCCAACAAGCTGGGAGTCAGCAGAACACCGATCAGGGAGGCGATCCGTAAACTGGAGCTGGAAGGGCTGGTGATCATGATCCCGCGCCGTGGGGCAGAGGTGGCGCAGATCACGGAGAAGAGTCTGAAGGATGTATTGGAGGTACGGCGTGCACTGGATGCGCTCTGTGCGGAGCTGGCCTGCGACAGGATCAGCGATGAAGGAATGGAGAAGTTGAAACAGGCCTGTGATAAGTTTGAATATGCCACTTCCACGGAGGATGCGGCAACGATCGCAGCGGCGGATGTGGCGCTGCATGATATCATTGTACAGGCCACCGGCAATGAGAGGCTGATACAGCTGATCAATAATCTATCGGAGCAGATGTACCGCTATCGTTTTGAATATATCAAGGATGAAAGTCGGCATGATAATCTGGTGAATGAGCATAGAATGATATATGAAAGCATAGTGAAAAGGGACAAAGCGAAAGCGGCCGAGGCCGCCAGACTGCATATCGATAATCAGGAGAAATCTATTATCAGACAGATCAGGCTGGAACAGGAAAATGCGGGAAAGAAGAGAATAAGGAACAGAGTATAAATGCGGATTTGGTAACAATTCGGACGCAGTCCGAATAGTTAAGTATAAAACGGTTACACTCCTTATAACAGCCGGGTGAGGCGGTGGAGAGGAGTGTGATTGCATGTGGAAGAAGCGCATGAAGCAGATAGTCTGGAGCGGATATTGCGATCTGCGCCTGCGGGCGCTGGTGACAGGAATATTTGCCCTGATCTGGTGGGGAGTTCTCTATCCGGAGCTTTGCTTTACGGAGGATACTTTTCAACAGATTGTTGTGACGGACGGTGAAGAGAAAGCGGCGGGGGACGCGGATTACAGGGATATTTTAGATGCGGCGGGAGACGAGATTGTTATCCGGAGCCGATTGTTGGAATGGCTGGAGGAGCAGGAATGGTTCCGGCATAAATCCGCAGATTGAAAGCCGCCCGGATTCCGCATAAAGATCATGGAGGTTGGCATGTGTGAAAGGGAGCAGGATATTTTGAACAACAGGCCCATAGGGGTTTTTGATTCGGGAGTGGGCGGATTGACCGTGGCGAGGGAAATCATGCGGCAGCTGCCCAATGAGCGGATCGTATATTTTGGTGATACGGCGCGGGTTCCCTATGGAAATAAATCCAGGGAGACGATTATTAAGTTTTCCGAACAGATCGTGCGCTTTCTGCAGACACAGCAGGTGAAAGCCATTGTTGTCGCGTGTAATTCGGCAAGCGCTTATGCGTTGGAGGTACTGGAAAAGGAAGCGGATGTCCCGATTATCGGAGTGATTAAATCCGGAGCGAGGGCGGCGATCAGGGCAACCCGGAATGGGAAGATAGGCGTTATTGCTACGGAGGCGACGATAGGCAGCGGTATTTATAACCGATACATAAAGGAAAATGATGCGAATGCAACGGTCCTGGGCAAGGCCTGCCCGCTCTTTGTGCCCCTTGTGGAGGAGGGGCTGTGGGAGGACCCTGTGACGGACGAGATTGCCAAAAGATATTTGACTGAATTGATCGATGTAGGAATTGATACGCTGATCCTGGGCTGCACACATTATCCGCTGATCCGCTCTACGGTGGGCAGGACTATGGGGACGGATGTTACTTTGGTTAATCCCGCCTATGAGACGGCCCATGAGCTGAAAATGCTCCTGCAGGAAATGGGTCTGGAGAGCGATCACAGGCCGGGGCTGGGGACGGAATTGTATCGATTCTTTGTCAGTGATGCGGCGGATAAATTTCAGAAGTTTGCAAACTCCATCTTGACTTACGGGATATTATCTGCGAAGGTAATTAATATAGAAGCGTATTGAGCAGTAAATGATGACAGAATATGAGGCATTCTCCGTATTGACCCGAGATCTTGCACAGCAATGGCATGGAGGACAGAAAGACGATAGATAAACGCTTCGGAATGGAAGAAAAGAATGAGTACTCATATCAGGAAGATGACGGAGGGAAAGCCGACGCCGCTTATACTGTCATTTGCGTTTTCTCTGATGGCGGGCAATATTTTTCAGCAGCTGTATACGGTCGTGGATACGATGGTGGTCGGCAAGGGACTCGGTGTACAGGCACTGGCGGCTTTAGGAGCTGCAGACTGGCTGAACTGGATGATACTGGGCATTATTCAGGGACTTACACAGGGATTCGGCATTCTGATGGCGCAGGAGTTTGGGGCAAAGCATGAGGACATGCTGCGCAGGGTCATCGGCAATTCGGTGTGTCTGTCGGCGATCTTCATGATTATTTTGACGCTTGTGGGACAGGCTGTGGTGATGCCGGTTCTGCATGTCTTACAGACACCGGCGGATATCCTGGGAAATGCGTCTTTGTATTTGCGGATCATGTTTGCGGGCATTCCTATCGTGATGCTGTATAATCTTCTGGCCTGCATACTGCGTGCGCTGGGGGACGGCAGAACGCCGTTAAATGCCATGATTGTGGCTTCTTTTACCAATATTTTGCTGGATATCCTGTTTGTTTTCGGCTTTCATATGGGCATTGCAGGAGCGGCAGCCGCGACGCTGATCGCACAGCTTGTTTCGGCATTTTTCTGTATTTACCATATTCGGAAGATTGAGATGCTTTCCTTCACGCGGTCTGATTTTGGGCTGCATCAGGGTATGACAAGGAAGCTTCTTTTTCTTGGTTCGCCGATGGCGTTTCAGAATGGGATCATTGCGGTGGGAGGTATGATCGTACAGTCTGTTGTCAATGGCTTTGGGGTTATATTTATTGCCGGGTTTACGGCGACAAACAAGCTCTACGGCCTGCTGGAGATCGCGGCGACTTCCTATGGCTATGCCATGGTCACCTATGTTGGACAGAATCTGGGGGCCGGTAAGATCAGACGGATCAGGCAGGGGGTGCGGTCGGCAGTTGTGATCGGAACCGTTACGGCAGTTATAATTGCTGTGATCATGCTTCTTGGCGGTAAGTATATACTGAGTCTCTTTATTTCCGGTACGCCGGAGGAATATGAGATGACCATGAAGGTTGCCTATTACTATCTGGCCATCATGAGTATCTGTCTCCCGATCCTGTATCTTCTGCATGTACTGCGTTCCGCGATCCAGGGGATGGGCAATACGGTTCTTCCCATGTTGTCGGGCGTTGCGGAGTTTATCATGAGAACGCTGAGTGCGCTGCTGCTGCCGATACTTATGGGGCAGAATGGAATCTTCTATGCGGAGATCCTGGCATGGACCGGGGCGGATGTGATTCTGGTTACCAGTTATTTCGTGAAGATCAGAGGATATAGAGGGCAGGAAGAGGAAGCGCTCGGGAAGGTGGGAAGCGATATATGACACGGGAAGTGCTGCTGACAATGAAGGGGCTGCAATTTGATCAGAGGGGGGAAGACTCGGATCTGATCGAGACGGTGGTAGTCGGTGATTATTATAAGAAAAATGACAGGCACTATGTACTCTATGAAGAGATGCTGGAGGGATTTAACCAGCCGACAAAAAACAGGCTGAAATTCAGTGAGCATATGCTGGAAATAAGCCGCAGCGGGCTGGTGAATGTCCATATGGTGTTTCAGGAAAATAAAAAGAATCTGACGAATTATAACACGCCTTTCGGACAGATTCTGATCGGGATCGACACGAAGAAGATACAGATTGAAGAAGAACAGGAGAATATTGTTGTTGATGTGGAGTATGCGCTTGACGTCAATTATGAATTTCTGTCAGACTGTCATATTAAAATCAACATTGCGTCCAAACAAAACAGCGGATTTTCCTTGAATTAAGAAATTGAACTGACAGCCCTCCGAAGAGGGCTGTGTCTTTTGGTTCCGATTATTTAACAGGTTTGGCTCCTGCTTTCTCCTGTGCGCGTTCTACAAGCTGCTTGAATTTGCTTTTTTTCTTCTGTTCAACTACGACAGGCTTGCCGTGCAGTCCTCTGACATCGGTGATGTAGATGCCGCTGACTACGGCCTTCACTTCCTTCTTCACCGGTATGGAATCAAAGATCTTCTCTTCACTGATCAGAGACATGATCTGTGGACCCACTTTAGCTTTAACAATAGGGAGTTTGGAACCGCGAAGCCATTTCGGCGTCTGCTGTATCACTGCCTGTGGAAGCCCGGCATCTTTCATTTTCATGCGTTTCTTGTCGATGATCAGCATGGAAACCGTCTGCTTCATGGCATCGATTTGTGCCTGCTGTTCTTCCTGTTTCTTCTGTGCCTTTCGGCCAAGAAAATAAAGTACGACTACAGCGATAAGCAGAACCACCAGAATAACTGTCAAAACAATGGTTAATGTGCTCATAAAACTACCTCCCGGATGCTTTCTGAATATAGATAATATTTTAACATTGTTTGTCATATTAGGCAACAGGTGAATCGTAATGAAATTTTTTCGAAACTCTTTTAAGAGGGAGAAAATTATGATATATTAATTAAATATGGATTTTGACCGGGCTGTATGGCACCGGGTCATGGGTTGCTACATGAAGGAGGATTATTCTATTATGAAAAGAAGAAGAGCGGAGGTTCTGGCAGCGCTGTTTACTGCAGTAACCCTGCTGACAGGATGCGGTGAGAAGGAGTATCTGAAAGACATTAAAGCCGCTGATTATGTTACACTGGGTGACTACACCGGTATTGAAGCGTCGGCCGAAGAGCCTGTTGTTGAAGATGGAGTGGTGGATTTATATATTGAAATGTATATCCAGTCCGCTCACGCTACTACGGAGGAAGTGACCGGAAGGGCAGTAATGGACGGTGATACGGTGAATATGGATTATACGGGATATATTGACGGGGAGATTTTTGACGGAGGCTCGGCTGCGGGAGCGAGTCTGACCATCGGTTCCCGGCAGTTCATCGACGGGTTTGAGGATGGATTGATCGGAGCCAATATTGGCGAAACGGTTACCCTGAACCTGAATTTTCCCGATCCGTATCTGAACAATCCTGACCTGTCCGGTGTTCCGGTGGTATTCGAGGTGAAAGTGAATGGCATCAGCAAACAAACCCTGCCGGAGCTTACCAATGAGTTTGTGGAGTCCCTGGGGATAGCGGACTGCGGTACGGAGAAAGAACTCCGGGAGTATGTATATGACTACTTCTATCAGGCGGCAGTGCAGACGTATGATAATAAGATCGAATCCACTTTGACGACAGCCGTGATGGCAAACTGCACATTTAAGGAACCGCCGGAGAAGATGAAAGAGCGTTTTGCCAGAAATATCGAAGACGCCATGAGTGCGCAGGCTTCCGTGCAGGGGATGAAGCTGAACGATTATATGCAGAATTACTACGGGATGGACGAAGAGACCTACAAGGCCAAATTTCAGGAAGACTCTCTGGAATTGACCCAGCAGTATATTATGTATCAGGCGATCGCAGATGCGGAGGGCTTGAATCCGACAGAGGAGGAAATGCAGGCGGAAATCGATTATCGTGTAGAAAATTATCACTATGAATCAGAGGAAGATTTCAGGAAGAATTCGGATATTGAGCTTCTGCGGGAGCAGTTGATGCGGGATAAGGTCATGGACTTTCTGAAGGAAAACGGAAAGATAGAGACGATCTCTGCGAAGGATGGGCAGAAGTAAAACAATCGGTAAAAGGTAATAAAGCAGGAATAAGTTAAGAACAAACAGCAATCAGCAAAAGGTAAGCAGGAGAAGGAGAGAACAATTATGAGCAGTATGAACTTGACAGATTTAAAAGATTTGCATCGTAACAGTGGAGATTATATCGACAAAGAAGTGACGGTCGGCGGCTGGGTGAGAAGCATCAGGGACTCCAAAACCTTCGGATTTATTGTGTTAAATGACGGCACCTTTTTTGAGCCGCTGCAGGTGGTGTACAATGATACCCTGGAGAACTTTGAAGCGATCTCCAAATTAAATGTGGGATCCGCGATCGTGGCAAAAGGCAGGATCGTGGCGACGCCGCAGGCGAAACAGGCCTTCGAGATGCAGGCGGAAGAGATTCTGGTGGAGGGCATGTCTACGGCAGATTATCCGCTGCAGAAGAAGAGACACAGCTTTGAATATCTGAGGACGATTTCCCATCTGCGTCCGCGGACGAATACTTTTCAGGCTGTTTTCCGGGTGCGGTCGCTGATTGCTTATGCAATTCACACCTTTTTCCAGGAGCGGGGGTTCGTGTACGTGCATACGCCGATTATCACGGGCAGCGATTGTGAGGGAGCCGGCGAGATGTTCCAGGTGACTACGATGGATCTGAACAATCTGCCCAGAACCGAAGATGGTAAAGTGGACTACAGCCAGGACTTTTTCGGAAAAGAGACGAATCTGACCGTCAGCGGACAGCTGAATGTGGAGACTTATGCGTTTGCATTTAAGAATGTATATACCTTTGGGCCGACGTTCCGTGCGGAGAACTCCAATACAACGAGACATGCGGCGGAGTTCTGGATGATCGAGCCGGAGATTGCTTTTGCGGATCTGACAGACGATATGATGCTGGCGGAGGCGATGCTGAAGCATATTATCCGTTATGTGCTGGAGAATGCACCGGAAGAGATGAATTTCTTCAACCAGTTTGTGGACAAAGGGCTGATCGAGCGGTTAAACCATGTACTGAATTCCGATTTTGCACATGTGACCTACACGGATGCGATTGCGATCCTGGAGAAACACAATGATGCTTTTGAGTATAAGGTAAGCTGGGGATGTGACCTTCAGACGGAGCATGAGAGATATTTGACGGAGCAGGAATTTAAGCGTCCTGTCTTTGTGACGGATTATCCGAAGGAAATCAAGGCTTTCTATATGAAACTGAATGAGGACGGTAAGACGGTGGCGGCAATGGATTGTCTTGTGCCGGGAATCGGGGAGATCATTGGCGGCAGTCAGAGAGAGGATGATCTGGAGCTGCTTACGAAGAGAATGGAAGAGATGGGATTGAACAAGGAAGATTACCAGTTCTATCTTGACCTTCGGAAATACGGTTCCGCAAGACATGCGGGATTCGGGCTCGGGTTTGAGAGATGTGTGATGTATCTTACCGGTATGGGCAATATCAGAGATGTGGTGCCGTTCCCGAGAACTGTTAACAACTGTGAACTTTAACAGGACATGGGGTAGTGCGGATTGAAGGGGTACTGGAAGATGAAGAGAAGAGGGACACGGATTTTCTGTGTGATGATGGCTTTTCTGCTGTTTATAATGACGGCGGAGCCGGTGCTGGCGACCACGATATCCGGTCTGCAGGAAGATATTAAGAAGAATCAATCCCAGCTTAATGATGTTAATAAACAGATCGCGGGATACCAGGATGCGCAGGAAGGCGTGGAGGAAGAGATCAGCGATCTGGATGCGGAGATGGTAGCGCTTTTGACGGATATCAATTTAATCCAGGAGGCGATTGAGGAGACGGAGGAGGATATTGCCAATACGCAGGTTGCCTATGATGAGGCTGTGGCGGAGAAGGATGAGCAGTATGAATCCATGAAGATCCGTATCAAATTTATGTATGAGAAGGGGGATCGGTCATATCTGCAGTTGTTCCTTGAAGCCAAAAGCATGGGCGATATGATGAATAAGGCGCATTATATCGAAGAGCTGTATGAGTATGATCGGAATCTGCTGGAGCAGTATGAGGCCATAGTACAGCAGGTGGCGCAGCTGCAGGACAGGCTGGAGGAAGAGCGGTCGGAGCTTGTGACTTCCAGGACGGAACTGGAGGAGCAGCAGGATTACGTGAACGAAGTACTGGCACAGAAGCGGAAGGAGTACGAGAACTACAACGCTGTGCTGGCCAAGGCAAAGAGGGAGGCGGCGGCCTATACGGCAAAGATCAAGCAGGAGACTGCCCAGATCAGGAAGCTGGAAGAGGAAGAGCGAAAGCGCAGAGAAGAAGAGGAGCGTAGACGTAAGGAGGAAGAAGAGCGCAGGCGTAAAGAAGAGGAGGAGCGCCGAAAGGCCGAGCAGGAGGCGAGTGACGAACAGACGGACGATTCGGAAAGCGCGGACGACGAAGATGAGGGGGAAACCGAGGAGAAGCCGGAGAAATCGGAGGATTCAAAGAAGCCTGAGGATACTGCAGGGAAGCCGACATCCTCTGGCAGCAGTAAGGGGCAGGAGATAGCGAAATTTGCCTGCAAGTATATTGGATACCCCTACGTGGCCGGTGGCACCAGCCTGACCAATGGGGCGGATTGTTCCGGATTTGTGCTGGCTGTGTTTAAGAATTTCGGCTATTCTCTGCCGAGAAGCTCCTATGCACAGTCTGGTGCAGGCAAAGGGGTGTCCTACTCGGAGGCGCAGCCCGGAGATATCATATATTATGGCGGACATGTAGGGATCTATATCGGCAACGGTCAGATCGTACATGCCAGTACGGAACGTTCGGGAATCAAAATAACGTCGGCGACGTATCGGAATATTATTACAGTCAGAAGAATCGTGTAGAAGAGAGAAGAAAGTGCAGGCCTATGGAGGAATCCGGGGCCTGCATTTTTGTAAGTGAATAAACAGTGTTTTATGGCTTACGCTTCCTTTTTATTTGATTTAATCATGGAGAAGAGCCTGGAAGCGGAAATCATGCCAGGCTCATGGATCGGAACGCGTATTGTGGGATTTCAGACAGTACGCCTGCCACAGCAGACCGCAGCTTAAAACAGGCCAGAGAGTTGTTTGTATGCAGGTTTGAAAATTCGAGACAGTATCTGCCGGGACAGTTTTCTGTCGGGTGACGGCTTCTAACGCTTGTGTGAAACGAAAACATCTTTATCGAAATAACAAAATTGTAATATTACTGTAATGTTACTGTAAGGTTAGAGTGTTATTCTGGAATAATAATAAGTCCAATGACAGAATCTATTACAAGAGATGGAAGCCGGAGGAATCAAATACTCGCACGGGCGGGAAAAAGGAGCGATTTTAAGTGGCAGTGATCATTTTAAGCTGGGTTTATATGGTTTTGATCTGTGCATTGACCGGGGTTGGGATGCTGGGCCTGTTTCGGAAAAAACGTTTTTCCATGACCATATATGTTGTGGCAGGCATCGTAGGGATTACCGTCTATGCACAGTTTTTCAGTATTTTTGCAAAGATTGGCATGTGGGCACATGTGGTTCTTGTGGTGATGGCTCTTGTGAGTGGTTATTGTAATCGCAGTACGGTCTGGCAGCTTTGGCAGTCCTGTAAGCCGATATTGTTCTCGTGGGAAGGGTTCTTTTACATTTGTTTTGTATTGTTGATCGCCTTTTTTACCTCCAGAGGAGAGTTTCACACGGATACGAATATCTATCATGCGGCCGCGATCCGGATCTATGAGGAATATGGTCTGGTCAAAGGTATCGGCAATCTGCAGCTGCATTACGCCTATAACAGTTCTTATCTGGCCTTTGCATCTGTTTTCAGCCTGAAATGGCTGCTTGGCAGTTCGTTACATGCAACTACCGGTTTTCTGGAAACGGTAATGTGCCTGTATGCTTTTCATGGACTGCGAGCCTTCAGACAGCATGCTGATCATGTCACGGATATGATGCGGGTCGGGATTTTGATCTACACACTGGTGAATGTGACGCGCAGTATGTCCCCGGCTACCGATTATGCGACGATGTTTTTGGCGCTGTTCATAGTTACTGCATGGTGTGAGAATTTCTTTGAGAAAGGTTCGGATTTTACAGTGTATTGCCTGCTTACGGCTGCGGCGGTTTTTGCGGCGACTTTGAAGTTCTCCTGCAGCCTGCTTATTCTGATCGGTCTTTATCCGGTCTGCCGCCTGGTCAGAGAGAGAAAGTGGAAGGAAATCGGGATTTTTCTTTCCTGTGGGTGTGTGGTGTTGTGCCCTTTTCTGGTGAGAAATTACCTGATTTCCGGATGGCTGCTCTATCCCTTTGAAGGAATTGATCTTTTTCAGGTTCCATGGAAGATCCCGGTGGAATATCTCGTGCATGATGCAGATCAGATCAAGGTCTGGGGGCGCTGTCTGTATGATGTGGACAAGGTGGACATGCCGGCCGGACAGTGGCTGCCGATCTGGTGGGAGCATCAGTTCCGCTATGAAAAGATGTTTCTCGGCGGGGTTGTGCTGGGAACGGCGCTGCAGCTTTTGATGGCAGGGATGAGATTGTATAGAAAGCAGAGACTTCGCCCGCAGCTTGCGGTTCTTCATCTTGCCATATGGGGAAATATTTTCGTATGGTTCCTGATGGCGCCTTTTATTCGGTACGGTCTTGCGTTCCTGATTTCGGTAGTCATGATCGCAGCAGGGGATTATCTGAGTGAAAGGAAGCAGGGGCTGTGCAGCATTGTGGCGGGAAGCCTGGTATTCTGTATTTTGGTGTCACTCAGCCCTTACTGGGATCAGTATGTGACGGATGCCGGTGTTTTTATCAAGCATAATCTGAGGGAACCTTATTATATAGAACAGAAAGACTATGACCGGGGCAGTATGGACAGCTGTGAGATCAACGGAAATACGGTCTATTTTTCCACAGGAGAGGAGATCAACAGCTATCATGTCTTTCCGGGAACGTGTTATAAGCCGATGCTGGAGCGGAGTACGTTGATGGGAGATCGGATTGAAGACGGGTTTCGGGCGAAGTGAAGAGGCTGGTTTCCTTCATGCTTTTTCAATTATTCTGTTATGCAGCGGAAACTTTCATTTCAATAACTGTCGGAATTAAGCATAATTTCAATAACATTTTGAAAGAGTATATTGAGGAGCGTGCAATTCAGATTGCCAATTATATCATTGAGAATAATGCTGCGGTGAGACAGACGGCGAAGAAATTCGGAATCTCCAAGTTTAAGGTATATATGGTAGTAACGAAATGGAAGGGTTTGTGTGGGCTGTACAGTAGTGGAGAACAGGGCATTTGGAGGAATTGTTATAGGGCTTCCAAATGCCTTTTTAAAATATTAGATTGTGAAATGTAAGGCCTGCGGGCATAATAAAATAATAATGGTATGTGGCGATTTTGTATGAAGATAGAAGAAAGGAAATGGCTACGTATGCGTTATACTATAAATGAAATAAAGAATAGGACAAATCCCATTGCAAAAGCATATGGAATTGGACGAATGAGCTTGTTTGGATCTTATGCCAGAGGCGAGGCGGCAGATGATAGTGATGTTGATTTATATATTGAGCGTGGTAGATTGAAAAGTTTACTACAGTATTTTGCATTTATTGATGAACTTGAAAAAACTTTGGAGTGCCAGCAGGAAGGGGTACTTTTGTATGAAGAATGAGGATAGTCAAATTTGCATGCGCATGATTACGAAAATGTTGATATGGAAATCGTCTGGAATATCTTACTGGAGGATATTCCGATGTTAAAGCAAAATATGGAAGCGCTGTTGTATCAAAAGTAAATATCATATACTGTTTTTATGTAGTCATAACCCCTCAGAACACTTCATACAATGTAAAAAAGTGTTCTGAGGGGTTTCCTTTTGAAAGAGTATATTGAGGAGCGTGCAATTCAGATTGCCAATTATATCATTGAGAATAATGCTACGGTGAGACAGACGGCGAAGGAATTCGGAATCTCCAAGTCTACGGTACATAAAGACGTCACAGATCGTCTTGCACAGTTGAACCCGTCATTGGCGGCAGAAGCGAGAAAGGTACTCGACGTTAACAAGTCGGAGAGGCACATCCGCGGCGGGCTGGCGACGAGAGAAAAATATCTGCATCAGCATGTATGTTAATTATGGAAAAGAGATAAAGACTTCTGTTTCTACTTTACATTAAGACCGGATGGGCATAGAATAGGTTAAGAATCATTTTAAATCTATAAATCTAAACAAGGACGTTGATGGTGATGCACACGAAGGAAAAGGAAAAAGAAGCACAGGGGACGATATACAGCAATGCGGATCTCAGGAAACTGATCCTGCCATTGATCATGGAACAGCTTCTGGCTATTTTGGTCGGTATGCTGGATACTGTTATGATTTCCGGCGTGGGAGAGGCGGCGGTGTCGGGTGTTTCGTTGGTGGATAATATCAACATCCTGGTCATTCAGGTTTTTTCGGCACTCGCCACCGGCGGCGCCGTGGTGGCAGGACATGCCCTTGGACAGCGCAGAGAAGAAGAGGCGGGACGGTCTGCGTGGCAGATGGTCCTTTTCCTGCTCTATGCCTCTGCCTTGACAACGGTGGTGTTGATCGGTGCACACAAGACAATCCTGCGGGCGATCTTCGGGCAGGTGGAGGCCGGAGTTATGGCGAGCGCCACCACATATCTGATCATCACGGGACTTTCCATCTGTCCGCTGGCGCTTTATAATGGCTGCGCCGCGCTTTTTCGGGCCATGGGGAATTCCAAAATCACGATGTACATATCATTGCTGATGAATCTGCTGAATCTGGTCGGCAATGCAACGCTGATCTTTGTCTTCAAGATGGGTGTAGCGGGAGCGGCTATCTCTACTACGGTGTCGAGAACGGTTGCGGCGCTCCTGATCTTTTATCTGCTTTTTCAGGAAGACAGGGTGATTCATTTCAGGAATCGGGTAACTGCAAGGATGAACTTCGGGCTGATCAAAAGGATTCTTTACATCGGAGTGCCAAACGGCTTGGAGAACAGCCTTTTCCAGCTGGGGAAGATACTGCTCTTAAGTCTGGTATCCACTTTCGGCACGTCGGCGATCGCCGCCAATGCGGTCTGCGGCACGATTGCAAACTTTAATATTCTGCCGGGAATGGCGATCAATCTGGCTCTTTTGTCAGTGGCCTCCTATTGTATCGGGGCGGGAGACTATGAACAGACAAGAATCTATACGAAAAAGCTGATGCGCCTGACGAGTGTGTGCATGATCGCGGTGTCGGTGGCGATGATCCTTTTGTGCCGGATCATGCTTCTGCTCTACCGGTTGACGCCGGAGACGGAAGCGCTGGCGGTACAGGTCATACGCTTCCACGCTTTTATGTGCATGTTTGCATGGGTGCCGTCGTTCACCCTGCCCAATACCCTGCGGGCGGCGGGGGATGTGATGTGGACGATGGGAATTTCCATTGTATCCATGTGGGTGTTCCGAATCGGCACGGCGTACTTTTTCAGTAATGTGTTCCAGCTGGGGTTGATCGGTATCTGGATCGCCATGACGATCGACTGGATGTTCCGCGGCTGCTGCTATTGGCTCAGGTTTCGCAGCGGCAAGTGGGAACGGGCGATGAAGGGCAAAAGATAAAGCACAGTACGGCGTGCGTAAAAGACAGGAAGAAAAGGCCAAAGATATGGCAAGGATAAAGGACAGGAAGTAAAAGCCGAAGATACGGCAAAGATAAAGGACAGGAAGAAAAGGGCAAAGATACGACAAAGATAATAGGCAGAGAAAACGCAGAAAGACAGAGAAAGACAGAGAAAGCGCAGAAAAAACAGGGACAGGAAACGGAGAGTATACATGGAAAGAGAAACGGTTATCGTATTGGATTTCGGCGGGCAGTACAATCAGCTGATCGCGAGAAGGGTCAGAGAATGCAATGTCTATTGTGAGGTGCATCCGTATGATTTGAGTCTGGAGCGGATCAGGGAAATGAACCCCAGGGGTATTATTTTTACCGGCGGACCAAACAGCGTGTATGGGGAAGGGGCCGTGCTTTGTGAGAAAGAGATTTTCGAGCTGGGGATTCCTGTTCTGGGAATCTGCTACGGTTCTCAGCTTATGGCGCATCTGCTGGGCGGCAGGGTGACGAGCGCTCCGGTCAGCGAATATGGGAAGACCGAGGTTATAGTGGATCAGAATGCGGCTCTGTTCGCAGGGGTAGCCGGGAAAACCATCTGCTGGATGAGCCATACCGATTATATAGAAAAGGCGCCGGCGGATTTTACGGTGACGGCGCATACGCCGGTCTGTCCCGTTGCGGCTATGGAATGCCCTGAGAGAAAGCTGTATGCGGTGCAGTTTCATCCGGAAGTGATGCATACCGTGGAAGGGATGACCATGCTGCGGAATTTTGTGCTGAATATATGCGGCTGCAGAGGTGACTGGAAGATGGACGCCTTTGTAGAAACGACCATTCAGGCCATCCGTACCAAAGTTGGAACAGGCAGGGTGCTGTGTGCGCTCTCCGGCGGGGTGGATTCTTCCGTGGCGGCTGTGCTTCTGGCCAGGGCGGTAGGGAAACAGCTGACTTGTGTTTTCGTGGATCACGGTCTGTTGCGTAAAAATGAAGGGGATGAGGTGGAGGCCGTATTCGGGCCCGCCGGACCTTATGATCTGAATTTCATCCGGGTTAATGCGCAGGAACGTTTTTATGAGAAACTGGCCGGGGTGACGGAACCGGAGCAGAAGCGGAAGATCATCGGGGAGGAATTTATCCGTGTCTTTGAGGAAGAGGCGAAGAAGATCGGTGCGGTGGATTTTCTCGTGCAGGGGACGATCTACCCGGATGTGATCGAGTCGGGGCTTGGTAAGTCGGCAGTGATCAAATCTCATCACAATGTAGGCGGCCTGCCGGACTATGTGGATTTCAAGGAAATCATAGAACCGCTCAGAATGCTTTTCAAAGATGAGGTTAGGAAGGCAGGGCTGGAGCTGGGGATGCCGGAGCATCTCGTATTCCGGCAGCCTTTTCCGGGACCGGGACTGGGCGTCCGCATCATCGGCGAGGTGACGGCCGAAAAAGTGAGAATGGTGCAGGACGCAGATTATATCTATCGTGAAGAGATCGCAAAGGCAGGCGTGGACCAGGGGCTGGGACAGTATTTTGCGGCCCTGACTAATATGCGTTCCGTGGGGGTGATGGGAGATGAGAGAACCTATGACTATGCGGTGGCGCTGCGGGCGGTGGAGACCAGTGATTTCATGACGGCGGAGGCGGCGCAGATTCCCTGGGAGGTACTGGGGAAGGTGACGAACCGGATTGTGAATGAGGTGAAGGGAGTCAATCGTGTGCTGTATGACTGCACCGGGAAACCGCCGGCGACGGTGGAACTCGAATAAGAGAAGAAAGGAAGGAAAAATAATGGACGTATTAAATACATATACATACAAAATGAGTACAGGCCTGCTTCCTGTTTTTCAAATAATATCTTTAGCAGCAGTGACCTTGGCGAGTATTTTTCTTATTTATGTCGGGATCAAGATCATACAGGTATGCAATATTTATATCCGTGAACACAGGAAGCCAAAAGACTGATTTAAGGCAGAATAGAACTTACAGAGAGAGGCCGTTGCGGCCTCTCATGATTTTGCAAGTGCGCCCCACAGGGAAAATGCGATGCCGGCGATCAACAGCACGCCTCCCGTGATCTGTATCGGGAGCAAACCCAGATCATATACCGTCTGCCAGTATCTGCCCAGCTGGGTATCCCACCCAGTGGTATATTCCAGACTCATACTTGCGATCAAAGACGAAAATAACATCATCAGTACGCCTGTAATTTCAAATCCTATCCCGGCGATTATCTTTTTCATAGTTTTCTCCATTTCTGCGCTGCTTTTGTCTCAACTATGTTGAGATGTCGCATGAAACGAGTTTGTGGCAGGCAACGCGCAGACACAAATCCCGCGATTGAAAATTTTAATTTTCAATCTTATGCTCTCCTGTCTCCTCCTGTTATTGGGAGGCTTTTTTTGGCTGCATTTTAGAGTGTTCTGCTAAATATCATATCATAAAGGTATCTGCACAGCTATTCCTTTTTATCCTGTAATTATAGCAAACGACATAACAAATTTCTGTTTCCGGCTCTTGAAGGAGCCATATACGGTAGTTCCTTCAAGGCCGAAAATGAAATTTCTAATGTCGTTAACTATAGATTAAAAATTTTTATTAATGAAAATATGTGGATAAAATGGCATATTTTTGGTAAAATGGAAAAGAATATTTGTGAAAAATAACGACAGGGGGAATGACTAATGGAAACGAAGGGATTACTTGAGGCGCCGATCAGCAGGATTCATATGGAGCCGATGGATGTGATCAACGGATTTGAGGTTCGGCCCGGCATGTATGAGGTGAACGGGGCCACCGCGATTCCCTGCGGGGTGAATTTTACGGTGTACTCTTACGGCGCTACGTCCTGCGAACTGCTTTTGTTCAAGCGTATGGAGGCGGAGCCCTATGCCGTGTTGAAGTTCCCGGAGAATTATAAGATCGGGAAAGTATATTCCATGATCGTATTCGGACTGAATGTACATGATTTTGAGTATGCCTACCGGATGGACGGGCCATATGATCCGAAGGAAGGGCTTTTGTTTAACAAAAATAATACACTTCTGGATATCTATGCCAAGGCAGTGGCGGGACAGCGGCTGTGGGGCATACCGCAGATGGAAGGGGATGTTTACCGGGCGAGAGTGGTGAAGGACGATTTCGACTGGAAAGATTCGGGACAACCCCTGATTCCCATGGAAGACCTGATCATCTATGAGATGCATGTGAGGGGCTTTACGAAGCATGATTCTTCCGGGGTTGCGCATCCGGGCACTTTTGCGGGACTCAGGGAGAAGATTCCTTATTTAAAAGAGCTGGGAATCAATGCGGTGGAGCTGATGCCGATCTTTGAGTTTGACGAGATGCGGGATTACCGGGTGGTGGACGACAAACCGGTGATGAATTACTGGGGATACAACACGGTCTGCTTCTTCGCGCCCAATACCAGCTACACGGCGAAGGTGGAATATAATAAGGAAGGAACGGAATTGAAGGAGCTGATCAGCGCCCTCCATGAAAACGGAATTGAGTGCATTCTGGATGTGGTATTTAACCATACGGCGGAGGGAGATGAGCGCGGACCCTGCTTTTCCTTCAAAGGATTTGACAATAACATTTACTATATGCTGACACCGGACGGGAATTACTATAATTTCAGCGGCTGCGGCAATACCCTAAACTGCAACCATCCCATTGTGCATCAGATGATTCTGGAATGTCTGCGCTACTGGACGACGGCCTATCATGTGGACGGCTTTCGTTTCGATCTTGCCACCATCCTGGGGCGGAACGAGGACGGTTCGCCCATGAGCAAGCCGCCGCTTCTGCAGAGTCTGGCTTTCGATCCGATCCTGGGGAATGTGAAGCTGATCGCCGAGGCGTGGGATGCGGGCGGACTCTATCAGGTGGGCAGTTTCCCCTCCTGGAGCCGCTGGGCGGAATGGAACGGCAGATATCGGGATGACATGCGCAATTTCCTGAAAGGGGATTTTGGCATGTGGGAGGTTGCTGCACGCAGAATCACCGGTTCCCGGGATATCTACAATCCGGAATGGAGAGGGAACAATGCGTCTGTGAATTTCCTGACCTGTCATGACGGCTTTACTCTCTGGGATCTGTATTCCTACAACGAAAAACATAATGAGGCCAACGGCTGGGGCAATACGGACGGATGTGATGATAACCGCAGCTGGAACTGCGGTGCGGAAGGGGATACGGCAGATGAAGGGATTCTCACGCTGCGCAGGCGGCTGGCCATGAATGCCTTTGCCGTGTTGATGTGCAGCCGCGGAACGCCTATGTTCTTTTCCGGCGATGAGTTTTTGAATTCCCAGTTCGGCAATAACAATGCCTACTGTCAGGACAATGAGATTTCGTGGCTGGACTGGAAAGATCTGGAGAAAAACAAAGCACATTTCGAATTCTGCAAATATATGGCGGCGTTCAGAAAAGCACATCCGGTCCTGCGTAAATTTGCGGGCAACAGCTGGTGCGGTTTTCCGGAGATTCAGGTGTTGGGAGCCGATGCCGAGACGAAGGTGCTGCGTGTGATCTATGCCGGCAGGGTAGAGGTGGACGACCGGGGCAACGGTCATGACGATATCGTCTGTCTGGCGGTCAATGTTTTCTGGGAGGATCAGGAATTCTGGCTGCCGAACCTGCAGGGCGGAAAAGTCTGGTATGTGGCGGCGGACACCAGCGGCAGATACCTGCCCCACTATATACCGGGCCAGCAGGGCATGAACAGACTGCCGGAGAATAAGGTCACGGTGGGAGCACGCAGCGTGTGTATTTTCGTGGCGTAAGTTCAAGGACAGGCCATTTGCCTGACCGGACAGATTGGAGGGGGTTAACCTATGGGCAAGGCGACATATCTCTTGCATTGTCCGTGGTTGGGCCATGCAGTCACTGGTCCTGAAAAGAGCGGGTCAATCGTGAATACCGCGCTCGATGATGCCGAAGCCCAACGGGTATGGGCCGGTATGCACGCCAATCGTCGCCCCGATCTGGTAAACGGGCATTTCGGTGATGGCATAGCCTTTTTTCTGCAGGACAGACAGGGCCTGGTCGCGGAAAGTCAGGCCTTCTTCCTGATCATAGCCATAGCCCACTGCAAGACTGTAACATTCAATTCCCAGCCTGCTTTCCTGTAGATATTCCAACAGCAGGTTCAGCGCTTTTCTGGTGGTGCGTTTTCTTCCCCTGTCGATACCGGAGGGGAAGATCTCGCCCTGTTTTAATGTGATCACGGGACGGATATCCAGCGCTCCGCCTGCAAGAGAGGCTACCTTGCCGATGCGCCCGCCGTGTTTTAAGTATTCCATGTTTCCCACTGTAAAAAAGATTCTTCCGGTACTTTTGATCTCTTCCAGCCGCACAATGGCGTCTTGATAGCAGACGCCGTGATCCCGGAGCGCTGCCGCCTCCAGAACATACTGCCCCTGCAGGACGGTATTGATGGTGGCGTCGATGACGGTGATCTGTGCCTGTGGATATTTTTCCAGAATAAGGGCCTTTGCGTTGAGAGCGGACTGCATGGAACCGCTGAATTTCGTGGTGATGCAGATGCAGATCACCGGCGTGCCTGCCTCGGCAAAGGGCAGGAAGGCCTCCTCATAATCTTGAATGGAAGGCATGGAGGACTTGGGGTATACACCCCTTTTCTCTACCATCTGCTGGTAGAAGTCCCGGATGCCGATCTCTACATTTTCCTTAAAATAATGTGTATCGTCGAAGGATACGTAAAACGGTACTACAGTGATATTCTTTTCCTGTACAAGATCTATCGGTAGATCGCAGGAACCGTCGCTGATAATATGAAATGCTTCTGTCATGTTCTGAAACCTTCTTTGCTTGCAGGATAGCGCAGGCCCTTTGTGGGGCGGTGCGGTTTTCGAATGCTGTTTTGTCGTTTACTATGGTTGCTATATAGAATACTACGTTTGGATATGAAATGCAATCGTTTTGAACTGCAAAAACTGTTTTTGGTAGTTTTTAATACTATGTGGGAATGTGCATTCAGCGGATGTGATATGACAGCTTGACCGGGGGTTGTGAGTTACTATATAATACTTATCAAAGAAAAAGCAACAGTTCAATTTATGCAACAGGAGAAAAAGCAACAAAAGAAAAGGTAACAAAAGGCAAGAGGAAGGATAAGGAGGCTGTTTTTATGAAACAAGATCTGATCGTAATTTTGGATCTGGGCAGTACACAGAATACCGTGATCGCACGGGAGATCCGTGACTTGGGGGTGTACAGCGAGATTCACCCGCATGATATTACCGTAGATGAAGTGAAGGCTTTACAAAATGTAAAAGGTATTGTATTAAACGGCGGGGAAAACCGTGTTGTGGACGGGCAGGAAGTGGAAATCAGCCCTGAGCTCTACAATCTGGGAATTCCCATGCTTTCCATAGATTATCCGCAGTCTGCATGTGAGAAAAAGCTGAGCAGTCTCCCGGATCAGGAAACTTTGAAGAAATTTATCTTCGAGGAGTGCGGCGCAGAAGCTAACTGGAATATGAAGAATTTTATTGAGGATCAGGTGGAGCTGATCAGGCAGCAGGTAGGCGATCGAAAAGTGCTGCTGGCATTGTCAGGCGGCGTGGATTCTTCCGTGGTGGCGGCGATGTTGATCAAGGCTATCGGGCAACAGCTGGTGTGCGTGCATGTCAACCATGGTCTGATGCGTAAGAACGAATCCGAAAGCGTAGTCAAAGTGTTCCGCGACGAGCTTCATGCGAACCTGATCTATGTGGATGCTTCCGAGCGCTTCCTGGGGAAACTGGAAAACGTGGCAGATCCGGAGCAGAAGCGGAAGATCATCGGCGGCGAGTTCATCCGTGTGTTTGAGGAGGAAGCAAGGAAACTGGAAGGCATTGATTTCCTGGGTCAGGGAACCATTTATCCGGATATCATCGAGAGCGGCACGAAGACGGCGAAGATGGTAAAATCCCATCACAATGTAGGCGGTCTGCCGGAGGATTTGAAGTTCGAGCTGGTAGAGCCGTTGAAACAGCTTTTCAAAGACGAAGTGCGCGCCTGCGGTGTGGAATTGGGTCTGCCCCATGATATGGTATACAGACAGCCGTTCCCGGGACCGGGACTCGGTGTGCGATGCCTGGGGGCGATCACCAGAGACAGGCTGGAAGCGGTCAGGGAGTCCGATGCGATCCTGCGGGAGGAATTCGCGAAGGCAGGACTGGATAAGAAAGTTTGGCAGTATTTTACCGTGGTTCCGGACTTTAAGTCGGTGGGCATGAAGAATAATGCCAGAGTGTTTGAGTATATGGTGATCATCCGTGCCATCAATACGATAGATGCGATGACGGCGTCGATCGAGAAGGTTGACTGGGATGTGCTGGAGAGGATTACGGAGAGGATTCTGGCGGAAGTTGGGAATGTGAACCGGGTTTGCTATGATATGAGTCCGAAACCTCCGGCGACGATAGAATTTGAGTGATGAAATAGGATTTGAGAACCTAGTGTTTATGCGGGTTGCAAGCAAATTTGCTTAGGTTCTGGCAACGATTTGGCAACATTTTCAATATCACGCACAAAATAATTACATCAATGGCATAAGAAAACCTTGCTGATTTGCGCGAGCAATGAGGAAA
Organism: uncultured Lachnospiraceae bacterium; assembly: GCA_910578115.1. GTDB lineage: Bacteria > Bacillota > Clostridia > Lachnospirales > Lachnospiraceae > UBA3282. The sequence goes on along the minus strand of CAJTPO010000016.1, from coordinate 151 downwards.
ATGGGAATGCTTGCATTTCCATTTGACGAATGTCGCGACAACCGCACGAGAGTGCGGGTTCAGATGTGTAACTGAATATCGGCAAGGTCTTTTTATGGTTCTTTCTGAACTTTGGGTATTTCATGAAAAAACAGGTGTTTCATATACCTGT
>CAJTPO010000015.1:45234-102810 GCA_910578115.1 uncultured Lachnospiraceae bacterium | reverse complement strand
CACAGGGCGGCATCATTTCGCCCCTGCTGGCAAACATAGTCCTCAACGAACTTGACTGGAGTCTTTTCGTGCGTTTTGTTTATTGTAACGGACACAACAGTACATCTCTTTTTTTCCGGTTCGCCCGGAAAGAGGAGAAGATGAACATATCTATTAAGGAAGAAACATTAGGACAGAGGCTCAGAGCACAGCGTATCAGACTTGGAATGACCCAGGAGGAACTGGCGGAAGCATTATATGTAGAGAAGTCTATAATCTCCTACTACGAGAATGATAAGAAGGAGATGAGAGCCAGCGGTCTGGCAGAGATCGCCAAAGTACTTCAGACTACGCCGAATTATCTGCTGGGTTTTGCAGATAATAATGATGGATTTGCGGACGAAGCGCTTGGTTTGTTGCGAGATGTGAAGGATCAGTCTGTAAGAGAGATTCTTTTGAAGCAGATCAGGGCACTGATTTGAAAAATGTATTGCTTTTGTCCGCACATTGACTTATAATATGGGTAAAAGAAAGGGGCGTGATGATATGGCAGCTAAATCAGCAAATCTTTATGCAAGAATAGAGCCGGATGTTAAAGAACAGGCTGAGGGAATTCTGGCTACTTTGGGGATCCCGGCATCTAATGCTATCAATATGTTTTATAAGCAGATCATTCTAAATAGGGGGCTTCCGTTTGAGGTAAAGATTCCAACTGCGAAACCTGTTGATATTTCGAGAATGAACGCAGAGACTTTGGACATGGAACTTGAGAAAGGATATGCGGATATGCAGGCAGGGCGTATCAAATCTGCAGCTCAGGTTTTTGCGGATATCCGAAGGGATTATAATGTATGAAATATGATGTTACCTTTACGGAGCAGGCTGAGAACGATCTTCGCGGTATCTTTGAGTATATAGCATTTGATCTTCTTTCGCCTGAGAATGCAGCCGGACAGCTTGACCGGATCGAAGAAAAAATCCTTTCCTTGGGAGAGTATCCGGAGAAGTTCCGGCAATATGAAAGAGAGCCCTGGAAGAGTCGAAATACACGAGTTGTGCCTGTTGATAATTATGTTATTTTCTATATCCCCGATAAGACAAAGAAATTGGTTACAGTGATTCGGGTTATGTATTCCGGAAGAGATGTAGATAAGCAGCTTGATGAATTTACAAAGTTATAATCATAAATCCTATGAGGCGTATGAGACATTTGGTTTCATACGTCTTTTCTTTTTTACTTTTTTGAGTTGACTACCGGTCAACAGAAGTTGACCGTTTGACGAACGATTTATTCCGTGGAGTTCCGTAGAATTGCATGTGTAAGCAAGAGGTGACGCAAGCCGGCAAGCCTAGCCTCCAAGAAAGAAAATGGAGGTGCGAACATGTGCATTACAGAAGATAAGTTAGTGGAAAGCTACGGGAATGCAACTCCCCGCGAACGCTTCCGACTGATCTACAAGAACTACAGTATCTTTCCACAGCTGTTGGACTGCTACGAAACCGGACTGTTTAACCGGATCCTCTTCGAGGTTGAATACAACAGACGGAAGAAGAATGATGACGACCTGGGTGTGAGGATCCAGACCAGTCATCGCAGCGATCCGACAGCTGCAAAAGCGATTGAGCATATCATGATCCGCGATGCCATTGAGGAATGTAATTTTTCCGGGAAGATCTTAAAGGAAACCGATGATCCCGAGAAGCATAAGCGGGACATCTTGACGATCCATATGATGCGCAGGGAATACGAGGTCTTTGATACTAGCCTCAAAGCACTTCCCCTGGCGGAATTCAAGATCACCTACAGTCATCTGCATGACGGGAGAAAGCTCGTAGAGATCGCGGAGGAAGAAGACAAGGCGTATCAGACGATCCTGAATATCGTATCGAAAACAAGAAAAAAGCTGGAAGGCAAGACGATTGCTTTCTTCAGGGAAACCATACAGGAGGGTTAGATCATGGGATATAAAAGAAAAGAATATGAGAATATGGAAAGTCTTTTTACGAACGGCAAGAAGAAGTTCGTAAAGTATGAAGAAGGCGCAGCGATGTACTCCATGGGGATCCATGCATTTACCGAACTTGCCAAGGAAGCGAAAGCAATCTATCGCATCAGGAGGATCGTTCTGGTAAATACGGAGATCATCGACGAGTATATCGAGAACTTCAGAGACATTTAATGGAACAGTATGGAATGAAAATAAGATGCACAGCTTTCAAAAAAACATTGTATTTTTGTGGGGCATAAACTATAATGGGAACATAGATTCGTAAAAAGGAGCAGATTATGGCAAAAGTTGGAAGACCACCGGTAGAGGATAAGAAGTATATCAAGGTTGGCTTCAGAGTCACCGAGGCAGAACGTGACAGGCTTTTTGCCTACTGTAAAAAGATGAATCTCACCCAAGCACAGGTCTTTAAGGAAGCGCTTGAGCTACTTTACAAGACCAAACCCTAAGAAAGCTGTGCCTCTCCAAAAAGGAGGTAAACAGATTGGCACAGAGCAGGAAGGACTCCCGCGGCTATGCGCTCAGAAGCGGTGAGTGTCAAAGAGCAGACGGACGCTATTCGTATTCATACACTGACAGAAACAGGAAACGTCACACCGTCTACGGAAAAGATCTCGTGGAACTTCGAAAGAAGGAACAGCAGATCAGACGCGATCTGGAGGATGGACTGGATCCCCAGAGAGCAGAGCGTGTTACAGTCAACGAGGTATTTGATTCGTACATCAAACAGAAATACGACCTGAAACCTACGACCAGGACGAATTACGTTTATACCTATGACCACTATGTCAGGGAGACTTTCGGAAAGCGGCGGTTGATACAGATTCGTTATACGGATGTAAGGGAATACTACTATTCTCTTTTATTAGAAGAGAAACTTTCCCCGGCAACAGTCGATAACGTTCATACTGTGCTTCATCCGGCGTTCCAGATGGCAGTTCGTGACGGACTCATCCGTGTAAATCCGGCAGCCGGAGTTCTCGGAGAGATCAAGAAGAGTCATGTATGGGTTAAGACCAAGCGTAAGTCGCTCACGGTACCTGAGCAGAAAGCATTCATGAACTACCTTTATTACAACCATCAGTATCAGGGATGGAAACCGGTCATAACAGTTTTGATCGGAAGCGGGATGAGAATCGGAGAGTGCCTTGGCCTCAGATGGGAGGACCTGGATTTCGAGAACAGGATCATCGATATCAATCACAGCCTTGTACACCGCAAGGTGGATGATTCGGGAACCAACTTCCACATCAACACTCCGAAGACGGAGGCAGGATGTCGCAGGATCCCGATGATCGGGGAAGTGTATGATGCATTCCTGGAGGAATATCAGATCCAACAGATCACCGGCTTTTGCACGCAGGAGATCGATGGTTACTCAGGGTTCGTATTTGCCAGTTCAGGAGGAACGATAACGATACCTTCAGAAGTGAATCATGCGATCCACAACATCACGGCAGATTATAATAAAGAAGAGACTGCCAATGCGAAGAGAGAAAAGAGAGAGCCTCTGCTCCTTCCGGACTTCTCCGCACATCACTTGAGACACACCTTCTGCACCAGGCTTTGCGAGAACGAAAGCAACATCAAGGTGATCCAGTCGGTCATGGGCCATAAGGATGTTCAGACTACTTTGGATATCTACGCTGACTGCACCGAGGACAAGAAGAAGGAAGTCATCAAGAACATGGAAGATAAGATTTTTGTATTGTAAAAGTGCCTGTGAAAACAGTGCATATTTTTCACACAAAATACCATACGTCTTAGTCCATAGAGCAACCGTCTTTTTAGGTTTGACGCACCCGGTACCACACGTTAAGACATCACCACGGAACGGGATGTAAAGAGTCGGTAAACGCTGGATGGATTAAGGCGGAATGTAGAGGAGCAGGGTGGAACGGAGTGTATAAAAACCCCAAATCCGTCCCGACCATGAAGAGTCTGGAGAAGGGACAGGAGAAGAAGGCTGCTGACCGGGAGAAGAACGGCAAAACACAGGCGGCAAAGCAGAGCAGTATTACAAGAGACCAGGCATGGGATCTTTTGCGGAAATATAATAAGGAGCCGTTCCATCTCCAGCATGCGCTGACGGTGGAAGGCGTGATGCGCTGGTTTGCGAAGGAGCTGGGCTATGCGGCAGAAGAGGACTTCTGGGGCATTACCGGACTGCTGCACGACATCGACTTCGAGCTGTATCCGGAAGAGCACTGTAAGAAGGCTCCGGAGCTTCTGCGCGAGGCAGGGGTGAGCGAAGACATGATCTACGCCATCTGCTCGCACGGCTATGGTATGTGCAGTGAGGAGGAGCCGAAGCTGGAGATGGAGAAGGTGCTTTACGCGGCCGACGAGCTGACGGGCTTAATCTGGTCCTGTGCGCTGATGCGCCCCTCCAGGAGCACGATGGATATGGAAGTGAAGAGTTTGAAGAAGAAGTTTAAAGATAAGAAATTCGCGGCGGGCTGCTCCAGAGAGACGATCTCCCAGGGAGCCGAGCGGCTGGGCTGGGAGCTGGACGAGCTTTTTGATAAGACGATTCTGGCGATGAGAAGCTGTGAGGCCGCTGTGGCGGAGGCGATGGGGCAGGACGCTTAGGGAAGTCCTGCATGATGTGATCTGTAATATGCGGTATTGTGATAAGTGATAATGGAATCATAGAATTGTAAAATCTTAAAAAGGGATGCTGTATGGAAGGTGAGAAGTCTTCTGTACAGCATTTTTCTTTGTAAGGCATGCAAAGGAGATCTTCTTTTTTTGTCTGGTTTGTCATCTGTTGCGATAATCATTTTTTGAATATGGATGCGGGAATGTGGTTCTGCTAGTATTAAGTCGATAACACAAGAATACAGGATGTAGAGGAGGTAATGAAGGTTGAAAAATAGTAAATTAAGCCAAAATTGGCAATAAGACACAAAAAACAGGCTCACATAGTGAACCTATTCTACGGTATTCCCACCTTTGAAAAGAGGCCACCTGCATATCAATACTTAACGGGTGGGTGCATCAGCCATTGATACCGGGATGCCTAATTATTAGATTAACTATAACACAAAATGCTTGGCACGAAAACCCTTTTCATGGCGTTTTGTGCCTTGAGCGGAGCGAAAGGAATGGATATAAACATGGCAAAAAGATTTGTATGTACTCTGGAGGAACCGGTCGTAACCACGGCGGCGGGTAAACTTCGCGGCTATAAGCTGGATGATATTTATCATTTTGAAGGTATTCGCTACGCAAAAGCGAAACGGTTCCAGAACCCTCAGAAGGTGACGCCCTGGGAGGGAATCAGGGATGCGACGAATTATGGGCCGGGGTGTCCGGTTCTGCGCAATCCGGTTCCTTCCGGTGAGGTGCGTATTCCCCACAGGTTCTGGCCGTCCAGCGAAAACTGTCAATATTTGAATGTCTGGACCAGTTCTCTTAATACGGATGACAGAAAGGCGGTTATGGTGTGGTTCCACGGCGGTGGTTTTGCAGACGGTTCGGCAATTGAGCAGGTGGCCTATGACGGAACGAATCTGGCGAGATACGGGGACGTAGTGGTAGTGACAGTGAATCACAGACTGAATGTGTTCGGTTTCCTGGATCTGTCCGATTTTGGTGAAAAGTATGCAAATTCAAAGAATGCAGGGCTTGCCGATCTCGTGGCAGCTTTGCTGTGGGTTAAAGAAAATATCGTGCAGTTCGGTGGAGACCCGGAGAATGTTACGATCTTCGGACAGTCCGGCGGTGGCAGAAAGGTAACCTCACTGGGCCAGGTTCCGGCTGCGAAAGGACTGTTCCATAAAGGAATCGTGATGAGCGGCGTGCGTGGAAGGGCAATGACGCGTCAGGATGTACCGGCGAAAGAATTCGCTCTATCTATTATGGAAGAATTGGGGCTGCAGGAAGAGGAAGCAGAAAGAATGGAGACGGTCCCGGTGCAGGAGCTGATCGATGCCACAAATGCTGCCGTAGGCAAATGGATGGAGCAGGGCAGGCGAATCGAGTGGTGGCCTGGAGCCAATGACTTTTACATCGGAGAACCGAAAGACGTGGGATTTGGAGAAGCCTCCGGGGTTCCGTTCCTGGTGGGCAGTGTGATTGGTGAGTTCAGCAACAGCACGCCGACGAAGGATAAGGAAACTTATACGGAGGAAGAAAAGAGAGCAGCGGTTGCAGCAAAATACGGCGAGGAGAATGCGGACAGGATTATGGAACTGTTTGCGAAGGCGTATCCCGGTAAGAATACGGTGTACGCGGCAGACATCGACGTGGTGTTCCGTCCGGCTTCCATCAGGTATATCAAGGCAAAGGCGAAACAGTCTCCTGCTCCCGTTTACTCTTATCTGTTTGCAAAGGTATTCGATATCTATGGCGGTGTTGCGGCATGGCATTGTTCCGAGCTTCCCTTTGTATTTCATAACACACAGTTGATTCCCGTGTGTCAGATGGAGGGTGTGACACAGAGACTGGAAAATGAAATGTTCTCTTCGTTCATAAGTTTCGCGAAGACAGGCAATCCTAACTGCAGCGCGGTCCCGGAGATCACTCCCAGCACGGAAGATAAGGTTTACACGATCGTTTATGATGAGAAGACACAGGTCCGGGAAAACTTCGATGAAGAGTTGGTAATGCTGGCAAAAGAATTTGCTCCACCTATGAACTGGAACTTTATGACAGCCCCCAAAGAGGAGGATGAGGAAGGTGGCCCGGCATGGCTGTATTGACAGCGGATGAAGAAAAGTAAGTCAATTATAAAGTTACAGTCAAAAATTGAAGACTATCATTTTTTGATTTTGAAGAAAAACGAACTGGAATCAGTTAAAGTGATGATTGAAGAAAAAGTCGGAATTTGTTTAACTGAACCCATGCAGAGCGGCAAAAAACCGCCTCTGCAAAAAAAATCATCATTCAAATTCTAAAGAAGGAGGTATTGAATATGAGAAAGTTTCACAAACTAATTTCAACAGTGCTGGCGACGGCAATGGTAATGTCGCTGCTGGCCGGATGCGGCAGTGGCGGCAATGCGGATTCCGCATCCGATGCAGGAGACGGCGCAGATGCCGCACAGGAGGGTACGGCATCCGCGGGGACTGATGCGGCGGAAAGCGACGCGGAAGATTCATCAAAGCCCGTGCTGGATGCGGTGGCGGAAAATGTGCAGACGGAAGTGGTATCTGCGGTGGCACAGCCGGCGGAAAGTATGACGATCGCCATTCCTTCGGCATCTTTTGATGTGGCTCCTTTCGTTGGGCCAATGCCCGGTACCGGTCCTTTTACCTGGCTGCTTTGGGCGAAACTGTTCTTCCCCACGAGTACGGCGGCAACATTTGAGAATGGCGGTATGCAGCCCTGGGTCGGTAAAGAACTGAAAAAGATCGACGACGCTACTTATGAGGTGGAGATCTTCGACAATGTCTATGACAGCCAGGGAAACCATATTACGGCAGACGATGTTGTTTTCAGCTATGAGAAGAGCGCTACGGATGGTCAGTTCGCCGATCTGCAGAGTGTCATGGAGTCCATCACAAAGATTGACGATTATAATCTGGAGATCAAGCTGAAGGATACCATGGTCGGCAGAATTGAAGAGATTCTTTCCAATGTCCAGCTTTTTATTGTCGATCAGGAATGGTATGAAAGTACGTCGGCGGACGAGCGTCAGAGTAATCCCGCAACGACAGGGGCTTATAAGGTTCAGGAAGTGGTACAGGGTTCTTCCTTGACACTTGTGAGAAATGAAGAGCCGTGGCAGACGGAGCCTACCTGTACACCGCAGGTGGCCAATGTGAACACACTTTATTACCGGGTGATTACGGAAGGCTCCATGAGAGCGATCGGTCTGGAAAATAAAGAATTGGATTCTTCGGAGATCGCAGGTACCGATCTTTCTAAATTCTATGACGAAGCGGCAGGAAAGCCGTTGGATGGATGGAGTATTTTCTACACCCCGCCTGTCAACGTACAGTGTTTATTTGCGAATATGGACAGCGGCGTATCGATCCTGGCAGACAGTCTTGAATTGAGACAGGCTGTTTTCGCAGCGCTCGATTCGGTAGAGATTTATTACGGTGCAGGTTTGAACGAGATTACGGCGATCAAGACGAATGCGCTTTCAGCACCTTCCATGGGCGGTTATGAAGAGATTGCGGATGAAGGATATCTGCCGGCTGATCTGGAAGCGGCAAAGGCTTACTTCGAAGCTTCAGGCTATCCTCAGGGAACGGAGATCACACTTTTGTCCAGTCAGTCTCTGTATACGGATTCGGTTCGTTCCGTGATCATCGCGCAGCTTGAGGCGATCGGCTTTACGGTAAACTCTCTGGCAGTAGACCAGGCGCTGTTCCTTACTTACAAGAATGACTCCACACAGTGGGATCTGATCATTGATTCAAAAGGATCCGGTACCGGACATGTAGTCGGTCTCTGGGACGGCCTGTTCAATCCGGAGAATTATACCAACGGTTCCGTTTGCTTCACCCATGACGATCATCTGGTTGAACTTCTGAACGCGGCGAAGGCGGATGCGAGTGCGGAAAATATGAAGGCATTTAACGACTATATCAGGGATAATGCGATTGGGAAAGGACTGTATTCCTTCAGCAAGATTGTCGTGGCGCAGGACGGTGTTACGGAGCTTCCGATGGCAAATCCTACGTTACCTCTGTATGGACCGTGTACCATTACGGACGATTATGTGAGTGTTGTCGGAAATTAAAGAGTAATTTGAGCGAAATGTTTGGAGCTGTCGCCGTTGAGAACGAGTGTGCAGCTCCTTTTTGTGCTTTGCAAATTTGTTCCATGACAGATTTTGAAACAAATAACTGGTAGTATCTGATACTGCCTTTCGATATGCGGGGGTATGAATATGTCCATATTTCGAACAAAATTTCTGTATTTCCATATGGCGATGATCATTTGTTTCAGCATTCTGCTTTCCACGGGAATGCTGCGGGGAAGAAAGGTGTATGTGGACAGACAGGAGCAGTATGTGCAGGAACGTGTGAATAATATTATGCTGGAAATAGTAAAGCTGTTGGAGCCATATTATCAGTTGAGTGAGGATATTGCGGTGAACAGGGATATCATTTCGCTCAGAAACAGACGGCTCTCTTCTGAGGATATGCAAATGATATGGGAGGTATATGAAAGCCTGCGGCTGGAAGAGTCGGGAATCAGGGAGATCGGTATCTACTTTGCCGCCAGCAATACAATCGTTACCAACGGGAGGATTTACAGGGACTCGCAGGTAAATCACTTTTTTGACCGGTATGGACGTACCATTACAGGCAGGTATCTGTGTGAGAATACGGCTCCGGTATATCGGAATATACGGGGAGAAGACAGTGGTCTCCTTTTAAGAAAGCTGTATGATTCGTATGGAGTCATGGGGTGTCTGATTCTGGAATATGATCTGGAAGAAATTGCGGATATTCCTGTGGATGATATGCAGCTTTATATTGGGAACAATGACGATTATCTGTATGCGCAGCCGGAATGTTCTGCGGATACTTACCGGGAGATCATAGCGGGAACGGGCACCAGAGAAGGTTTCTATATAGAGGAAGAGAAATACTATGTTTTTACCAGTCTTTATTCCAAATTAAATACGGCCGTACGCGTGGCGGTGCCGGAGAGCACTTTCTATGCGGGTTCCGGAGCTTTTACCATTTGGATTTATCTGGGGATCTTTCTGGGTATTCTGTCCGGCGTCCCGTTGGCGGTGTATTTTGTTTTTCATATGCTGAAGCCTGCGCAAAGGCTTGCGGATGTGGTAAGACTGGAAGAAAAAAAGGTCGATTTGGAGCGGGTCATGGAAGAGGCCGGTCAAAGAATTTACCTGCTGGAGAGAAAAAACAGCAGCATCGCGAAGGAAAACCGCTATTTTCTGCCATTCGCCATTGGTGAAAAGTTGAACAGAGTACTGGAGACGAAGGGAAGCTGCGCGTATCAGGCCTGTGCCGATACGATGGAGATGACGGGACTGGATCCCGGGAAGTCTGCGTATCTGTTTGCCATCCATATTTTACGTGACAGGGACGGTATTTTTCAAAATAATGAAAATGAACCTGCGATTTCGTCTTATCATGTGATGAACAATATTCTGTCGGAAAAAATTTTTGAGAAAAGTAAGGGCTTTCTGTGCAGCAATCTGAACTTCATGCCGGCGCTGGTACAGGAAAATGAGAAAGTTACTTATACATCTCTGGTACAGGATCTGGAAGAGTGCAGGGCATTTATGGAGGAACATTTCCATGTGACGCTGGCCATTTCGCGGCCGATCCGGCTGGAAACCTCCCGCTGTATGCAGGATGCGTACAACAAGACGCAGGAGGAGATTTCCAGTCTTGAATTCTGGCAGAAAGATCAGTATATGGGCCGTGACCGTGAGAGAAATGCCGCGGAACGAGTGCCTTATTTCAAGATTGTCAGAAATCTGGTCAATAAGCTGGAAGACAGAGATTACAGAGGAGCCACCGAGCTTTTCTACAGAGTGATAGATGAGTATATGCCCACTGCCGGACAGCGCAGCTGGCGGATCGACCGCTATCAGATCTATGCTCTGGCCGGTATCATCATCACTGCGGCGTGTGAGCAGTCCAATCAGGAAAAAAAGAAGGAAGACGCGTGGAAAGTGGTAAGTAAAATATATCATATCCGCAATATCGATGAATTTCGCAAAGAGTATGAAAACGTGCTGGAAGATTATCTGTCGGCAGGAGAGAATGCTGCTTCGTCGGGAAGCGATAAAATAGAAGAGATACAAAGATATATTCTGGAGAATTATACGGATAACACGTTGAACGTCTCTTCCATTGCCAATCGTTTCGGGAAGAGCAAGTCTCATCTGTCCCATCTGTTCAAGGATGCGGCGGGCATTAATATATCGGAATATATTCAACGGCTGCGCGTGGAGAAGGCGAAGGAACTGCTCGTGCAGTACAGCGTCAAGGACGTGGTGCGCATGTCCGGCTTCTGGGACAGCCAGGCACTGACCCGCGCCATGAAAAAGTATGAGGGTATTACACCCGGGGAATTGAAGAAACACAGCACACCTTCAAATTTTGAGTGAGCTTCATTTTTTGGCTTCCCGGCAAAATAAGCGCCGGGAAAAAAGTTAAAGATTGAAGAAAAACGTCGGTATGCTACTATCAAACCAATGGAAAAACGGAAGAAATCGGAGAAAGGAGAGGAACTGAAAATGACGGCCAGGATAATGTATCTTTCGGCATATTCTGGCGAACAACAAAAATTTTTAGAGAGGTGGTATAGCATATGTGGAAATATATTGGAAAGCGATTGCTTCAAATGATTCCTATTTTGATCGTGGTTGCCATTCTGATTTTTACACTCATGTATTTCGTGCCGGGTGATCCTATTCAGATTTTGCTGGGAGATACAGCTACGCCGGTACAGATTCAGGAAACGAGAGAGAGGCTGGGACTTGATTATCCGTATATTGTCAGGCTGAAGAATTTTATGGTTGATCTGTGTCATCTGGATTTTGGCGAATCCTATATTACAGGAGCGGATGTAGGACGTGAGCTGCTCGGAAGATTTCCCAATACGCTGATCCTGGCATTTTTCTGTGTGGCCGTGTCTCTGATCCTCGGTATACCGATCGGGATTCACTGTGCGCTGCGGGCGGATAAGCTTCCGGATCGTATCTGGTTGTTTTTTACGATGTTGTGCAGTTCCATGCCGAGTTTCTGGCTGGCGCTGATGCTCGTGCTCTTGTTTTCGCTGCGTCTGGGGATTCTCCCGTCTAACGGCATTGGAGGCTGGGAATATTTCGTGCTGCCGATCACAGCCAACTCCATCGGTTCCGTGGCCGGTATTGCCCGCCAGACCAGATCCAGCATGCTGGAGACGATCCGTTCCGACTTCGTGACGATGGCGCGCTCGAAGGGGCTGAGTGAGAAAGCGGTCATATTGAAACATGCGCTGCCGAATGCATTGATCCCGATTATTACCATTGCAGGCGGACATTTCGGCTTCATGCTTGGAGGAGCTACGGTGATCGAATCCGTATTCTCCCTTCCGGGCATCGGGAGTTTTATGCTGGCAGGAATCAATAACCGCGACTATCCGGTGGTACAGGGCGGGATCATCTACATTGCGTTCGCATTTGCGATCATGATGCTGATCGTGGATCTTGTCTATGCCTTTGTGGATCCCCGGATCAAGGCGCAATATGTATCCGGCAGGAAAAAATAACAGGGATTGAAACGGAGTATGCCCGAGGGCAAACGCAGCGTGAAATGTTTCGGAATGGAGGTAGGAGGTAAAATGAAAAGTAAAGTGAATAGAGCGGCTGAAAAGCCGAAGAAAAGCAATAAGCCCGGTTCACTCCCTTATGTGTGGAACCGGATCAGGAAAAGACCGCTGGCGATGACGGGACTGATTTTCGTTACGGCGTTATTTGTCCTTTCCTTTATCTCCCCCTATCTGTTGAAATACGGATGGGAGACCATCGATATGAGAGCAAGATATCAGATGCCGAGTCTGCAGCATCTGCTGGGAACGGATGAGCTGGGAAGAGACGAACTGGCACGTATTCTGTACGGAGCAAAATATACCATCAGCATCGGTTTCGTTTCCACAGGCGTATCCGTGGTGCTGGGAATCATCGTCGGGGCGACAGCGGGTTATTTCGGAGGCAGGGTGGACAATTTTATCATGCGCTGTCTGGATGTATTTCAGGCTTTCCCCGGTATCCTGCTTGCCATAGCCATATCGGCAGTGCTGGGGCCCGGCTTTACAAAGGTCATTATAGCGATGGGGATCAGCGGACTGTCGGGGTATGCGAGAATGATGCGTGCCAATATCCTATCGATCCGCAGTTCAGAATATGTGGAGGCGGCCACATCCATTAACTGTACGACAGGAAGGATTATTCTGCGGCACATTATTCCCAATGCGATCTCTCCGCTGATCGTGCAGATGGCGATGGGGATTGCATCCGCCGGCCTGCAGGCATCCGCTTTAAGCTTTCTCGGATTTGGCGTGAAGGCACCCACACCGGAATGGGGTTCCATGCTTTCATCGGCGCGTTCCTTTATCAGAGACTATCCTCATATGTGCGTAATTCCCGGTATTTTTATTATGCTGACAGTGCTCAGTTTTAACCTTGTGGGGGATGCCATCCGCGACGCGCTGGATCCGAAGCTGAGAGATTAAGATGATAACTGTATAATCGATAAATCTGTGCCATGTCCCTGACGCGGGGCGATGGCAGAATGGAGGATAAGTGTGAATAATACAGACAAGAAAGGATGCCTGTCCGTACAGGATCTGGTGGTGGAATACCGCTCCGGAGGAGAGACTGTGCAGGCCGTCAACCATATTTCCTTTGATCTTCCCGGCGGACGTTCCCTGGGACTTGTCGGGGAAACCGGAGCCGGCAAAACAACTACCGCGAAATCGATCATGAGAATCCTGCCCGATCATGCGACGCAGAAAGTCTGTGGTGTGATCGAATACGATGGGACGGATATTTTAAAGATCAGTGAAGCGGAGATGCAGAAGATTCGCGGGGGTAAGATATCCATGATCTTTCAGGACCCCATGACGGCTTTGAATCCGGTGAAAACGGTGGGAGACCAGATTGCGGAAGGGCTGATGGTCCATCAGGGACTGGATAAAAGCGGGGCCAGGGCAAAGGCTATTGAGATGCTGCAAACGGTAGGGATTTCCGAGGATCGTGTGGATGAATATCCCCATCAGTTTTCCGGCGGCATGAAGCAGCGCGTGGTGATTGCGATCGCGCTGGCCTGCAATCCGGAGCTGATCATCGCGGACGAGCCCACCACGGCGCTGGATGTGACGATCCAGGCGCAGGTTCTGGAGCTGATCAAGAAACTGCAGGAACAGCGGGGAACATCCATGATACTGATCACCCACGATCTGGGAGTGGTAGCACAGGTCTGTGATGACGTGGCGATCGTTTATGCGGGCGAGATCGTGGAAAAGGGGACGCTGGAGGAAATTTACGATCATCCGATGCACCCCTATACGGAGGGACTTTTCGGAGCGATTCCGGAGCTGACCAGGGATACACACAGACTCTCACCGGTGCCGGGGCTTCCGCCGGATCCCACGGCGCTTCCGACGGGATGCTATTTTGCACCGCGCTGTCCCTATGCCACGGATCTATGCACCGAAAAGCACTTTGATCTGGAGAAAGTCGGCGGATCTCATTATGTGCGTTGTAGAAAGAAAGAGCAGGAGGGTTAACAGATGGCTTTGTTTGAGGTAGAACACCTGAAAAAATATTTTCCCACCAGCCGCGGCATGGTACACGCGGTGGACGATGTGAGCTTTTCCATTGAAGAAGGGATGACGATGGGATTGGTAGGAGAATCGGGCTGCGGCAAATCCACCCTGGGACGGACGATGATCCACCTGCTTGACAGCACGGAAGGAACCATTCGTTTCCGTGGGGAGGATGTCACGCATCCGGACAAAAGGAAGCTGCGTAAGCTCAGGGAGGATATGCAGATCATTTTCCAGGATCCCTATTCTTCCTTAAATCCCCGTATGACGATCCAGGATACGATCATGGAACCTTTGAAACTGTCGGGGAGATTTGCCAAAGATAAGCTGGAAGAGGAATGTGTCAGGCTGATGGATCTGGCCGGAATCGAAAAGCGTTTCCGGGATTCCTATCCGCATGAACTGGACGGCGGCAGAAGACAGCGCGTGGGAATTGCGAGAGCGATCGCCCTGATGCCCAAATTTATCGTCTGCGACGAGCCGGTTTCCGCGCTGGATGTATCCATTCAGGCACAGATCCTGAATCTGCTGATGGATCTGCAGGAGGAATATAAACTTACCTATGTATTTATCACCCATGACCTGTCGGTGGTGCGCCATATATCTACCCATATTTGTGTGATGTATCTGGGGCAGATGGTGGAAACCTGTCCGACAAAGGAACTTTTTGCATATCCGCTGCACCCCTATACGAAGGCGCTGCTGTCAGCGATTCCGTCAACGGATATCCATAATAAAAGCGAACGGATTCATTTGAAGGGCGAGATCACATCACCCATCAATCCGAAACCGGGATGCCGGTTCGCACAGCGGTGTCCTTATGCGACAGAAAAGTGCCTGGAACCCTTACAGGCGCAGGAAGTGCGGCCGGGACATTTCGTGACCTGCTGTCATGTGAGAGACATCAATGCACTTTAAAGGAAAATCTTTCAAGGATCTGTTTGATGAAAATTATACGGCGGTGGAAGTACCGGCAGGCAACAGAAAGGGTTACAGGATCGCTTATTGCTACAGCGGCCCCTGGTACATATGGGATATGCCGAAAGAAAAGCTGCGAAGAGAAAAATGGCTGGAATTTGGACTCAGCCTTCTGGGAATTGGCCTGTATCTGCTGACAGGCTCCCGGAGGGCGGCGGTCAACGTCAGCGGACCCGGCGTCGTTTCGGCCGTATTGGCTCTGTGCATCCATGTGCTGGAGTTCTCGGCGCTGATCAAATTTATATGTGCGGGCCATCGCACCACGAAAATGACGTATCAGGAGGTAGACAGGATTCTCGGAGCAGCAACAGGATTAAGAGGGATTCTTCTGTCCGGCACGGCTGTAACGGCGCTTGTATATGCGGTGAGGGACGGCATGTGGAGCACGGCTTTGCTGACGGCGGCAGGCTATCTCAGCTGTGCGGCTACCGCATTTTTAATTCATTTCAGATATAAAAAAATCCCTTTTTACAGTGAAAAAAATACTTCTCTGGAAGGCAAGAAGGTGATCACAAAAGAGGAAAAAGCAGCAGCGGCTGACAAATACAAATGTTAGGAAGAAAAGAAAGGAGAGCTTTTATGGCGCATCAATTTATTTGTACGACAACGGAACCTGTTATCGAGACGAAGAAAGGAAAGATCAGAGGATATATCATGGACGGGATCTATACCTTTCACGGGATCAAATACGCGGATGCCGGACGTTTTCAGATGCCGGTGGAGGTGGAACCCTGGGAAGGTGTAAAGGAGGCTTTAAGCTATGGAGCGGTATGCCCCATGTATGATCCGGAGACGACAAAAGGGGAGATCATGGTTCCGCACCGTTATTGGGTGAAAAGCGAAGACTGTCAGTTCTTAAATGTGTGGAGTCCTGATGTGAAAAAGGGGGCGAAGAAGGCGGTACTCGTATGGCTGCATGGCGGTGGATTTTCAAACGGCTCTTCCATAGAGCAGGTTTGTTACGACGGGGCGAATCTGGCCATGTATCATGATGTGGTGGTGGTGACCGTCAACCACAGACTTAATATTCTGGGATATTTAAATCTGGAGGACTACAGCGAAAAGTATAAGAATTCGGGCAATGCCGGTATGGCGGATATCGAGTATGCACTGCGGTGGGTACATGACAATATTGAGAATTTTGGCGGCGATCCGGAGAACGTGACGATTTTCGGCCAGTCCGGTGGCGGCGGGAAAGTGACGTCTCTTCTGCAGATGCCAAGTGCTGACGGGCTGTTTCACAAAGCGATGGTGATGAGCGGTGTGAGACCGGAAGGCGGTACGATCATGACACCGCCGAAGAACTGTGATGCACATCCGTTGGTAGACGCAATGCTGGCAGAGCTGGGAATTGCCCCTGAAAAGATCGAAGAGATCGAGACGGTATCCTACAGCGCTCTGGCGGCGGCGTATCTGAAAGTAAAAGGGGACGTGGAGGCGGCAGGCGGTTATGTAGGCTGTTCTCCGATTCCCAATGATTATTTCGTGGGATACCCGGAAGAAGTCGGTTTCAGAGAACATGCGCAGGAGATTCCGATGGTGGTAGGAAGCGTGTTTGGCGAAATGGCATTTCAGCCCGGCGTAGCGAAGAAACATGAAAAGACACGGGAAGAGCAGATCGCGATTGTCAGAGAAACCTTTGGCGATGCGACGGAGGATATCGTGGCGAAATTTGAAGCAGCTTACCCGGGACAGAATCTGATCGACATCCTGAGTCTGGACTGCTTTACGCGCACACCCACCGTCAGTTATGTGAAGAAAAAGGCTTCTTACGGGAAAGCGCCCGTATACAACTATCTGTTTAACTATGAATTCCCCTATCAGGATGGGAAAAGGCCCTGGCATTGTTCCGACCTGCCGTTCTTTTTTAACAACACGGATAAGGTACTGATCTGCAATAAACCCGGCGTTTCCGACGCGCTTGAACAGAAAATGTCCACCCTGTTAACCAATTTTGCCAAATATGGAGATCCCAATCACAGCGGTCTGCCGAAGTGGGAGCCGAGCACGGAGGAGACGGTCAATACCATGATCCTGGATGAAAAGTGTGAAGTCAGAGTGAATTTTGATACGGAAGTGATCCAGGCGATAAAACCCCTCATTCCCAATCCGTTCCAGAGAAAACGTACACAGGACGAAATTGCACTGCATTAAGCAGGAAACTGTAAAACGGAAAGAAAAATATCGTGACGGAGCCGGAATCTGCTTTCGGATACAGGGATTCCGGCAGGAAATGGAGAGGAAATGGGAATGGAAAAAGAAAGGCTGTGGAATCCTCAATATGTCGCTTTGATGGTAGCAAATATCTTCGCATATTTTGGATTTTTCATGGTAAGTACGATGCTGATCCCTTATCTGACAGGAGATGGAGTGGGGCTTGGCGACGAAGCGGCAGGTGTGATCGTGGGAATGTTCGCCATAACGGCATTGGTCAGCAGGCCCTTTTGCGGCATGATGGCGGACCGCTTTAATAAAATCTGGCTGGTCAGGATCGCCACGCTGCTAATGGCGGCAGGTACTTTTGGTTATGGACTGTCCAAGGCACTGCCGTTTATCGTATTGGCCAGAGTGCTTCACGGGGTCGGTTTCGCGATCAACGGTACGACCTTGATCTCTCTGATAACACAGTATGTACCGCGAAGCAAACTGGGAGAAGGATTGGGATATTTCGGTCTGGCGAATGTCATCGCATCGGCGACGGCACCGGGTTTTGGAGCGATATTAGCCGAACAGATCGGAATGGAAAAAGTCTTCTGGATAGCCGGATTGATGTGTGCAGGAGAAATCGTGCTGCTGGTAGCAGTGAAATATCCCGGCGTAAAGCGGGCGGTGACGCAAAAGGTATCGTCTGTCAGGATCAAGGATATGGTCGTTGTGGAGGCGCTGGGGTATACCTGCGTATCGAGTACACTGTCCTTTTCAAACGGTATTGTAACCGCTTATCTGGTACCTTACGGGGAAGAGCTGGGGATTGCCAATATCAGCCTGTATTTTACCTTCAATGCGCTGGCGATGTTCCTGTCCCGCCCTCTGGCAGGAAAGCTGATGGATAAAAAGGGATTATATGTGGTGGCGCTGCCGGGAATGGCGATCACCAGTGCTTCCATGTTTCTATTTGCAGTCGCCGGAAAGTTTCCGGAGGGGATGTTTGCGGCGATCATGATAAGTTCCGTTCTGAAAGCCCTGGGACAGGGGGCGGCACAGCCGTCCTTACAGGCGGCCAGTATTAAGAAAGCCGGAAAGGAACGCAGTGGCTCTGCCACCAGCACATTTTATCTGGGAGGCGATATCGGTCAGGGAATAGCGCCCATGATCGCGGGAGTTATCGTTGGCAATGCGGTAACGTCGCTTCAGGGATATGTTTCCAGTTTTTATCTGACGGCGGTATTGATCGCCCTGGCGATGCTGGGACTGGTGTTCATTTATTTTCATGAGAAAAAGGAAAGTAGAGGATAGAAAAGATTGCCCCAACAGGGAGAATGGTGGTACTATGAATAAAAAAGGAAATCTACCATAAGGGGGAATTGAGTATGCAGTACAGAATCATTGGTGACACAATGCCGGCAGTGGAGGTGCTTTTCGACGCTCCGGGAGAATCCATGTACACACAGTCGGGCGGAATGGCCTGGATGTCGGACGGGATCGCTATGGATTCCAATATGAGAGGCGGCCTGGGCAAGAGCATCGGCAGGATGTTTACAGGGGAGTCGCTGTTTATGGCCACCTATAAGGCGGAGCGGGCAGGCAGTATGGTGGCTTTCGCATCGACCGTAGCCGGAGAAGTGCTTCCGGTGGACGTGGGAGCGAACGGCGGCATGATCTGCCAGAAGGGCGCTTTCCTCTGCGCGCAGGAGACGGTGCACTTGAATGTAACGTTTACGAAGAAATTTTCCGCCGGATTGTTTGGCGGTGAAGGATTTATCCTGCAGGATATCAGCGGAACAGGCATGGTCTTTCTGGAAATTGACGGCAACAAGGTGGTGAAGGATCTGGCTCCTGGTGAGGTGCTGAAGGTGGATACCGGCAATGTGGTGGCCTTCGAGCGGTCGGTGAGTTATGAGATCGAGACGGTGAAGGGGCTTAAGAATATTTTCCTGGGCGGTGAGGGACTGTTCCTGACGAAGCTGACCGGACCGGGAAGAGTGATCCTGCAGACGCAGAACTTTAACGAGTTCGCGGGCAGGATCATACGGATGGTGCCGTCGAGGTAGGGATATAAAGACAGGAAAGTGTTAGGAAAGCGATGGGAAAGAAGGGGTCTTGCGTGGGCGGGGCTCCTTTTTTATGTCTTGAACATTATGGAGTTTCTCTGTATAATAAAGCCATAACAGACAGGGTGAAACTTCCCTGTCAGGCGTAAGCCGGAACCGGGGTGATATTATGCAGGGTGGAATAATTCAGGAAGAGCCAAAAGAGAAAGCAGTGGAAAAAAAGGATTCCTTTGCCAAATATACGGTGAAAGACAGCGTATTCACGACGATCTTTCGGGATAAAAAATACCTGATACAGCTATACCGTGCGCTTCATCCGGAGGATACGGAGGCTACGGAAGATGCGCTTACGGATATAACGATAAGGAACGTGCTTACCAACGGGATCTATAATGACCTGGGTTTCCGGGTTGGGGACAAAATTTTGTTCCTGGTCGAGCAACAGTCGAGCTGGACAATGAATATCATTATACGTGCGCTGATGTATTTGGCGCAGGTTTACCATGATTATTTTGAAGAGCAGGCCGCAGATTTATATGGAAGCAAGAAAGTCCATGTGCCGGAGCCGGAGATATATATGATCTATACAGGGGAGCGTGTCAGCAGGCCGGAAACGATTTCATTTTCCAAAGAATTTTTCAAAGGAAAAGAATGTTCCATTGAAGTAAAGGTAAAAGTAATCTATGACGGCAAAGGAAATGACATCATTAGTCAGTATGTTGCTTTTACAAAGGTATATAACGAACAAATAAAGCGGTATGGGAGAAGCCGGGAGGCTGTCACGGAAACCATCCGCATCTGCAAAGACAGGAATCTGCTCCGCGAATTTCTGGAGAGCAGGGAAAAGGAGGTTGTGTCTATCATGATGACTTTGTTTGATGAAGAAAGGATTATGCGTACTCATATCGTAAGTGAGAAGAAAGAAACAGCAAGAAAAGCAGCAGAAAACATGTTAAAGACGGGGAAAATGTCAGCAGAGGAAATCGCCGGGTATTTTACGGAGCTTTCTGTGGAAGATGTCCGGGAAATTGAAAAAGGATTGCTTCAAACGATATGATAATTGCCTTTTTGCAGATACAATAGAGGAAAAATAATAGAATCCCCGGTTGCGAATGAATACAGCCGGGGTATTTACATTGGGGGGGGGCAAAGTGAAAGAATCAGAACTGATAGAGAAAGTACATTCTGCTGTTTACCATCAGTGCCGGTATCGGGGCTATGCCGCCCCGGTAGACGTACTGGTTGACATAGGGGTGCTGCCTAGGCAGAAATATGAGGACTGGAGATTCGGGAAAGTACAGTATTTGGAAGTCGTCTGTACCTGCAATTTGAAGAAACTTTCATTTATTATGAAGTAGATTCGCTCCTACACAATGCCCGGCATATTTCAGTCCAGGGAGGTGTCTTTGGGGCGGGTGGGATAGCCATAAGGGTTATAGCCGACTTTTTTAAGGGAGCTTTCGTTTCTCGGGTTGTAAGGGATCAGTGCCCTGGAGAAATGGAATTCATCCTTGAGAAAGCCGTAAGTTTCGATCGTGTCAAAAGCGGAATCACCCAGAAAGGTATCAGGATGGTCTTCCCGGTTGCAGGAACTGACGACGCTGGCTTCGATTGCGGAGCGTAAGAAATCCTTCTGTGTCTGGAATGCCGTTCTGCGTATGGGAAGGCTGTTCGCCAGAATCTGTCGGTTGCGTTCGTCCAGTTTCTTTTGTCCCCTCCGTCCCGCATGATATTCATGGTCTGTAATTTTCTTTTTCGTAGGTGCAAGAAGGTCTACCTGATGAAGATGTTCCCAACAGAACGATCCATAAGGGACTACTTTAGATTGATCATGTAATCTTTCGATAGATAGTGCTTATATCCGGCACGGGAAGGGTATCGCCTTATTTGATGAAGAAGGAAGTCCCAACACCGGATTGCGGTATGTCTTTGACATATCGGACGTGCATAAGGCAAGGCGCATCGGACGTTTCCCCGGCGTTGGGAGATGAAGGGGGACATCAGGAAGCGGTACTTGACCGTCTGGAAGGGATATACGGGGATACAGACAAAGAAGCGGGATTCGTGGATAGGATTGGGAGATTGCTTCCCGGATTGCACAGGACTGTTACGGGGAGCTTGCTTCAGATATGGAATATCTGAAAGAAGGAAGTTTTCTGGAGGAACTGGACGAACTGAATATCGCTGAGCGTGTCCGTGAAACGCTGGCGGACAGCATCGCCTACACCGTCTTATAGCGGTGCGGTGCAGGCAGTATGGTGGCTTTCGCATCGACCGTAGCCGGCGAAGTGCTTCCGGTGGACGTGGGAGCGAACGGCGGCATGATCTGCCAGAAGGGTGCTTTCCTCTGCGCGCAGGAGACGGTGCACTTGAATGTAACATTTACGAAGAAATTTTCCGCCGGATTGTTTGGCGGTGAAGGATTTATCCTGCAGGATATCAGCGGAACAGGCATGGTCTTTCTGGAAATTGACGGCAACAAGGTGGTGAAGGATCTGGCTCCTGGTGAGGTGCTGAAGGTGGATACCGGCAATGTGGTGGCCTTCGAGCGGTCGGTGAATTATGAGATCGAGACGGTGAAGGGGCTTAAAAATATTTTCCTGGGCGGTGAGGGACTGTTCCTGACGAAGCTGACCGGACCGGGAAGAGTGATCCTGCAGACGCAGAACTTTAACGAGTTCGCGGGCAGGATCATACGGATGGTGCCGTCGAGGTAGGGATATAAAGACAGGAAAGTGATGGGAAAGCGTTGGGAAAGAAGGAGTCTTGCGTGGGCGGGGCTCCTTTTTTGAGCCTTATCCTGACATTATTTCAAAGGATATCTGGTTTTGATTGAGGCGGGCCAAAGGACATGATAGAATGGAATTGTTATGAGATTGCCGGCACAGCGACTAAGTAATTTCTGATATATTAAATTAGTAGAAAAGGTAAAAAGCATGCAGGATCTGAATACTCTCAAATATTATAACAATAAGGCTGAGCAGTTTTATGACAGTACAGTATCGGTAAACTTTGAGGATACACAAAACATATTTTTATCAAAATTAGCCAAAGGCTCTGCAATCCTTGATTTCGGCTGTGGATCCGGCCGCGACACGAAATATTTCCTGTCGCAGGGCCACCATGTCGAAGCCATAGACGGATCTTTGGAGTTATGTAAACTTGCATCGCAATACACCGGTACAAAAGCCCGTCACATGCTGTTCTGGGAATTGTCAGCGATTCACAAATACGATGGCATCTGGGCATGTGCATCTATTCTACACCTGCCTTGGAGCGAACTGGCCGATGTTATGCGTAAGATGCAGGCAGCACTGAAAGCCAATGGCATTATCTATACATCCTTTAAATACGGAACTTTTTCGGGTGAACGCAATGGAAGATACTTTACAGATATGACAGAGGCAAGGTTTGCCGGCTTTATCGAAGAAATTGGCGGCTTACAGATAGAAGAACAATGGATATCAGCTGATGTACGGCCGGGAAGAGGTGAGGAACAATGGCTCAATATAATCCTGCGGAAATAGGATATACACTGAATATTGACGGTAAATATTACAGTTCTCTGGATATCGAAGGATTTTCACAGATGATGAAGGATCCGTCTTATTGCTATAAATTCTACTGGCTGGAGGCAATCGTTGGACTGATATCCGAAAATAGAACAGAAACCACATTCGACGAGATTATAGATGAGATGATAGCCAATGCCTGGTATTCTGTGAGGGAATTTCATATTCATTTAAGCGGGATGCAAAGCGATGGTAATGTGAGAGACGGGCTGGAAAGAGCGATCCTCTATCTGTCTGAATTGAGTAAACTTCCGGCGAATGCATCAAAAGTTGAAATCAAAAACGAGATAAAAAATTATAATGCCGAATTGAAGAAATACAAAGAGCAGCTTACCAATATGGTGCCGTACCGCGCTCTGGCCGGGTTTTTCCGCAAAAGCATCGAGCCTGCAGAATGGGGAAGTGTTGTAAGGATGACGGCATATATTGAGCGTATTGATCAGGCGATAACGCCACTGCCTTATACGCTGGGTTCCGGAAGCCGGCTGAAAAAAGAAGTCTATTTTAATACTTCCTGGATCAAAATGATTCAGGATCATACGGTCTCGATACTTGGCTGGATCCAGTATGAAAAAGTAAAATGGCTTCAAAATAATAATCCGGAAATCCCGGGTCTGATCTATAAGCTGGCGCCTATGGATGAGAAGATGCGGAAATTGAACAGAGTGCGTAAACTCTGGGAGGGGATCTTGGATTTAGGTGAAGTGAGAGATGTATTTACAGGCGATCCGGTAGTGCCGAAGCAATATGATGTGGATCATTTTATCCCGTGGTCCTTTGTGATGAACGATGAGCTCTGGAATCTAATGCCGATGGATTCCTCTTTGAATTCTGCTAAGAGCAATAAACTTCCTAAGTGGGATCCGTTCTTTGGCAGATTCGCCTCCAACCAATATATGATGTATGAAATCATACACAGTAAAGAAGGGATTTACGGATTATTTAAAGCGTGTTACAGAGATAATCTGCATTCTATCTGGGCCGGCCAGGAGCTGTACCGTAAAGGAAACTCAAAAGAGGAATTTTATAATATTCTGATGAAGAATATGCGTCCGGTGTATGATTCGGCCAGAAGGCAGGGATATGAGATCTGGGAGCGGATATAAAATAGTGTGAGATTATACAAGGCATAACCTGTGAAAAATTTAGCAGGATATGTCTTTTTGTTTGTTTACTTTTCTGTCAAAAATGTTAAAATATAAACAGAAGGAGGCGGTGAAATGTTCAGTAAAAATTTGAGATTTTATAGATTAAAAAATGGTATGTCCATGAAACAGCTGGCCTCTATGGTTGGGGTATCCGCAATGACGATTAGCTATTACGAAAGTGGAGAGAGAAAGCCGGGTATAGATATGATCCGAGCACTTGCAAAGGCATTGGGGGTAAGAACTACCGACTTTTTAAACAATAGAAATACGAAACTTGTATTTGCGCATGGGGAATTCAGGAAGAGCAGTAAACTTTCTATCAGACAGCAGGAATATATAAAAGAATCTGTTGAGGAATATTTGGGCAGGTTCTATTCGGTCATTGATGCTCTTGGAGGAGATGTACTGCCGGATGCACCGGTTTGTCATGGGCTGATGTTAACTGACAATGTTGAAGAAAATGCAATGGCAATGCGTAAATATCTTCGTATTTCAGAGTTCGGACCGGTGGGGAATCTGGTCGATCTCCTGGAGAACAAGGGCATTTTGATTTATGTAATGGAGATTGAGAATGATGCATTCTCGGGAATGAATGGATCAGTGAATGGACGACCGTATATTATAGTGAATGGCCGAATGAGTACGGAGAGGATTAGATCCACAATCGCACATGAGCTGGCACATTTTATATTTAAGTGGCCGGATGACATGGAGGAAAAACAGATCGAAAAGATGGCGACTGCAATCAGTGGAGCTTTCCTTTTTCCTGTTCCTGATGCAAAAAGAGAGTTGGGAATCAGAAGAACGGCCATCACGAAAGATATGATCCTCACGTGCAAGGAATATGGTATCTCCATGTATCTTCTGGTTAAGCGTGCGAATCTCTGTGGGATCGTAAATGACAATGTGACAAAAAATTTTTATATTCAAGCTGGTCAGGCGGGATGGAAGAAGCATGAGCCAACTCGTATCCGGAAAGAAGAACCAGGTTTATTTATGCAGTTGGTATTCCGTGCAGTCAGTGAGAGTGAGATATCCATACAGAAAGGCGCAGAATTATTGAAACAGCCCTATTCGTTTGTAGCAGAGCAGTGTTTTTCAGAAGAGGGGGCTGTGGATGGAATATATTAGTAGCGATACCAATGTGTGGCTGGATTTTATGATGATTGAACAGCTAGAGCTGCCCTTTAGACTGCCGTATATTTATTTGATGAATGAAGATGCGATACATGACGAACTATTATCACCGGCAGGATTAAGTGAGAATTTATTGGCATTGGGGTTGGTTGAGACCGAATTGGAGGAAGACGAGTTTTTCTGTGCTGAAATATATATGGAATCTTATCCAAAGCTTTCTGTTTATGATGGTGTTGCGTTGGCAATGGCCAAGTGCCGTAGAATCACTTTGTTGACAGGTGATGGACCGCTCAGGAGGGCAGCGCAGAGGGAAGGTATATCTGTGATGGGAACGATCGGAATTCTGGATCAGTTGTACGAAGGTGTTTATATTGGAAAAGAAGAATATTTTGAGTGTTTGAACCGATTACAGAAGTATAATGGCGGAAAGATTCGGCTGCCAAAGAAAGAGTTGGAACTAAGAATCAAAAGAGCATTGAAAGCTGTATGAAATGGATAATATGATAGTTATGTACATAACAATGCATAGTTTACAAAAGAGAAAGGTCAAAGGTTGAAAAATCACACTGATATGCTGATTTTTCAACTGCGAGTTTGTGCCGGAGCCACAAACTCGGGATTGCAGAGCCAAATTTGAGATTTGGCTCGCAGCCTTCGCAAAAGACTGCTTCGGCATGGAGGTAAATATGAACAGTACATTGTTACACCCCATCATCACCCGCTTCCTAACTGACTACATCCCCGCCAAGCAGCGTCCCTTTGCCGGTCATCCTCTGGGTGTCTATCTCCGAAATGATGCTCCGGAATCTATTTATCAAACTGGTCTGGTAGACCGTCAGGCATATTTGATTACAGGAAGTGTTGGGCAGGGTAATTGGGCCATGGTTCCATGGATCTGTATCTTCAACAGGAAAATCACGACAACGGCTACCAAAGGTGTTTACATCGTATATCTGCTTTCCAAAGATGGCAATTCTCTATACCTGACTCTAAATCAAGGCTGTACAGAGATCAGGAAGAATAACTCCAAGAAAGAAACCATAGAAATTATGCGCAGAAAGGCAAAAGAACTTGCCGGAAAAATAGACAGCAGAGGGTTTTCTACGGACGAGAATATTAATCTCGGAGACGGTTTGACAGAGCTTGCCGAAATGTATCAAAAAGGAACGATTTTTTATAAGAAATACAGCAAAGGTTCGGTGCCGGAAGAGAAAGAGCTGTGTGATGATCTTGAGAAAATGATGATCATCTATAAGGAATACGCCGGTGAGAAGCCGGATGAAAGTTCGAGTAATTTACCGCGAGGAGGTGAGGAACAGTTGGAGACGAAGGATGTGGTTGCCAGAATTAAGACCTATATTGCCGCAAGAGGCTTTCAATATAGTGACGGTCTGGTAGAAAACTTTTATTTGAGTCTGAAATCGAAGCCGTTTGTCATTCTTGCGGGAACAAGTGGGACGGGTAAGACCAGGCTTGTACAGCTATTTGCCCAGGCCATAGGTGCGGTATACAAGATGGTGCCTGTAAGGCCGGATTGGTCGGACTCCTCGGATTTGTTTGGTCATATTAATCTGAACGGGGAATTTGTTCCTGGGGCAATCACAGAATTTGTTTTCGATGCATCTGAAAACAGGGACAAGCCTTATATTCTCTGCCTGGACGAGATGAATCTAGCCAGAGTAGAATACTACATGAGTGACATTTTATCGGTGATTGAAAGCCGTGATTTTGATGCGGAGGGCAGAATTGTAACTGTACCGCTTATGTCGGCTGCACAATGTGGCAGCAGGGAGTGTGATCAGAAATATGCGGGGATGCAGCTATCCGAGAACCTTTATATTGTAGGTACGGTAAATATGGATGAGACGACCTTCCCGTTTAGCAAGAAGGTTCTGGACCGGGCCAATACTATAGAATTTTCTTTTGTGGATTTAGAATCTCCATTTGCCAAAGAGCCCGTAAACATAGCGGCTGAGCCGGTACAAACAGACAACACATTTTTGAGGACAGAATACCTGATCCTGCAAAAGGATTGTATCGGGGAAGCGGAGACCGTAGGACAGTATTGCTTGGAACTCCAGAAAATCAACAAAATTCTACAATCTGCCAATGCGCATGTAGGGTATCGGGTCAGAGATGAGATTGTCTTTTATCTGCTTAATAATAAGAAGGCTGGTGGGTTGTTAACAGATGATGAGGCAATGGACAATGAAATTCTGCAGAAAATTCTACCGCGTATTCAAGGTAGCAGCATAGCTATTAAGGAAATGTTGCTTGCTTTATTCAAAGTTTGTGTCGGGAATCATGCAGGTATTCAGCCGGAACAGTCGGATTTGGTAAAAAATATCATGTCTTTGGCTTCGGATAGTAATAGCCGATACCGGAAAAGTGCAGAAAAGATTGCATTTATGATAAGGAGATATGAAGAGGATGGATTTACTTCCTATTGGCTCTGATGAATTATGTTATATTCAGACGAAGAAAGTCAATATTATGATAAAAGGCCGCGGAACCCATCCTAAATTTGAGAGGGCTTCTTATGATGCCCCAGAAGCGGTTATGAAGGTGTTTTGCCGGGATACCTTTGCGCTCACTTTGCAGGATAGCAGTGGTGCACTTTTTCCTATAGAGGGTGATAACAGCGGTATTTACAAGACAAAGCCGCTGTTCTATGAACAACAGAATTACGAAATCGTAATTGAAGCTGGTGCAGAAGAGGATGAGGTTACCTTTTGGCATGATAACATAAATATTCGTAAGAAGGTTACGAGGGCCAGTCGAAAATACAATATCTTATCGGGTGTGATTAACTTTGGCAATGAGATTGGTTTTTCAGATTTTGTAATTCAAATCAATGGCACGGAGTATCTCAGACTTGTGGTAGAAGTGTATCCTTCTAAAATCAGTTACAAAGAGGACTATCAGGCGATTGTAGCCGATGTGACGGCGGAGGTTTACAATGTAATCTTTGACTTTTTGAAAACAACGTATCTTGGCTATCGACAAGGGAACAGTGTTTCAAGCAGTCCGGTCGAGTTTTTTGCGGTAATTCGTAAGATTTTTGGAGATTTTCTGAAAGCGGTTGATATGATTTTGGCCTGTCCGCATCATCTATTGGAGACCCGCAGAGAGGTACTTCCGGAGCATAAAGTGAAACGAATGGATGCAAGCGGCTGTCGCTGGTTGGAGAAACACCCCGACCATGTGACGAAATCGGGCAGTCGAATTATGGTTGATCGGGTACTTGGCGTACGAAAACAGGTAACCTATGATACCAAAGAGAACCGCATGTCCAAATTTATATTGCGCACAACGATCAAGAAGCTGGAAGATTTTAAGAGAAATTATTTAAAACTTCAAAGGGCGAAGGATCCGGCAGTCGTAGAGGAAATCGACGGTATGATCTGCGCGTGCAGGCGGCGTATGCATACGGCTTTTTTCATGGGGATTGAGGAAAAAGAGGCAGATGCGGGGATGTCGCTTGTCTTTTCTATGGCGTCAGGATATCGGGATTTGTATAAATATTATTTGATGCTATTGCGTGGACTTTCTGCTACGGGGGATGTCTTCCATATTTCTGTCAAAGATCTGGCGGTTTTGTATGAATATTGGTGCTTTATTAAATTGAACAGTATGATGAAAGACCGCTATAAGATGATTTCTCAGGATATTATTAAGATACAGGGGAACGGACTGTTTGTATCACTGGTAAAAGGGCAGGGGTCCGAGGTGAAGTATGAGAATACTGAAAATGGGGATATCATTACGCTTTCCTACAATCCAAAGACTGCGGGAAGTCCTACTGTTGCACAAAGACCCGACAATGTGCTCTCCTTGAGAAAACGCTCAGGATTTAAGCAAAACAGGCAGTATGAATATGTATTCGATGCGAAATACAGAATGAATCCGGCGCTTCCGGGAACGGATTATTATACGGCGATTTCCCAAAGTCCAGGACCGGAGGTAGACGATATCAATACGATGCACCGTTACCGGGATGCGATTGTCTATCAGAACGGGGCGTCTCCTTATGAGCGGACTATGTTTGGAGCCTATGTGCTGTTTCCCTATTCTGATCTGGAAAGGTATAAAACTCATCGATTTTATAGAAGTATTGAAGAAGTTAACATTGGTGGCTTGCCCTTCCTGCCGTCAGCCACAGAATTGGTGGCGCAGATGTTGGAGGAATTGATTGCCGATTCGCCGGATTCTGCATTTGAGAGAGCGACTCTGCCAAGAGGAATTGAAGAAAAACTCATGAAAGTGGATTGGGAGAATCGGGATGTATTGGTAGGAAGTTTGAGGAGTAAAGCACAGTTGGATGTGGCATTGCGGCATAACTTTTATCATATTCCGGCAAGTCAGCTTCCGGAATCTGCTTTTCCAATCCATTATGTGGCCATATACCAGTCGAAAAATTTCTTTGGGCCGGAGGCGGGAATCCGCTATTACGGTGTGGTGACGAAGTGTATTCCGGTAAAA
This sequence comes from uncultured Lachnospiraceae bacterium, assembly GCA_910578115.1. GTDB lineage: Bacteria > Bacillota > Clostridia > Lachnospirales > Lachnospiraceae > UBA3282. The sequence goes on along the minus strand of CAJTPO010000015.1, from coordinate 73,039 downwards.
AGAAACCAGATCCGTGAACTGCCGAAAAATTCTTCGGAGGAGTACTACCTGCTGGAGGTAAAAGAGTGGAAGCGGTTAGAGCGTGTCGTAGCTCCTAAGGAGTTTGGGCAGGTAAGATGCCTGACGAATCTGTTTTTGCTGGAGCACAGCGCTGAATACCCGGAGTTGCTGCTGCGGTCGGAGGAGGAGTATCGACTTTATACGGAACTGAAACGGGCAGTGAAGAATCCGGAGATTGATGATGAGAGCAACGATTTGGGTTTTAAATTCAATAAGGCGACGGTTCTGTTTGAAAAAGATGAGATTCATGTATACCGGGATCATAAATTGGTTGAGAGATATACGGTTGCGGAATTTACAAGAAGTCCGAATGCCGTATTTCGCAAGATAAAGAAAAGTTTGGGGTAAGGCTTGTCATTTTTCGTTAGGTTTCCTAAAATATAAGCAGGAGAAGAATAACTGTCTGACAGCATATATCTTATGGCTTTACAGGCAGGAGGGGATGAAAGGAGAACGGTATGAGGGATGTAGTAAAGAACACAAAATTAACGGAGAACTGCAGTAAGGAAGTGATCAGGGCCTTTGTGGAGGAAGTGACTGCCAAACTGACCGTGGAGGAGAAGATCGGAATCATGTCCGGGCAGGAAACAGAGCAGAAGCTTCTGGATGATCTGTTTGTGCTGGAGCACTACAATGTGAGGCCTTATCCGACGATGGCTGTGGAGCGGCTGGGACTGCCTAATGTACGGTTCGTAGATGGACCGCGCGGCGTGGTTGCGGGATCCGCCACCTGTTTCCCGGTATCGATGGCAAGGGGTGCCACCTTTGACCGGGAGTTGGAAGAGGAGATCGGCAGGGCGATCGGTGCGGAAGTAAGAGCCGTGGGCGGCAATTATTTCGGCGGGGTATGCATCAATCTTCCCAGAAATCCGAGATGGGGGCGTGCACAGGAGTGCTACGGTGAGGATCAGTATCATCTGGGAGAGATGGGCGCTGCGCTGACAAGAGGCGTGCAGAGTCAGAACGTTATGGCCTGCATTAAGCATTTTGCATTAAACAGCATTGAGAATGCGCGCTTTAAGGCAGATGTGCAGATTTCCAGGAGGGCGCTGCACGAGGTATTCCTTCCGCATTTCAAACGCTGCATCGAGGAAGGGGCAGCATCGGTGATGGGTGCATACAATAAGGTACTTGGCGAACAGGCGTCGGAAAGCAGTTATCTTCTGCGGGACATCCTGCGGGATAAATGGGGCTTTGACGGCTTCACGTTATCAGACTTCCTGTGGGCTGTTCATGACGGCGTGAAGGGTGTCAAAGGCGGCATGAACATAGAGATGCCCTGCTTCTGCCACTATATAGAAGATCTGCCGAAAGCGCTCGAGGATGGCCGGTTGGAGATGGCGGATCTGGATGAGGCGGTAGGCTATATCTTAAGGACGATCCTTTATTATGAGACGAGAAAAGACCCACAGGCCTATGGAGAGGATGTTCTGGCCTGTGATAAGCATATAGCAGTGGCTAAGAGGGCTGCACAGGAGTCCATGGTGCTTCTGAAAAATGAAGGGAAGGTGCTTCCTCTTGACAAGAAAACAACGGACAGGATCGTGGTGCTCGGCGTGCTTGGCGACATCGAGAACATTGGCGACCATGGATCCAGTAAAGTGCATCCGTATTATACGATAACGCCTTTTAAGGGTCTGATGAAGAAAATGCCCAGGGCACAGATTGTCTATCATGATGGTAAAGACATTGAGCAGGCGAGGAAGCTTGCCGCGGATGCGGATGCAGTCGTGATTGTGGCGGGGTATATACACAGCGATGAGGGAGAGTTCCTGGCGGACAGAAGCGATATTGAGATTATGGGCGGCGACCGTGTTTCCATGCGCCTGCACCAGAGGGATATCGATCTGATCGAAGGGGTAAAAGGACTTTGTAAGAATACGATTGTATCCATCGTGGGCAGCAGTGCGATCCTGATCGACGAGTGGGAGAAGGATGTTCCGGCGGTGATTTTCTCTTTCTACAGCGGCATGGAGGGCGGTAATGCTCTGGCGGATATTCTGTTCGGAGACGTATGTCCCAGCGGGAAGCTGCCTTATACCGTGGCATACAGCGAAGAGGATTATCCGTATTTTGATCCGGATTGTGATGAGATCGAATATGAGTATTATCATGGTTACTGCAAGATGGAGAAGGAAGGCAGGAAGGTGCTCTATCCTTTCGGATATGGTCTTTCCTATACGGAATTTGCATTTGACAGGCCCAGGGCAGAGGTATTTGCCGATACGGCAAAGTTTAGTGTGACGCTTAAGAATACGGGTACGGTCAAGGGGGCAGAGGTCGTACAGCTCTATGTGGGATGTGAGGGAAGCAAGGTAGACAGACCGGTAAAAGTTCTGAAAGATTTTGTGCGTGTAGAACTGGCTCCCGGTGAGGAGACGGTCGTTTCCTTAAGCGTTTCCAAAGATGCCATGGCATATTTCGATGAGGAAAAAGATGCATTCGTGACAGAGGATATCAGGTATATTGCTTATATCGGTAATTGCAGTACAGATGCGGCGTTGCAGAAGGTGGAGTTTACCTTTTAAAGGTGGAGTTTACCTTTTAATCATAGACGGGGTCTCGGAGTCTCGTTATTTAGGGGCTTGTTGAGACCCTGTGACAGAAAACAGGGAGGCCGCCATGGATCATTTACGCTGTGTGGTAGAGCGAATTACATATCAGAATGCCGACAACGGCTACACGGTGCTCAAGTGCGCTGTCAAGAATGCCCAGGATCTGGTGACGGTAGTCGGCATTATGCCGGACACTCACGTAGGCTCGGTGCTTGCGCTGGAAGGCGTCTGGAAGGTAGATGCCAAATACGGCCGCCAGTTTTCCGTGGAGAAATTCGAAGAGACCCTTCCGGCTACGGTTTACGGCATCGAGAAATATCTTGGTTCCGGTCTGATCAAAGGCGTGGGTCCCAAGTTTGCCCGCCGCATTGTGGAGAAATTCGGAAAGGACACGCTGGATGTGATCGAGGAAAATCCGGATGCGCTGATCGAGGTGGAAGGCATCGGCAGAGTGCGGGTGGAGCGGATCAAGAAGAGCTGGGAAGAGCAGAAGGAGATCAAAAATATCATGCTTTTTCTGCAGGGGCATGAGGTCAGCACCAGCCATGCCACGAAGATCTTCAAGACCTATGGCAGTGACAGTATCAGCGTCGTGCAGGAGAATCCTTACCGGCTGGCCGACGATATCTGGGGCATCGGTTTCAAGACGGCGGATACCATAGCGGAGAAGATGGGCATTGAGAAGGATCGTTTTATCCGTCTGCGGAGCGGTATTCTCTATACATTGAATAAACTCTCCGAGAATGGTCACTGCTATGCGGTAAGGGAGCAGCTGATCCAGACTGCGGAGCAGCTTTTGGAGGTGGAGGAGGCGGAGCTGGAGATTACTTTGGACGAAATGCTGCGCACGGAGGATGTGATCCGTGAGGAGGAGGCCATCTACCTGCCGCCTTTTTTCTTTTCCGAGACGGGCTGTGCGAAGCGGCTGCTTAAATTGCTGGCGGCCGAGCGACGTGTGCAGATGGATGTGGATGCGGTGATGGAGACGGTCATGGGCCTGGCGGAGCAGGGACAGGAGGTTGGCGGAGCGGCGACGCCGGCAGGACAACAGCAGGAGAAGGCGGAAGCTGTGCCATCTACGGAACAGGGACAGCACATCACCTACGACGAAGTCCAGCTGGAAGCAATCCGCGTAGCCGTATCTTCCAAGGTCATGGTGCTCACCGGCGGCCCGGGTACGGGCAAGACCACCACAACCATGGGGATCATCGCCGCCTATCGTGCCGCCGGCTGCCGGATTATTCTGGCGGCGCCTACGGGACGGGCGGCGAAGCGCATGTCCGAGGCCACCGGCATGGAGGCAAAGACCATTCACAGGCTGCTTGAGTATAAGCCGCCGGAGGGCTACCAGCGTAAGGAAGAAAACCCGCTGGAGGGAGACGTGCTCATTCTGGACGAGTGTTCCATGATCGACATAATGTTGATGTACAACCTGTTAAAAGCCATGCCGGAGCAAATGACGCTGATCATGGTGGGCGACACCGACCAGCTGCCTTCGGTGGGTGCCGGCAATGTGCTGAAAGATATCATTTCCTCCGGGCGGATCCCTGTAGTGCGCTTAAGCCGGATCTTCCGGCAGGCCCAGGGCAGCCGTATCATCATGAATGCCCACCGCATCAACAAAGGGGAGCAGATCGACATGCGGGGCGGCCGGGACTCGGATTTCTTTTTTGCCTCGAAAGAGACCAATGAAGAGGTGGTGGAGCTTCTGGTAAAATACTGCACCGAAAATCTGCCGCGCTATTATCATGTGGATGCCCTGCAGGATATTCAGGTGCTGACGCCCATGCAGAGAGGCGTCTGCGGGGCGGCGAACTTGAATCAGGTGCTGCAGGAGGCTATGAATCCGGGCAGCATTTTCCTGCGCAGAGGCGGCACGCAGTACCGGCTCCATGATAAAGTCATGCAGATCCGCAACGACTATGATAAGGAAGTTTTCAATGGTGACATAGGTGTCATAAATCATGTGGACATGGAAGAGCGGGAACTGACCGTGGATTTTGATGGTCGGGAAGTGGTGTATGACGTGAGTGAGCTGGAGGAATTAACCCTTGCCTACGCCACCACCATTCACAAATCCCAGGGGTCCGAGTACCCCATCGTGGTGATGCCTTTTACCATGAGCCATTATGTGATGTTGCAGAGAAACCTGCTTTACACCGGCGTGACCAGGGCGAAGAAGATCCTGGTGCTGATCGGGGAGAAAAAGGCGGTCTGGTACGCCGTCAAAAACGAGACCACCGCAGACAGAAATACGAAGCTGGCGGAACGTCTGCGGGAGGACAGCATGGAGTCCCGGATCGTTGCGCGTATGGTGCAGACAGAGCAGGCAGGACAGCAATCTGACAATAACGCTGTCCGGTCAGCGGCAGAAGCAGGGGATGCACCTGCGGAGGTTCGATTAAAGCAGGAGGAAGCATCTGCGGCAGGCAGTCTCAATCAAAATGAAGTCTCTGCCATAGACAGCCTCGGTCAGAAGAAAGCTTCCAAAGAGGCCCGGCCGCACCGGGAGGGGGACTTGGCAGTGGCTCCAAAGAAGATTAAGATGATCCAGTACAAAGGCGGAACGCAGCCTTCCATGGTCGGCGAACAGCCGGCCCTTTACAGCGGTTCTCTGTTCCAGCGGCTTGGCCAGTCCGAGTTTCGCAGCAGTTTTTCCCTGAAAAGCAATGACCGGAATTATGTTCAGGAAAAAGGAATGGATACGGTGAGAAAGCACGCGCAGGATTTCATTGCCAAAAGACTGTCGCCAGCCGCGCCGGCAAACGACGGCAGACAGACTCCCATGCGCGGACATCCGGTTTTCGTGGCCCAGCACGCCACGGCCACCTGCTGCCGCGGTTGTCTGGCGAAATGGCACGGGATCGCCGAGGGAGCGGCGTTGTCGGAGGCAGAGCAGGAGTATCTGGTGGATGTGATCATGGAGTGGATCAGGAGACAGATGGAAGCCACTTGATAGTAGTATAACCCACGATAAATATTCACACCTTACACCCGTCTGAATTTCCATCTGCCGCGTCGGCTTCAATCGACGATGCCGGTATCGCCTTATTCAGTCTCCTTGCACATGAAAATTTATCCTGCGTGTAAGGCAGCGGTAATTATTGTGGGTTATACCAGGATATAAAAACAAATTCCGGCAGACATGGAGGTGTTGTCATGACAACCATCTACTACATAGAAGACGACGAAAATATCGCCCGGCTGGTGAGCGAATATCTGAACCGGCAGGGCTGCAGAGTTTCCATCTTTCCCACGATCGCCGGGGCCAGGGAGGCTTTTGCAGGAAAGCTCCCTACGCTGGCGCTGGTGGACTGGAATATGCCGGATGGCACCGGCAGCGCTTTCTGCCAGTGGATACGAGCCCGTTGGAAAGATCTGCCGGTGATCTTTATCACTGTCCGCGGCGATTCCCGGGATATCGTGTCCGGTTTTCAAAACGGTGCCGACGACTATGTGGTGAAACCTTTTGAACTGGAAGTGCTGTACTCCCGCATACAGGCATTGCTGCGCAGAACGCGGGACGTTGCGGGGAAGTATCTGTCATGTGGGGAAATATCTCTTGACCGGGAGAAGAGGCAGGCATACCGGAACGGGGCGGAAGTCTATTTGAGTCCGGCAGAATACCAGCTGCTCTTAACCTTGTTGGAAAATAAAGGAAGAACCGTCACCAGACAATCCCTTTTGGAAAAAATCTGGGACAGCAGCGGCAATTTCGTCAATGACAACACGCTTACCGTCACCATGAAACGCCTGCGTGAAAAGCTGCAGCAGCCGGCTTGTCTTAAGACTGTCAGGAGTGTGGGATATCGTATGGAGGAAATACCATGACCGCAAGAAGAAATATCGCAATTCTGATAGGATTTGTCCTGTCGGCCAGTCTGCTGTCCGCATCTGTGACCGCCGCGCTCCTGGAGCGGTATTATGGACGCGCATACATGCAGACGCTGGGACAGATCTGTGAGGGTGTGATCGACCGTCTGGCTGACAGCCTGACCGACAGCGCGGCATATCTCCCGAATAATAAACAGGAGACTAACAGTCCGAATATCAGCAGTCAGAGCAACGAGCAACAGAGTAACGAGCACCAGAACAACAGTCTGCACACCAGCCGCCAAACTGCTCTCTTCCAAACCGAGCAGGCTGTCCTGACCGCACTGAAAGAATACCGATACGACCCGTCTGCTTCGACCGGACAGAACCTCCTTTTTTCTTACGGTTATCGGCCAACCGATTTTTTGCAGGCTGCCGGCATAGGAGGCAGGCTTTTTATCTGGAGTGGATTCGTGGCGGGCAGCCTCTTATTTCTGGTGTCTTTTTCCCTTTTGCACAAAAGAGTGACCATACAGGTCAATGAAATAACAAACTATCTGGAACAGGTGAACAGGGGAAGCGGCGGCGTGCTTGGGCAAGTCGGTGAGGGCGCTTTTTCCAGGCTGCAGGACGAGCTCTACAAGACGGTCACCGCCCTGCGGCAGACGAAAGATACGGCGCTTGCGTCCAGAAATAATTTTGCCGAAAACCTCTATAATATCGCCCACCAGCTTAAGACGCCGATCACCGCCATATCTCTGTCCGTGCAGATGCTCCGCAGTGAAATGACAGGAGAGGGGCCGGAAGCAGGGCATCTTGCCCGGATTGCAGGGCAGCTCGCCCGGCTGACCCGTCTGGAAGAAGCGCTCCTTCTGCTTTCCCGCATCGACGCCGGCACGCTGACGCTTGAGAAAAAGGAAGTCGATGTTTTCACCCTGCTTGTACTGTCTGCCGAAAATCTGCAGGAGCTTTTCCGGGAGAAAAATATCACGGTGGAGATACCGGAAGCGGGCGGGACATGCATTCTGGCGGATATGGAGTGGACCATGGAGGCCGTGATGAATCTTTTGAAAAACTGTATGGAGCACACCCCGTCCGGCGGCACGGTCCGCTGCGTCTATGAAAAGAATCCCCTCTACACGCTGATCCGGATTCAGGATACGGGCCCGGGCTTCGCCAAAGAAGACCTGCCACGCCTTTTCGAGCGTTTCTATCGGGGAAAAGATGCGGCAGGCGGCGGCATCGGCATTGGACTTGCACTCTCCAAAGCCATCATCGAAGGGCAAAACGGCATCCTCTCCGCGTACAATCTGCAGATGAATGTGCAGAAGGGCGTGCGGACGGGCGGGGCCTGCTTCGAAATTCGCTTCTACCGGTAAAGCTTTCAGGATATTTCCGATACTGTCACCAAGCTGTCACTTTACCCGTCTATAATTCAGGTACAGAGAGGAGCCGGAGAAACAAAATCTGCGGTTCTGCTCACGCACCCGGGTATACCCCGTTTGGAACGGCGTAAAATACAAGGAATTGACAGGAGGAAATTATTTTGGAGATTTTAAAATGCGAAGGTGTGGAAAAAACCTACGGCAGCGGCGGCAATCAGGCGGTGGCGCTTGCAGGCATTGATCTGACCGTTGAAAAAGGAGAATTCGTGGCAATCATCGGGGCTTCCGGCTCCGGAAAGTCCACGCTGCTGCACATTCTGGGCAGTGTGGATAAGCCCACTGCGGGCAAAGTGACGGTGGAGGGCACCGACCTTGCGACCCTGCACGCGAAACAGGCGGCTATTTTCCGGCGCAGGAAGGTGGGGCTGGTGTATCAGTTTTATAATCTGATTCCGACGCTCACCATTCGAAAGAACATCCTTATGCCCCTTCTTTTGGATAAAAAGAAGCCGGATCCGGCATTTTTTGACCAGATCGTACAGTCTCTGGGCATTCAGGAAAAACTGGACCTGCTGCCGAATCAGCTTTCCGGCGGACAGCAGCAGCGGGCGGCCATTGCCCGGTCACTGATCTACCGCCCGGCAATCCTGCTGGCGGACGAACCCACCGGCAATCTGGATCAGAAGAATTCCAGAGAGATCATCGACATGTTGAAACTGTCCAACCGCAGTTTAAAGCAGACAATCCTGCTGATCACCCATGATGAAAAGATCGCGCTGGAGGCGGACCGGATCGTCACCATAGAAGACGGCCGGATCCTGGCCGACGAGAAAAGGAGGTGACAGGTATGTGGAAAGAATATTCATCCGGTTACCTCAAAAAGAACCGTGCCTCCAGCATATCGGTCATGACGGCGGCTTTTATCTCCGCCCTGCTTTTGTCCCTGCTGTGCAGCATTTTCTATAATCTGTGGGTCTATGAGATCGAGCGGATCAAAACGGAGGAAGGCGACTGGCAGGGGCGGATCGTGGGCGAGATCAGCGAACAGGATTTGGGCCGCATCCGGAATCATGCCAATGTGGAAGCGGCAGTGATCAACGAAGATCTGTCAGCGGGACAGGAAACGGTGGTCGATCTTACCTTTATAAATGAGAGGAAGATTTTCGAAGACCTGCCCCGTATTGCAGAGCTGGTGGACGGTGACGAATCTCCCGCCGTCACTTATCACTACGCCCTTTTAAACATGTACCTGATCCGCAGTGCCGAGGATACTGCCCTGCGCTGGGTGTTCCCGTTTGCACTGGCGGTCACGGCGGCGGCCTGTCTGTCGCTTGTGCTGGTCATTCACAACGCTTTTGCGGTGTCCATGTTTGCCAGAATCCACCAGTTCGGTATCCTGTCAAGCATCGGCGCCACGCCGGGCCAGATTTGCACCTGCCTTTTGCAGGAGGCGTTTGTGCTGTGTGCGGGGCCGGTATTGGCGGGCAGCCTGCTGGGCATACTGGTCAGTATGGGCATGGTGGCAGCCTTGAATCTTCTGCTGGCGGATGTGGAGGGAAGGCTGGCGCTGCCATTTGGTTATCATCCCCTGATTCTGTGGCTGTCGCTTTTGACGACGGCCGTCACGCTGCTTGTCTCTGCCTGGATCCCGGCGCGGAAGATGAGCAGGCTGACGCCTCTGGAGGCCATCAAAAATACAGGAGAGCTGCAGCTGAAACGAAAAAAGAATTCCAGACTGTTGTCACTGCTGTTCGGAATAGAGGGAGAGCTGGCTGGAAACGCGCTGAAAGCGCAGCGAAAAGCCATGCGCACCGCAGCCCTGTCGCTGGTCTTTTCCTTTCTGGCTTTTTCCTTTATGATGTGCTTTATCACCATCACGGAGGTCAGCCAGCAGGAGACATACTTCGCCAGATACCAGGACGCCTGGGACGTGATGGTGACTATGAAAGAGACGGACCTTGGTGACTTTGTGGAATTAACGGCATCAGACCGGCAGCGCCAGTCCGAAGGACAGAAGCAGTCCGGCGAACAGCGCCAGTCCGAAGCACAGAAGCAGTCCGGCGAACAGCACCAGTCCGACATACAGAAATTGTCAGACGAAAACAACTACACGTGGAACACCCTGCAAGCACTGCCCGGAGTACGCAGCTGTACAGCCTACCAGAAAGCAGCAGCGCGAAGGATCGTCACGCCGGAAGAGATCAGCGCGGAAATGCTGGCAGCAGGGGGCTTTGAGAACCCTCCGGCGGAATATGTCTCCAAAGTTTCCGGCGGTTTTGTGGTAAATGCTCCACTGGTTGTTCTGGATGACGACAGTTTTCTGGAATACTGTGTGCAGATCGGGGTGGAACCGCGGCTGGACGGGGCCGTGATCCTGAATACCACGCGGGACGCCGGTGACCCGAATTTTCGAAAGCGGCGCACCCTTCCCTATCTGAAGGAGAACAACGCGACAACGGTCCTGATACGGGATGGACTGACAGAAGATGAGCTGGCGGCTCTGGCAGCAGGCTCTTTGGAGACAGGCGGCCGGCAGGAAGACGGGACAGCGGATCCTGACAGGACTGTCGGCGCACAGCCTGTTAACGCCGCCATACTTCCGGTGACTGCCTATACCCGGACCCCGCCCGTCCTGCGGGAGGAGTACGGCACACTGGATTTTCACGAACTGGTGCATTTCATCCCGCTGTCTGTCTGGAAGGAGATAGAAGCGCAGATCGGCGGCGCACAGCAGGAGGTATATCTGAGGATTTTAGCGCAGGAAGGAACTACGCCGGCAGAACTTGCGAAGATAGAAGCGCAGATATCCCAATTTTTGGAAAAAACGCCGGATATCAATAGAGCAGATGGAGAAATAAGTAGAATCGCAGAACCAGAATCAAGTGAAGAAAGCGCGAGAACCGCAGAACCAGAATCAAGTGAAGAAAGCGCGAGAACCGCAGAACCGGAATCAAACGAAGAACACCAAAGAACCGACCACTCCGCCGCATTCACAGGCCACATCGAGATCGAGAACCGTCTCCGTGAGCAGCAGAACAATGAGCGGATGTTTACTGGTATGAAGGCGGTTTTAAGCGTCTTCTGTATCCTGCTGGCGACCATCGGCATCGGCAACGTCTTCTCCAACACGCTGGGCTTTGTGCGTCAGAGAAGGCGGGAATTCGCCCGCTATCTGTCTATCGGTCTGACGCCGCAGGGGATGTGGAAGATCTTTTGTATAGAAGCGCTGGTCATTGCAGGGCGGCCGGTGCTTGTGGCGTTGCCCGTCACGGCCTTTGGCGTGATCCTTTTTATCAAGGTAAGCTATCTGGAGCCGATGCTTTTTATAAAAGAAGCGCCTTTTGTGCCGATCGCGTTCTTTATCCTGGCCATCTTCGGGTTTGTGGCGCTGGCGTACCGGCTGGGCGCGAAACGGTTACTGGACAGCAGTCTGACGGATGCGCTGCGGGACGATACGATGTTGTGAGATGGTTTTCAAACATATGTCCATGTCGTTCCTGACACAAACGTTCGTACAATGAGTCGGGCGTTGTGCCTGTACGGGCGTCCGGCTGCTTTTTGTCCGGACGCTTTTGCATCAAATATCATTTTCCTCTAAAGTCTCACGGGAAACATCCGATAAAGTTAATGAAGAGATTTATCACAGGAAAGGAGGCGTCTCCTATGCGTATAGAAGCTTATACACAGGTACAGCAATTATACAACACGAACAAGCCCGCTAAAGTATCGGGCAGGACACATGCATCTGCGACCGACAAGATTCAGATATCCAGTTTCGGTAAGGACATTCAGACCGCTAAGAATGCAGTAGCGGCAGCGCCGGATGTCAGGGAAGACGTGGTGGCGCCGATCAGGGCAGCCGTTGCGAATGGAACCTATCAGGTAAGTGCAGAGAGTTTTGCAGAGAAATTGATGCAGAAATATGAAGAGATTGAAGGTCTGTAGACACAGTGAAGGAGAGAGCTTAACGTGGCGAGTTTAATGGAAGTCTTGATTGATGTTTTGGAGCAGGAAAATCAGGAGTATGAGAAGCTGTTAAGCTTGTCCATGAGGAAAACTTCCGTCATTGTGTCTGAGGATCTTACAGAATTAGCTAAAATCACGGATGAGGAGCAGATCATCGTAGGCAGGATAAATCATCTGGATCATCAGAGGAATGAAGCCGTTAATGATATTGCGGATGTACTTAACAAGGATGTTGACAAACTAAAAATTGTAGATTTGATCAGAATGTTGGCGGCGAGGCCGGAAGAACAGGAGAAGCTTGCGATCGTGTTTGATAAGCTGCGGGAGAGTGTGCGCAGCGTGAAGAGAGTGAATGAACAGAATCGCGAATTGATCAAGGATGCGTTGGAGCTGGTCCGGTTTAATATGAATGTTCTTCAGGCGATGAATAAAGCTCCGGAATCTGCGAATTACAACAGGGGCGCCTACAATACCGGCGATGTGATCGGGACGAGTCATATGACTTTTGACGCCAAACAATAATTGTTAAGGACGGTAGAATTATGTCATTAATGGGAAGCCTTTGGACGGGCGTATCAGGATTACAAACATCTAACAATGCGCTGAATACGACAGCGCATAACATGTCGAATTTGGACACCACCGGATATACCAGGCAGCAGGTGGCTCAGGGGACCAGAACTTATGTGACGATCGCCAAGAGCAGACCGAACTGGAAACAGTACGGACTCGGTGTCAGTTATACCCTGACAAGACAGGAAAGAGATTATTTTTTGGACTTAAACTATCGTCGTGAGTCGGGACGAAGCGCTTTTTATGATGTGGCGACAAACACGATGGAAGAAGTGGAATATATTCTGGGGGAATCTAATGAGGGACATGAATTTTCAGAATCCCTCTCGAACTTCTGGACAGCGATTCAGGAGCTGAGTAAGGATCCCACCAGTTCGGTGAACCAGAACCTGTTTGTGACGCGGGCTCATGAGTTTACGACACGGGCGTCGGCTGTATATACCAGCTTATGCCAGTACCAGGATAATCTGAACCAGTCTATTGTTAAAGAAGTGAATAATATCAACAAGTATGCGGAGGAGATCGAGCTGCTCAACCAGAAGATCATGTCGGTTGAGGCTGGCGGCATAGAGCATGCCAATGATCTGCGCGACCGCAGGAATCTGCTTTTGGATAAACTGGCGCAGCTGGGCAATATTTCCTGTAAGGAAGATGCGTCGGGCTATGTGACTGTGCGTTTTGAGAATGTCAATATCGTGCAGGGTGGTCTGGTAAATAAGATGGAATTGTATACGGATCCGCAGACGGGATTCTATACTCCTTATTGGAAGATGCTGGCCAACGGTTCCTACGATGAGAAGGGGAAAATGGTAGTAACGGAAGAGGATATCCAGAGTGCTCTTGTGTATGATCTGAGCAAAGAGATATCTTCCGACCTGAATACCGATATCGGCTCCCTGAAATGTATGCTGCTGGTAAGAGGAGATCACAGGGCAACCTATAAGGAGATCAAGGATTATCCGCCCGACGCAGATCCCAATGATCCGTCGCAGAAGGTGGAAGGCTGGTATGACAGAAATATCTCGCAGTCCATCGTTATGAATATACAGGCCGAGTTTGACCAGTTGATCAATGCGGTAGTGACGAAGATCAATGGTATTCTGGCGGAAGCCGCAGAGACTGCAGGCGCTGCAGATGTTTCGGATTATTTGAGAGACGAGAACGGCAATCCGTATCAGTTGTTTGTCAAGACCATTGAAGGAGATGACTGGACGGTATCCAATATCACGGTGAATGGTGTACTGCGTCAGAATCCGTCATTGTTGTCATTCCGCCTTCCGGATCATTCCGAGGACAATGCGACTATCGAGAAATTGAAGGAGGCCTTTGAGGAGAAGGTATATACACTGAATCCTAACGTGACCACGCCGGTGGGCTTTATGGATTATTACAAGAATCTGGTATCGCAGGTGGCCAACAGCGGTTCGGTATTCAGAGGTATTCAGGAAAGTCAGACAGTAGCTACCGATGCACTTTTGTATGCAAGGGAGCAGGTGGTGGGTGTTTCTTCCGACGAGGAACTGCAGAATATGATCAAGTTCCAGAATGCTTATAATGCATCCAGCCGTTACATCAACGTGATCAGTGAGATGTTAGAGCACATTCTGACAACGTTGGGGAGATAAGATGAGATAACGGTTCTACAGACGGGACGTTATAAATAAAGAGGTGGACTTATGGCATCAACATTTTTTGGATTGGAAATTGCGTCATCGGGGCTGCGTGCAGCGAATGCGGCACTCAACACGACGGCTAATAATATCAGTAATGCAAATACGCTGGGCTACAGCCGGCAGGAAGTGAAGCAGGAAGCAATGAATCCGCTTCGTGTGTTTGCAACTTACGGTTGTGCAGGAGCCGGTGTTAACACGTTGGCGATCGAACGTATCCGCGAGCGGTTTTACGATCAGAAGTTTCGGGAGAACGAGACAAAGCTGGGTGAATTCGACACGAAAGCTTATTACTGCAAGATGATCGAGGAGTATCTGACAGATGACGGCAAGACCGGCTTCAAGTCTATCTTCGATGATCTGGGAGATGCTTTACAGGAGATCACCAAGAACGCCAGCAGTGACGCTACGAAGAGAGCTTTTATCTCCACGGCTAAGAGCATGGCGGATTATTTCAATAATATGTACGGAGATCTGCAGAACCTGCAGGCCGATACCAACGACGAGATTAAGATTCGTGTGGACCATATCAATTCCATAGCACAGGATCTGGCAACTGTTAATAAGCAGATCAATCTGATTGAGATCAACGGACCGGTAGCCAATGAGCTGCGGGACAAGAGAGATGTATTACTGGATGAACTGTCGGCCATCGTGGATGTAGAGGTGGTGGAAGATCCGATCTACGATCAGCAGGGGAATGAGACCGGAGCGTATAGATGTATTGTCCGGATAGCAGGCGGACAGATTCTGGTAGACCAGAATGAATACAATCAGCTGGAGTGTGTTGCGCGTTCGGCGGAGGAGAAGGTGAATCAGACAGATATCGACGGGCTTTATGATATCCGTTGGACTCACGGACCGGATTTCAGTCTGAACAATGCGTCCATGGGCGGAGCATTGAAGGGGCTGTTCCAGATGCGCGACGGTAATAACGGCGAATATTTCAACGGAACCACCACGGAGGTCATCTATGGCGGCTCTACCAGTAAGGTTACCATACAGACGACGGATGCCTATCTGCAGAGTATGATGAAATGTAATCTGTCCGATACGGGCGGTGTCATCAATATCGGCAACCAGCTGTATTACTATACGGACTGGACATATGAGGGAGACGGCGTATATACGTTTACGATCGATAATGTGGCAAGCGAAGAGCCTATTTCCTCGACGAAAACCAACAAACAGGCTACGATCGGGAACGAGATCAAATATCAGGGCGTTCCCTACTATATGCAGCAGATGAACGAGTGGATCCGTGAATTCTCCAAGAAGGTCAATGATATCTTTACGGAGGGTCTGACTGCGGACGGTGAGGATGCGGGCATCCTCTTTACCGGCACATATCCGAAGAAGAACGGCCAGTATACGGAAGACGAGTTGAATGATTCGGCAGGCAACGGCAAGGGATATTATTATATGACGGCAGGTAACATGGGCGTTTTGGAAGCGTTGATGAAGGATGCGTCCCTGCTCGGTACGAGAGGCAAGATTTCGGATAATGATCCCGCAAACGGTGAAGAAGTAGACGGCGTAGAGCAGTGTGAACAGGTGAAAAAGGTCATCTCCATGATGAGTGATAAGAACCAGTTCAGTTTCAGGGGAAGAGATGCGGGCGGTTTCCTGGAGTGCGTATTGTCTGATGCGGCTTTGAATGCCAGCAATGCCAATATTTTCTATGCTACTTACCTGAGTCTGGAAACCAATATTGATAACCAGAGAATTTCCATTTCCGGTGTGGATGAAGATGAAGAGGCGGTCAGCTTGGTAAAATATCAGAATTCATATACACTGGCTTCCAAGATGATTTCCGTTCTTACGGAGATTTATGACAGACTGATCCTGCAGACGGGTGTTTAAGTGATTGTTATCTCCGGAAGGATGCTGCAGATGCAGCGATTCTTCCCGGTGAGAAGAGCAGTACAGGATTGATTAGGAAGATGGAGACCAGGTTATAATCGGGAAGAGAGGATAATGCGCCATGAGAATGACGAATAAGATTATGCGGAACAATTCGCTGTATAATATTAATCAGAATAAGATTCTGGAAGATAAGCTGACGAATCAGATGACGAACCAGAGTAAGATTGTGCGTCCGTCTGATGATCCGGTAGTGGCGATCAGGGCGCTTCGCTTAAGGAGCAATGTGAACAGCGTAACGCAGTACCATGATAAGAATGCGGCGGATGCGGATCAGTGGCTGACGGTGACCGCAGATGCACTCAATACAATAGATGAAGTCCTGAAAGATCTTTACAGCAAGGCCACGGGTGCGGCTAATAAATATCTGACTTCAGAGGACTTAAGCATCATTTTGGAACAGATGAAGTCTTTGACCAAGGAATTCTATGCCAGCGGTAATGTGGACTATGCAGGACGCTATGTATTTTCGGGATTCAGGACGGATACGGCGATCACTTTCTCTGCGGAGGATATTGCGCAGATGGAGAAGCATCCGGTATCGTATGAGATCAAGGAAAATATTGGTTTTGCGAATATCAGTACGATCAGTTATACGGATCTGAGCGTGCTGGCAGATGGCAGGAATTCCCTGAACGGTGTTACCAACGGTAACGGCGGTACGGGACCGCTGCCTGATGAAAGCTATGAGCAGTATGTGACGAACAATACTCTGTATCGTTTCCGTCTCTCTTATGATGATGTGGACGCGACTGCGGCAGGTGGTACGTTCCCGCTGCAGATGACAGATAAGGACGGTAATCCGATCCAGTTGATGAAAGAAGATACTACGGTTCCGCCGACCACGCCGCCGACTATGGTGCCGATTGGGCAGACTTTCACGGAATATGCGGATGCAGAGACGGCATATAAGGATATTGTGGATGGAAAGTGTGAAGGAATTGCCTATATTCCGTCCACTGGTGAGCTGGTATTCAGCGAACAGGTCTATAAAGATAACTTTAAAGAGGGCGACGATTTCCAGGTTACTTATAATAAGTCGAACTGGGTAGAAGGAGACATCAATCCGGTGCATTATTTCCCTTGTGTGGAGACGAAGGATGATGGCAAAAAGATCGCCTATAATACAGTCAAAGCGGATCAGGATATTTATTATGATGTCGGATTTAACCAGAAGATTCAGGTTAATACGGTGACGGATGAAGTGTTCACCCATAATGTACAGCGGGATATGGATGATTTCCAGCATTGTTTGAATCAGCTGAAAGCGATCGAGACGAAGAAGAGCGATATCGAGGCCAAGATGAAGGATCTGCCGGAGGACAGTCAGGCATACAAGGATTTGGCGGAGCAGCTGAAGGGCGCTGAGAAGGCGGACACTTATATTCGTGAAAACATTCAGAAAAAGTTTGAGAATCAGATTACAAAATATCAGAAATATCGTGACGATAACGATCTGGCGATTACCAATAACGCTACGAGAGGAAGCAGACTGGATCTGATTACAGAAAGACTCTGCAGCCAGAAGGCAACCTTTAAGGAACTGCAGACGGACAATGAAGGCATTGATATTACGCAGGTGGCAGTCGAGTTATCCAGTTCAGAGCTGACTTATCAGGCGGCGCTGATGGCAACCGGAAAGATCATGCAGACGAATTTGATGAATTATATCTAAACATCCATATTGCGTATTATCACACCACTACAGAGAGAAGTGGATGTTTGGAAACATATGCACGAAAAGGGACTTTATTCCGGAATAAGGATAGATTGCCGCTATAAAAGAGAGGACGGTAAGATATGCAGATTACGACGAAAGTGTTTGGTGAGATTGTAGTTGACGATGATAAAATGATATATTTTCCAAAGGGTATCATTGGATTTCCGGATCTCAAAGATTTTGCACTGATTCATGACGAGGAGAAGGGGTCAGATTCCATTCACTGGCTGCAGTCCATTCAGGAACCTGCATTTGCCATGCCGGTTATGGATCCGCTGTTGGTATGTCCTGATTATAATCCGGAGGCGGACGACGAATTGTTGAAGAATCTGGGCGAACTTGATCAGGAAGATATGCTTGTTCTTGTGACCGTAACGGTTCCGGAAGACCTGACAAAGATGTCAGTCAATCTGAAAGGGCCTATCGTGATCAATGCAGCTGAGCGGAAGGCGATTCAGGTGATTGTGGAGGGTGATACCTACCAGGTGAAATTTCCGATTTATGATATTTTAAATCAGAAGAAAGCAGGTGAGTAGATGTTAGCTTTATCCAGGAAGAAGAATGAAGCACTGGTGATCAATAACAATGTGGAGATCACGGTGCTGGAAATTAAGGGAGAACAGGTAAAGCTGGGCATCAGTGCACCGCGGGAAGTACCTGTATACCGCAAGGAAGTTCATGAGCAGATCCAGGATGCGAATCAGGAAGCGGTTAATGTGGATGGCATTGAGGCTTTGAAGAAGCTGCTGGGATAAGAATGAGGTCAGAAGGCTGCCTTACAGAGAAATCGTCTCTGTAAAGCAGTCTTTTTTGATTGATTTTATGCAGTGCCTGAGCTATGCAGTGCTTTCAGGATACGCCTGTATCTGCTCTTAAGTGAGGCGGTGTGCGAAAACTATGTGTTAACCGGACAGGGAATGCAGGATTCGTATCATTTCCGCGATTCTGATTTCGTAGGTAT
Organism: uncultured Lachnospiraceae bacterium; assembly: GCA_910578115.1. Classification (GTDB taxonomy): domain Bacteria; phylum Bacillota; class Clostridia; order Lachnospirales; family Lachnospiraceae; genus UBA3282. The sequence continues at coordinate 54,413 of CAJTPO010000015.1, read as the reverse complement.
GCAGCATGGATACTTTCTCATATCCATGCAGAGCGATTTCCAGCCGCTCTTCTTCATGAGTCAGATAATAGGCAGCCTTCTGTTCCAATTCTTCCATGGAATCATAAGTCTCAAGATCCCGGCCAATCTCGAAGTATTCGGGAATTTCCGACTGGTAATTGGTGAGAAGGAATCCGCCGCAGCCCAGCACATCCCAGATACGGAGCGATAGCCCGCTTTCGATGGGCCGCATGGTAATGTTGAGATTGATCCTGCTGGCATGAAAGATCCTGGGCATTTCTGTCAGTGTCCTGGCAGGCCCCATACAGTGGACTTTGGGAAGCGCCTGGCTATTGCTGCGTGTATAGAGATTCACGTGAAAATGTTCCGCCAGACGGTTCAAAGTCCGTTCTCTTTCCAGGGCGGCCAGCTTAATGCCGATATATTGATGTGCGGCAAGATAGCGGTCCGTATCCCGGTAAGTGTCAACACCTCTGTAAAAATCCGGGTCGGCGTCGGCAATCTCCCGGATCACACGTTCGGGAAGAGAGTCTGCGATAAAATTGTAGCCGTATACTTTAAGCTGTGCATTCATCAGACCGTCTACGAACCCCTGTGTGTACGGAGATAATTTTAGGGCGTCATATCTGCACTTTTCCGTATAAAGAGAACCTACGAAGCAAAGATCGCCGCCGTAATTTGTATAATCGTCTTCTGTCATGGAAAGGATGACTTCTTCCCAGCGCTTTGTATGAGTGGCAAGCGGCAGATAGAAGATGCGTTCCGGATTTACGGGATGGAAAAATTGATATTGTGTCCGGTCAAACAGGAAGATCCGGTTCCAGTCGTTTTTCAGGGCATTGGAGAATAACTCCGGTACCGGAGAATCTACGCTCCAGCATACGTAGGGCACCTTGAAACGGTTACAGGTATAGGAGATTGCCGGAAAAAAATTAATACTGAACACAAAGGCAAAAGTGTGCTCAGCCAGCCAGTTTGTGATCTTGACGGCGCACTGTCTGGGAGTAATGGTTTTATCGGTCATTTCCATTTCTTCGGTGTGGACTGTGATGCCGAATGCCTGAAAGGTCTGCAGGATGTCCGGTTCACAGATGTTGTTATAGCGGTAGAATAAGATTTCCATCGTTTCCTCCGTTTTCATGTTATGGGTATTTGTGTCAGCGCTGAAATGAGATGCGAATACGCACACATCCTGCGTTTCTATATAATAGATATTGTAGCACATTATTTCCGGTTTTACATTTGTCACTCTAAATTTATTCCACCTTCTTCCGATATATATATCAAAGATTACGTAGTAACTCTCTGTTGTTGTGCGGATTTCTTCCCGTCTTCGTGCAGCCCATACAGGATAGAGAGAAGCGGACGTTATCCTGAGACGATTCAGAATAAATATACTATATCACATGGAGGTGATCGGCAATGGCAATCGAACCATTAAGCAGTGCTATGACATATCAGGCACAGGCGACTGTAAGACCGCAGACGACTACGCCAGCGAACACGGAAGTTCCTGAGGACGGACAGACAGTAAATGTTGATGCGACAACAGCAGCCGTTACTAAGATCCATCTTGAAGAAGAGGAGCCCGGCAGTGAAGGTAATGGAAGTGAGCAGCAGGAGAGTATGGAGCCGCAGACTCCGGAGACTCCGGAACATCTGAAGAAGATGATCGCAGAGATGAACAGGAAGATCAGCAACAGTAATGAAGAAGCGGTGTTCGGTGTTCATGAGAGAACCAACAGAATTATGATCAAGATATTGGATAAGGATACGAAGGAAGTTATCAAGGAATTTCCGCCGGAGAAGACACTTGATATGATTGCCAGTATCTGGGAGATGGCAGGTATCCTTGTAGATGAGAAGCGTTAGTACATTACTGCCGGAGGCTCAGTGATCCGTATGAGAGATACAGGTCAGAGTTTGATTGGCGGCGAGTGATACAACAGACAGTATTTTTAGGAGGGAACAGACATGGCTATCAGGATTACGGGTATGTATTCTGGTTTGGATACGGAGAGTATCATCAGTGAACTTGCTTCTGCACAGAGCGTGAAGAAGAATAAACTTGTGAAGGCGCAGACGAAGCTAAGCTGGAAACAGGATGCATGGAAAGCCCTGAATACAAAGATTTACAGTTTCTATACGAATATATTGGACAATATGCGGTTTGAAGGTTCCTATTTAAAGAAATCAACGAAGGTGTCCAATACCAATGCAGTCAGTATCGTGACATCTGCGGATGCGCCGAACAGTGTGCAGAGCCTGAAGATCAGCCAGCTGGCAAAGCAGGGTAACTCAACAGGTGCGCAGCTGAAGGAAGACGTGAACGGCAAGCGGGTTACGGCGTCCACTAAGCTGGAAGACTTGGGATTTACCGGGGATGCCGATGGGAAAGGTAAGATTCGTGTAAATGTGGCAGGTAAGGAAACCGACATTACGCTTACCAAGGATATGAAAATATCCGATGTAGTGACGAAACTGCAGTCTGCGGGTATCAGCGCAAGCTTTGATGCCAAGAACCAGAGATTCTATCTGAATGCCAAGAATTCAGGAGCCGCAGCTGACTTTGCGATCACGGGTAATGATCTGGATGGTATGAAGGCTCTTTCTGCATTGGGATTGATGTCCGCTTATGACGCGACGAGTAATGAAGCCAAAGAGTATGCGAAATGGGCCGAGTATGGGACTGATTCGGTAAAACGTGCCGAGGCTGAGCTGCGTGAGCTGGAGAAGCTGATTGCGAATAAGAAGGCGAGTACGGATTCTCTTCTGAAAGCGAATGAAGAATATCAGAAGAGACTGGATGCGATATTTAAAGATAATGACGAGAACAACAAGTATCAGATCGACTATGATGTGAATGACAAGTCGAAAATCAATGATCAGGCCAACAAGCTGTACGATGAATTGTACGGACCGGAGGTTGAAGTCCAGAAGAAGGATGCCGATGGTAATCTGATGTTTGATGATAATAATCAGCCAATCATGGAGAAGGTGCGCAACGGCGGTCTGAAGAAAGATTTGGACGATGCGAAGAAAGTTCTTAAGGAGAAGCAGGAACAGCTGGCGGAATTGAAGAAGAATAATACCGCGACGGCTGAGGATATCAAACTGGCGGAAGAGGCAGTAAAGGATGCAAGCCAGAAGGTGACAGATGCCCAGAGCGCATTTAATGAGAAGAATGCACACTACAGCTATGTGAAAGGTGTTGCCAATATTCAGAATGCAGTAGAAAGCAATAAGGAAACGATCGCAGATAACCGGAGTTATTATGAAGTAGACGCCAACGGTGATCCTGTACTGGATGCTGACAATAAGCTGCAGGCTACTCAGAAAGCGAAAGATGAGATCACGGCTTACTTCGATAAAAAGATAGAGGCAGCGGATGCGCATAAAACGTATGCGGATGCTGCAGAGGCGGCAGGTAAGAACGCGATCAAGGTTGACGGTCTCGATGCAGAGATCTACTTAAATGACGTAAAGTATACCAACAGCACGAATACCTTTGAGATCAATGGTCTGACCATTACGGCACAGCAGACGACAAAAGATGATGAAGTGATCACACTGACAACGGCGGAAGATACTGACGGTATTTTCAATATCATCAAGAATTTCTTTACCGAGTATAACAAGTTGATCAATGAGATGGATTCCCTTTATAATGCGGATTCTTCGAAAGGATATGAGCCGCTTCTTTCCGAAGAGAAATCGGGATTGGCGGATTCGGAGATCGAGGAGTGGGAGCAGAAGATTAAGGATTCCCTGCTTCGCAGAGATTCCACGCTGCGGGATGTGTCAGACGCTATGAAGACGGTGTTGATGCAGGGAGCTACGGTTAACGGCCAGAAGATGTATTTGTCTGATTTTGGTATCAACACGCTGGGGTACTTCAATGCAGCGGATAATGAGAAGGGGGCTTACCATATCGACGGAGATAAGGATGATCCGACTGTGGCGAATAAAGATGATAAGCTGCGTGCGATGATCGCTTCCGATCCGGCGACGGTTCAGAAGTTCTTCGCCGGTCTGTCCAAGAACCTTTATGATAAGCTGACTGATAAGATGAAGAGCATCAAGGATACCAGCAGCGCCTTCACTGTTTACAATGATAAGACAATGCAGAAAGAGTACGATGATTATACGCGTAAGATCAAAAAGGAAGAAACCAAGCTGAATGATCTGATCGACAGCTGGTATAAGAAGTTCTCGGCCATGGAGACCGCAATGGCGAAGCTGCAGTCCAAGAACAATGCAGTGTCAGGTATGCTTGGTGGTTGATAGATAGGATTTTAAGTAACAGGTTGTAGGTTATACTGGCTTACCTGTACTCGATCAAAGTAGTAAATGCGGCCTGTCGCTTGACAGGCCGTATCATTATCTGTATTATAAAAATCAGAGAATATATGACAGAATAATCGAAAGTGTATAAGCACGATCAAGGAGGAAAATACTTATGCCAGCACAGAATCCCTACGAACAGTATCAAAGAAATAAAGTACTGACGGCCACACCGTCGGAAGTGACTTTGATGTTATATGAGGGAGCGATCAAGTTCTGCAATATTGCCATCATGGCGATTGAGAATAATGAGATGGAAAAGGCTCATACCAATATTATGAAAACGCAGCGTATCATTGAAGAGTTCCGCAATACATTGGACCGGCAGTATGAGGTGGCGGAAGATTTTGACAGAATTTATGTGTATGTGTTGAGGCGTCTGTTTGATGCCAATGTTAAGAAAGATAAAGAGATTCTGGAAGAAGTGAACGGACACCTGCGGAGCCTTCGGGATACCTGGAAAGAAGTTATGAGAAAATGTAACAAGGCATAGAGAGGTATGACTATGAACCAAAGCGGCGCGCAGATACTATTACAAAGTCTGGAGAAGAAGAACCAGCTGCTCGATCAGATAATCAGGCAGAACAGTGTAGAGGAAGGAATCCTGAAACAGGAAGAATTTGATATGGATGCCTTCGATGAGGCTATTGAGCAGCAGGGGGATTATCTGGAACAGTTGGATAAGCTGGATCAGGGATTCGAAGCAGTTTATGAGAGAGTGCGGGGGGAACTGTTGCAGGATAAAGCACGTTATAGTGCTGAAATAGCACGTATGAAGGAACTGATTCAGCAGATTACGGATAAAGTTGTAACGATCAATGCGGGCAATATGCGGAATAAGGTGTTGGCGGAGAACCAGTTTAACAGGAAGAGAGCTTCTATTGGTACCGGAGTCTCAAAGAATAAGGCGGCCAGGAATTATTATAAGAATATGAATAATCTGAATTATGTGTCTCCGCAGTTTTATGACAGTAAAAAGTGATATATAATTGGTGCAAATAGTTTTATCTTTATCGGGGTATTCTTATTAAAATTTTGAAAGGCCTCTAAATTAAATCAAGGATCGCCCGATATATAATACAAGTAAGGTAAATATTAATTTACTTACCTGATTGTAATGAATCCGCAGGCAGCGTACGAGCCGAAGGATTCATTACAAAAAGCAGATAAGTGGCAGGGAAGCCACATTAAATTCAAGGAGGAATATATTATGGTAGTACAGCACAACATTACAGCAATGAACTCTAACAGAATGCTGGGCCTTACAACAAAGGCGCAGGCTAAGTCAACCGAGAAGTTATCATCCGGTTACAAGATCAACCGTGCAGCAGACGATGCAGCAGGTTTATCTATTTCTGAGAAGATGAGAAGACAGATCCGTGGACTTACACAGGCATCTGCAAATGCTCAGGACGGTATCTCCTGCGTACAGACAGCAGAAGGTGCGTTGAACGAAGTGCAGGATATGCTGCAGAGAATGAATGAGCTGGCTGTAAAGGGTGAGAACGGCACATTGACATCCACAGACCGCAGCTACATCCAGGCTGAGGTTAAGCAGCTGATGAGCGAGATCGACCGTGTGCAGAGCACGACTACATTTAATGAACAGAGTCTGTTGGATGGTTCTTTCTCCAATAAGGGACTGCAGGTTGGCGCAGAATCCGGTCAGCATATTTCTGTCAGCATTAAGAACATGAATACCAATGAGTTGATTGCCAGTGCAGTTCATAGCCAGGTTAAATTTGGTACGGCTAATGTTGAGACCGGTGAGAAGGCTACGGCACCGACTACAGGTGCGGCGGCAGGCGCAGATACATTGTATATGGAAGGCGATACCAACTATCTGACACTTGATATGCTGAAGAAGTTCTATAACTTCAAGAGTGATAAGATTGTTGATACGGATCTTACGACCGCTACAGGTGGTGTTGCAGTCAATGCAGATATGGCAATCGATACCGACCATGCTCCTACGGCAGCAGACTTTGCAGCATTGAATGCTTTTGCGAAGCATGCGATCAAAGATGTATCCGAGCAGCGTTCCAACCTTGGTGCAATCCAGAACAGACTTGACCATACCATCAGCAATCTGGATAACATCGTAGAGAACACCACATCTGCGGAAGCGGCAATCCGTGATACGGATATTGCTACAGAGATGGTTAAATACGCTAACAACAACATCCTGCAGCAGGCTGGTACATCCATGTTGTCACAGGCAAATCAGTCTAACCAGTTGGCACTGTCTCTGCTTGGTTAATTTCAAGAGGTATTATCTACTGTATAAAAAGCAACGGTTGGCGCTTGCCAGCCGTTGTTTTTTTTGAGGATCAATTCAGGAATGGTTTGAAAAACTATATTTTAGGGAAAGGTATTGAAGCACTGCAATGGGCTGTATACATTATGAAGATTTTATATATAGACGGACATGTAAAAGAAAAGGCCGGTACAGATATTGTACAGGCATTGAGGAACTTAGGGCATGATGCACAGGTATATTCGGACCAGCCGATCAGAGTGTCGGTTCTGGACGACGGTATCGTACGGGATTTAATGTCCTGTGTGCGTGAGCATCAGATCGAGATGCTGTTGTCAATCCATTTTATCATGTGTGCAGAGTTAGCGGCCTTTCAGCTGGGAATTCGATATATTGCCATGCTGTGGGACGCGCCATATACAGGAATCTATAATCCTCTGGGGAGAATGGGGAATGTATGGGTGTCCACTTTTGATAAACTTGACATGGCGAGGCTGACCGAAGGAGGAGTAAAGCATGTCTTGTATCAGCCGCTTGCAGTGAATGCGAAGGAGATGGCGCAGTGGAATCGTGAAATACAGGATACATTACAGGGACGGTACTTTCACGATATCAGTATGATCGGAGGTTTGTACGAAAAGAATTTATATGATGAGCATCTGCAACAGATTCCGCCGGCACTGCAGACATACTTTAGCAGTATTTTTGAAGAAGCGGCTTTTAAATGGGATGGCGTTAATCGTATCTATGGGAAGACTGGAAGTGAGATATTACAGTATATACAGAAGATCAACCCGGAATTTCGTATACCGAACAATCAGGATATTGCGGATATGAGAATTTTCGAGAACTATTATTTGATCAGGAAAGCCGCCAATATAGAAAGGATAGGCGTCTTAAATCTGCTGGCGGAGACTCATGCTGTCAAGTTTTATACCAATAGCCAAGCGGCCGGAAAAATGCTTGTCAATGTAGATCTTGGACCGAGCGTCCTATATGGCAGGGCGACATCCATGGTGTATGCCGGGAGCAGGATTAATCTGAACATTTCTCTCAAGGGCATAGAGGGTGGAACCCCTTTGCGGATCATGGATATTATGGGTGCAGGAGGGTTTGTACTAACGTCCTATTGTGCGGAAACAGCAGAATTGTTTGAAGAAGATCATGAGATTGTGATGTTCAGGACGCCGGAGGAGTTGTTGGAGAAGGTGGATTACTATCTGGCGCATGACAAGGAGCGGGAACAGATCGCGCAAGCCGGACATAAGAAGGTGATGCATTGCTATACTTATGAGAGAAAGATAAAGCAACTGCTTGAATGGGTTGAAACAGAAGAAAAATTCTAAGAATTTGTTATGGAAAATATCTAAACTTAACTGGTGATCGACCGATATATATATTGAGCAAAGGAAGCTGTCCATTGAAGCTGCCGGCTATTAGAAGGGATGCTGGTGACTGATATGGTGGTACAGATGAATTTGACCGAAGGTCTTGCAGGACTATGGCAGCGTACGAGCCGCAGTCCGTTGCAAAGAAGCAGACAAGTGGCAGGGAAGCCACATAAAGTTCAAGGAGGAATATACTATGGTAGTACAGCACAACATTACAGCAATGAACTCTAACAGAATGCTTGGTCTTACAACGAAGGCACAGGCTAAGTCAACCGAGAAGTTATCATCCGGTTACAAGATCAACCGTGCAGCAGATGATGCAGCAGGTTTATCTATTTCTGAGAAGATGAGAAGACAGATCCGTGGACTTACACAGGCATCTGCAAACGCTCAGGACGGTATCTCCTGCGTACAGACAGCAGAAGGTGCATTGAATGAAGTACAGGATATGCTGCAGAGAATGAATGAGCTGGCTGTAAAGGGTGAGAACGGCACATTGACATCTACAGACCGCAGCTATATTCAGGCAGAAGTTAAGCAGCTGATGAGCGAGATCGACCGTGTACAGAGCACAACTACATTCAATGAGCAGAGCCTGTTAGACGGTTCCTTCTCCAACAAGGGACTGCAGGTTGGCGCAGAATCTGGTCAGCATATCGGTATCACGATCAAGAATATGAATACCAATGAGCTGATCGCTAATGCTGTCAGCAAAGCGGTAACCTTTGGTACGGCGAATCTTGAAAGTAAGAGTTCTGACACAGATTATGCGTATAAAGAGGGTGATACCCAGGCACTTACTGAGGCAATGTTAGCTAAGTTCTATACATTTGATTCTGATAAGATTGTTGATTCTGACATTAAGGATAATTTCACGGCAGCTACTATTCCTGCTGGTGTTAATTTGGATGCAGCGCCTACGGCGGCAGATTTCGCAGCATTGAATGCATTTGCAAAGAGCGCGATCAAAGATGTTTCCCAGCAGCGTTCCGACCTTGGTGCGATTCAGAACAGACTTGACCACACAATCAGCAATCTGGATAACATCGTAGAGAACACCACATCTGCAGAGGCAGCGATTCGTGATACAGATATTGCTACAGAGATGGTTAGATATGCTAACAACAACATTCTGCAGCAGGCTGGTACATCCATGTTGTCACAGGCAAATCAGTCTAACCAGTTGG
>CAJTPO010000015.1:15899-44758 GCA_910578115.1 uncultured Lachnospiraceae bacterium | reverse complement strand
GTACAGACAGCAGAAGGTGCATTGAATGAAGTACAGGATATGCTGCAGAGAATGAACGAGCTGGCTGTTAAAGGTGAGAATGGCACATTGACATCCACAGACCGCAGCTACATTCAGGCAGAAGTTAAGCAGCTGATGAGCGAGATCGATCGTGTACAGAGCACGACCACATTCAATGAGCAGAGTCTGCTGGATGGTTCCTTCTCCAATAAGGGACTGCAGGTTGGCGCAGAGTCCGGACAGCATATTGGTATCACAATCAAGAATATGAACACCAACGAGTTGATTGGTAATGCGCTTGCAAAGGGAATTAAATTTGGTACGGCCAATATTGATTCGAACAGTACGGATACCAGCATTGGTGGCGGTGAATATGCAGAAGGTGAAACCAATACCCTAAAATCTGATATGCTGGCTAAGTTCTATTCATTTGACAGCGATAAGATGGTTGATACGGATCTTAAGACAAAGGCAGGGAATAATACTGTAGCTGCTGCAACAGGTCTGGCTGATATAGCGCCTACGGCGGCAGATTTCGCAGCATTGAATGCATTTGCAAAGAGCGCGATCAAAGATGTTTCCCAGCAGCGTTCCGACCTTGGTGCGATTCAGAACAGACTTGACCATACGATCAGCAATCTGGATAACATCGTAGAGAATACCACATCTGCAGAAGCAGCAATTCGTGATACGGATATTGCTACAGAGATGGTTAGATATGCTAATAACAACATCCTGCAGCAGGCTGGTACATCTATGTTGTCTCAGGCAAATCAGTCTAACCAGTTGGCACTGTCCTTACTTGGCTAATTTTGTTTGATTTGTATTTATTGTAAAATTATTAAATATGGGTTGGCATATGCCAACCCATATTTTATGATATAGGAAAGCAGCCTTTTTACTGTATAAAATTAAGTTCAGGCAATGATGCGGGAAGGAAAATATTTATGGAGACAATGGTCAGTATTATCGTTCCTACTTATAACCGTGCGAATGTGATAAAGAGAGCGATTGACAGCATTTTGTGGCAGACATATTCAGCTTATGAGGTTATTATCGTAGATGACGGATCTACGGATGAAACTGCATCAGTGATAGCCGGAATACAGGATACAAGGATCAGATATATTATGTTGGAAGAAAATAAAGGTGTTGCACATGCCAGGAATGTAGGGATTCAGGAAGCGGCATATGATTATATTGCTTTTCTGGACAGTGATGATGAGTGGATGCCAGATAAGCTGCAGTTGCAGATGAACAAACTGCTGGATCCTTCGAATCAGTTTGGAATGGTATACTGTAGGATGGGCGGAGAGTTGCGGGATGGTACGGGTAGATTTGTGTGTCCGCATCAGGATTTTGTGAAGGAAATATTGGAAGGGAATTTGTTTCAGCCGTTATTGCACTACAATGTAATAGGAACGCCGACTATGATCGTTCGGAAAGAATGTCTGGAGAAAGTGGGGGGCTTTAAAGAAACATTACAGTGCCTGGAAGATTGGGAATTAATCCTGCGGATTGCCAGACAATGGAAGATTGGGTTTGTCGATGAAATTCTGGTGGAAGTGCATAAAATGGCAGGCGGTGTGTCGACAAATACCGTTTGGTATCTAATTACAAGATGTTATCTGGTTTCTCTTTATCGCCGTGAAATGGAAGAAGCAGGAATGTTAGACGGTGTCAGGGAAGAAATTTCGGAAAAGGCTAAAATTTATGGTCTTTATGATGAAATCAGCGAACTTTTGAACAGAAATATAGAGTTATAAAAATGATAAGACACAGAGCGGGGACGGTATCGATGAGGATTTTATATGTATACGGAATGGCCGAAACGAAAGATATTCCGGTCACATTGCGGCAGATGGGGTATAAGGTGGAAGAATATCCGAAAGTACAGAATAATTCTATTCTGAGTGATGATGAAACAGATGAAATAGTTACGTATGTCAAACGCCATAGAATTACACATTTGATTTCCATACATCTGATCTATAATCTTGCGCTGGCAGCATACAAGGCAGATATTAAATATGTTTCTGTGATCTGGGATGCACCCTACATCAAAATTTTCTCACCATTTGGCAGATTGACTAACTGCTATTTTTCCGTGTTTGACAAATTGGATCAGGAAAGATTTCGCAGTGCCGGGATACCGCATACACTTTATCAGCCGCTGGTAGTCAATAAAAGGGATGTGCTTTTATGGAACCGACATGCAAAGAAAATGCTGTCGGGAAATTATATTAACGATATTTGTTTTGTGGGAAGACTGTATGAGGATAATCTGTTTGATGAGCGTGTAAAGAATATGCCGCCTGTCGTCGTAGATTATTTTAACAGTATTTTTGAGGAAGCTGCATTCCGCTGGGATGGTGTTAACAGAATTTATGGAAAGACAGGCGGGGATATGCTGCGCTACATGAGCATGGTCAACCCGGAGTTTCATGTAGATAACAGGCTTGATATAGAAGATACTTCTCTATTTGAGATCACATATTTGATAAGAAAGATTGCCAATATTGAGAGAGTAGCAACCTTAAGCACTTTGTCAGAAATGTATCACGTTGTGCTGCATACCTCCAGTAAGGTAGAAGAAGGGCAACTGGGTAATGTGGAAGTCAGACTTCCAGTGAAGCCGGGGCAGGATGCGGCGACGGTTTTTGCAGGCAGTAAGATCAATTTGAATATTTCTCTGAAAGGGATTGAGGGTGGCACACCGCAGAGAGTGATAGATATTATGGGTGCCGGTGGTTTTGTTCTGACAAATTACTGCGAAGAGACTGCAGCGCTGTTTGAAGAGGACAAAGAGATTGTCATGTTTAAAACACCGGAGGAATTATTTGAGAAGGTGGAGTACTATTTACAGCATAATGAGGAACGGGAGCAGATTGCCAAAGCGGGACATGATAAAGTATTAGAATGCCATACGTATGAAAAGAAATTGGAAAAACTGTTGTCCTGGGTGGAAGGTGATTCATGAAAGTTTTATATGTGCATGGAAGCAGTAAGATAGAGGGAATCGTTAATGCGCTTCGTAAGCTTGGGATAGATCATGAGATATATCCGACAAGGATGTTGGATGTCTTTGTGAATGATTCAGAGGCTATAGAAGTGGCTGCTCATTGCCGACAGAGTGGCATTACTCATATTATGTCGATTCATTTGATCGATACTCTGGCGGTAGCGGCGCAGAAAGCCAGAATAAGTTATGTGGCGCTTATCTGGGATGCGCCGTACTATAAACTGTTTACGGATTATGGGAAAATGGATAACTGTTGGTTTTCGGTATTTGATAGAGTCGATGCGCAGCGTTTTAAAGATGCAGATATATCGCATATTCTATATCAACCGCTGGCTGTGGATGAGGACCAGATACGGGAATGGGACCGGCAGGCGGAAGCGCTTCGTGAATATAAAGATGAGATCTGTTTTGTGGGAAGGTTGTATGATGATAATTTCTATGATGAGTTCTGCAGTCAACTTCCACAAGAATTACAGGACTATTTTGTCGATCTGTTTGAAAATGCTGCTTTTCGCTGGGATGGCATTGACCGTATTCATGGAACAGTGAACAATGAACTGGTAGCACATATTCGTGCAGAGACTCCGGGATTTCAGATGGTAAATCTATTCGATATTCCGGATTCCGTTTATTTCGAAAATGGATATGTGACGCGTAAGATAGCGAATATTGAAAGAATATGCGCTTTAAACTTACTGGCAGAGAAATATCCGGTAACGTTATATACCACGAGTGTGACTGCGAGGCAGAGACTGCGTGGTGTAAAGATCATGCCGCCGATCTGTTCAGAGCAGGATCTTCATAACACATTCAGGAGCAGTAAGATCAATTTAAATATTTCCCTGAAGGGAATAGAAGGCGGAACACCTCAGCGGATCATGGATATTATGGGGGCGGGTGGATTTGTGTTAACGAATTACTGTCCGGAGACTGCCGATCTGTTTCAGGAAGATAAAGAAATCGTTATGTTCAGGACGCCGGAGGAATTGTTGGAGAAGGCAGATTATTATCTTAAGCATGACCGGGAGCGGGAAGAGATAGCACAGAATGGACATGTTAAGGTGATGCAGCGTTATACTTATACGGAAAAGATAAAAAAGCTGTTGGCATGGGTTGAGGGAGCGGAGTCATGAAGTTGGTCAGTGTGGTAGTGCCTTGTTATAATGCATTCATGTATTTGGAGAAATGTATTGAACATTTGTTGATACAGACGATCGGCCTTGAAAATATAGAGATCATTCTTGTAGATGATGCATCGACAGATGGAGGGGCAACACTTGGTATCATCATGCAGTATGAACAGAAATATCCGGAAAATATTATTGCCGTTTCTTTAGAAGAAAATGTAAGACAGGGGGGAGCCAGAAATGTAGGGGTTTCTTATGCAAATGGTCAATACCTGATCTTTTGTGATGCGGATGACTGGCTGGTGCCGGAGGCGCTGGAACATTTGTACAGGGCGGCAATGGAGTATGATGCTGACGTGGTGGAATTTCGGATTAGAAATATCACGAATCACAGAATGGAGATTAATACGATAGAAAAGGGCAGTGAGAGTTTCCTGCAGGAGATTGTATCGGAAGAAGAGAGGAGACAGTTTCTGATCAGTACAGATACCAGGCTGTCTCTGGGATCACAGAAAAAATTCTACCGTTTATCCCTGCTGAGGGAGCATCAGATTCGCTTTGTGGAACATCGGATTTTTGAAGAGCCGTCCTTTATGGTTCCTGTCCGTCTGGTTGTAAGAAGACATTATTTCCTGGATGAGGCGCTGTACATATGCTTTCTTTCCCCGTTCAGTTCCATGCGGGGAGAATGGGGAGCGCATAAGTGGGATAATCCGCAGGTATGGGTACATCTGATGAATGACCTGAAGGACAGAGGCGTTTTCCAACAATACTATCCGGAATTGGAATACTTATTTCTGGAGTGGGGATTTGGATTGAGTATCCGTCTTCTGCTTCAAAAAGGGTATGTACTGACGAAGGAAGAGTTGATATCATTGATTGATACGGCGACGGGAATGTTTCCGGATATCAGACATAATCAGTACAGAGCGCAGAATCAGACGGCATGGAATTCTTTGTTGGTCACGCTGCTGGATATGGAGATTACGGAGGAGAGTGCGGTTGTGATCAATGACATTTTGAAGAAATATGTATGAATGATATTTTAAATGGAAAATGATGACGAAGCAGGGGGAATCAGGATGGAAAAGGAACTTGTATCAGTAATTATGCCGGCTTATAATGCTGAGAAATATATTTATATGTCAATTGAGAGCGTGATGCAGCAGACATACAGGAATGTTGAACTAATTATTGTAGATGACGGAAGTCAAGACAGTACACTTGAGATCATGCGTGCATGTGTCGAAAAATGGCCCGATAAAATAAGAATATTTGTAAGAGAGCAGAATGGAGGAACGGCGGCTGCTCTGAATGACGCTATAGAGATGGCGCAGGGAAGCTATATTTGCTGGCTGAGTGCTGACGATCTGTATAATGTAGATATGATAAGGTCAGAAGTAGCATATTTGCAGGAGAATGGTCAGTGTGACGCGGTGTTCAGTAAATGTGCATTTATTGATGGGGAAGGGAAGTTTCTGAGAGAACAGGTATTTGTGGTTGATGAAGCAGATTTTGACGAAGGGATGAGATATATTACACATCTGCTTCTCATGTTGAATTTCTGGCATGGTTGTACGTTGTTAGCCAAGGCAGAATGTTTTAAAAAAGAGGAAAAATTTAATACAGAGTATAAGGCTTCGCAGGATTATGATTTCTGGATCAGGATGGCGGCGGATCATGATATCGGCTATCTGAATCAGATTAATGTTTTATCTCGTGAGCACAGTGAGCAGGGAAGTAGAAAGCTGAACTGCTGTCTGGATGAAATTTTGGTTTTCTTCAATATATTATACCGGGAAGATATTATGATGAAATTGTTTCGGAAGATAGGGAAAAAATACACTTTTGAAAATGTCAGATTGTATATTGAATACAGAATAGCAAAATATAAAAATCATGAAGATGAGATGAATGCTATAGCCATCTGCCTTCGGAAATATATGTCTATGATGGCAATTGGAGAACTGCATTTTCAGGAATAAATGGATGGAGGGCAGCAGCAGCGTATGAAAACGATCGTATTTGGAGCAAATGGAATGGCAGGGCATATGGTAGCCTTATACTTAATGGAGCAGGGGCATGAGGTCACGGGATTTGTTAAAAAAAGTAATGCACTGTTTCCTTGTATTGAAGGTAATGCACTGGATACAGGACTTGTGCGGAATGTTTTGGAGAGTACGGAATACGATGTGGTGATCAACTGCATCGGTATTTTGAATAAAGCAGTTGACGCGAAGCTGGCGGAAGGAATATATATCAACAGTGTTTTGCCACATTTGTTGGAAGAATGTGTGGAGGACAGGAAGACCAGGGTAATTCATATCAGCTCGGATTGTGTGTTTACAGGTAATACAGGGAAGTATACGGAGACGAGTCATCCGGACGCGGAGTCCTATTATGGGAGAACAAAGGCTCTGGGAGAACTGGGGGGGGGTATAAATGGAAAGAACCTGACGCTGCGGACTTCGATCGTGGGACCGGAATTAAAGCCTGACGGGATTGGTCTGTTTCACTGGTTTATGAGTCAGTCGGGTTTTGTGAACGGATTTACGGAAGTGATCTGGTCCGGCGTTACTACACTGGAGCTGGCGAAGGCCATTGACAGTGCGGTAAGGCAGAATCTGACGGGTCTTTATCATCTTGTCAATAATGAGGTTATCTCCAAATATGAATTACTGTGTCTTTTTAATCAATATATGAATGACAATAGAACTGTTATTCACCAGAATGGTTCCTTTATCAATGACAAATCACTGGTGGATACCAGAAGAGAACTATTGCATCAGGTACCGTCCTATGAGGTGATGATTAAAGAGATGGCGGAATGGATAAAGGATCATGCACAGCTGTACAGTCAGTATTTCAGAGCGTGACAGGAGGAACAGACGTATGAAAAAACTGAAAGTCATGACGATTGTAGGAACCCGGCCGGAATTGATCCGCCTGTCAGAGACGATCAAGAAAGCGGATGTTCATTTTGAACATGTTTTTGTCCATACCGGACAGAACTATGACAGCAGATTGAACGATATTTTTTACGAAGATCTTGGGCTTAGGAAACCAGACCGTTATCTTGATGTTGTGGGACAGGATCTGGGTGAGACACTGGGAAATATCATCTCCAGGAGCTATGCGGTAATGCTGGAGGAGAGGCCGGATGCGCTGTTGATTCTTGGGGATACCAATTCGGCATTGTCGGCAATCTCTGCGAAGCGGTTGAAAATACCGATTTTCCATATGGAAGCCGGCAACAGATGTTTCGATGAGAATTTGCCGGAGGAGACAAATCGCAGGATTGTAGATCATATTTCTGATGTGAACCTTCCCTATACGGAACACGCAAGACGGTATCTGCTCGCAGAAGGAGTGAGGAAAGAGCATATCTATGTGACCGGTTCCCCTATGAGAGAGATCATTCATGTGAATGAGGAGAGGATAGCGGGCAGTAAGATCCTGAAGGAGTTGGGGCTTGAAGAGGGGCATTATATTATCCTGTCGGCGCACAGAGAAGAGAATATTGACATTGAGAAGAATTTCCTTTCGCTGATGAGTGCAGTCAACAGTATGGCAGAACACTATCAGATGCCGGTGATCTACTCCATGCATCCGAGAAGTGCCAGACTCATAGAGCAGAGAGGATTTCAATTTCATCCGCTTGTGCGGGAGATGCCGCCCTTTGCCTTTTCTGATTACAGCAGGCTGATGCGGAAGGCCTTCTGTGTTGTTTCCGACAGTGGTACCATGCCGGAGGAGGCGGCTGTGAGCAGATTTCCGGCAGTGTGTATCAGGACTTCGACAGAGAGGCCGGAGGCGTTGGATAAGGGAGCCTTTATCATTGGCGGTATCGACTGTACATCTATTTTACAGGCGGTGGATATGGCAGTCAATATGTCCGGAATGGCAGAAGAAGTACCTGACTACAGCGATATTAATGTATCGGATAAGGTGATCAGGATCATTCAGAGTTATACATCTATCATAGACAGAAAAGTCTGGGGCAAGTGATAGGAAAAGGACTTTTTGACAAGAAAATTTACAGGAGGTATGTAATGGATCCAAGAATATATTTTTTTCAAAGTCTTGTTGAGGACAGATCCAGGAGAATATTGGAGCTGGGACCTTTAAACAGGCCGATAGCGGATAAGAGCATTTATCCCAATACGTTTTACTGTGACATCCGTTCCACAGAAGATGTCAGGAAGCTTTATTCCGGTAATGATTATTTAGAAGCAACGGGAATCATGGTCGATCCGAAAACGATAGTACCGATTGATTATGTGATCAAGGAAAACTACGAGAAAACATTTGCAGAAGTGGAAAAATTTGACTGTGTGATCGCATCGCATGTTTTGGAACATATGGATGATTTGATCTTTGCGCTGCGTGATCTGAGTACCGTTTTGAAGCCGGGCGGGATTTTCTGTATTATTTACCCGGATAAAAGATATTGCTTCGATCATTTCAGGACATCAGCCTCTTTCCGTGATGCCTATAATGTATTCCGTAACGGTTCTGTTCAGAACGCGCCGATGGTCCTTGATTTCTATTATTCGGTTGTTCCGGAGAACAGCCCTTCGCTCTTTTGGAGGAAAGACGGAATTTTGGATCATCTGCCGAAAACATCGTTTGAGAAGGCAGTCAGACATTATGAACAGGCATTGCAGGGAGCCAAAATGGATGATGTCCATTATTGGCCGTTCACGGACATGGATTTCCTGAAATTTTTGTATGATTGTATACGTGCGGGTCTTCTTCCGTTTCGTTGTACTGCTTTCTGGCCCTGTGTGCAGAACAGCCAGCAGTTTATGATCGCTCTGCAGTATGACCAGAGCGTGATGACGGCGCCGGAGCAGTCGGCAGGTGAGCTTGCGATGGTCATGCAGAAAGCAGCCCCGGATTACTTTTCCTCTAAAGATATCGCCATGTCCCAGGAAAATGAGAACCTGAGGGCAGTCGTCAATTCGCAGAAAGCTGAGATAAAGAGCCTGACATCGAAACTGGAGGAGTATAAGGAGATCATAAGAGAGCAGGAATATGTGATTGATGTGCTGAAAACGGAGCAGGAATGACTTTAATATGATATTAGATATTATTTATAGAAGAAATGTAACTAAAGTATAAAAAGAAATGGCCGATATAAATTATAAGTAATTATTTACTTACAGCGGGGTAATGGGACAGATGGCAGCGTACGAGCCGGCGTTTTCGTTACATGGAAGCTGACCAGTGGCAGGGAAGCCACATATTATTCAAGGAGGAATATATTATGGTAGTACAACACAACATTACAGCAATGAACTCTAACAGAATGCTGGGCCTTACCACAAAGGCACAGGCTAAGTCCACAGAGAAATTATCTTCCGGATACAAGATTAACCGTGCAGCAGATGATGCGGCAGGCTTATCCATATCCGAGAAGATGAGAAGACAGATCCGCGGACTGACTCAGGCATCTGCAAACGCTCAGGACGGTATCTCCTGCGTACAGACAGCAGAAGGCGCGTTGAATGAAGTACAGGATATGCTGCAGAGAATGAATGAGCTGGCTGTTAAAGGTGAGAACGGTACACTGACATCCACAGACCGCAGCTATATCCAGGCTGAGGTTAAGCAGCTGATGAGCGAGATCGACCGCGTACAGAGCACGACTACATTCAATGAGCAGAGTCTGTTGGATGGTTCTTTCTCTAACAAAGGTCTACAGGTTGGAGCAGAGTCCGGCCAGCATATTTCTGTCAGCATCAAGAACATGAACACCAATGAGCTGATTGCGAGTGCGGTTCACGGCAAGGTTACCTTTGGTACGGCGAACGTTGAGACCGGTGAGAAGGCAGCCACAACAACAGCCGGAGCAGAATCTGCTGATGCGAATGAGTTGTATGTGGAAGGCGACACCAACTATCTGACACTGGATATGTTGAAGAAGTTCTATGACTTTAAGAGCGATAAGATTGTTGATACGGATATCACGGCTGGTAATGGCGGTACTGCAGTTGCAGCTGATAAGGCGATTGATAATGATCATGCGCCTACGGCAGCAGACTTTGCAGCATTGAATGCCTTTGCGAAGCATGCGATCAAAGATGTATCCGAGCAGCGTTCCAACCTTGGTGCAATCCAGAACAGACTTGACCATACCATCAGCAATCTGGATAATATCGTAGAGAACACCACATCTGCGGAAGCAGCAATCCGTGATACGGATATTGCTACAGAGATGGTTAAATACGCTAACAACAACATCCTGCAGCAGGCTGGTACATCCATGTTGTCACAGGCAAATCAGTCCAATCAGTTGGCACTGTCTCTGCTTGGCTAATAACAGAAAGTGTAATGTAATGCAGAACGGACAAAGGCTGACATATGTCGGCCTTTGTTTTTGACTTAAGAAGGATATAATCGATGATGGAAGAGAAAATCAGTATTGTTCTACCCACTTATAACAGAGAGTCGGTGATCGGCAGGGCTGTCCGCAGTATTTTGTGCCAGACTTATGAGGGGTATGAGATCATCATTGTGGATGACGGTTCGACCGATCAAACGCGGATGGTTGTGGAGCAGTTTGCTGACGAGCGAATCCGATATATCAGGCTGGAAGGAAATCATGGAGCCGGATATGCCAGAAATGTAGGGATACGGGAAAGCAGATACGATTATGTGGCTTTTCTGGACAGTGATGATGAATGGAAGCGCTGTAAGCTGGAACTGCAGATGCAGAGGATGCAGGAACTTCCTCCGGAGGTCGGCCTGGTCTACTGCAGGATGGCGGGAGAACGCGGAGAAGGAAGAGGGAGATTCTGTGTGCCTTCTTATGAATATGACAGAGGTCTTTTGGAAGGTGATATGTTTCGATTCCTGCTCAGACAGAATGTGATCGGGACACCGACCATATTGGCCCGCAGGGAGTGTCTGATGCAATCTGGAGGATTCAAAGAAACTCTGCGCTGCATTGAAGATTATGAACTGGTTCTGCGGATTGCCAGAGCGTGGAAGATCGGGCTGGTAGATGAAGTATTAGTGGAAGTGCATAAGACGGCAGACAGCCTCACATGCAGGGTGGGGGATCAGCTTGTGAGCGGTTGCTATATTGTGTCCAAATACCGCCGGGAGATGGCGGCATTTGGAATACTGGATGTGGTAAAAGCAGATATCCTGGATCTTGCCTGTAGACATGGGGTACAGGAAGCAATCGAGGAATTATTGACAAGAGATTTTGAATTATAGGTTTACAGGTCTGCAAGCAACGTTTCTGTGCGATGCAGCCATGTATGCTGACGGGCGGCTTTATTGTAGGCATTGGTCCGCAGCATTTCCGTGCGCGCGGGATCATTGAGGATGGAGCGGACAAGATCCGGCAGGACATCCAGGTGCGCCAGGGAATAGAATTTGATATCTACATCTTCAACAAAAGTTTCTCTTAAATATGTGCTGGCGTCAGTGAGTGAGACGGCGCCCTGCAGCATGGCCTCATAGATTCTTTCGCTGGAGCCGGCTTTGAACCATGCCAGCTGGTTCAGGACGATCTTGCTGTCTTCCATGAGGCGGATTCCTTCTTCTGTGGAACATCGTCCCTTGTAGATAAAGTCAGGATGGTTCGGCAGATCGGTCATTTCAAAACGATCTCCATATACGGTAATGGTGATTCCTGCATTAACCAGAGTCCGGAGGATATTCAGGCGAAACAGGGCGCCGGTATTGGTATCAACGAAGCAGTGTTTCTCAATCAATTCTTTCAGCTTATCTTCGGACAGACTGGTTTGATGTGCCGGAAGGCAATGTTCTACAGTATCTTCAAAGGTTCTTTCGGGATGTCGGATCAGTTCCTCTGTCAGCTGCATATCGAATGGCGTATAGGTAAAACTGTCATCGTATTTATAGGTGCCGATAAAAAGCACATCGATGGAACGTTCGGCAAATGGTTTCAATTCGGCAAACGGTTTCAGGCATTGTCCGGCAGTGGGAAGGAATATGGTTTTACCCACGGTTGGGTAGAAGCGGTCAATGTAATTGCAGTGATTACGGTCTGCACAGACGACAACGCCGTTTTGAGGAGCATGATCCAATGTGTCTGCATAAAACATGGGATGGTCTACGATTATATTGTAACAGGGAATATCCCATTGATCCCACAGGCTTTTGCCAGAGCCGAGAAACATCTGGAAACCGATATTATTAAAGACGATGGCGGCATCCAGTCCATATTCGCGGAACAGAAGCAGATTTTGATAACTTTGTTCCATGTCGGACTTATCATAACGGAAAACCGTACAACCAAGAGCTTCAGCGCTGGCTGCATATTGCTCGGCCAGATAGTTTAGTACAGGAATAGTGCCGCCCATAAAAATTACGATTCTTCTGGGAGCAGCATGATAAAGCTGACGGTATTCCGCAGTGAGATCTGTCTGTCCCATACGCTCCAGTATGGTGATGATATTGTGTAAAGTATTTCTGTTTGTCTCGCAGACGGCAAGGGCTTCATCCAGAAAAGACAAAGAGGCCAGATATTCTCCGGCGTTCGCATAAATGAGAGCGAAAGTGTTCAGCCATATCTGCGGAGTATCGGAAAGCAGATTAAAATTTTGCATCATATAAACGATCGCTTTATAAGAGATGCGGCAGTCCAGGAGATAACGGATTTCCTCGTCTGTGGCGGTGTTGTTCTGCATATGGCCAAGAATTGAAAGCAGCAGACGGAAATGTCTAAGCAATGTGCCCAGATCTCTTGAAAATTGTAAAAGCGTCGGCAGTCCCTCTTCCTCTTCGATCCTGCATATATTGAGGATATGCTCGATGGCGGTCAAGTCCTGACTGAAATCGGACAGTTCCAGTGATAGATCGGGACGTTTATCCAGGGCGCTGCACAGGTACTGCCAGGTATCTGTGATGGTGCCTTCCAGCAACAGCGTCTGAAGCTTTTTCTTAAGTTCTATGGTTTCTGCCTTTTCCTGGAGCAGACCGACAGGGGCTTCATAACAGGAAAGCCGGTTGTGTTTCACCCATACGATCAACAGCTGTTCTGACAGAAAGCCGAATACTCTCTTATGGTAATCGTCGTAATCACTGACATCAATGCGCGTCTCCAGCACGGAAAAGATAGAGAACAGCCATTCACAATAAGCGTTAAATAATATCCTGGGTGCAGCAAATAAATTACCTACATAACAGGATGTACCAGCGATCACTTGCCGGAAGGTGGCGTAATACTCGGGGTACAATTCCCGAATAACCTGTCCGGTCATGTCCAGATTGCGGATATCATGGGAGCGGCCGTAGACGGTCTGGTAATCAAAGTCACCGGATTGCGGTTTGGAAAGAATAACATCATATTGTGCGAAGATACGCAGATAATCGCTTTCTGTCATGAGTGAGCCGTTATCATTCAGGAAATATCTGCGATAATGGCAGAGCCCGAGATAGCCTGGAACGCTCACATTTTTCCAGATCCAGTATAATCCGGTCAATTCGCTGTAGTATGGATTCTTTTCGGAAATATTGTCACCGGTATCATCACCCTGATATCCGAAGCCGTCATGGAGGGCACGGCCAACCTGTAACGGGATGTAGACAGGGTCTTTCGGTGGTGTAAAGGGTACATGGGTCATTGTATAAATGGAAACAGACATCTGGCGCCTCACTTATTCGCGGTTTACTTTTGTGCTGTTTTTTATTATATTATAGATAGTGCAAAAAAGCGATAGGAGATTGGAAGTTTATAAGGATGAAGATTTTATACGTATTTGGTTCCTCAGATGCGACCTATATTACGGATGCGTTGAGAAAATTGAACTATGATGTGATGGAATATCCAGAAATCCAGGATACATCCAATATGGATGAGGATAAGATCAATGCGGTGGTGGCTTATATTAAAGAGTATGGGATCACGCATCTGATGTCGATTCATCTGATCTATAATATTGCGGTAGCGGCTTATTGGTCAGGAATCAAATATGTACCAGTGATCTGGGATGCTCCTTATTTGAAATCATATACTGTTATGGGAACGCTGGATAATATCTGGTATTCTGTGTTTGATAAGCTTGACGCTGAGAGAATGAGGAAGGGCGGCTGCCCGCATGTTTTATATCAGCCATTGTCAGTGAACAGTGACAGGGAAGCGACAGGGAACAATGGGGCGATATCAGAGCGGGAATATATCCACGATATCAGCTTCATAGCTAATTTATATGAAAAAAATGAGTACGACAGGTGTCTTGACCTGATCCCTCCCAATATACAGGAATATTTTTGCAGTATTTTTGAAGAAGCGGCCTTTAAATGGGATGGGATCAACAGGGTCTATGGGCAGACCGGACAGGAGATTTTAGACTATATTGGCCTGGTAAGCCCTGCATTTAAGATCAGTAATCCGTATAATATTGAAGATGTGCGGTATTTTGAAGCAGCCTACCTGATTCGTAAGCTGGCAAATATTGAAAGAGTATGTACCCTGAATCTGCTGGCGGAGGATCATGATGTGTATCTGTATACATACAGCGTGGTAGACAGGGCGGTAATGCCCAAAGTCCATTTGAGACCGCCTGTCTTGGTAGGCGAAGCGACTTCCTTTATTTATGCGGTGAGCAAGATCAATCTGAATATTGCGCTGAAAGGGATAGAAGGAGGCACGCCGCAGCGTATCATGGACATTATGGGGGCGGGCGGGTTTGTGCTGACGAATTATTGTGAAGAAACCGCTGAGCTGTTCGAGGAAGACAGAGAAATTGTTATGTTCCGGACACCGGAAGAATTGCTTTGGAAGGTAGATTATTATCTGGAACATGAAGAAGAGAGGGAACAGATTGCGAGAGCCGGTCATGAGAAAGCGATGAACAATTATACTTATGAAAAGAAGATCAAGAGTCTGTTAGACTGGGTAACAGAGACGGAGAGAGGAGAATAGCTGTACCGATGAAAAAAGTAAGTATTGTAGTTCCCTGTTATAATGTGGCGCAGTATTTGGACAGGTGTGTCGAGAGTCTTGTCAATCAGACCATAGGTATTGAGAATCTGGAAATAATTCTGGTGGATGACGCTTCTACGGATGCGGGACGGACATGGGACAGGATAACGGAGACAGAGAAACGGTTTCCGGATTCGGTTCTGGCTGTTTCTCTGTCTGAAAATCTTAGACAGGGTGGAGCAAGAAATGTAGGTATTTCCTATGCAGGCGGAGAGTATCTTATGTTTTGTGATGCGGACGACCGGTTGGTTCTCGAGGCGGCCGAGTGTTTGTATGAAAGAGCGAAGAGCTGCGATGCCGATGTGGTGGAATACCGGATGCAGAAGGTACGGGAGGACACGGATCTGTCCACGATATCGACAGAAGAAGGAAGAAGAAGCGGACTGCTGCTTCTGGATAAAGAGGAGATCAAAAAAGGGTTCTATCTGACTTGTGTGGATGAATGTTCTCTTGGTTGCATGCGTAAATTCTATCGCATGAGTCTGATCAAGGAGAATCAGATCCGGTTTGCGGAACAGCTGATCTGTGAGGAACCATCTTTTACGGTACCTGTGCGTCTGTATGAGAAGAGACATTATCAGCTGGATAAAATATTGTATTACTATTATATGACTCCGGATTCTACATCGCGTGGCAGATGGGATACAAGGAAACTGGATAATGTACAGGTGTGGAAAGCATTGATGGCAGATTTGGCACAACGGGGATTTTTACGGAAGTATTATGAGGAAATGGAGTATTTGTTTTATGATTGGGGATATGTACTCAGTATACGGATGCTTCTGCTTCGGGGTTATACAATATCGGTAGAAGAAATGGAAATTCTGGTCCGGGAACTGCTTACATTATTTCCCGGGGTACGGGAGAACCGATACCTGCAGGCATCATCGGAACCGTTATTCCATTTGCTGAAGACCGTACTGGATATGCAGTTAACACGGGAAAGTGTCCGGACGATACATGAGGTTCTTAAAAAGTACCTGCATTGAAATGATGAGATAATACAGTATACAGATGTAACAGGAGATTGTGGTTCATGAATAGAGGGGAAACAGAATGGATGCGAAGGTGAGATGGGACTTGATTTTAAAAGAGCGGTTCGACGAACTGTTACTGAGAAGACAGTATGCGGAAATTCACACACTGCTGGAGACTGATACTGAGATAATAGATCAGATAAATGATCTGGCGATTGCCAGGATCATGCTTTCCGTTTGTGAACAGGAAAGGGCGGCCGGTCAGTGCACACTTTTTGAAAAGGTGAACAATCTGGATGAGATTGTATGCCGTTATACTGTATTGATGTTTTACCTCAGGAGACTGGAGTTTGACATCATGGACGACAGTCTGGATGCTTTTAATCAGTTTCTGATAGTCAATCAGGTATCGCGACAGGAATTGTTTGCTGTTATGTACTGTGGAAACATAGATAAGGAAAGAGTTCTGCAGATCATTAAGGATAAGATGATAAATGGAGAGATACTGGTATGAGTAAAATTGTCAATGATAAAGAAGTGTGTTTTATCATATGCAGTAATGATCAGTTATATACGGAAGAGTGTCTTTACTATATTGCGCATCTGCACGTTCCAGATGGGTATCAGATCAATGTTTTGACGATTGAAGACGCCAGATCTATGACGGCGGGGTATAATGAAGGCATGTATGCTTCCGATGCGAAGTATAAAGTGTACCTGCATCAGGATGTCTTTATTATCAACAGGAATTTTATACAGGATTTTCTGGATGTATTTGAACAGGATAAAAAGATTGGAATGATCGGGATGGTAGGGGCTTCCAGATTATCGACTGCCGGCATTATGTGGGAGGGGGCAAGACAGGGAGCACTGTATAATTGGAAAGTTCGCGAAACGAAAGAGGTCCGGATGTCTGACGATGTTTTGACACAGGTAGAGGTAATAGATGGTTTCCTTATGATAACGCAGTATGATATTCCGTGGCGGGAGGATTTATTTGACGGGTGGGATTTTTATGATTGTTCACAGAGTAAGGAATTTGCAAGACGGGGGTATAAGGTAGTCGTCCCCAGACAGGGGAAACCGTGGTGTATTCATAACAGTGGCTGCGTGAGCCTGATGAATTATGATAAGGAACGGCTTAAATTTATCCGGGAGTATGGGGAAGAGATACCTGCGATAAAAGAAAAAAATGCATTTAAGATAACGGTGGTCCTGACCACATATAACCGGAAGATACAGCTTCAGGATACTCTGGAATGGCTTTCTGAGGTAGACGGTATTGCCAATATTATCATAGCGGACAACGGTTCCACAGACGGCTCGGCGGACTGGCTTTCTTCTCAATCGTATGAATATCTGTGGTTTGACGAAGGGGTACAGGGCTATGGCAAGCTGTGGAATGCGGTATTGGAAAATTTTGAGACAGAGGATTATATTGTCTTTATGGAAGCCGGTGTATACCCGGAAAAGGGAAGTCTGTTGGAGCTGATTTCAGCTTTACATACAGAAAATGCAGGGACTGCAAATCCGGTCACTAATTATTATGATGACGATGGCAGCAGGATTACAGGCAGAGATGTGCTTGCCATGTTTGCCCAGAACAGCCGGATTCAGCAGAATAGAAAGATGACGCAAAAGACGTTATTCTCTAATTGGAGAATCTGGGCGATCAAACGGAATGTATTTAATAAGGTCGGGCGGTTTCGGGAAGAACTGAAATCTCCGGAAGACGTGCTGACAGACTATACGATTCGCATGATCCAGAATAATCTTGAGCAGACAGTGTGCCGTCGGGCATGTGCATGGGAGAGTTTTAGGCGGGGAGAAGAAATTTATGCCGGGACAGAACTGTGGCGGGAAGAGGACAGAACCTTTATGAGAGCGGCCTGGGGGATGAATTACTTTAATCTGCGTCCCAACAGGGCGTTGATGAAGTATATTAAGGAACCGTCCGAGCGGGAATTCAAGGTGCTTGAAGTGGGGTGTGACCTGGGTGCGACGCTGTTTGAGATTCAGTCCTGTTATCCGAATTGTCAAACCTATGGTCTGGATATTAACAAGGCGGCAGTGGAGATAGCAAAGCATACAGCGATAGTGAAATATGGAAATATCGACGAGTTGACCATTCCCTTTGAGGAAAAATTTGATTATATCATATTTGGAGATGTATTGGAGCATTTAAGACATCCGGAGGAAGTGGTCAGGATGTGCCGGGAGCTGTTACATGAAAATGGTCATATTATTGCAAGCATACCGAACGTGATGCACATTTCGGTGATGGAAGAGCTGATTGAAGGAAGATTTCGGTACAGTGATGTGGGACTATTGGACAGGACACACATTCATCTTTTTACCTACTTCGAGATAATGACCTTATTTGAGAATGCAGGATTTGAAGTCAAAGACATCAACGGAACTGTGTTTGACATATCCGGGCGGCAACGGGAGATTATGAATATACTGCTTAAACTGTCGGAGAATACGGAGGCGTGGATGTATGAGACATTCCAGTATACGGTGAAGGCACAGAAGCGGTAAATTCAGATGGTTCGGGGATTACAGACAGCGGCAGAAATTTGTTGTTTCTGGGATAATTGGAAGGAAAAAATATGGACGCCAATCAGTTGAGGCGGCAGGTTAATGACCTGTTGCAGAACGGTAAATACGATGATATTAAGCCGTTATTACTCTCTTATAAGGATACGACAGAGCATGATAATGATCTTGCCATGGTCTGTTATCTGTGCACGATTCACGAGCGGGAGAAAGAAGCCGGGCAGCCGACGCTGTTTATAAAGATAACAGATGTAGATGAGCTGTTGGAGCGCTATACAGCGCTGAAGTTTTATCTGCGGCGAATTGATTTCGATGTTCTGGACGAGCTGGAGTCATTCTACCAGTTTCTCCTGCAGAATCAGGTCTCCTCTTATGAATTGCTGCGGGCGATCGATTTTGGCGTTGTGAACAGGGATAAGGTGCTGCGGGTGATCGACGAGGGTGCGCTGTCAGGACAGACGGCAGATGAAGGCAGTATGAAGATGCCAGATAAATGCGCTATGAGGACGGCAGGCAGAGATAGTTTACCTGACAGAGAAGTTACTGATACTGCCGGTAAGTCAGGCAGGGAACTGTGCGGCAGCGCTGGTGGATCCGGCGATGAGAGTGCGGATAGCGCTCAGGAGTTCTGCTTTATTATCTGTACGAATAATGTTGTGTATGCGCAGGAATGTATTCATTACATCAATCATCTGTATGTGCCGGACGGTATACAGCTCAATGTGCTGACCGTTGAAGAGGCGAAATCTTTGACTTCGGCTTACAACGAGGCGATGCAGTGTTCCCGGGCAAAATACAAGGTCTACCTGCATCATGATACTTTTATTATCAATCGGGATTTTATCAGTGACTGCCTGCGTATTTTCAGGACGGATCCACAGATTGGCATGATCGGCAATGTGGGGGTGAAGAAGATGCCGTCCACGGGTGTGATGTGGGATGCGGATCGGTTTGGTATGCTGTATGAACAGCATATCTATGAGACGGAACTGCTTTCCAATATGTTTTCGGAAAAATTGTCTTATATGGAAGTGGACGCGATAGACGGCTTTCTGATGGTGACACAGTATGATATTCCCTGGCGGGAGGATCTTTTCTGTAAATGGGACTTCTATGACTGCTCACAGAGCATGGAGTTTAGACGAAAAGGCTATCGGGTGGTCGTGCCGTGGATGAACGAGCCATGGTGCGTGCATGACTGCGGGTTTATCAATCTGCAGAACTACGATGGGGAAAAAGAGAAATTCATTGCGGAATATCTGACTGAGTAGCTGCAGCGCATAGGAAGGGGCACCGGATTGTCCTGTGTCCATTGTAGTGTTGTCGGATCGTATTTGGTGCCGGCAGAAAAGAGGTGAAGGGGAGGGGCAGATGAAGCTGATATTATATTCCTGGAATGCAAACAACGAGCAGATCCTTATGGACAACTTAATAAAACCGGGCTTCGAAGTCGTTTGCTTCCGTAAGGAGTGCAGGCACTACACCCGGGACATGGAACTGGCGATGGAGATGATACCGTTTATCCATGCACAGGGTGCAGAGGCGGTCGTTTCGTTCAACTATTTTCCGATTGTCTCCATGATCTGCAATACCTGTCAGATTCCTTATTATGCGTGGGTGTATGACTGCCCGCATTTTACGCTGTATGCAAAGCAGATCGGGCTTCCCTGCAATCACATCGGTATTTTTGACCGGGAGATGGTGGGGCAGCTGGAAGGCTACGGGGTGAATACGGTTCATTACGTGCCGCTGGCGGTGGATACTGCTTGCTTTGATGCGGTCGTCAGTCAGGCGACACCACGGGAAAAGGAGAGATTCCGGTGTGACATTTCATTTGTGGGCTCGTTGTATACGGATGAACATAATTATTATGACAGGCTGTTTGGAGGGAAAGATGCCGTAAAGCAGGAAGATATGTGTGAAAGGGCTGTAGAATGCAGTAGCAGGCAGGGAGAACAGCCGGCAGCAGGCTTGGCGGCAATAGCGTCCGGTATCAGCCGGCAGTGTTTTGCATATCATGAGGATTACCTGCGGCAGGCCGTCATGGATGGGAATATTGATCTGCGCAGGATACAGGTGCAGATGGAAAAGCAGGGTCTGATGCTGGGGGAGGATTATTATGCGAAGGCGGAAGACATTCTTTTGGCGGCAGTTCTCGAGAAAAAGGTGACGGTGGAGGAGCGGCGGATTCTGCTGACACAGATGGCAGATCGATTTGCGATAAGTGAGAACAGTGACGGAGCGGGAAACAGAGGCAGCAATTTCAGGTTATACACAGGTTCGGATACATCGGCTTTGCCGGAACTGGATTTCTGCAACTGCGGCACGGTTGACTATCACACGCAGATGCCGCTTGTCTTTGCCGGCAGCAGAATTAATCTCAACATTTCTCTTCGCTCCATTCACTCAGGGATTCCGCTGAGAGTTCTGGATATCATGGCCTGCGGCGGCTTCGTGCTGTCGAACTGGCAGCCTGAGATTGCGGAGTATTTTGAAGAAGGGGTAGAGATTGTTACGTTTGACAGCCTGGATGACTGCCTTGCCAAAACAGCGTATTATCTTTCGCATGAGGAGGAGCGCAGGCAGATTGCCGCTAACGGCAAAAGAAAGGTGCAGGAGAAATTTTCCTATCAAGTCGGACTTGAGAGACTGTTTGGATAAAAAAGATGTAAGACAAGGTATCGGCACCGGGTCTTACATCTTTTCCTACATTTTGAAGCGTTTTGCGCTGAATAAATTGCTCATCAAAGAATTTATTCACTCTTTTCAACTAAACGATATTTGAAACTGTGTTTTTAGTTTTTCAAAAAAATTCTGAATATGGCATCTACTCTTTTATTTCGTCGATCTCTGTAAGGTTGACACCCAGAGAAGTCAGCACAGCTTTTAGTGACTGATAATCTTTTTTGAGGCCTTCATATGTTTTGGATGCATTCTCTTCTTTTGCATTTCTCATATGGGCCTGAACTTTTTGAAATTCATCAATGGTAGTTTTAATAATTTCAGCTCCATTTGGCATAAAATCACCTACTTTCTATAGAAAAAAGTAATCAAGTTTTTGGATGATTTAATTATATCAAATTGCTGGAATGATGTAAAGTTGTTAACTCTTCTATCTTTTGAAGCGCCAGCGGGAACTCTCCACAGTTATGGTAATGCGTAAGCGCCGTGGGGATATCGCCCATCATCTCATTGATCAAGCCGATATTATAAGTGGGAAGGAAGGAATTGGTGCCGTTTTCTCTGGAAACCGGACAGTGGATGGCTTTGACAAATTCCATCATTGCCTTGACATACTGTCCGTTGGCAAGATAGATGCGGCCCATCATGCACAGGAAATCCGCCGTGCCGGCAAAAGCATCATAGATTGCTTCCAGCTGCAGGGCATCTGCTTCCCGGCCGGTATGCAGCAGGGCGTTAGCGTAGGCGATGATCATCATCTGCACCCATTCCTCGGCCGGATCTATATCATAGTTAAGAGCCTCTTTATAGTACTTATAAGAATTTTCGTAATCGTAGATCATATTGTAGGACTGACCGATCTGAAAATAAAGATAGGGATTCTCCCTGTCTTTTTCCAGTTCCTGAAATAAAAGCGTGTTATTGCGCTCCACCTTGGGGCGCAGGGCTTCAATACTGCCAAGATACCCCACGTGGTCAACCGCTATCGGGGCGTCATAACTTTCGTAGCGGGTGCCGATTCGTTTGTGGACTACCTGTTCATGGATCGGAGCATCGAAATGGAAGAAGCCGCGATGGAAAAAACGGCCGAGGCGATCCCTGTAAACAGTATCTGTCTGATTGGAAAAATAGTGGTTGTCGATGGCGATAAAACCGACAGATTCCGGGTGCTGTTCGATCAAGACAAAAAGCTGGTCGAGATCCAGCTGTGTGATGATTTCATCGCAGTCCAGTGACAGGATATAGTCATATGATGCCTGTGAAATCGAATAATTCCGTGCTGCGCTGAAATCATTCACCCACACAAAATCCAACACCTTATCCGCATATCTGGCCGCGATCTCTTTTGTCCGGTCTGTGGAGCCGGTGTCAACAACGATAATTTCCAGCTCCATCGATCCTGCTGCGTGGGAACGGATGGCGGCGAGACATTTTTCTATATGTTTTTCTTCGTTTTTTGCGATCATGCAGACAGAAATCGGGTAAGGCATAGCGTCTCCTTTGGGTATAATAGTCTGTGTCGGATTATGATAAATCAGCGTTACCGACCGGATGTCCTGCAGCAGGGGCAGGACATCATGAACCGTAACGTAACCGTTTCAAGTTTAACATAGATATTTTTGTTTGTCTTGTATTTCTGCCAAAAACCTGCCGCCTTATGCCAGGATCTCCCTGACCCTGTGCCGGAACGTATGCTGTGCCGCAACTTTGTCATGTCCATTTTGTGCAATGCAGGAGCGTTCATCTTCATGGCTCAGGTAGTAATCAATCTTCGAAAGCAGGTCTTGTTTGCTCTCGTAGTAAACATAGTCTTCTCCGGGCACGAAATGTTCCAGAAAATCCGTCTGAAAGTTTGACAGCAGGAAACCGCCGCTGCCCATGATATCGAAGGCGCGCAGGGGAATACCGCTTTTGATGCTGCGCAGGGAAATATTAAGATTGATTCTGCTCTGTTTGAAAATAAGCGGCATCTGCCGGTAATAGTCTGCCGTGCCGTGGTTTCGCAGGTTTTTCATTGTGACACTGGTGTCATGTGTAAAGAGGTCGAGAGTATGATGCTGTGTAACGGCCGAGAGAAGATCGAAGCGTTCCAGGCCCGTTATCTTCCGGTTGATCACATACTGGGCGTAGAGATATTCCCGGCTTTCCACGCCGTCAGGATTAGGATCCATGGGCAATGCCTTATATAAGTCGTCTATTATGGGAGAGAGAGATTCCTGTATGAAATTATATCCCTGTACCTTCATCTGGGCCGCCATAAGGGCTTCCAGATAGCCTTTTGTATACGCCGAAAGGTTTGTCATACGGTCGTAGAAGTTATGCTGTTCCGTGTAAAGAGATCCCACGAAGGAGATGTCGTATAGCATGGGAAGCTGATCCGGGAAGTTGACCGGATTCCTGTCATTGCAGGCAGCAGCCGTGTTGTGGGAGGGGGAACCGTCGGAACCGGTACTGAAATCCCGGCAGACAGTAGCATTGGAATCGTCACTGAAATTTCGGCAGACAGAACCGTCGGAACCGGCCGGCCGCATGTTATCCAGCCGTGCGGTATTGGCTGCCATCGGCATATACCGCACGGTCTGAATACCGGCATTATGGAATTCCATATAAAGGTCCCTGTCGAAAACATAGATTTCATTACAGGGATTGACTGCCGTATAGGAATAGAGCATCACGTAAGGACTGTCGTAGATCCAGGAGATATACCGGACAGCCTCCTTCTTACACACCTGTGAGATCACCGGAAAAAAGTTAAAGGAAAAGACAGCATCCGGTGTCTCTCTGTGCAGTACACCGGACAATGCTGCCTCGATCTCTTTGTCCTGCCTGCCGTCTTTATTGGAAAAGGGAAAGCAGACGAAAGTATGTCCCTCGGCGGTGAATGCTTCTTTGATATCTTCATTTCCGAAACTGGCCCATTCTATAAATAAAATCTTCATAATAACCTCATAACATGCGCCTTGATCTTTTCAAAGGTCTCTTCACTCAGATCATGCTCGATCTTGCAGGCATCTTCCGCTGCGGTCTTCTCGTTGACACCCAGCGCGACGAAGAAGCCGGTCAGCAGTTTGTGCCGTTCATATATATTGGATGCAATTGCAAGACCGGAAGGCGTGAGAGTGATGAAACCGTCTTTATCCATTTCGATATAGCCGTTTTCGCGCAGTTTCTTCATTGCCACGCTGATGCTGGGTTTGGTGTAATTCATCTTTGTGGCGATGTCGATGGAGCGGACCTGTCCGGTGCATTCTTTCAAGATCAATATGGTTTCTAAATAATCTTCCGCAGATTCATGTATTTCCATAGTAAACCTCCATCATGCTCAGCCTGCCGCCTGGCGGGCCGCATGGCCATCCTTGCTATGAAAGTCTCCGACTTTCATAGCAAACGAAATTTCCAATGTCGTTTACTATTGTTATGCTACTTGCAGCAGGGTTGTTGACTTCCGCGTAAGTTTGTGCAAAAATGAGAGAAACGTGTGCAACCATTTTTTTCTTGCTTTTTAAAGGGTTGTTTGTTAAAATATTAACATTGGGGTGGACGTATGCATCAGCTGTATCCTTTTTCAGGAAATATTTGTATCGTGGGCGGCATAAGGCACAGGTACGGCATAGAGGAGAAGACAGGGAGGATCGATCATGAGAGGAATTGATACGCAGGTTCGCAAGAACAGACGCCGTATATTTAAAGAAGTGGCCAATCTGGCTTATCATTCGGAGAACTTGAAGGATGATGTGGAGGCGCTTCCCTATAAGATAGTAGATTATGAAGAATCGGAGTATGAGAACATTTACCGGGAGAGGGCCATTGTACGAGAGCGGATTCGTCTGGCTATGGGTCTTTCACTGCGGCCGGAGAATCAGCCGGTTCATTTGACCCAGGGGTTAGAGGAGAGTAACATTGACGAGAAGTATTATGAGCCTCCGCTGATG
Organism: uncultured Lachnospiraceae bacterium; assembly: GCA_910578115.1. Taxonomy (GTDB): domain Bacteria; phylum Bacillota; class Clostridia; order Lachnospirales; family Lachnospiraceae; genus UBA3282. The sequence goes on along the minus strand of CAJTPO010000015.1, from coordinate 19,493 downwards.
CAGGTGATTCCTTCGGCCTGCAATGCCTGTCCTGAGAACCGCTATTACGTGACGGATCATTGTATGGGCTGTGTGGCGCATCCCTGTCGGGAAGTCTGTCCGCGGGGCGCAATCTCCATGCAGAGCGGTAAGTCGGTGATCGATCCGGAGAAATGCATTAAATGTGGTAAATGTAAAGCCGTGTGTCCTTACGATGCCATTTCCCATCAGGTCAGACCCTGTGCAGGAGCCTGCGGTGTGGGTGCAATCAAGAATGATGAGAAGGGCAGAGCGGTCATTGACAATGACTTGTGTGTTTCCTGCGGACAGTGTATGGTGAACTGTCCTTTTGGTGCGATCGCGGATAAGTCTCAGATTTTCCAGCTGATTCGCGCCCTGCAGTCGGGACATAAGATCGTTGCGCAGGTAGCGCCGGCTTTTGCGGGACAATTCGGACCCAGTGTAACGCCGGATATGTTGAAGACGGCTTTGAAGGAGCTGGGATTTTATGATGTCTATGAGACGGCTATCGGAGCGGATCTGGGAGCCATCGCGGAAGCGAAGCATTATGCTTCGGAGGTAGCTACGGGTAAACTGCCTTTCAGCCTGACATCCTGCTGTCCGTCATGGTCGGTGCTGGCGAAGAAGTTCTTCCCGGAGACCATCGATAAGATCTCCAATGCTCTGACGCCGATGGTGGCTACGGCCAGGATCATCAAAGAGGATCATCCGGATGCCAAGGTAGTCTTTATAGGACCCTGCGCCTCCAAGAAGCTGGAAGCGTCCAGGAGGACGATCCGCTCGGATGTGGATTTCGTCATTACGTTTGAGGAGTTGACGGGTATTTTTGAAGCCAAAGGTATCCTGTTGGAAGAGATTCAGGCACTGGATGCACTGCAGGGTGCAACTGGTGCAGGACGCGGATACGGTGTAGCCGGCGGCGTGGCAAGCGCCATTGAAGAGTGTGTGCGGGAATATTATCCTGATGTGGAAGTCAACATCGAGCATGCCGAGAGTCTGTCCGAGTGTAAGAAGATGCTGATGCTGGCGAAGGCGGGCAAGAAGAATGGCTGCCTGATTGAAGGTATGGCGTGTCCGGGCGGATGTATTGCAGGCGCCGGAACGAATATTGCCGTGCCTGCAGCAGCGAAGGCGGTCGGCAGCTTTAAGAACGCAGCGGAGAAGAAGATTCCGGAGCAGAATTAGAAGAGTTTTCAGGCGATGACGGTTTCAGGTGCAGAGTGCCGGCGGAGGACTGAGTCGGTGACTTTGCGGCTTACAGGATAGAATAGAAGAACTGGGAGAACTGTGTGACTGCAGTTTGGCCAGAATACAATTTGGAGAAAAAGAAATGAGTCAGAAAATAAGAACAAGATATGCCCCCAGCCCCACAGGCCGTATGCATGTAGGGAATTTAAGAACAGCTTTGTATGCTTATCTGATCGCAAAGCATGAGGGTGGTGATTTCATATTAAGGATTGAGGATACAGATCAGGAACGTTATGTGGAGGGGGCGGTAGATATTATCTACCGTACGCTGGAGAAGACGGGACTGGTGCATGATGAGGGGCCGGATAAGGACGGCGGTGTGGGACCTTACGTGCAGAGCGACCGGCAGAAGAAGGGACTTTATCTGGAATATGCCAGACAGCTGATCGATAAGGGACAGGCCTATTATTGTTTCTGCGATAAGGACAGGCTGGCGACACTGACCAGAACGGTCGCCGGGAAGGAAATCAATGTATATGATAAGCATTGTCTGCAGCTTTCGAAAGAGGAAGTGGACGCAAAGCTTGCGGAAGGCGTTCCTTATGTGATCAGACAGAACAATCCTACTGAAGGGACGACTACTTTCCACGATGATATTTACGGTGATATCACGGTGGATAACAGTGAGCTGGATGATATGATCCTGATTAAATCGGATGGTTATCCGACTTACAACTTTGCCAATGTGGTGGATGATCACTTGATGGGGATCACGCATGTAGTGCGGGGCAATGAATATTTATCTTCATCTCCCAAGTATAATCGTCTCTATGAAGCTTTTGGCTGGGAGGTGCCGGAATATGTACACTGTCCGCTGATCACAGATGAGAATCACCAGAAGCTGTCCAAACGGTGTGGTCATTCTTCTTATGAAGATCTGATCGAGCAGGGATTTCTGTCAGAGGCTGTGGTGAATTTCGTGGCGCTTCTTGGCTGGAGTCCGGAGGATAATACGGAGATCTTTACGCTGGAAGAACTGGTGAAGAAGTTTGACTACCATCATCTGTCCAAATCACCGGCGGTATTTGATTATACCAAGTTGAAATGGATGAACGGAGAATATTTAAAGGCTATGGATCCTGAACGGTTCTATGAGATGGCGGAGCCTTATCTGAAAGAGGCACTGTCCTGCAATCTTGATTTAAAGAAGATTGCGGCCATGGTCAAGACCAGGATCGAGATATTTCCGGATATCAGAGAAATGGTGGATTTCTTTGAGATGCTGCCGGAATATGATGTAGAGATGTATACCCATAAGAAGATGAAGACGAGCAGGGAGTCTTCTCTGGAAGTGCTGCAGGAAATTTTACCGCTTCTGGAGGAACAGACAGATTACAGCAATGATGCGCTTTATGCGACGCTGTCTTCTTATGTGGAGCAGAAGGGATGTAAGAACGGTTATGTGATGTGGCCGATACGGACTGCGGTTTCCGGCAGGCAGATGACGCCGGCAGGAGCTACGGAGATCATGGAAGTGCTGGGGAAGGATGAATCCCTCAGCAGAATCCGTAAAGGAATCGAGAAATTACAGAGTGTCTGAGCAGATTATCAATCCTGATCAGGAGAAAGCGATTTTGCATACTGCCGGCCCCGCACAGATTATAGCGGGGCCTGGCAGCGGCAAGACCTTCGTCACCGTACACCGCATCTTACATCTCATCATGAAGCAGGGCGTTGATCCGGCCCGCATTCTGGTCATCACATTTACGAAAGCAGCGGCGTTGGAAATGCAGGAGCGTTTCTTCCGTCTTACACAGCCGGAGCGGCCTCCGGTAAGATTTGGCACTTTTCATGCCGTGTTCTATCACATTCTGAAACAGTCGGCCCATTATCGGGGTTATTCCATTATGACAGAATCAGAGAAAAGAAAACAGATTCGACAGCTGGTACATTTGCACAATCATTTTGCCTGTGTGAGGGAGGAAGACCTGGAGGAATTGATTGACTCGGTCGGTTTCTGTAAAATGACGGGCAAGGTGAGACCGCTGTCCATAGAGGGAATCGGGGAGGAGGACATCCTTTTTCTGGTAAAAGAATATAAGAGTTATCAACAGGAGTTCAGACAGATGGATTTTGACGATATTATGATTCACTGTCACAGGCTGCTGCGGGAAGACAGGGAGCTACTTGGTCGGTGGCAGGAGCAGTCACAGTACATCCTGGTGGATGAATTTCAGGATATATCGCCGCTGCAGTATGAGATTGTGAGAATGCTGGCGGCTCCGCAGCATAATCTTTTTATCGTGGGAGATGACGACCAGTCTGTCTATGGCTTCCGGGGTGCAAGTCCCGACAGTATGCAGAGGTTTCGGCGGGACTATCCGGCAGCGGCGGTCGTCCTGCTTG
>CAJTPO010000015.1:5154-15889 GCA_910578115.1 uncultured Lachnospiraceae bacterium | reverse complement strand
TACCGCTGCCATAAACAGATCACTGCAGCGGCGCTTCGAGTGATCGGGGAGAATCAGCACCGCATTGATAAGCGGATTTGCGCTGTGCACGAAAAGGGCGAAGGATTCCGCCTGCTGCAGTGCGAAAACGAGGAAGAGATGCGGCAGACATTTGTCAGGGAAATCAGAGAGAGACAAAGAGCCGGCCTGCTGTCGAATTGTGCAGTGATCTGCCGAACCAATTATGACTGTGCCATGTGGGCACAGGTTCTGCGCAGACACGGAATCCCCTTTTCCATGAAGGAGCGTCCCGGCAACCGGTTCCGGCACTTTGTGGTGCTGGATATCATGGCATATCTGGAACTGGCGGAGGAAATGGCCAATGTAGATGCGAAGCGCTGCAGTGCAGGAATAAGGAATCCTGCTGCGGAAGCATCAGGGCATGAAACGGCCAGGTGTCCATATGGTACAGGGATTTCTGTCGGGGTAAGCAGGAAATATTTTCTGCGGATTATGAACCGCCCGGTCAGATATTTGAAAAGAGACATCGTAACGGAAGAGACGGTGCGGGAGGAGGTTCTGCTGGCCTGCTATCGCAACTCAGCCATCTTACAGGAGCGGGTCAGAAGATTATTTCAGGATATTCGAAATCTGAGAGGACGAAAACTGTATCTGCAGATTCATTATATCCGCAATATTATCGGCTATGACGGTTATCTGCGTGAGAAGTACAAAGGCCCGAAAGCAGACGAACTGATCAGGATAGCAGTGCAGTTTCAGGAAGTATCCCGCGGTTTTTCATCACTGCAGGATATGAAGGAATATATAGCCGGTTATGAGGAAACGCTAAAGGATATTCAGGAACAGAAACAGGAGAAGGAGGACGCGGTCAATCTGCTGACCATGCACGCTTCTAAAGGTCTGGAATTTGACAGCGTTTATCTGCCGGATTGCCAGGAGGGGAAAATCCCTTCTGCCAAGGCGGTGACAGAGGAGGAGATAGAAGAGGAACGGCGCATGTTCTATGTGGCGATGACCAGAGCGAGGCACAGCCTGTGTCTGATGACAGCCAAAGGAAGAACCGGAAAAGATGCACCTTCCCGGTTCCTTGCATGTCTGACGGATCACGTCTCTTCTGCATCGCCTTCCAGCAGTTCGTCAAATTCTGCGGCGTCCAGATACTCGTCAAAAGCTTCCGCCACGGCTTCGTATTCTTCATCGTCTTCGATATAATCCAGCGTCGGCTCTTCGTTGGGGTTATCCGGGTTCTCACTGTAACGGTAGAACCATACCTCGCCTTCCGTATTGTCTCCGGCTTCATTTAACGGAAGCAGGACGATATAGTCCCGCCCGGATACGGTGAGAATGGTGATCACGGCACAGGTGACGGTGGTACCGTCCTCCAGATCAAGGTCTACGGTCATCTCTTCTGCGTCGTATCCGTTGCCGTCTTCCGGAATATTTTGTTTGCTCATAGTGGGCCTTCCTTTCCTTCGCAGCGGTAGAAACTGCGAATATATGCAGTGACAGTCTGGTCAGATCCTTATGCTTACATCACTGACCGCACCGGAATATAAATGATTAAAATCGGTTAGACTGTTGCCTTTTGCAGATAACTTATAGATATTTTACTGAAATCTGGACAGATATTCAATGGATATTCTGAAAATAAAAGAAATTTTTGTTTGGAAAACTCATCTTTTGTGATAAAATGATAACATGGCATTTAATTTGTATTATATCAGCTGTGTGGTGGGGATGCAATTTTCGGTCAGAAATTAATGTTACGTTGTACTGGTGAATAACCATAAACTTACATTTTGTCGGAGGATTTCATGTACAAAGACTTCAAAGTAGTTAAGACACAAATTTATCCTTTAGGCGTGTATTTCCGACATGCAGGGCTGCACATCGCGGCGGTGCACAGAAGAATACATACGGAAGATTCAGCAGAGTTTGGCATCATTCTGTATGACAGGAAGCACAGAGGAGGCGTCAGGATCCCGTTTCCGGAAGAGAGCAGGGTAGGTTCCGTATATGCCATGCTGCTGGAGGGCTATCAGAACAGAGAGTTCAGCTATCTATTTTACTGTGGGGAACGGGTCTGGCAGGATCCGTACTGCAGGAAGATAGAGTGTAACACGAAATACGGTGTTCCGGGCAAAGGATTGTTACGCTGTATGGTGCCGGACGAGAACTATGATTGGGAGCAGGACCGTGCACCGGGAATCCCTTATGAAAACGTAGTACTGTATGCCCTTCATGTGCGGGGCTTTACGAAGCACAGGTCTTCTGGGGTAGTGCACAAAGGTACCTATGCCGGGATCACGGAGAAGATTTCCTACTTGAAAGAGTTGGGGATTACTTCGGTATTGCTGATGCCGGCTTACGAATTTGATGAGATTCAGGTGCAGGAAAATGCACAGGCTTTTTTATCCATGGAGCAGGCGGCTGTTTCTTATAAGCAGCCTGTGGGGCCGGCTGCGGGAGAGGCTGAGGCAGCATCCGGAATGGGGAAGCGGGAGCTTCCTTACAAGATCAATTACTGGGGATACCGCAGGGGGATGTATTACAGTCCTAAGGGGGCTTATTCGTACAGCCAGGATGCGGTAACCGAATGTAAGGATATGGTGAAGGCGCTGCACAGGGAAGGCATTGAGGTATTGATGCAGTTTTATTTCCCGACGGAGGTCGTTCCTGTAGAGATGCTGGATGTCTTGAAATATTGGAAAGTAGCATATCATATAGACGGTTTTCATGTGATGGGGGTGGATCTGCCTATTGGATTGTTTGCCGCGGAACCATTGTTGTCGGATACGAAACTGCTGACCATACAGCAGTACAGTCCGATGGCCACAGAACCGGCGGCTTTATCCCGCAATATTGGCTGGCTGAGTGAAGCATTTCAGTATGATGTGCGCCGCCTGTTGAAGGGGGATGACAGCATGGTCAGCCAATTCATTTTTCATGTGCGCAATAACAGGCCGGAAACGGGCATCATCAATTATATCGCCAAGTGGGACGGTTTCCGGCTGGCGGATCTGGTGTCTTATGACCGGAAGCACAATGAAGACAATGGGGAGGACAACCGGGACGGCACGGATTACAACTGCAGTTGGAACTGCGGCGTGGAAGGAAAGAGCCGCAGGAAAACTGTTTTGCAGCTGCGCAGAAAGCAGATGCAGAATGCCATGACGCTTGTTTTTCTTGCCCAGGGGACGCCGCTTTTATACAGCGGTGATGAGTTTGGAAATACCCAGAACGGTAATAACAATCCCTACTGTCAGGATAATGATACGACGTGGGTTAAGTGGAACCAGATGGAAAGCGGCGGGGAACTGTTAGCTTATACGAAGATGCTGATCCGGCTGCGCAGGGAGCATCCGATCCTTCACAGCGCCATGCCTTTGAAAGGGATGGATACGCTTTCCTGTGGTTATCCGGATATTTCCTTCCATGGTAAGGAGGCATGGCGGCCGGATACAAGCCCTGCCAGCAGATCCATTGGCATTATGTACTGCGGATACTATGGGGAGATTGACGGCCGCAGGGATGAAGATTTCATTTATTTCGGGGTGAATCTGTATTGGCAGTCTCATGTTCTTGGGCTGCCCACACTGCCCAGAGGGAAGGTCTGGAAACTTTACGCTTCCACAGATACACAGGAGAGAACCGATAAAAAGGAAGAACAACAGGCAGAAAGAAAACAGGACGGGCAATTAAGTGGGAGCGTGGAAGAGAATCTGCTGAAAATTACCATTCCGCCGCGAACTGTCATGGTATATACGACAGAGGACTGCCCGGTGGCGGAGATCTCAAACAAACAGCGCCGCAGGCGCGGCAGCGCTTTGCCGGGGAGGAAAACAGACAATGTGTCTGCACGCGGCGTATAACAGGAATGTGGAAGGCTGAATGGTTATAGAGTATCAATAAAGATAAGGATAGTGGAATTATGATAAAGGCATGGGAACATTTAAAAACGATTACGCTTCATAAACGTCTGGTGATGGAGGGCTGTTTTAAAGTCGGATTGTATTGGCAGGGGATTTTTCATGATATGTCGAAATTCAGTCCCACCGAGTTCCTGGTGGGTGCAAGATACTGGCAGGGAGACAGAAGCCCGAACAATGCGGAGCGGGAGCGGATCGGCTATTCGTCTTCCTGGCTGCATCACAAGGGGCGGAATAAACATCACTATGAATATTGGATCGATTACAGCTGTCGGGGAATAGAGGGAGGTATGGCGCCGGCTCCCATGCCCAGGCGGTATATCGTGGAGATGTTCATGGATCGGATCGCAGCCTGTAAGGTATATCATAAGGATGCATACGCCTGTCAGGATCCACTGCTGTATTATCAGTCGTCTCCGACTCCGCCGCCGCTGCATCCAAAGACGAAGAAGCTTTTGGAATTTCTGCTGCACATGCTGGCTGAGAAGGGCGAAGAAGAGACCTTCCGCTATATCAGGAACAGAGTTTTAAAGTAAGTAACCTTCTCACTCTTTTTTGCATACGATAAGGTATGAAAAAAGTGGCAGTTCAGACAGGGCAGTACATACAATGTGCTGACCGTACTGTCGAGTAGTGCCTGTAGACATCCGTACCGTCGTAAAGCTGGCGATCGGATATCCGTAACAGGGAAGACATCTGAACCGTCAGGTAAAAAGGAGATGAGAAGATATGAACTGTAGTATTATTCTGTTGTTTTTATTGTTCTGCGGCCGCAACGGCTGTGGATGCGGCAGAGATACAGGCTGTGGCTGTGAAAAGCCCAGGCCCGTACCGCCGCCGCCATGCCGCCCGAGAGAGCGGGAATGCGAGTGTGGAAGAGAGCGGGAACGTGAGTGCGGAAGGGAACGCGAACCGGAGCGTGACTGCTCCTGCGGTAACGATTCCCGTTTTGAGCCGCGTTTCGAGCCGAGACCGTTTTCCGACAGCTGCGGCTGCAATGACAAGTAGAAAGTGAGCAAAGCTTGTTTGCGGGTTTCGTTTCGCGAACCCGAATGAGCGGAGCAGTTATCACACTGCCCTTCCTTTTTCTTTTTGGTTGACGAGAAAGGAGGGGCAGTGTTAAACTGTTTCAAAGAAAGTGTAGAAAATGCCTTAACGGGAAAGAGAAAGAAGGATTCCGGCGGCGGATTTTTCAGAATGGAGGAGACATGTTAGACGGAAAGAAAGTTTTATTCAGCGGGATGCAGGCGACGGGCAATTTGACACTTGGCAATTATCTGGGCGCATTAAAAAACTGGGTTACGCTGTGTGATGAATATATGTGCTTTTACTCGGTGGTTGATCTGCATTCCATCACGGTGCGGCAGGATCCGGCGGAGCTGCGGAAAAGGGCAAGAAATCTGCTGACTTTGTACATAGCGGCGGGGATTGATCCGGAGAAGAACTGTCTTTACTATCAGTCCCATGTATCCGGCCATGCAGAGTTGTCCTGGATCCTGAACTGCTTTACCTATATGGGAGAATTAAACCGCATGACACAGTTTAAGGACAAGGCTTCCAAACATGCGGACAATATCAACGCCGGGTTATTTACTTATCCTGTCCTGATGGCGGCTGATATCCTGCTGTATCAGGCGGATGTGGTGCCGGTGGGCAAAGATCAGCTGCAGCATCTGGAGATTACGCGGGATATCGCGCAGCGCTTCAATGGCGTTTATGGGGATGTTTTCACGATTCCGGAGCCTTATCTGGGCAGGACAGGAGCCAGTATTAAAAGTTTGCAGGATCCCTCGAAGAAGATGTCCAAGTCCGATGAGAATCTGAACGCCAGCATTTACCTGATGGACGATCCGGATACAATTATCCGTAAATTTAAGCGGGCAGTGACAGATTCGGAGGCTTGTGTCCGTTATTGTGAGGAGCAGCCGGGAATCCGTAACCTGATCGATATTTACTGTGCCTGCACGGGAAAGACGCCCCAGGAGACGGAGCAGGAGTTTGCGGGTAAAGGTTACGGCGACTTTAAGATGGCTGTGGGGGAGGCTGTTGTCGGTGTCTTGAAACCGCTGCAGGACAGATTCCATGACCTGTCCGGCAACAAGGACTATATTGATAAGATTATCAAGGAAAATGCGGAGAAGGCGGGCTATTATGCTACGAAGACTCTGCGCAGGGTGCAGAAGAAGATCGGTTTTCCGGAAAGAGTCCGGTAAATCAGTCACACAAAGGAAAGACCATGCTTCGGATAAGTGGGAGCATGGTCTTTCTGTATGAAATTATTCGATATTCTCCGGACCTGATTTATCCCTGGAATACATCGGTAAAATATCCTGCGGCAGAGATCGGTTCACCGCCTTTTGTCAGGTGGCTGGCATCTCCGATGACCTGCGCCCGGAACTGGGCGATATTGCCACGGCGTTCTTCTGTGCCCAGGATGGTGACTGATGTGGGAGCCAGATAGAGGCTGTGGAACAGCAGCGCAGGGGATATACCCAGCAGATGGCTCATCATCACACAGGTCACGCCCAGATGACAGAAGATCACGATGGTGCTGTCTGTTTGGCCGGTCGTATTTGTCGTATTGTCAGCATGGTCTGGTGCACCGCTTTGTGCCGCCGCAGGCTGTTCTGCGCCTTTCTGTGTGGAGAGATTTTCGTGCAGATAATAATTGTGGTGTCTTCGGTAACCATAGGAGGCCAGAATATTGTCAATTCCTTCGCATACTTCGGCGTAGGCAGGGAGCAGTGCGGGGTTGGAACGGTAGATTTCCGTTTCCTTCCAGCCTTCCCTGTCATACATCTGGGGAATATTCGTCCAGTATTCCGGCATGAAGTCCCAGGGTACGCCGACCCGGCCGGTGACGGGATCCTCGATCGGATAGAAGAATTCCTTCATCCAGTCATGAGTAATGGCTTCCCGTCCAACCCGCTCGAGGGTGTAGGAAGCGGTTTTCTGTGCCCGGCCAAGGGGAGAACAGTAGAATTGTGTCACCGGCCAGTTTACCGTGCGGTCCGAGAGCAGCTTTGCCTCCCGGATGCCTTTCTCCGTCAATGTGTCATGTTCATAATCAGGATCTCCGTGTCTGACAAAAATAATTTTCATAATGTTTTCCTCCGTAGATTACGCTTTAGCAAAATTTAATTAGTGTTTTTGTTTATTATAGTATATAATAACAGAGATGTATAGAAGATGTATCGCATTAATTTCACAGGGAGGAGAACTATGTTCGGCGCGAAGAAGAAAACAATGGAAAACCTGCATAAATTTGACAGGGGCAAAGGTAAATCGGCAGTCGGCATCATTATAGCCATAGCAGTTCTGGTCATTTTGGTGAGTGGATCTTATTATTCCATTCAGGAGGAGGAGCAGGCGGTTGTCTGCACGTTCGGATCACCGAAGGCGGTCACCACACCGGGTCTGCATTTCAAGATCCCGTTCATTCAGACTGTCAATAAGGTGAATACGACGATCCAGGGCTTTTCCATCGGCTATCATGACGATGGGGAAGAAGACGATGCGATGATGATCACATCGGATTATAACTTTATTTATGTGGATTTCTATGCCGAGTATAGAGTGACCGATCCGGTCAAGGCTCTGTACGCCTCCCGCAATCCGGAGGAGATTTTGAAGAATATCGCCCAGAACTGTATCAGGACGACGATCGGTTCCTACAGTGTGGACAGTGTCTTGACCACGGGGAAGAACGAGATCCAGTCCAATATCAAGCAGATGATCCTGGATAAGCTGGAGGACTATGATATCGGTATCCAGCTTGTGAATATAACGATTCAGGATGCTACACCGCCTACCGCGGAGGTGGAGAACGCCTTTAAGGAAGTGGAGACAGCCAAGCAGGGGAAAGAAACGGCCTTAAACAATGCCAACAAATACCGCAACGAGCAGATCCCCAACGCGGAGGCCGAGGCAGACAAGATCCTGCAGGATGCCGAGGCGGCCAGACAGGAGAGGATCAACGAAGCCAACGGCCAGGCGGCCCGTTTCAATTCCATGTACCAGGAATATGCGAAATATCCCGAGGTGACGAAGAAGAGAATGTTCTATGAAGCGATGGAGAATATTCTGCCGGATGTAAAGGTTGTGATCCAGAGTAAGGACGGCAATATGAATACGATTCTGCCGCTTGACAGCTTTGTATCGGAGGAGGGTGATTCTTCCACGACGAAAACGGGTGGTTCGATCAACAGTACCGTGAATACGCAGACGGAGGATGACCAGACAGAGGAATGATCGCGGCGGTTTGGAAGATTGTTTTAGGGTCGGAACAGGTTTAGAGGCAGATTTGTGCTTGTATCCAAACGCAGATCGAGCAGAAATGGGAGATTATTATGGCTGATTTTAATCAAAATTTTAATACAAATAACGGCGCCGGGGATTTTGAGCGGTTCAATTCCGACGGCACAAGGAAAAAGGGCAAAGGAGAGAAGAACAAAAAAGGGGCAGGAGCGGGCATTCTGCTGACGCTTATTGCCGTAGTGGCATTGATACTGCTTGGCAATTCCATGGTGGTGACGAAGCAGAACCAGTTTAAGCTGATCAGACAGTTTGGCCGGGTTCAGCGCGTGGTGACGGATGCGGGCCTGTCCTTTAAGATTCCATTTATCGAGTCGGTGGATACGATCCCGAAGGAACTTCTGCTTTACGATCTGCCGTCATCGGATGTCATCACGTCCGATAAGAAGACGATGATCGTGGACAGCTATGTGCTCTGGCATGTGACGGATCCGCTTAAATTCGCACAGACGCTGAGCTGTTCGGTAAACAATGCGGAAGGACGTATTGACGCGATCGTATATAATGCGACCAAGAATACCATCTCCAATATGAAACAGGACGAAGTGATCCGCAGCCGTGACGGCAAGATGACGATCACGGTGGACCAGAACCCGGAGGAAGTGAAGAACAACGATATGGTCATCTCGGAGGATCATGAAGAGGTGATCGAGATTACTTCCCTGACGGAGGAGATCATGGCCCAGATCAACCATGTGGAGGAGCAGTACGGCATCGAGATCTCCGCGGTGGAGGTGAAGAAGCTGGATCTGCCCGACGACAACAAGCAGGCCGTCTATACCCGTATGATCTCCGAGCGTGAGAATATCGCGGCCCAGTATACGGCGGAGGGTAAGTCCGAGGCGAAGATGATCGAGAACACCACGGATAAGGAAGTGTCCATCATGCTTTCCGATGCGCAGGCCAAGGCGGAGGCGACTGTGGCGGAGGGAGAGGCTGAGTATATGAAGATTCTGACGAATGCCTATTCCGATCCGGCGAAAATGGATTTCTATTCGTTTGTCCGCGCGCTGGATGCGCTGAAAGAAAGTATGCGGGGAGATAATAAGACCATCATCCTGTCGGATGATTCGCCGATCGCGCAGATCTTCAACGGACAGTATTAGAGCGACGCCCGTAGAGGTTTACGTATGAGGAGCGGCGATAATCTTTGACGGACAGATTAGTGTGATGTTGGATGCCGTAGTGCGGTATGGCGCCGTTTCAGGCAGGACAGGTGACGACTACATTTTGAAGGGGAATTTTGGAGCAATGAAATTAGACAAATTTTATGAAGAATTGGATTCCTATTTTGCAAAACAGGAGATTGATAAGGTGGATCCGTTTCTTGTGGCTTCTCTGGCGCAGGCCAAAGAGGAAGAGGATTATGGAGCCTATATCGGCATCTGCAATGAGATGATCGGATTTTACCGCAGCGTGTCGGCTTTCGAGAAGGCATATGTGGCGGCGGAGGATGTGCTGCTTCTGATGGAGGAGCTGCAGATGGAGAACACGGAGCATTTCGCCACCACCCTTCTGAATGCGGCCACGGCTTACCGGGCGGCGGGGGATTATGCCACCGCGCTGCGCTATTACAGACAGGCGCTGCAGATCTACAGCGGTGTTCTGCCGCCGGAGGATTACCGGTATGCGGGGCTTTATAACAATATGAGCATCCTGCTTGAGAAGACGGAGGAGAACGAGGAAGCGATCGCCTGTGCGAGGAAGGCGCTGGCCATTATCGAGAAGCTGGAAGGCGGCGAGATGGAGACGGCGACGACGCTGACCAATCTTGCGCTGCTGTATTTTAAGACGGGAGAGGCCGGGCAGGCAAAGGAACTGCTGGAACGGGCGCTTTCCCTGTTTGAGCGAAGCGGCGAGAATACGGATGCCCACTATAGCGGTGCGCTGGCCGGCGTGGCGGAAGCTTGGTATCGGATGGAGGACTATGAGAGGGCGCTGCAGTATTACGAGAAGGCGCTGGCCGAGGTCAGGGTGCATTTCGGAGAAAATATGAGCTACGCCATCCTCTGTGAGAACTGCGCCGCAGTCTGTGAGAAGCTGGGCAGTCAGGAGAAACAGGCGTTCTATCTGCAGAAAGCAAAGGAAGTGAAGGAAGCGATCAAATGACAAAAGGATTGGAATTGGCGGAAGCATATTATAAGGCATACGGGCAGGAAATGCTGCGGACGAAGTTTCCCCAGGTGATCGGACAGACCGCCGTGGGGCTGGCAGGATACGGCTCGGAATGCCTGGGGTTTGACGATGAAGTGTCGATGGATCATGACTATGGTCCATCTTTTTGTGTATGGCTGCCCCGGGAGGTATACAGACAGTACGGAGCACAGATGCAGGCGGCCTACGAGGCGCTGCCGCAGGAGTTTATGGGGTGTAAGGGACGTGTCACGGAGGAACAGGGAAGGGGACGCGTGGGCGTGCTGTGTCTGGAAGACTTCTATCTGGGAATCCTCGGGCGGGATACGGTCCCGGAGACGGATGCGCAGTGGCTTTTT
>CAJTPO010000015.1:0-5144 GCA_910578115.1 uncultured Lachnospiraceae bacterium | reverse complement strand
CTTGCCGGAGGAGAGTCTGGCGGCTGCCACGAACGGCAAGGTGTTCGAGGATCCGCTGGGGAGATTCAGCGGGATCAGGAACGGACTGCTGCAATATTATCCGCAGCGTGTGTGGATCCGCAGGCTGGTGCAGGCGCTGGCGAAGGCGGCACAGGCCGGGCAGTACAATTATGCCCGCGCCATGAAACGCGGGGAGCGGATCGCGGCGGAATTGTCGCTGGCCGAATTTATTCAGGAAAGTATGAAGATCGTCTATCTGCTGAACCGGAAGTATGCTCCTTTTTATAAATGGATGCACAGAGGGCTGCGGGAACTTGCCGTCTGTTCGGAGGTGGGAGACATGCTGAACCTGCTCTATCAGATTCCCGATCCCGCGCAGGCATGGGAAGGCGTGCAGGCAGAGGACTATCTGTATCATCTGAATACCAATGACGGCAGGGTGCTTGTCATCGAGGCGGTGTGCAGCGTGATCGTGCAGGAGCTGAATGCGCAGGGCCTGTCGGCGCTGCAGGATAATTTTCTGCAGAATCATCTGCAGACGCTGTTGGAGAAGGGTTGAGAAGAGAGTTAAAATGGCTTACAGGATATTGATCATTGATGATGACGCTGCACTTCTCAAAATGCTGCAAAAATATTTTGAAATGCAAAAATATGAGATCATCACGGCGGAGAATGGTGCAGAGGGGATGGAGAAGTTGAAATTCCAGCCGGATATCATCCTGCTGGATATCAATATGCCCCGGATTGACGGGATAGAGGTATGCCGGAGGATACGGGATAAAGTATCCTGCCCTGTCATATTCCTGACGGCACGGGTGGAGGAACAGGATGTTGTGAATGGGCTTTCTTCCGGTGGCGATGACTATATTCTAAAGCCGTTTCGCTTAAAAGAGCTTGAGGCAAGGATCGCGGCGCATCTGAAACGGGAGGGCCGGCAAAGGGAAAGGACCGAATGCTGTTTTCAGGGCGAGTTAACCATTGATTATAAGGCAAAGACCGTGCAGATCAACACGGATCATGTGGAGTTGACAAGACTGGAATACGAGATCGTCGAATTTCTGACGATGCATCCGGGAATGGTTTTTGATAAAGAGCGGATCTATGAGAAGGTCTGCGGATTTGATGCGGAGGGTGACAGCAGGGTAGTTACAGAGCTGACCCGCAGAATCAGGAAAAAGTTCCGGCAATATACGGAAACGGAATATATTGAGACCATATGGGGGATGGGTTACCGATGGACAAGATAAGAAATCTTTCCCTGAGAAAAACAATCCTGCTCTATATGACGGCGGCCTTGCTTTGCAGTTTTATTCTCTCGGCAGTCATTGCCAGGATTGCCATACGGGTGCAGCTGCATGTCTGGTGGCATTATGTGGATGAGGAAGCATACTTTGAAGCAGTAAAACAGGAAGGCCCTTATTTTCTGACGGACATTTCCAGACCGCAGGCTTATGAAATGACGCAGACAGACTATTTCGTGTCGGAGCTTTGTGATTTCCTGCAGACTTATACCGTGCTTGTGTTGTCTATGGCAGGAAGCTGCGGGGCGGTGTTTCTCTTTTACCGGAACAAGTTGAGAAGGCCGATCGCGGAACTGGCGGCGGCCTCGAAGCAAATTGCGAAGAACCAGCTGGATTTCGGCATTGCCTATGAGAGCCGGGATGAGATGGGTGTGCTCTGCAGGGAGTTCGAACGGATGCGGGAGCAGCTGGCCGGCAATAATCGGATCTTATGGAGGACGATCGAGGAGGAGAAGATGCTGCGGTCGGCCATTGCGCACGATATACGCGCGCCGCTGACCGTTCTTATGGGCTATCAGGAGATGCTGGCGGAATATCTGTCAGATCTGTTAGGGAAAGACATCGACAGCGGACAGGCTATGGAAATGCTGACGGAAAGCGGACGCCAGATCGAACGGATGGATGCTTTCGTGGAAGCAATGCGTAAGGTGAGCAGTTTAGAGAACCGAAAACCGGCTGTAGCGGATATTTCGCTAAGGCAGTTGGCGGAAGAGATCCGGGCGGAACTTACCGTTCTGGAAAAAGAGTATGGAAAGCAATGTGTGTTGCAGGTGGCAAAAGCACAGGAAGGATTTCGCGGAGATAAGGAAATCATCCTGGAGGTAACGGAAAATCTGCTGTCAAATGCCCTCCGTTATGGGAAGCAGCAGATTGTTATAACGGTAAGGATGGCATATTCCGAACTGCATATCTGTGTCAGGGATGACGGAGAGGGTTTTCAGGAAGATATCGAAATGGTTACGGAAGCCTTCCATGGAAAAAATGTGAAGGACAGTCTGAAACATGCGGGAATCGGCATGTATATCAGCAGGCTGTACTGTGAAAAACATGGAGGAAGACTGGTTTTGGAAAATGATGAACAGGGCGGGGCTGTAGTAACCGCAGTATTTTGTCGGATCGCGTGAGCGATCCGTTTTTTTTGCCCGTTGTCTTTTTGTTGTGATTTGTCTTTTATGATGGACGCATGCATTCATTTATGCATTTCGTCTGCATCAGGGTATATGTTTTTGAACATCCATTTCCGGTTATGGGGGGAGATAATACGGGATACGGATGTTGCGGGAGAAAGGAGGTTGACCCATGTGGTCAATTTTAAAGAGAGAAGTAAAAAATTATTGGAAGAATCCGCTTCTCTGGCTGGGTATCGCAGTCGGTGTTTTGGTGGTATTGCAAAATGTAAGTCCCTATCTGCATATCCATTATCTGGCGGAGGGGGAAACGATCGTGAATGATTATCCGGAAACTTACCGTAACGGGGATGCCTGCGAGGGATATGTGCCGACGGAGGAAGGACAAAGGCGGGAACTCTGGCAGGCGCAGGTACAGAAGGACTTGATGACCGTATGCGGGATGGACAGTGATAAGGCGCAGTCCGTTATTGCCAAAATGAAAGAAATGGACATTATGACGGCTTGCAAGTATCTGGAAAAATATGGCTTTTACGATGCATATTACAACTATGTGAATACAGCCTATCGCAAATGCTCATGTGTGGTAAGGTAACATAATAATTTAGTGGACAGCCACCACATTATTCCGTATACTTCAAAGAAAATTTATGGCAATATTTATACTTTGGAAAAATAATAATATTTTTGAAAAAAGTTGCGTTATGTTGTAACAAACGCCGTTATTATGTGATATAAGAGATAAGTTATAGCAAATATCCTGTATAACTTAAAAATTTACTTACAAGGAGGTGAAAAAATGCAGGATTCCTGTAAAAATATAGATATGGATTCGGTTTATCAAGAGTATGCAAGTTTAGTTTATCGTTTTTTATATTCCTATACACAGGATGTAGAATGGTCTCAAGAACTAATGCAGGAAACATTTTTACGGGCGGTAGGCTCCATTTCACGTTATAACGGCTCTTGTAAATTATCTGTATGGCTTTGCCAGATAGCGAAACATGTTTTGTATCAGGAGCTTCGCAAAAAGAAGCGTGCGGAAACGGTAGAACTGGCAGATTATTTACCGGATGATTCTTCACCGGACGGAGAAACCAGCGTACTGAATCAGGAAAATAAAATAGAGCTTTATCAGGCAATTCATCATTTGCCAGAGCTGGAACGGGAAGTTATTTTATATCGAATTACGGGCGAACTTTCTTTTCGTGAAATAGGAGCAATTTTAGGAAAGAGTGAAAATTGGAGTAGGACGGTTTTTTATCGAGCAAAGCAAAAAATCAAAAAGGAGTTGAAGGCACATGGATAAAAATTATTCTTGCGATATCATCAAGGATCTGCTTCCCGGATATATTGACGGAGTTTTAAGCGAAGCAGGAGAAAATGTAGTAAAAGGTCATTTAGAAGAATGCGAAAAATGTAATAGAACCTATTTGGAAATGAAAGAAGAATTGAATACTGGAATGGAAGCAAAAGAACAAATTGCACTTGACGGATTTAAAAAATTGCGACAGCATACCAGAAAGTTGAAAATTATCGTTGGAATTGCTATAGGGTTGCTGGTATTTCTTTTATTATCCGCTTTTGCAAAAGTCTTTGTAATCGGCGTTCCTGTATCTACTCACGCAATGAGTATAGGTGATCTTTCATACAACGAAGAAACAAATTGTCTTGAAATAAGTGGTACAGTCAATTTTGCTTCCTGTCGGGTCAGCCGCGTGGTCTGGAAACAGAGTGAAGAAGACGACAACTCTGTAAATGTGTTTGTTTATGGAGCCGAAACATTGCCTTTTCAATCGGAGAAAAGCGAGTTTAACATATCCGTTCCGAATATGAAAGGGAAAACAGCGTATCTTGCCTGTCCGGATTTTGACCAGCGGGAGATATATAATTGGAAGCATTACCACAACGAAAAACTGATAGAATTGGAAGATGAAATATACAATCGTCTTACAGAACTGGACAGAACCAAAGATGCATTAAGTTATAATGGTGGGATTGAAATCGTAAATGGAGCAGAAGGAATCCGCTATTCTGTTCATTCCGTAATTGGTGAAAACGCAACATTTTGGACATTGAATGACCAATTGTTTACCGATGGCGACTTTGAAAGCAGAGACTTTGACATCTGGATTTCTTTAGACAAGCCATATCAGATTTTAATTAATGATTATCAGTCAGCAGGGGAATATACAGATGACTATTCTATTATCAGCAGGCACTAGAACAAAAGATTGGGGAAATGTGCGGATTCTGCCGGAGTAGAACCGAATATCAAATTATTCCGAAACAAAAAGCTAAAGACCAAGAGATAAGCATTGTGGAAAAATCCAAAAGTTTAGATTTTTCCACAATGCCGACTACTACAGAATCCAATACATCATTTATTTCTATCTTATATTGTCGGAAAGATAATCAAGGGGCGACAGTCTAAAATACTATCGCCCCTCTGAATTATAAATGCAACTGTAAACCATGCACCGCCCTATGTGGGAGAAAGGGGGAATTATCTATGCCTTGCACAGAAGCATACAAGGAACACATCATGTATACGTTCAACGGCTTTTGCAAGACTGTCATACGCTATGCAGCACTCAACGCATGGCGTGACAGGAGCAGACGGCGGCAAAAAGAAATATCCCTTGAATACCTCACAGAAGAAAAGTTTTACCCTTTAGGCACAACAGACGAATATTTTGAAGCACCCTATGAAGAA
>CAJTPO010000014.1 GCA_910578115.1 uncultured Lachnospiraceae bacterium | reverse complement strand
GGATTCCAGTTTTTCCATGATGCCAGCGATTTCGGTTTCCGTTTCTCTTACCTGTTTTTCAATAAAGGCTATCTGTTCAATCAGCGCTTTGAGCTGAAAGGTAAAGCTGCTTTTGGCGAAAGTAACGCCGAAGGAACAGGACGCGGCAGCCTTTAACTGCGCAGCTTTTGCAGAGCCGACCTGCTTACGGCTGAGTTTTGCCAGCAGTTCTGCAAGGGTCTGCGATGAAACCGACTCAAAATCAATGGGCGAAGAAAACTGGAGAAGGATCTCTTTTGAGGTCTTGCCAAAGATGTCGGAAAAAATGGACTGGTATTCAGGGAAAACCTGATCCAGTACACAGACAACCTTACGCTTCAGGTCACTGATGGATTCCACCAGATAGGTGCGGAAACGGGTCAGGGTACGCAGGGAGAATAAATCCTCATCTGCAAGCCGGGTTTCCACGAACTGGCCATAACGAATCAGGTCGGCGATCAGGACGGAATCAATGATATCATTTTTGCGCTTGCGAATCTCTGTCCCCCTGCGCCAGCCGTCAGTCTGGATCGGATTGATGACATGGAGAAGGAACTCCTTTTCAAAAAGAAACGAGTAGACAGAGAGCCAGTAGTGCCCGGTAGCTTCCATACCGATTTCAAAGTCGTCGGTGCTGGAAGAATAAGAAGTGAGTTTGGAAAAGAGGGCATGTCCGCCGTCCGAGGTATTGGGAAAGGAAAAAGCCTTAAAAACCACCTTTCCAGATTCATCCATCATGGAAGCGACATGGTTATTTTTACCGATATCAATGCCAACAAAAAACATAGAGCCACCTCAAAAGAAAAATTTTAGATTGGGAGACCACTCATCTAATAAGCGCCGCTACCTTGTGCTAAATACGGAGAGAAGCCATAAGGCAACCAACATCCAACTCATACGCGGAAAGCTTATTAGAGAGAGGGATCAGTCTTTCAAGTACGAGCAGAGCCGCTCAAGGAGGGAACGACCATCCTCTCAATCTAATAAAACGATTATCTCCTATCAGACAGGAGATGTAAAGAAGCAGGTCTGAGGGTTTATAGGTATCCCTTGAACAACCTAAATACATTATACAAGGAGAACGAATATAAATGAGAAGCATGTCGGATGAAAAGAAATTTCGACTGGTCGTAACGATCATTCTTACCTTGTTCAGTATTGTTGCACTGTTCCCGCTGGTTTTGCTTGTTGTGGCATCTTTTACGGAGGAGAATGAACTGATTACGCGCGGGTATCAGATTCTGCCACGCAAATGGAGTCTGGAGGCATACCGATATATGGTAAGACAGGCGTCTACGATTACCAGGGCCTATCTGGTGACAATCGGAACAACAGTGGTGGGCACAATTTTAAGTATTTTATTGACTTCGTCCATTGCATATCCCATGGCGAGGAAGAATTTTAAATACCGGAATGCACTGTCATTCTTTGTCTATTTTACGATGCTGTTTAACGGTGGTCTGGTACCTCAGTATATTATGTGGACAACGATATTTCATATAAAAAATACGTATTTTGCATTGATTATTCCGAATCTTTTGATGTCGGCATTTAATATTTTCCTGGTGAGGAATTATTACAGTAACAGTCTGCCGGACGCACTCTTTGAAGCGGCGCAGCTGGATGGGGCGTCAGAGTTTGGCATTTATACAAAAGTGGTGTTTCCTTTATCAAAACCGGTTATTGCGACGATTGGTCTGTTTGTTGCCCTGGCTTACTGGAACAGCTGGACAAATGCCCTGTATTATGTGACGGATCCCAGATATTTTGGCATTCAGAACCTGCTGATGCGGATTATGAAGAATATTGAGTATCTGCGTACCGGAGCGGCGGAACTGTCGGCAGAAGGTCAGGCGGTGAGCCTGCCGGGGAATTCAATTCGAATGGCGTTGGCGTTTGTGGGAATTTTACCAATTATCATCGTTTACCCGATGCTGCAGAAGTATTTTATTAAGGGCGTGGTGGTAGGAGCCGTTAAAGGCTAAAAAGAGGAGGGGTCAGATGGCTGCATATTTTCATGTAAATTTTCATTCCTGTGTGCTCAGCATGTCGGTGGATGTTTCGGTTCTTTTGCCGGAGAGGGACAGGATAAAACAGTTTGAGGAAAAGACATATAATCAGGTAAAATACCAGACACTTTATCTGCTTCATGGGTTTACGGGGGATTATATGACGTATATACGCACATCTAATATTGAGAGATATGCGGATGAACATCAGATTATGGTGGTGATGCCGAGTGTCTATAACAGTGCTTATACGGATATGAAGTATGGGATGGATTATTTTACATATCTGTCTGAGGAACTGATGGATTTTATTGAAAGGACATTTCCAGCATCACCAAAAAGGGAGAACCGGTTTGTGGCAGGCATGTCCATGGGCGGCTATGGGGCGTATAAGCTGGGCATTACCTGCGCGGATAAATTCTGTGCCATTGGCGGAATAGCAGGTTCTTACCATGCACAGTACCGTTACCAGGGAAAGGTAAACACGGTATCAACTCTGTGCGAGGCGTTATATGGAGATCCGCCGGCGATGACACCGGAAATCCATGATATTTTCACTATGATGAAAAACAGGAAGGAAAACGGTGTGGAACTGCCGCGGATGTATACCTGCTGCGGGACAGAGGACCGCCGGTATCAGGATTCTGTAGATTTAAAAGAATTTGCGGATGAATTCGGAATTCCGCTGGTATTTGAGAATGGGCCGGGAAAGCATGACGCAGTCTTTTTTGACGAATATATCCAGAAGATTTTAGACTGGATGGGATTTGTGGGCGGACCGGTAGAATAGAAATGAAGAAGGAAGGGAGGATGAGTATGTATGGAGATCATGAAACCGGCAGTGGCCGGGACTTTGGAATCCTGCGATTGCCAGGTTACGGTTGAACCGGGCGATGGTGAGATTGATTTTACGCTGAAAAGCTCCGTAATGAACCAATATGGAAACCAAATTCGTAAAGTGGTACTGGAGACACTTGAAAGTTTGGAAATAGGCAGTATTAAAATTTCAATTGTAGATAAGGGGGCTTTGGACTGTACCATAAAGGCGCGGGTTGAGGGTGCGGTCTATCGTGCCGTAGGACAGACACAGCATTTGCCCTGGGGAGGTGTGATCAGGCCATGAATCCGGACAAAAAACGATTAAGAAGGACAATGCTGTTCTTAAATGCACAAAAGCCGGGACTCATAAAAGATCCTTACATCTATGCACCGGACAGTCTTATGCTGGACCTGGAAGATGCGGTGGCGGAAAACCAGAAGGATACTGCCAGGTTTTCTTTATATCATGCTCTTAAAAATATTGATTACAGAGGATGTGAAAGAGTAGTCAGGATCAACGGCCTTGATACCCCTTTTTGGCAGGAGGATATCCGCTGTGCGGTAGCCGCTGGCTGTGATGCCATCCGGATTCCGAAAACAGAAAGTGCCGGCGATGTAAAGAGAGTGGAGATGGCAGTAACAGAGGCGGAGAGAGAATTTTCAATTCCCCGGGGGAAAGTACTTATTATGGCTGCGATCGAGTCTGCAAGGGGCGTGATGCGGGTTATGGAAATCTGTGAGTCTTCCGAGCGGCTTTTTGGCATTGCCCTGTCGGGTGGAGACTATACGAAGGATTTACATACGCATATTACCGGAACAGGGATTGAACTGATGGGGGCGAGACAGAATATGGTGATTGCCGCCCGGGCAACAGGCATACAGTGTTTTGATACCGTATATACCGATCTTGATAATATGGAAGGATTCAGACAGGATGTGGAGACGATACACTTAATGGGGTTTGACGGAAAATCCATTATCAATCCCCGGCAGATAAATATTGTTCATGAGATATTTACGCCGTCTGAAAAAGAGATTGTTTTCTCTGAAAAAGTGATCAGGGAAGTTGACAGGAAAAGAACCGAGGGGATCGGTGTATTTACGGTGGACGGGAAAATGATTGATATTGCGTTTTATGACGGGGCGAAACGAACGATAGAGCTGGCAAAAGCCTCAGGCGTATATAAAGGAGATTTATAAAATGATTAATGCGGTAGGCAGGGAGATTCCGGAAGAAATCCTGGAAATGACCGGAAAAGAGGTTTTTCACGGCAACAATTATTTCGACGGATATGTATTTAAGAAATCAGGACCCAGTACGAAATGCGTGATTAATTCCAATGGCAGTAAGGTGATCGAAAGTATTCATGAAGCATTGATAAAATGTGAAATAAAGGACGGTATGACGCTGGGATTCCACCACCATTTCCGGGACGGGGATTATATTGTCAATATGGTGATGAAGGAAGTGCACAAGTTGGGGATAAAGGATATTACCATCTGTGCCAGCTCTCTTGGAAAGGCGCATGATCCGCTGGTGGAATATATAGAGGACGGCACCATCACCAACATTCAGTCTTCGGGTGTACGAGGCAGGATCGGGGAGGCGATTTCAAAGGGAAAACTGAAAGGGCTTGCCATCATGCGTTCTCACGGCGGACGGGTGAGAGCGATTGAAACAGGGGAGGTACATTTGGATATTTCCTTTATCGGAGCACCCACCTGTGATGATTATGGCAACTGTCGGGGAATCGGCGGCAAATCCAACTGTGGTGTGTTATCTTATTCTATGGTGGATGGAGACTATGCTGACAAAGTAGTGGCTGTAACGGACTGTCTGGTGACTTTTCCCAACTTTCCGGCTCATATTTCCATGACAAAAGTTGACTATGTCGTAGTGGTGGATGCAATCGGGGATCCTGAGAAAATCGCATCCGGAGCGGCTAAGCCGACGAAGGATATGAGGAAATTGATGATGGCGGATTATTGCACGAGATTTGTAATCAATACGCCTTATTTTAAAAATGGTTTCTCTTATCAGACGGGTGTGGGAGGAGCTTCCATTGCGTCCACGATCTCACTCGCAAAGATTATGAAAGAGCGGGGGATAAGGATGCGATTTGGTGTTGGCGGTTTGACAAAACCCATGTGTGATCTTCTGATTAACGATCAGGTTGATGCACTTCTGGATACCCAGGATTTTGATCTGGCGGCGGTGGAATCCGTAAAAGACCTGCGCCATTTCCGGATCAGTGCCGGACAGTATGCCAGCCCGTTTAACAAGGGTGCGTTGGTCAACAAGTTGGATTTTGTTATCCTGGCGACTCTGGAGGTGGACGTTCATTTTAACTGTAATGTGGTAGTAGGCTCGGACGGCATGATTACAGGAGCCCAGGGAGGACACCCGGACACGGCGGCAGGGGCAAAGTGTACTATTGTGATCACGCCGCTTTTACAGGGGAGAATTCCGGCAGTGTGCAGTGAGGTTACAACGGTGACGACGCCCGGAGAGTCCGTGGATGTGGTGATTACCGATTATGGAATTGCCATTAATCCTTTGAGGGAGGATTTGATTACATGCATGAAGGACGTAGACCTGCCGTTCAAGACCATAGAGGAATTGCGGGATATTGCCTACGGTATTGCCGGGGAACCACAGAAGGTAGAATTTGGAGAACGGATAGTAGGTATTATAGAAAGCAGGGACGGCACCATTATGGATGTGGTACGGCAAATAAAGCCTTTTACATTTAGCGACAGCGATAAACTGCGTTGACAATTTGACACAGAGTATTATCCCTTCGTCGTTCCCCCATAGGCATAAGTTACCGGCAGGCAGACCAGCGGCGGTTTGGCCTGCCGGTTTTCCTGTAAGAGTAGTTCCACGCACATCTCGGCGATCTCGGGCACGGGCTGTACGATGGTGGAGCAGGTGTACTCCTGATCTCCGAAGTGCCTGGTGCCGTCAAACCCGATGACCTGCACGTCTTCCGGAACCCGCAGCCCCATATCGATGAGCATTTTGATGATCGAATGGGCAAGCGTATCCGTCACACAGAAGATGCCGTCGAAGGCCAGCTTTCCATTCTGCATGTGCTCTTTGAGAAACAGGGCAAATTCTTCGTAGGATTCCCCGTCATTGAGGATCTTCATCTCATACGAAAGGCCGCGGGAAAGACAGCCGTTCTCGAAACCGGCCTTGCGTTTGTTGGGTTCATTGTTTAAGGAGGAGCCGATGCGCAGGAAAGCGACATTGCGGCACCCCAGGTCCGCCAGCTTTTCGGCGGCCAGCTGGCCACCGGCGAAGTTATCGCTGGTCACACAGGGGATTCTTGGCCCCATGGAGCGGTCGATGGCGATAAAAGGCGTGGTCTCATCGAGGATCAGGTCGGGATTGTAGGTCAGTCCGATGATGCCGTCCGCCTTGTTCTGCTGCGCCATGGCCACATATTCCTGTTCCAGTCCCGGGTCGTAGTCGGTGGAGCAGAGCAGCATCCTGTATTTCCGTTTCAGGAGTGCGAGATTGATGTGATAGACGAGGGAGGCGAAAAAGGGGAGGTACGTGTTGGGAATCAGCAGTGCTGCCGTGCGGGTCCTGTTTGCTTTCAGTCCCTGGGCGTAACTGTTGACTTGATAATTCAGTTTCCGGATGGCTTCCTCGACGCGGATCCTGTAGGGTTCACCCACCGGAAGGCCGTTCACGACTTTCGATACGGTGCCCAGCGCGACACCGGCTTCTTTTGCCACATCTTTCATTGTGGGGGCGGAATTTATCTTTTCCATCATAACAGACCAGACCTTTCTTACAATGTAAAACTGTCGGAGACGGTGATGATTTCATGAAACGGTGAAATGACACAATATGGAAATCAAAAGGTTTCCGGTGTTTTTCGGCATTCTTCCGGCAGTTTTTTTTACTTTTTCCATTATAATATAATGTTTGATGATTGTAAATACACGGAAAGACCGGATAAAACCTGTATTCATGAAACGTTTCGCGAAATAGTCTATGCATTTTCACCAAAAACAACAGATTAAATTTGTCTAAATATACAGAAAGTATAAGAAAAGCAGGAAAAATAAAGATTTTATATTGATTTTATATTTCTAAAGTGTTATTTTAGAAACAACAAATGATATAACGTTTCATGAAACAAACACAAACAAGGAAACAGAGAAAGAGAACAGAGTAAAAATCGTCCAAAGAGAGGAGAACGAAATGAGTAAGAAGAAGTCAACCGCCATGACGGCGGTGATGACACAGAGACCCCTGAAAAAACGAATCATGGACAACTGGCAGTTGTACGCCATGCTGGCGGTTCCGGTCCTGTTGACCGTCGTGTATAAGTACATCCCCATGTACGGCATCCAGATTGCCTTCCGGGATTACAAGGCCAGCAGAGGCTTTACGGGGAGTGAATGGGTGGGACTGGAATGGTTTTTGCGGTTTTTCAGTGCACCGACCTTCTGGCGCATGATCAAGAACACGGTGCTGCTGAGCCTTTTCAGTCTGTTGTGGAGCTTTCCGGTTCCCATCATTCTGGCGCTGTTGTTGAACCAGATGCGGTTTCAGCGCTTTAAGCGGGTCACACAGACCGTGCTGTACGCGCCGCACTTTATATCCACCATGGTCATCTGCGGTATGATCCAGATCTTCCTCAGTCCTTCCGGCGGCCTGATCAACCTGATCGCGGGCACCTCCATCGACTTCCTCACGGAGTCGTCGGCTTTCCGCACGATCTATATCGCATCCGGTATCTGGCAGGATGCGGGCTGGGGCATCATCATATATATGGCCACACTGGCGAACATCGACACTTCGCTCTATGAGGCGGCCAAGGTGGACGGAGCGTCCTTATTCCAGAGAATACGGCATATTGACATTCCGGGGCTGGCCTCCATCATGGTGCTGAATCTGATCATGAGCGCCGGCAGCCTGATGAATGTGGGATTTGAGAAGGTCTGGCTTCTACAGACGGATTTGAACAAAGCCACCAGTGACGTGATCTCGGTCTATGTGTACCAACAGGGTATCGAAAATGCCAAGTACAGTTATTCCACGGCGGTAGGGCTTTTTAACACGGTGATCAATATCATCCTGCTGCTTCTGGTCAACAGGATGGCCGGCCGGATATCAGACGAAACCAGTTTCATATAAGAAAAGAGCTGTGAGCAGAAGCAGTGCAGAAATGGAGGAAACAATGAGAACGAAGACAAAGAGCGGGAAACTGTCAGGGTTTTCCGAGAAAACGAGTGATATCATCCTGGTGGCGGTCTGTGCGGTGGTGCTGTTTCTTGTGGCGTATCCGCTGTACTATGTCCTGATCGCATCGGTGTCGGATCCCTACGATGTGTTTGCGGGCAAGACCTTCCTGCTGCCCAGCCAGTTTACGCTGGACGGCTACAAGGCGGTGTTTGCGGAGCCGCAGATCGTGACGGGACTGTTTAACAGTTTCAAATATACGATCATCGGTACGGTGTTCTCGGTGGTGGTGCTGTATCTGACAGCCTATCCGCTGAGCATCAAGGGATTGCCGGGCCGGAAGTTTTTGAGCATTTTCTTTATCATCACCATGTATTTTGGCGGCGGTATGGTGCCGACCTATCTGATCGTCAAGCATACCGGGCTGATCAATAACATGTGGGCGCTGTTTCTGCCCGGCGGCGTTGCGGTGGGCAATATGATCATCGTGCGCAATTTCTTCGAAAACAGCATCCCGAAGGAGATGACGGAAGCCGCACAGATTGACGGCGCTTCCAAGTGGAAGACTTTTATCCAGATCGTGGTGCCCTTAAGCCGCTCCATCATGGCGGTAATGGTAGTGTTCAGCATGGTGGCGTACTGGAATGACTGGTTCACCTCCCTGATCTATCTGCCGAGTCCGGAAAGAGCGCCCCTGCCGCTTGTGCTGCGGAATATCCTGATCAAGAGCTCCGCCAGCGCCAGTCAGGCCAGCACCATCTCCGGCGGGTTTGCGGAACTGAATAAGATGACGGAGATGATCAAGTTTTCTTCCATTATCATTGCGGCGCTGCCGATGCTCGTGATCTATCCGTTTGTACAGAAATATTTTGAAAAAGGTTTTATGGCCGGTGCCGTAAAAGGTTGATTTGAACAGAAAGGCGGTTTGTGTTATGATAAAATCCAAGGAGTTAAACAGAGACTTTTTGATCACTGGCTGTGCAGACACAGAGGCAGCGCGGGAAAACAGAAGTGGAAGCGGAAGCAGAAACGGAAGAGAGAGCGGAACCGGAAGGAAGAACAGAAGCGCGGCCGGCGGGCCGGTTGGTAAACTGGCCGGTATGGCGCTGGTCATGGGGCTTTCGCTGTCGGTCACGGCATGCGGCGGCAAGGAGTTCGGCGTTCATGAAAAAGGGGTGGCGAATCCCGACACGTCCCAGACTTCGTTTGCTATTATGGGCGGGCAGAGTGCGTTAAGCCCCGGCTATACCGACAATGTGGTGTTAAACGACCTGCAGGCAGATACGGGAATCAAGATCGACTGGACGACCATGAGCGAGTCGCTGGCAGAACAGGTCAATATCCGGATCGCCGGAGAGGAACTGCCGGACGCATTTCTGGGCGTGGGATTCAACAACTACGATATCTCGCGTTACGGGGACGACGGCACTTTCATCGATCTGACGCCTTATCTGACGGAAGAATATATGCCGAATTTAAGCAGAATCCTGGAGGAAAATCCGGATATCCGCAGCGCTATCACCATGGACGACGGTTATATCTACGGCCTGCCGTCAGGAGAGCGTATGGGAACGGCGGGGATCGGCGCGGCGGAGGATTACAGCATCTATTCCGTGCCGCAGTTTTCCATGATCAACAAGGCGTGGCTGGATGAACTGGGACTTCCGGTGCCCACGACGCTGGAGGAACTGCACACGGCACTCAAAGCCTTCAAGGACAATGACATGAGTGCGAAATATTACGGAAACGCGGCGGGCAGCACCATTCCCATGAGTACCGGTTTCGATGAGTGGTGCTGGGGACAGAATATCTTCTATGCCGGCTTCGGGTTCACCAACTGGCCAAACGACGTCTGCAAGGATCTGGTACTGCGCGACGACGGCACCGTTGACTTTATCTGTGTGTCGGACGCTTACCGGGAGGCGGTCACCTACTTCCATGACTGGTATGCGGAAGGATTGATGGATCCGGAAATGTTCAGCCAGACGGACTCCCAGCTGATCTCGAAATGCTCACAGGGCTATGTGGGCGTTGCCACCTGGTGGTACATAGAAGAGGTGATGGGCGATCATGCGAAGGATTATGTGTTCCTGCCGGTTTTGGACGGGCCGGACGGCACCCACAACGTGACGATCCGCACCGGCGGCGGGATAGGCAGCGGCAATCTGAATATCACGAAGGCCTGCAAGAGTCCGGCCAACCTGCTGAAATTCTTTGACAAGTGGTATGATCCGGAAATCGTTATGCAGCTGCAGTACGGGCCGATCGGCGTCTACTTTACCGGGCAGGATGAAAACGGCGTGTGGCAGAGCATATCGGATGCGGAAAGCCGTGAGAAATACGGCAAGGGTTCCGGCGAGCTGAAAGGCGAGTACGAAGTGGCGGGACCGAAGCTGATCCTAAGCGACTATTACCAGACCACATTCAAGATGGAAGACAGGGCCATCGAACGTCTGACGGATCTGTATGAGTACTGGATGCCTTATGTGGACTCTACGGCCACCTATCCGGTGGACTGCGTCTATACCAGCAGGGAACTGGACGATATTGACTGGTATAAGGCCAGCTTCGAGAGTGCCGTGGCGGAACAGGAAGGCCTTTGGCTGAAAAACGGCGGCCCCACGGACGAAGAGTGGGAAAGCTATATCAAACATCTGCGCGATAAATGCGGGATGGATAAGCTGTTAAAAGTTTATCAGGCGGCCTACGACAGATATGCGGGCGTGGAGAGCGAGGAATAACGGACCGGCCGCGAACGAATGCAATGACCGGACCTGCAGATCAACGGGGCACCATAGAGGGCGGAAAGATTAGTTTAAAAATCTACATTATAAATTAGAAGGAGAAGTTGCGTATGACAAGCCAGATTTTACGGGATGCGAGAAGATATGAGGAGGAGAAAGAGCGGAAGATCGCGAAAGAGCCGCGGCCGGACTTTCACCTGTCCGCGCGGGTCGGCTGGATGAACGATCCCAACGGTTTTTCCTATTATAAAGGGGAATATCATATGTTCTACCAGTATCATCCGTTCAGCCCTTATTGGGGCCCCATGCACTGGGGCCATGCGGTGAGTGAAGATCTGCTGCACTGGAAACATCTGCCGGCGGCGCTGGCGCCGGATATGGATTATGACAGGGACGGATGCTTTTCCGGCAGTGCGGTGGTGATGCCGGATGGCAGACACCTGCTGATGTATACGGGCGTGGTCAAGGAGACCCAGCCGGACGGCAGCAGCAGGGAAGTGCAGACCCAGTGCATTGCGGTGGGGGATGGTCTCGATTACGAGAAATATGCGGGCAATCCAGTACTGAACAATAAGCAGCTGCCCGAAAACGGCAGCCGGTTCGACTTCCGCGACCCGAAACTGTGGCAGCGGGCGGACGGCACTTACCGCTGTGTGGCCGGCAACTGTACCCCCGAGCATGACGGTCAGATCCTTCTCTACAAAAGCACGGACGGATTTAGCTGGCAGTTCGAAAGGATCCTGGCCTCCAACAACGGCCGCTTCGGTATGATGTGGGAATGTCCGGATTTCTTCCAGCTGGACGGTAAGGCGGTGCTGATCACCAGCCCCCAGGACATGATGCCGCAGGGCTTTGAATATCACAACGGGAACGGCACACTCTGCCTGCTCGGCACCTTTGACGAGGAGACGGGAGCGTTTCACGAGGAGGCTGATCAGGCGATTGACTACGGTATCGACTTTTACGCGCCGCAGACGGTAGTGGCACCGGACGGCCGCCGGATCATGATCGGCTGGATGCAGAACTGGGATACCTGCAACCTGCATGCGCCGAGCCGCCCCTGGTTCGGGCAGATGAGCCTGCCGAGAGAACTGTCCGTCCGAAACGGCCGCCTTTACCAGCAGCCGATCCGGGAAATAGAGGCCATGCGAGGCGACAGGACGGTCCATGAGAATATAACCTTTACCGATATCATCCGGCTGGAAGGGGTAAAAGGGCGTAAGATCGACATGACGCTGAACATCCGTCCGGCGGATGCAGAGAAGATCTACCGGAAGTTTGCGGTGCGCTTTGCACAGGATGATATCCACCAGACTTCTGTCAGCTTCCGTCCTTATGAGTCCATCCTGAAGATCGACCGTAAGCATTCCGGCTCCAGACGGGCCATCATTCATCAACGCCGCTGCCTGGTGGATAATGACGACAGCAGGCAGGGCATCCTCAAGGTGCGGATCATTCTGGATCATTTCAGCGCGGAAGTCTTCGTCAACGACGGGGAGTATGCGCTTTCGGCAACCCTCTATACGGACATTGCCGTGGACGGTATTTCTTTCTTTGCAGATGGTCAAGTGACGATGGATGTGGTACACTATACCCTGGAGGATGTGCAGTGACAAGCCGGTTGAGCGGACTGCACTGCAGAAGACAGGGACATTGCGTGGGAAAGGAGCTTACATAGTGTGAAAAATCCATATGCGACAGATTTTTCACACACAAATTTGTGCTTGCGCCCAAATTTGCAGACTGAGCAGGAATGGGGGATTATTATGAAACAATTTGACGTGATCGCATTAGGAGAGCTGTTGATCGATATGACGGATAACGGCGTATCGGGGCAGGGCAATACACTTTTCGAGGCCAATCCGGGCGGAGCGCCCTGTAATGTGCTGGCCATGCTGACGAAGCTTGGCCATAAGACGGGCTTTATCGGCAAGGTGGGAGAGGATCTGTTCGGCCGGAAACTGAAAGCCGTGCTGGAAGAAGTGGGCATCGACACCGCCAGTCTGTGTGTGGACAAAGATGCCAGAACCACCCTTGCCTTTGTGGAGACGAAAGAAGACGGCGACAGGGATTTCTCCTTCTACCGCAATCCGGGTGCGGATATGCTGCTTCGCAAAGACGATATCCGGACGGAGCTTCTTGCACAGACGAAGCTGTTCCATTTCGGCACCCTTTCCATGACCCATGATGCGGTGCGGGAGGCTACGAAGTTCGCTGTGGAATATGCGAAGGAGCAGGGAGCGGTGATCTCCTTTGACCCGAACATCAGGGAGCCGCTGTGGGAGTCCATGGATCTGGCGAGAGAGCAGGTGGAATACGGGCTTGGCATGTGCGATATCTTAAAGATTTCCGACAACGAGATCGTATGGCTGACCGGGGAAGAGGATTACAGCGTGGGCGTTAAGAAGATCAGGGAGCAATATGACATACCGTTGATTCTTGTTTCCATGGGAAAAGAGGGAAGCCGGGCTTATTATAAAGACATCATGGTGGAGAAGGCTGCTTTCGTGCAGAAGAATACCATCGAGACGACGGGCGCAGGGGATACCTTTATGGCCTGTGTGCTCCACAAGGTGCTGGATGCCGGTCTGGAGGCCTTTACGGAGGAACAGCTGGAGGAGATGCTGACCTTTGCCAATGCGGCGGCGTCCCTGATCACCACCAGGAAAGGCGCGCTGCGGGTGATGCCGGAAGAGAGTGAGATTCGGGAGATGGCGGGATCCAGGCCGTAAACGGGACAATTTGGGATTAAGCCGGACGGGATATGCATATTTTCCTGTCCGGCTGTTTTTGTCTGTGACACAATGTGAAAAAGCACCGCATTCCCGGCAGGATGCGATGCTTTAAATCTCTTGAAAGCAGGACGTTTCGCTCACATTACTCAATCGTCCGAATATCATACGGCGTCGTCTGGTATACGTAATAATTTAACCAGTTGGAATACAACAGCTGTCCGGTGGAGCGCCAGTTGACGATGGGTGGATTTTCCGGATTATCATCCGGGAAATAGTTGACCGGTATGGCCGGATTCATGCCTTTGTTCAGATCCCGGTAATATTCCTGCGCCAGCGTATCGGCATCGTATTCCGGATGACAGGTGACGAAGAAATGTCTGCTGTCGGTCGTCTTGACGATGGTGACACCGGCTTCGTCGGATATGGCCATCAACTCCAGATTGGGAACAGAGGCGATCTTCTCGGCCGTGATGCCCATGGCACGGGACTGGGGAGCATAGAAAATATCATCAAATCCCCGGAAAAGCGGAGAATTTCTCTTAAGGATCCTGTGGGAGTAGACGCCGGACAATTTGGTGTCCAGGTCGTAGCGGTCCAGTCCGTAGAAGTAATAGAGGCCTGCAAAAGCACCCCAGCACAGATGAAGCGTGCAGTGGACATGCTTTTTGCCCCAGGCCATAATGGTACACAATTCATCCCAGTAGGTGACATCTTCAAACCTTACATAGTCCAATGGTGCGCCGGTGATGATCATGCCATCATATTTGCGGTCCTTTACCTGATCAAAAGTTGTATAGAAGGATTCCAGATGATTGGAATCCGTGTGCTGCGGTATGTAACTGGCTGTCTGCAGGAATTCCACATTGACTTGCAGCGGCGTATTGGATAGCTTGCGAAGAAGCTGTGTCTCTGTCACAATCTTGGTTGGCATCAGATTGAGGATCAGTACATTTAAGGGACGGATATCCTGATGCATGGCGCGGTATTCTGTCATAACGAAAATATTTTCCCGCTCGAGTGTGGTTGTTGCCGGTAGAGAATCTGCTACTTTGATGGGCATAATGTTAATCCTCACATTTTTATTTTTTGAAATATCCATGTCTTACAGTATGTTATTATTTACGATTCCAAAGCCGTTCACAATAACTATAGTAAACATATGTTGTTAACTATAAAATAACTAATGTAAATATAGCATAAAAAAAGCTATCATGCAATAATTGCACATTTGCGTAAAATAGGCTATAATAAATATGGATTACGGTTTGAGCCGGCAAAGATACGGAGGACGATCATGGAGACTGCATATCAGAAAGTGAAAGTACATAATGAGCTGGAGTGGTGTCAGGTAACGGATCTTTCTACTAAGGAGAAGATAGAGAAGTTACTGCTCAAACACAGAGTCTCTTATTTTGTGAAGTGGGAGAAGCCGAAGCTCTTTTCCAACGATAAATTCGGCACTTGTATTTTTTGTGTGAACCAGCTGCAGAAAGAGACGGCCGAGGAAGCGATCGCAGAGCTGGCGGACGAGATCAGGGGAAAGATCAGGTTTATTAACCGCAAGGTGGACAAGACTTTTTATTAGAAAGAAGAGTAGATGGCGGATGAGCAATTGTGATACCTGCAGTAATTATCAGTATGATGAAGATTACGAGTGTTATGTTTGCATGGTGGATCTGGATGAGGACGATATGGGACGATTCCTGCGGGGCGGTAATTTTGAATGCTCCTTTTATCAGCTGGATAATGAATATCTGGTAGTCAGGAAGCAGATGTGAGATATTGGTCATAAAGATCAATACGGTCGTCGGCGAATGCGAAATAACATCTGTAATTCTAATGCGATTGGCAGCGGATACAAGATATCGTCATTCATAAGTTCGATATGGACAGGTGAGCGTCCGGTTAATTTCCGGATTATAATAATATCCTCAGAAGGTAGATTATATCAATCTGCTGTTCTGAGGATATTTTATATTGCCAATGAAGAATTACAGCTGTTTTTTGTGTTGCAACCGGAAGTTATGCAGCTGTTTCTTTGTGTTATCGCAGCTGTATGGCTATTTTGCTTTGGGACGTCTGGATTTGCCGTCTTTCTTTTTTAAATTCTTCTGGGCGGTGGACAGCATCAACTTGATTCGATTGAGCTGATTGACTTCGCTGGCTCCCGGATCGTAGTCAATTGCCACGATATTGGAGAGCGGGTAGCGTTTGCGCAGTTCCTTGATCACTCCTTTACCAACAACATGGTTGGGCAGACAGCCAAAGGGCTGTGCACAGACGATGTTGTTGACGCCGCTTTGGATCAATTCGATCATTTCCCCGGTTAGAAACCATCCTTCTCCGGTCTGATTACCGATATTAACGATTGGTCTGGCATATTCCACCAGTTGATAAATACTTACCGGCGGTGAAAAATGTCTGCTCTTTTCGAATGCTTTGGCAGCCGAACTCCGCATCTTTTCAAGCGTCCAGATACCGGTTCTGGCGAAAAGAGCCGCTTTTCTGGAAGTACCCAGATATTCAGCCTTATAAATCTGGTTATAGAAGCAGTAGAGCATGAAATCCAACAAGTCAGGGACTACGGCCTGAGCTCCTTCGCTCTCCAGCAGTTCAACCAGATGATTGTTGGCGGCAGGAGCAAATTTTACGAGGATTTCGCCTACGATACCCACTCGGGGTTTGATCAGATCCTCATGGATGGGAACGGCATCGAAATCCCGTATGATCTGCCGGCACATCTTACAGAAGGTAAGGTAATTCATGTGTTTTCCGGATACAAAACGGCGGCATTTATCCACCCACTCCCGATGAAGTCTGTCTACAGAACCCGGTTCTTTCTCATATGGGCGCATTCGATAGACGCAGCGCATAAAAATATCCCCGAATAGAGCGCTGTAAGCGGCGCGCGTAAGCAGTTCGGCATTCAAATGGAAACCAGGATTGCTTTCTATGCCGGCCAGATTTAATGAGATGACAGGAATCTGCGGCATACCGGCTTTTTCCAGGGCACGTCTGATGAAGCCGATATAGTTGGTGGCACGGCATCCTCCGCCGGTCTGTGTCATGATTACGGCGGTTTTATTCAGATCGTATTTCCCTGACAACAGGGCATCCATGATCTGTCCCACAACGATAAGGGAAGGATAACAGGCGTCATTATTCACATATTTTAATCCCACGTCTACGGCATGCCTGTTATCGTTGTCAAGTACTTCGAAATGGTATCCACAGGCTTGGAAACCTGCCTGCAGGATATCAAAATGTATAGGTGACATCTGCGGGCAAAGGATCGTGTAATCTTTTCGCATTTCTTCGGTGAAAGGGACTTTCGTAATGGCGCTGGAATGGATCGTGCGCTGTTTGCCTTTCTGTTCTCGCACCTTGATGGCGGAGAGCAGGGAACGGATACGAATTCTGGCGGCTCCCAGATTGTTCACTTCGTCAATCTTCAGACAGGTATAGATCTTGTCGGAGCCGGATAATATATCGTTGACCTGATCCGTGGTGACGGCATCCAACCCACAGCCAAAGGAATTGAGCTGAATCAGGTCAAGATCGTTTCTCGTCTTTACATAACTGGCAGCGGCATATAATCTGGAATGGTACATCCACTGGTCAGAAACGATCAGCGGCCGTTCCGGCTGCGCCAGATGGGATATGGCATCTTCCGTCAGCACTGCAAGGCCGTAGGAATTGATCAGCTCCGGAATGCCGTGGTTGATCTCCGGGTCGACATGATAAGGCCTGCCGGCCAGTACGATGCCGCGTTTGTGGTTTTCTTCCATGAAGCGCAGGACTTCTTCGCCTTTGCTCCGCATATCCTGTCTGGCCTGTTCCAGCTCGGTCCATGCCTCCTGCGCTGCATCTATTACCGCCGTGACAGGAAGATCCTGAAACTCTCTGGTGAGTGCGGAGGTGACCGTCTGCAGATCCCGGAAGGACATAAAAGGGTTGCGGAACGGAACTTCGCCGCGTCCGATCTGTTCTACATTATTTTTGATATTTTCCGAATAGGAAGTGACGATCGGACAATTGTAGTGATTGTTCGCGTCATGAAACTCATCGCGCTCGTAGAAGAGCGCCGGGTAGAAGATAAAATCTACCTTTTGGCTGATCAGCCATGCCACATGTCCATGTGCCAGCTTCGCGGGATAGCATTCCGATTCACTGGGGATGGATTCAATCCCCAACTCATAGATCCTGCGGTTGGAGCTGGGCGAGAGCACAACGCGAAAGCCCAGCTTCGTAAAGAAGGTGAACCAGAATGGATAATTTTCATACATATTCAGAACACGCGGAATACCGACGGTACCTCTCGGAGCCAGGTCGGGAGACAGCGGTTCATAGGAAAAGAGCCTTTTTTGCTTGTATTCATAAAGGTTCGGCATTCCGTTCTCACTGCGGGATCTGCCGATGCCGCGTTCACAGCGGTTGCCGGAGATATACTGGCGTCCGCCTGTAAATTTATTGATGGTGAGCCGGCAGTTATTCGTACAGCCTTTGCACTTTGCCATACTGGTTTCAAACTGCAGGTTCATGATCTGTTCGATGGTCAGCATGGAAGTGCATGCACCTTCCCGATAACGTTCCCGGGCGATCAGTGCAGAGCCGAAGGCACCCATAATACCGGCGATATCAGGCCGAATAGCCTGGCAGTCCGCGATTTTTTCGAAGCTGCGGAGCACGGCGTCGTTGTAGAAAGTGCCGCCCTGCACCACGATGTTCCGGCCCAGTTCTGTGGCATCGGAAACCTTGATCACCTTAAACAGCGCGTTTTTGATCACGGAATAAGCAAGTCCGGCGGAAATATCGGAGACGGATGCTCCTTCTTTCTGGGCCTGTTTCACCTTGGAATTCATGAATACGGTGCATCGGGTTCCCAGATCGATGGGATGCTCGGCAAACAGCGCGGCTTTGGCGAAATCTTCCACATTGTAATTTAAGGATTTGGCAAAAGTCTCTATAAAGGAACCGCATCCGGAGGAACACGCTTCGTTGAGCTGTACGCTGTCTACCGTCTGGTTTTTGATCTTGATGCATTTCATATCCTGGCCGCCGATATCCAGGATACAGTCTACTTCCGGATCAAAGAAAGCGGCTGCATAGTAATGTGCCACTGTCTCCACTTCACCGTCATCCAGCAGAAAAGCAGCTTTCATCAGAGCTTCACCGTAGCCGGTGGAGCAGGAGCGGACGATCTGAACATCCGCAGGCAGAAGCGCATAGATTTCTTTCAGGGAACGGATGGCGGTTTTTAAAGGGCTTCCGTCATTGCTGCTGTAGAAAGAGTAAAGCAGTGAGCCGTCCTCGCTCACCAGGGCCACTTTGGTAGTAGTGGAACCGGCATCGATACCAAGAAAGCATTTACCTTTGTAGGTGGACAGGTCAGAAGTAGCTACATGGTGTGCGGAGTGTCTGCTGCGGAAGGTATTATATTCTTCCTGGGAAGCGAACAGAGGCTCCATACGTTCCACTTCGAATTCCATCTTAATATCGGCAGAAAGCTTTTCCACCATTTCTTCCATGCTGTAGAAAGTCTCTTCCTTCGCATTCAGCGCAGAACCGATGGCGGCGAACAGATGAGAATCGTCAAGATCGATAATATGATCTTCATCCAGCTTCAGGGTACGGATGAAGGATTGTTTTAATTCCGACAGAAAGTGCAGTGGACCGCCCAGAAAAGCGACGTGGCCACGGATTGGTTTGCCACAGGCAAGACCGCTGATGGTCTGGTTTACTACCGCCTGGAAAATGGAAGCGGATAAATCTTCTTTCGTGGCGCCTTCATTGATCAGGGGCTGGATGTCAGATTTGGCAAAAACACCGCATCTTGCTGCGATCGTATATAGAGAATGATAGTTTCGTGCATAGGCATTCAGTCCGGGCGCGTCTGTCTGCAGCAGGGCGGCCATCTGATCGATGAAAGAACCTGTGCCTCCGGCGCATATACCGTTCATACGCTGTTCTACGTTACCGTTTTCAAAATAAATTATTTTGGCGTCTTCACCGCCCAGCTCGATCGCCACGTCGGTGACGGGGGCGAAGGTCTGCAGGGAAGTGGAAACAGCAATGACCTCCTGGACGAAGGGAACCTGCAGGTGATTGGCAAGGGTCAGACCGCCGGAACCGGTGATCATCGGGTGGATGGTCAGATTGCCCAGCATGTCATATGCCTTCTGTAATAGACCGGATAAGGTCTCTCTTATGTTTGCAAAGTGCCTTTGATAGTCGGAGAAGAGTATTTGCTGCCGCTGATCGAGAACAGCGATCTTTACGGTTGTAGAACCGATATCAATACCAAGAGTATACTGCATCTCACTCATTTCAGATCTCACTCCTTATCTTTGATTAGTCTCTCGGAATCCTGTCTGCATTTGCTATATAAACTGCTATATAAATAAGTAGAGCTGCTCTGACAGACTCTGTCATTATACGACACCATTTTGTAAAAAGCAATTGGCTAATTGTTGGTAAAGTGTTAAGATTTCAGGATGTATTTATAAAATTTTCATGACTTATGCATTTTTGAAAGCAGTATCGTTTACTTTTAAAATAAGGAATGTTAAAATGTATTCAGTGTTCTATTTGAAAATGCACACAGGTTAAGAGAAAGGCGTGGTTAAATAAGATGAGAATGAGTTCTTTTGAACGTAAATTTGGGAAATATGCGATTCAGAATCTTTCTTTTGTATTGGTATTATGCTATGCGGTGGGATATCTGCTGCAGATGTTTGACAGGAGCGGTACGCTGATTCTGTATCTGACTCTGAATCCCTATGCAATCCTTCACGGGCAGGTCTGGAGGTTGTTCACATGGATTCTGATCCCGCCCGAAAGCAGCAATATTTTCTTTACGCTGCTCATGCTTTATTTTTATTGTTCCATCGGAACGACGTTGGAGAGAACATGGGGCACGTACCGGTATAATGTCTATCTGTTTCAGGGAATGCTTTTTACGATAGCGGGTAGTTTTTTGCTGATGGGATTTCAGTATCTGTTTAACAGGGATATGATAGCGGGTCTGGGAGCGGATTATTATTTTCTGATCACTTCCCTGTATTTCAGCACTTATTATATTAATATGTCTATCTTCCTTGCATTTGCGGCGACATTTCCTGATGTTCAGGTACTGCTTATGTTTATCATACCGATCAAGGTGAAATGGCTGGGTACCATCTATGCCGTCATGCTGTTGTTTGATTTCCTGCAGACAAGTGTGGACGGTAAGTTTGCGATTGCCGCTTCGCTGCTTAATTTTGTTGTTTTCTTCCTGACTTCGCGCAACATGATGCATTTGAATCCGAAGCAGATACACAGAAGACAGGAATTTAAGCGGGATGTGAAGCGGAATTCGGGCATTACCAAGCATAAATGTGCGATCTGCGGCAGAACGGAAGTTGACAGTCCGCAGCTGCAGTTCCGGTTCTGTTCCAAATGTGACGGGAATTATGAATATTGTGAAGAACATTTGTATACGCATACACATGTTAAGAATTCGTAAAATGTCCGGGCTGTGTGACAGCCTGGACAGACTATTGCAGTGATTGCGAAGAAAGAGGGAATGTGACGGGTGATATGAGTACGGAAAACAGAGAGCTTATATTTGCGAAGACTTTGGAAGAGGTCAGGAAGAAGGCCAGGGAGCAGGGAAACTGTGTTTCAAAAGAGCAGGTGGAGGCGTTGTTTGAACCACTTGCCTTAAGCGGGGAGCAGATGGATATGGTGTATGCTTACCTGCATCAGCGCAGGATCGGTATCGGTGAGCCGGTTGATCCGGAGGAGTATCTTGCACAGGAAGAGAAGGATTATCTGGAGAATTATCTGGAGGAACTTAAGAATCTTCCTGAAGTGACAGATGGGGAGCGGGAAGCAGTGACGTTGTCTGCCATGGCGGGGGACGCAGATGCGAGGAGTCTGCTGACACAGCTGTATCTGCCGGAAGTGCTGGAGATCGCGAAGCTCTATGCCGGGCAGGGAGTTTATCTGGAGGATCTGATCGGGGAGGGCAACCTGGCGGTGGCTGCGGGTGTTACTATGCTGGGGGCGCTGGAGGATGCGTCCGAGGCGCAGGGAATGCTGGCCCGGATGGTCATGGATGCCATGGAAGAGTATATAGCGCAGAGCGCCGAGGAGGTCAGGAAAGACAGGAAAATTCTGGACAGGGTCAATAAAGTTGCCAGGGCGGCGGATGAGCTTTGCGAAGAACTTCGCAGGAAGGTGACTGTGGAGGAAGTGATGCAGGAATCGGGATTGAGCAGACGCACGATCGAAGATGCCATTCGCATGAGCGGAGATAAAATCGAATCTCTGGCAGGAAGCACTGTATCCGGATAAACAGAGAGTAAATTTGTACGGCAGGATACAGGTAACGGGGAAGCAGACGGCCAAACCGTTATCGGAATGAACTTACTATACGGGATGGTAGAAGAAGTGGAATATCAGAATAGAGATTTCAAATATTTTATGCAGGATACAGGTTCCCTGTATCTGGGAGCGAAATATACTTATCAGGAGATCCTGGAAGATGAAATGGTCACTTTTAAATTCAAGAGTATCGTGGAACACTATCTGCTGAAGGATACTGATCCGGAGACGACTCTGGAGAGTCAGTTCTATTATATGACGCCGGAACAGTTTTCCTGTAAGACATACCGGCAGCTTAAGGCCAGGGTCAAAGTCTGTACGCTGGTGGAAAAGAAAAGCCTGTTTGGCAGGGCAGAGGTGAAGTATGAAAATAAAGTGATAAAACTGGAAGAACTGGTGGGGATGAATCTTGCGCAGAAGAAGAAATACGGGATTGTAGTGCAGGAGTTGATATTGTCAAAATTAAGTTTGATGTCGTTTAGCGTGTGAAGCTATACAGGACAAGATGAAAGGAGTTTATGAGGATCATGCAGATAGAACAGTTGCAGGCTTATACAGTGATCGAGAGACGGGAGATCAGGGATTTAAATTCAGTCAGTTATTTGTTGAAGCACAATAAGACGGGGGCGAGAGTGGCGCTCTTATCGAATGACGATGAAAATAAGGTATTCTATATCGGTTTCCGTACGCCGCCAAAGGACAGTACCGGGGTTGCGCATATCGTGGAGCATACGGTGCTGTGCGGATCGGATAAATTTCCGGTGAAAGATCCGTTTATCGAACTGGCGAAAGGATCGTTGAATACTTTCTTAAATGCCATGACTTATCCGGACAAGACGGTGTATCCTGTGGCCAGCTGTAATGATAAAGACTTCCAGAATTTGATGGATGTGTATCTGGATGCGGTGCTGCACCCCAACATTTATCATGAAGAGAAAATTTTCAAACAGGAAGGCTGGCATTATGAGATGGAGGATGCCGGGGATGCCCTGCATATTAACGGTGTTGTGTACAGTGAGATGAAGGGGGCTTATTCTTCTCCGGATGATGTGTTGGAACGGGAGATCATGAATTCGCTTTATCCGCATACATCCTATGCCGTGGAGTCCGGCGGGGACCCGGATGTGATTCCGGAGCTGACATATGAGGATTTCCTGGCTTTTCATAAGAAATATTACCATCCTTCCAACAGCTATATTTACCTGTATGGGGATATGGATATGGCTCAGAAGCTCCAGTATATTGACGAAGAGTATCTTTCCAGATATGAAGCGCTGGCGGTGGACTCTTCTCTGGCGTCAGAGCCTGCCTTTTCTTCCATGAGAATGGTTGAGAAACAATATTCTATTATGGAGAGCGAGTCGGAGCAGGATAATACGTATCTGGCTTATAACGTTTCGCTGGGAGAACAGCCGGGACCGGAGTTCTGTAACGGATTTGCGGCATTGGCAGATGTACTGTGTTCGATACCGGGAGCGCCCGTTAAGCAGGCTCTGTTGGATGCCGGCATCGGGACGGATGTGAGCTGTGTATATGATACGGGTGTCAGGCAGCCTTATTTTTCCGTGATCGCAAAGAATGCGAATGCCGAACAGCGGGATACTTTTATCCGTACTATAGAGGATACGTTTCAAACAGCTTCCGAGAAGGGGCTTGATAAGAAGGCGGTGGAAGCAAGCCTGAACAGCAGTGAATTTAAGTACAGAGAAGCGGATTTTGGTTCTTATCCGAAGGGACTTATGTATGGACTGCAGATGCTGGAATCGTGGCTGTATGATGATGGGAAACCGTTTACGGAGGTAGAGCTGCTGGAGGTCTATCGGGAGTTGAAGAAGAAGGTAGACACTTCCTATTATGAAGATATGATCAGGAAGTACCTGCTGCAGAATTCCCATAAGAGTATCGTAGTCGTAAATCCGGTGAAAGGGCTGACCGGCAGAAAAGAAAGAGAGCTGGCGGAGAAACTGGCGCAGAAGAAAGCGGCTATGAGCAGCGAAGAGATAGCGAAGATCGTAAAGGAGACAGAAGAACTTCGTCTGTATCAGGAGGAGCCGAGCCGGAAAGAGGATCTGGAGAGAATTCCGCTGCTGTCCAGAGCGGATCTGAAGAAAGAAGCCATGCCCTATGTTAATGAGGAGAAGAAAGTCGGTGATACGGTTCTTCTGTATCATGATATTTACACAAACGGTATCGGATATCTGCGCTTTATGTTTGATTTAAGGCAGGTGCCGGAAGAATTGTTCCCTTATGTGGGAATATTAAAGATGATGCTTGGTCTGGTGAATACGGCGGATCACAGTTACAGTGAGCTGTATAATGAGATCAATCTGCAGACCGGCGGTATTGCACCGGTGGTCAATACCTATACGGATGCCAGGGATTTGGAAAGATATACGGCCACCTTTGATCTGAAGGTGAAAGTCTTATATGAAAATCTGCCGCAGGCTTTTGCGTTGGCGGAAGAGATCCTGACAAGATCGAATTACACGGATGCCAAACGGCTCTATGAACTGGTGGCGGAGGCCCGTTCCTGTAAACAGGCGAGTATGATGTCTGCAGGACATACACTGGCGGCAGGCAGAGCGATGGCTTACTTTTCAAAACCGGCAATGGTGCTGGAGCATATTAACGGCATTCCTTTTTACCGGCTGTTGGAAGGACTGGAGAAGGATTTCGAGGAGCGGAAAGAAG
This sequence comes from uncultured Lachnospiraceae bacterium, assembly GCA_910578115.1. Classification (GTDB taxonomy): domain Bacteria; phylum Bacillota; class Clostridia; order Lachnospirales; family Lachnospiraceae; genus UBA3282. Next base: position 78,924 of record CAJTPO010000014.1, on the reverse strand, counting down.
AGCTGGCAGATAATCTGCAGAAATTGGTCCGGTATATTTTCCGCGCGGAGAATCTGCTGGTGGATTATACCGCAGAACCGGAGGGACTGCAGGAGATCGCACCGCTGATCGAGAAGTTTAAGAGCGGTTTATATACGGATGCGGTTGACAGACCGGGGTATGATCCGGTGCCGGTTAAGAAGAATGAAGGATTTATGTCTGCGGCACAGATTCAATATGTGTGTCGGGCAGGCAATTTTGTGCGAAAAGGTCTTCCGTATCATGGAGCGCTTCGTGTGCTTCGCGTACTGATGGGGTATGATTATCTTTGGACGCAGGTGCGTGTGAAAGGCGGCGCCTACGGATGCATGTGTAATTTCGGTAAGTCGGGAGAGAGTTATTTCGTGTCCTACAGGGATCCTAATCTGGAGAAGACGATCGATGTTTACGAGAAGGCGGCGGATCATATTGCCGGATTTGAAGCTGACGAGAGAACGATGACACAATATATTATCGGTGCGCTCAGTGAGCTGGATATGCCGTTGACGCCTTCTGCGAAGGGGATGTACTCCCTCACCGGGTACATGACACACTATGAATACGAACAGCTGCAGAAGAACAGAGAAGAGCTGCTTTCGGCAGACGCAGATACAATTCGGAAACTGGCGGTATATATCCGTGCCTTTATCGAGGATGATTATCTGTGTGTTGTGGGGAATGAGGAGAAGATCAAAGAGAATGCAGAGCGGTTCGGGGAGATTGCGTATCTGTTCCATTAGGGGTATGATCCGGAGGAGTTTATGAGAAAGAGCTTGCAGAAATATGTGTATACCATGCTGATGGCAGTGGTTATAATGATAACACTTGCCGCCTGCGGCAGCGCAGGCGGTATGGAAATGTCTGTCTATGAGTCAGCATCCGATACGGCATCTTACGACGCCGGTGGTGGACTCTATAAGAATGAGTCGGCGGAAGCGTATCCGGAAGAAGCGGTGGAACAGGCGGAAGCGGGGAATGTCGATGCAGCAGTGCCCGAGCCGGAGGCTTCGGAACGGAAGCTGATCAAGAATGTAAACCTTACTGTGGAGACGGAACAGTTTGATTCACTTTTGCCTGGGATTGAACGGAGGGTCACGGAACTTGGCGGTTACGTGGAAGAGATGTCCAGCTATAGCAGAGGGAAAGAATACTCCAAGGACTTTCAGGGAACAAAATATCTGCGATATGCCAATATGACGGTGCGGATACCGCGGGAGAATCTGGATGTATTTCTTGAAGAGGTTGGAGAGCAGACCAATGTGACAAGCCGTTCGGAGAGTGTGACGGATGTAACGCTGCAGTATGTAGACCTGGAGAGTCATAAGAAGGCGCTTCTCACGGAGCAGGACAGGCTGCTTGTGCTGCTGGAACAGGCGGAGTCGGTGGAGGACATCGTAACGATCGAGGGACGTCTTTCGGAGGTACGCTATCAGATAGAGAGCATGGAAGCACAGCTGCGTACATATGACAATAGGATTGATTACAGCACGGTATATTTAAATGTGGATGAAGTGGAGCACTATTCACCTGCGGAAGGAGCCTCGACAGGGGAACGGATTCGAAACGGATTCCTGGAGAGTCTGGAAGGGGTCAGCCAGGGGATCAGGAATGCGGCAATCTGGTTTGTGATTCATATTCCGTATTTGGTTGTGTGGCTGGCTGCAGGTATGATTTTTATCCTGATCGTGCGGATTATCGTAAAGAGACAGATGAAGAAACACGCAGGATGGAGGGCCGGAAATAAGAAGCCGTATAATCCTTATGTTACGGATATGAGAACGTCAAATGACCGGAAGATGACAGAGGATCCGACGGAGCCTTTGCGTGAAAGCAGGCAGGAAGATCATGCCCTGGTCAAAGAGCACGGCCAGAGGGAAGAATACAGTAGTTCAGACGCAGAATAACCGGTTTTGAAGGAATCTGACAGAGATAAAGATGGTATGAGGGAGTGAAACGCGGACATATGCAGGAAAACCAAAACAGACAATTTAAGGCGGGGTTTGCCACACTGATCGGCAGACCTAATGTGGGTAAATCAACATTGATGAATGCGCTGATCGGGCAGAAGATCGCTATCACGTCGAAGAAGCCGCAGACTACCAGAAATCGCATTCAAACAGTATACACTTCAGAGGAAGGGCAGATTGTGTTTCTGGATACGCCGGGAATACATAAGGCCAGGAATAAACTGGGAAGCTATATGGTCAATGTGGCGGAACGCACTATGGAGGATGTGGACGTGATCCTCTGGCTTGTGGAGCCGACGGATTATATCGGAGCAGGGGAACAACATATCATCGAACAGCTGAAAAAAACAAAAACACCTGTTGTTTTAGTGATCAATAAGATTGATACGGTACAGAAGGAATTGATCCTTACTTATATAGATGCCTACAGGAAACAGCTTGACTTTGCGGAAATTGTTCCGGTGTCCGCGCTGAAGAAGGATGGCATGGAGGTGCTGATCGAGTGCATCATGAAGTATCTGCCTTACGGGGAACCTTTTTACGACGAAGATACTGTGACGGATCAGCCTGTGCGCCAGATTGTGGCGGAGCTGATCAGAGAGAAGGCACTGCGCTGTCTGGAGGAGGAGATTCCGCACGGGATCGCGGTTACTATTGAGTTGATGAAATTCCGCAGGCATATTGTAGATGTTGAGGCGACCATTGTCTGTGAGCGGGAATCCCATAAGGGAATCATTATTGGCAGGCAGGGCAGTATGCTCAAGAAAATCGGTTCTCTGGCCCGGCCGGATATTGAGGAACTGGTGGAGCGCCAGGTTAATCTGAAGCTTTGGGTGAAGGTGAAAAAAGACTGGAGGGACAGTGATTATCTGCTGAAAAATTTCGGCTATAACCCCAAAGAAACAGAATAGAAAAAGACAAATCTGCGAACCCTATCATTATGAAAAGAATACCTGTCAGACGGCTGTATCCACGCTCTACACTGCGTGTGTCAGCGTCATACAGGATCAGGGGGCGTAAGATGAAAGCGATAAATTACTGGGATAAATTTATGATAACAGGCCGGATTGATGATTTTCTGGCCTACAAAAATGCAACACGGGACGAAAGTACAGAGAAATGTGAGGGGAAGGAAAGGGCAGGAGAGCATTCTCATGCAGGAATATATACAGATTACGGGAATGGTTTTAAAGGCTGAGCCAATGGGGGAATATGACAGAAGAGTGGTGATACTTACGAAGGAGAAGGGGAAAATTTCCGCTTTTGCCAGGGGAGCACGCAAGCCTAACAGCAGGCTGCTGGCAGCGACAAATCCCTTCTCTTTCGGAGAGTTTAAACTGTATGCCGGCAGGAATTCCTATACGGTCATGGATGCCGCAATCAGCAATTACTTTGAAGGATTGCGGGAGGATTTCGAGGGAGCCTATTACGGAATGTACTTCCTGGAGGTGTCTGATTATTATACGAGAGAGAACAATGACGAGAAGGAAATGCTGAAGCTGGTGTACCAGTCACTGCGTGCGGTATTACATAAAGGGATTTCCAACAGGCTGATCCGCTGCATTTTCGAGATGAAGGCGATGGTAGTCAACGGGGAATTCCCGGGAATGCCCGTTGAGGGAGATTGGGACGAGTCTACAGCCTATACGGTGTCTTACATTATGAGTTCGAGCATTGAAAAACTGTATACATTTACGGTGAAGGAAAATGTGCTGGCAGAGCTTCGGGCGATCGCGGATGATTATCGAAGACGATATCTTGACAGGACGTTTAAAAGTCTTGAAATTGTGGATAATCTTTAATATAATGTAATGCAGTATGTGGGAGGAGAGAGTATGAGAAGAACACTTATGCAGCCGGCCTGTACACCCGCGGCGCCAAAAAGGTTAAAGATCTGTGTATTTATTCTGGCAGCGGCCAGCATGTTTACCGGCTGCGGCAGCGACAGGACGCCGGAGGTGAGTTCCCTTTCCATTGATAAAGACGGAAAGGTCAGCCATCAGATCATAGGGCAGTTTGAACAGGATTATTATGAGAAAGACGGGCTTACATCGCTGGCGCGGGAGAGAGTCGAGGAATACTGCACAGATAACGGTGAAGGAAAAGTCGTGCTTGGAGAGGTAGACGAGCGGGACGGAAAGGTGTTGATTCATATTGATTATGTATCAGATGAAGACTACAGCGCTTTTAACAACCGGACGTTATTTGTAGGGACACTGGAAGAGGCGGAAGGACAGGATTACAATTTGGGCTATGTCGCATTTATTTCTCCAAAAGGGCAGCCGATGGAGATCGGCGGCATAGAAGAGCCGGAGAAGAAGAAGGTTGTGATTATCGGGATGCGGCCAACGGAGGAGCTTCTGGTGAATACCTATGGGAAAGTACTTTATGTAAACCAGAGCGCCGACACGAACCTGGATGTATCCTTCGCGGGGAAAGGCAGTGTCAATATTTCCTATCCGGTTTCGGAATCCGGAGAGACAAATGGTGCATTGTCCTATATTATTTTTGAATAACACATATTATGAAAACATGTATTATTTTAAAAACAGTATACAAAAATTCAACAGATTATAGATGAAGAATAAACAGGTGATCAACAGATAACAAGCCGCAGTGTGGCGGTGGAATATAGAAAGGACAGAGAAGATGGAAAAGACAATGGAAAAAATAGTGGCGTTATCGAAAGCGAGAGGGTTTGTGTACCCTGGCTCCGAGATTTACGGCGGGTTGGCGAATACGTGGGATTTCGGCAATCTGGGTGTGGAACTTAAGAATAATATCAAGAAGGCATGGTGGCAGAAGTTCGTGATGGAGAGCCCCTACAATGTGGGTGTGGACTGCGCGATCCTGATGAATCCGCAGACTTGGGTAGCCAGCGGCCATCTGGGCAGTTTCTCCGATCCGCTGATGGACTGTAAGGAGTGTCATGAGAGATTCCGCGCGGATAAGATCATTGAAGATTATGTTGCGGAACAGGGCATGACGTTAGACAGCTCCGTGGACGGCTGGAGCCAGCAGGAGATGAAGGATTTCATCGAGGAACATAATGTGCCGTGCCCGACCTGTGGCAAACATAATTTTACGGATATCAGACAGTTCAACCTGATGTTCAAGACGTTCCAGGGCGTTACGGAAGACGCAAAGAATACGGTGTATCTGCGTCCGGAGACGGCGCAGGGTATCTTCGTCAACTTCAAGAATGTACAGCGGACATCCCGCAAGAAGATTCCTTTCGGTATCTGTCAGGTGGGTAAGTCCTTCCGGAATGAGATCACGCCGGGTAACTTCATCTTCCGCGTGCGGGAGTTCGAGCAGATGGAGATGGAATTTTTCTGTGAGCCGGATACGGATCTGGAATGGTTCGCTTACTGGAAGCAGTATTGTATCGACTTCTTAAAGAGCCTGGGCATGAAAGAAGAGGAGATGCGCGTTCGCGACCACGATCCGGAAGAGCTTTCCTTCTATTCCAAGGCAACGACGGACATCGAGTTTTTGTTTCCCTTCGGCTGGGGCGAGCTGTGGGGTATCGCTGACAGGACCAACTATGACCTGACACAGCACCAGAATACCTCCGGTGAGGACATGTCCTATTTCGACGATTCGAAGAATGAGAAATATATTCCTTATGTTATTGAACCGTCTCTGGGTGTGGAGAGACTTTTCCTGGCAGTGCTGTGCGGCGCTTATGATGAGGAAGAGATCGGCGAGGGCGATGTGCGTACCGTGCTGCATTTCCATCCGGCGCTGGCGCCTGTGAAGATCGGCGTGCTGCCTCTTTCGAAGAAGCTGAACGAAGGCGCGGAGAAGGTTTTCGCACAGCTTTCGAAGAAGTACAACTGTGAGTTCGACGACAGAGGCAATATCGGTAAGCGGTATCGCAGACAGGATGAGATCGGGACGCCTTTCTGCGTTACATATGATTTCGATTCCGAGACGGACGGCTGTGTGACCGTGCGCTTCCGTGACTCCATGGAGCAGGAGCGGGTGGCGATCGACCAGCTGGATGCTTACTTTGCGGACAAATTTACCTTTTAATAAACAGCTCAGGGATAGAAAGGACAGAGAACGACGATGAAACCATATGGTGTAAATGATTTACGAAGAATGTTCCTGGAATTTTTCGAGAGTAAGGAACATCTGAAGATGAAGAGCTTTTCGCTGGTACCGCACAATGACAACAGCCTTTTGCTGATCAATTCCGGTATGGCTCCACTTAAGCCTTATTTTACGGGACAGGAGATTCCGCCCAGAAGGCGGGTTACCACCTGTCAGAAATGTATCCGTACAGGAGATTTGGAGAATGTAGGTAAGACGGCAAGACACGGCACCTTTTTCGAGATGCTGGGAAATTTCTCGTTCGGGGATTACTTTAAGCGCGAGGCCATCGCGTGGAGCTGGGAATTTCTCACGGAGGTGGTGGGACTGGATGCGGACAGGCTCTATCCTTCCATCTATGAGAAGGATGAGGAAGCCTTCGAGATCTGGAATAAAGAGATGGGCATTCCGGCGGAGCGGATCTTCCGTTTCGGCAAGGAAGATAATTTCTGGGAGCATGGTTCCGGCCCCTGCGGCCCCTGTTCGGAGATCTATTATGACCGTGGGGAGAAGTATGGCTGCGGCCAGCCCGGTTGTACGGTAGGCTGTGACTGCGACCGCTATATGGAGATCTGGAACAACGTGTTTACCCAGTTCGACAATGACGGCAAGGGCAATTATACGGAGCTTGTACAGAAGAATATTGATACCGGCATGGGACTGGAGCGTCTGGCGTCTGCGGTGCAGGATGTGGATTCTATTTTTGATGTGGACACGGTGCTGGCGTTGCGCACGAGGGTGTGTGAGATTGCCGGTGTGGAGTATAAGAAAGAGTATGATACGGACGTTTCCATCCGTATCATCACCGATCATATCCGTTCGGCGACCTTTATGATCTCCGACGGTATCCTGCCTTCTAACGAGGGCCGGGGCTATGTGCTGCGCAGGATCATCCGCCGGGCGGCGCGTCAGGGACGAAAGCTGGGCATTCAGGGAATCTTCCTGTCCAATCTGGCAGGGACGGTCATTGAAGGCTCCCGGGACGGCTATCCGGAACTGGAAGAGAAGAAAGATTTTATCTTTAATGTGCTGACACAGGAAGAGAATAAATTCAATAAGACCATCGATCAGGGGCTTACCATCTTGAATGAGATGGTAGAGGCCATGGGAGCCGGTGATGGCAAGGTGCTTGGCGGAGCCGATGCCTTTAAACTGTATGACACCTACGGATTCCCGCTGGATCTGACAAGGGAGATCCTGGAGGAAAAGGGCTTTGCGGTGGATGAGGACGGCTTTAAGGCATGTATGCAGGAGCAGAAGGACAAGGCCCGAAAGGCCCGAAAGACGACCAACTATATGGGGGCGGACGTGACGGTGTATGAGTCCATCGATCCGGCCGTTACGACGGAATTTGTGGGATATGACAATCTGACTTTTGACTCGAAGGTGACGGTACTGACCACGGAGACGGAGCTGGTGGAAGCGCTGACGGACGGCGAAGTGGGTACGGTGATCGTGGAGCAGACGCCTTTCTATGCCACCATGGGCGGACAGGAAGGCGATGTCGGCAGCATTACCACGGCTGACGGTGTGTTCCAGGTAGAGAATACAATCAAGCTTCTGGGCGGCAAGGTGGGCCATGTGGGCAAAGTGACCAGTGGTATGTTCAAGGTGGGTGACGCCGTGACGCTGACCGTGGATGCCGGAAGAAGGGGCAGTACCTGTAAGAACCACAGTGCCACGCATCTGCTGCAGAAGGCGCTCAGGGAAGTGCTGGGCAGCCATGTGGAGCAGGCCGGTTCCTATCAGGACGGCGAGAGAACCCGTTTCGACTTCTCCCACTCTGCGGCGATGACGGCGGAGGAGATCGGACGCGTGGAACAGATCGTCAATGAGAAGATCGCGGAGAACCTGGCGGTAGAGACGAAGGTGATGACGATCGAGGAGGCGAAGCAGTCCGGAGCCATGGCACTTTTCGGTGAGAAATACGGTGAGACGGTAAGAGTCGTGCAGATGGGTGAGTTTTCCAAGGAGCTTTGTGGTGGTACCCATGTGAAGGCTACCGGCATGATCGGATCCTTCAAGATCCTGTCCGAGTCCGGCGTGGCTGCGGGCGTGCGCAGGATCGAGGCGGTGACGGGCGCTAACGTGACGGCTTATTATCAGAAGCTGGAAGAGCAGCTGCATGAGGCGGCCAGGGTGCTTAAGACTTCTCCCGCCAGTCTGGTGGAGCGGTGTGAACATCTGATGGCGGAGATGAAGGCGCTGCAGAGCGAGAATGAGGCGTTAAAGAGCAAGGCGGCCAAGGACGCGCTGGGCGATGTGATGGATCAGGTGCAGGAAGTGAAGGGCGTGAAGCTGCTGGCATCTAAAGTTGCCGGGGTGGATATGAACGGCCTGCGGGAGCTGGGCGACCAGTTGAAAGAGAAGCTGGGCGAGGGCGTCGTGGTGCTGATCTCCGACAAGGACGGCAAGGTGAACATGATCGCCATGGCGACCCAGGGTGCGATGGACAAGGGCGCTCATGCGGGCAATCTGATCAAGGGGATTGCGGCGCTTGTAGGCGGTGGCGGTGGCGGCCGGCCGAATATGGCACAGGCCGGCGGCAAGAATCCGGCAGGGATCGACGCGGCGATCGCGGAGAGTGCGAAGGTGCTGGAAGGACAGATCGCATAAGAAAAATCGTTACTATTCATGGTGCCCGGCACTCTGCTGCGGGGCATCCGGCCGATAACTGTAACGAAAAATTATGACATAACATATTTTACAAAAATAATAGTTGACTGGTAACCAAATTGTGGTATAATTCTAAGTGTGTGTGAGAACACGTAAATAACCCAATCAGTCGAAATACTCTGGGACTGAAGGGAGGTCAGGTGCGGGAATGTCGAACGTAATCGTAAAAGAGAACGAAACATTGGACAGTGCATTGCGTCGTTTCAAGAGAAGCTGTGCAAAGGCTGGTATCCAGCAGGAGATTCGTAAGAGAGAGCATTACGAAAAGCCCAGCGTAAGACGCAAGAAGAAGTCCGAAGCAGCAAGAAAGCGCAAATACAATTAAAGCATGAGACAGGCCTGGAATCATTTCCGGGCCTGTTTTTATGCGCAGGGAAAACGCTTCCCTGCTCGATTGATATACAGCCATGCTGCTTTTTGTTATGTGTGATCGGAATATCTTTTGTCCCATTCTAATATGTATAGTACAGAACAGTGTATGGGGAGTGACAGAAGAAGCATGGTTATAATAATGAGAAAACGGATCGCAGTATGGTTCCTGCTTGGGTGTTTCCTGCTGCACACAGGGTTTCTGAATTTGTCGATGACGGTGCAGGCGGCTCCGGAGGTGGCGACACCGTCCTATGTAGTGATGGAGGCTTCTACCGGTCAGGTGATCTGTGAGCAGGATGCGGATACGAGAAGGAGTCCTGCGAGTATCACCAAGATCATGACATTACTGATCATTTTTGAACACATAAAGAGCGGAAGGATTCATCTGGAGGATCAGGTCATAACGAGCGCCTATGCGAAATCCATGGGTGGATCACAGGTCTTTCTGGAGGAGGGAGAGGCACAGACGTTAGATACGATGATCAAGTGCATTTCTGTGGCATCGGGCAATGATGCCAGTGTAGCCGTAGCAGAGTACATAGCAGGCAGTGAGGGGGAGTTTGTCAAGCTGATGAATGAGAAGGCTGAAGCGCTTGGCATGCAGAACACCCATTTTGAAGACTGCTGCGGACTTACGGATTCCGACAACCATTACTCATCAGCCAGAGACGTGGCAATCATGTCGAGAGCATTGATTACGCAATATCCGGAAGTGTTCGAATATACGAAGATTTGGATGGAGGATATTGAACATAAAACATCACAGGGGACGACTCCTTTTACGTTGGCCAGTACGAACAAACTGCTGAAGCAGTACGAATGGACCACGGGATTAAAGACCGGTTCTACCTCGAAGGCGCTTTACTGTCTGTCGGCAACCGCGAAAAAGGATGACATGGAATTGATTGCTGTCGTGATGGCGGCACCGGATCCCAAAACCCGTTTTCAGGATGCCATTACCCTGTTAAATTATGGGTACAGTGTCAGTCAGATGTATACGGATGAGAATAAGGATCCGCTGCCGGAGCAGAAGATCGAGGGTGGGATTGAGGATATCCTGTATTTGACTTATGAAGGCCCCTTTGAATATCTGGATACGACGGGCAGTAACTTAAGTGAGATCCAGAAAGAGATCAGCCTGCCGGATATTGTGCAGGCTCCGGTAGCCGAGGGAGACGCAGTGGGGGAAGCGGTTTATAAGTTGAACGGTACCAGGATAGGCAGCGTTTCCATTCTGGCGGCAAAGGGAGTGGAGAAGGCTGATTATAAGGATTATTGGAAAAAGGTGTGGCTCCTGTACCTGATGAAGCGGTAAGTGTTTGTTCTGCCGAAATCACTTTGCGTCAGCGTAAGGCTGATCTGTCAAAAGGTATGTAATAGAACGGAAGTTCGCGGATTGCGGGGACATACCGGTATGTGTTATACTTTACAGGTTGTGTGTTTTGCATTATTTATGAGGAATTTGTATGTTGGAAAGAATTGCAATATTAATATTGGTTCTGGCCGTATTATGTCTGTCAGTGGCGGCGTGGGACTGCAACAGATTTATTACGGTGCGGTATAAGATTCTGTCCGGGAAGATAAAGAAGCCCTGCAGATTTGTTCTTCTTTCCGACCTTCATAATAAGTCGTACGGCAAAGAGAATGAAAGGCTGCTTTCGCAGATTGACAGGATATCTCCCGATGCAGTTCTGGTGGCGGGAGATATGCTTACTGCCATAAAAGGAAAAGGCTTCGATACGGCGCTTTCGCTGATGCGGCAGCTGGCGGTAAAATATCCGGTTTATTACGGTATGGGAAACCATGAGTATCGTCTGCAGCTGTATCCGGAGCAGTACGGAAATATATACGAACGCTATGTGGCCGGACTCAGGGATGCGGGAATTGAACCCCTGATCAATCAGAATACCTATCTGCCGGCGTATAATGTGGCAGTCTGCGGCTCACAGATTGACCGGGATTACTACAGGAGATTTCGCAAGCATCCCATGCCGGCGGAATATCTTACGAAGATTCTGGGGGAGCCGAGAGCGGATGCCTGCCAGATCCTGATTGCACATAATCCGCTGTATTTCGAGGAATATGCGGCCTGGGGTGCGGACGTGGTGGTATCCGGGCATGTACACGGGGGTATCATGCGTCTGCCCATACTGGGAGGGGTGCTGTCGCCCAATTTAAGTCTTTTTCCGAAGTATGACGGCGGCAGATTTGAACTTGGCAGGGCATCCCTGCTCCTCAGTCGTGGATTGGGGACGCATACGATTCCGCTGCGGATCTTTAATCCGGGTGAGTTGGTCGTGGTAGAGATAAGTAAGGAAGACACCTAGAAAGGACAAGCTGTTATGGCGATTCCTGTAAAGCTGGAAGTATTTGAGGGGCCGTTAGACCTGCTCCTGCATTTGATCGACAAGAATAAAGTAGATATTTATGATATACCGATCGTAGAGATCACGGAACAATATCTGGACTATATCCGGCAGATGGAAACAGAAGATATGAATGTGGTCAGTGAATTTCTTGTGATGGCAGCTACTTTGATCGACATTAAGTGCAGGATGCTCCTCCCGAAAGAAGTGAACGAAGAGGGAGAAGAGGAGGATCCCAGAGCAGAACTGGTGGAAAAGCTGCTGGAATATAAGATGTGTAAATATATGTCCTATGAGCTCAGGGATCGTATGATCGATGCAGAGCGCAGCTTTTATAAGAGTCCTACGCTGCCGAAGGAGGTAGCGGAGTACAGGCAGCCTGTGAATTATGAGGAACTGATCGGCGATATGACGCTGCAGAAGCTGCATGAGATATTTAAGCAGGTGATGAAGCGACAGGAGGACAAGATTGATCCGGTCAGAAGTACTTTTGGAAATATTGAGAAAGACGAGATCGACATGGATCTTAAAATGACTTATGTGGAGGCGTATGTGCGAAGCCACAAAACCTTCAGTTTCCGTAAGCTGTTAGAGAAGCAGAGCAGTAAAATGGAAGTGATCGTCACATTTCTGGTGATTCTGGAGATGATCAAGACCGGCAGGATCGGAATTGAACAGGAAGATATTTTTGCAGATATTATCATAACGACGAAGGATGTAAGCAGCCAGGAGCCGCTGCAGCTGACATCAGTCGGATAGTGAGTCCGGCACAGTGAGGAAAATATGGAGAGAGCAAAGGCAAAAGCAGTATTAGAGGCAATTCTGTTTACGATGGGGGATTCTGTTGCCATAGACAGTCTTGCCGCCGTGATTGAGGAAGACAGGAAGACGACGGGAGAGATCCTGGAAGAAATGGCGCAGGATTACAGTGTGCAGGACAGGGGAATCGGTCTGACAGTACTTGACAACGCTGTACAGATGTGTACCAAAGGAGAATTATACGAGTATTTGATCAAGATTGCCAAAGCGCCGAAGAAATTCGTACTGACGGATACATTATTGGAAACGTTATCGATCATAGCGTACAAGCAGCCGGTGACGCGGCTGGAGATCGAGCGGGTCAGGGGTGTCAGCTGCGATCATGCGGTCAATAAACTTCTGGAATATGATTTAATCATGGAGGTCGGAAGGCTGGATGCACCGGGACGTCCGCTGCTGTTTGGTACAACGGAACAGTTTCTGCGCAGTTTCGGAGTGAAGTCTATCGAAGACCTTCCGGAACTCAGTACAGTTCAGGTCGAGGAATTTAAGCAGCAGGCGGAATCGGAAGTTCAGCTGCAGCTTGATATATAATATAGGTTTCTGTAACCGGTTTGCGGCCGGTCAGGCCTTGAAATGTAACTTCGCAGGCTGCAGTCCATGCCGGGATCTGACTGTTCCAGTTGACACATGTCGACAGTCAGACTATAATACAGATGTGTGATTTCTACATAATAAAACATTTTACAGTGAGAGGGAGGTAATTCCAATGAAGAAATTATCTGTGAAAACTGTGGTGGCGATCGGTATCGGAGCGGCATTATTTTTTGTGTTAGGTAAGGTTTCGATACCCACGCCGGTTCCCAATACCTACATCAGTCTGCAGTATGCGGTACAGGCAGTATTTGCTGCCCTGTTCGGACCGATCGCCGGTCTGTTGATCGGATTTATCGGTCATACGTTGATTGATGCCACCAACTATGGACCCTGGTGGAGCTGGATCATTGCTTCTGCATTTGCCGGTTTGGTGATCGGTGTTGTGACGATGAAGCTGGACATCAATGAGGGGATCGACACCAGGAAGATTGTTCATTTTAATGTGGCGCAGGTCATTGCGCATCTGTTGTCATGGGGACTTGTTGCACCCTGCCTTGATATTCTGATCTATTCGGAGCCCATCGAGAAATTGTTTGCACAGGGCCTGATGGCAGGTATCTCCAATATGGTCACGACCGGTATCGTAGGTTCGCTGCTGTTAGTTGCATATGCGAAGACGGTTGTCAGGAAAGGTTCTCTGAGTAAGGAGGATTAAGCAGACCACGGATCAATGAGAGCGGCCGTTATCGATGGATACGGCGGCTCTTTTCTTCGTAAGAAAGAAACGTGTTCTTTATGAAGCCGACAGAATGCGCAGTTTTACATGCAGCGCAGCAATATACAAGAGAAGGAGCAGTGATATGACAACTCCCGTAATTTCTTTTCAGGACTACGGTTTTCAATATATGTCGCAGGCGGAGCCTACGCTGCATCATATTAATCTGGATATTTATCCGGGGGAAAGGGTATTGATCGCCGGTACGTCGGGCAGTGGCAAGAGTACAATCGGAAACTGTATTAACGGGTTGATTCCCTTTGCCTACCCGGGTAAAAGTACAGGCCGGCTGCTGGTTGACGGCAAAGAGACGCAGGAGAGCAGTATTTTCGAACTGAGCCATGTGGTGGGTACGGTATTGCAGGACACGGATGGACAGTTTATCGGGCTGACAGTGGGAGAGGACATTGCATTTGCACCGGAAAACGATTGCGTGCCGCAGGAAGAGATGAAGCAGCTGGTGGATCAGGTAGCCGGCCTGGTGGATATTGTGCATCATTTGGAGTATGCTCCTCATGAATTGTCCGGCGGGCAGAAGCAGCGGGTCAGTCTGGCGGGGGTGATGGTGGAAGAGGTAAAGGTGCTCCTGTTTGACGAGCCCTTGGCAAACCTGGATCCGGCTGCAGGCCGGACGACGATTGAACTGATCGATATGGTTCACGAACGAACGGGTGCGGCAGTGATCATCATAGAACACAGGCTGGAAGACGTGTTATGGCGTCGGATGGACAGGATCATATTGATGCATGAGGGGCAGATCATAGCGGATATGCCGACTGCCAGGCTGCTTTCGGGAAATCTGCTGTTACAGCACGGCATCAGGGAACCGTTGTATCTGACGGCGCTGCGCTATGCGGGCGTTGAGATCAGGGAGGAGCTGCATCCTGAACATGTGGACAGTCTGCAGCTGCGGCAGGAAGACAAAGAGCAGGTGAGACGCTGGTATCATTCGCAGCGGGTGGGGATCCGGCAGGAACAGCATGGGCAGGAGCTGCTGCAGATCAGGGATCTTAAGTTTGGATATACGCCGGATACATGTACGCTGCAGGATGTGAATTTCACGATCTATAAGGGCGAGATGGTCAGTATTGTCGGGCGAAACGGGGCCGGAAAGAGTACGCTGGCCAAATTGATCTGTGGATTCGAGAAGCCTGTTTGCGGCACTATCAGCATGGAAGGAAGAGACCTGAAAGGGGATACGATCAAGGAGAGGGCGGCTTATATCGGTTATGTGATGCAGAATCCGAATCAGATGATATCAAAGCCCATGATCTGGGATGAGGTGGAGATGGCGTTGGTGCAAAGCGGTATGCCAAAGGAGGAACGGACCAGGCGGGTGGAAGAGACATTAAAGATCTGCGGGTTGTATCCTTTCCGGAACTGGCCTGTTTCGGCTTTATCCTTCGGGCAGAAGAAGCGTGTGACCATTGCCAGTATTCTTGTACAGAGACCGCAGATCATTATACTGGATGAGCCTACGGCCGGACAGGACTATCACCATTATACGGAGATCATGGATTTCCTGAAGGAATTAAATGAAAAGGGTTATACTATATTGATGATCACGCACGATATGCACTTGATGCTGGAATATACGAAACGGGCAATCGTCTTCAGCGATGGCCGTATGCTGGCGGACAACACGGCGGCGCATGTACTCAATAACCCGGAACTGGTGCAGGCGGCTAACTTAAAGGAAACCAGCCTGTATACGCTCAGTCTGGCATGTGGTATTGAGGAACCGCAGGTTTTTACGGAGTGCTTTATAGGGTATGAGCAGAAGGAGGTGCGATAGTATGGCGAAGGTTGCGATCTTAAGCTATATCAGGCGGGAAAGTCCGGTACATGCTCTGACAGGTACTACGAAGCTGATCTTTTTCCTTGCCTGGAGCGTGGCTTCCATGGTTACTTATGATACGAGAGTGCTGCTTGGTATGCTGGTGATCAGCGCCGTGGTCTTTAAGATCAGCCGGATCCGGATCCGGGATATCAGCATCGTGCTGGGGCTGGCAGCTGTCTTTCTACTGTTGAACAATCTGTTCGTCTATCTGTTTGCGCCGGAGTATGGCGTAGAGCTGTATGAGAGCAGAACGGTGCTTTTTACGATCGCCGGACCTTATACGGTCACATTACAACAGCTGTTCTATCATCTCAACATGACGATGAAGGTGATCTGCGTGGTGCCGGTAGCGCTTTTGTTTATTGCATGTACGGATCCCAGCGAATTTGCGGCGTCTCTGGCAAGCATCGGCGTCAGTTACCGGATCGGCTATTCCGTCAGTCTGGCGCTGCGTTACATACCGGATGTACAGAGAGAATATCATAATATCAGCCAGGCGCAGCAGGCAAGGGGAATCGATCTGTCGGGGAAGGATAAGCTTTTTACCAGATTAAAAAATTCGGTGGCTATCCTGCTGCCGTTGATCCTGTCCAGCCTGAATCGTATCGAGACAGTCAGCAATGCCATGGAGCTGCGTGGGTTTGGTAAAAATAAGAAACGTACCTGGTATGTGAAAAGAAAGATGCAAAGGAATGACTGGCTGACGATCGGATTTGTGGTGGCGGTTCTGTTGATCGATCTGGTGGTGACTTTCTGGGACGGCAGCCGGTACTTTAATCCGTTTGTGTAAAGCCGGAGTGGTATCGGGCAGGACGGCGGGACAGAGCACTGACATGGAGTAAAGCATAATACAGGAGGCGGTCATGAATTTACTGGTAATCGGGGGCAGTTATTTTTACGGAAGAGTCTTTGTGATGGAAGCGTTGAAAGAGCATACGGTCACGGTATTGAACCGCGGAACCTATTCAATGAGAGCGTTTGGGGCAGATGAAATCACCGGTGACAGGCATGATGCAGAGGTTCTTGCACAGTGTACGAAGAAATATGATGCAGTTGTGGATTTCTGCGCATATCAGGCGGGAGACGTGGAGTCAGCTGTTCAGGGGATTGCCGGGCAGATCGGACAGTACGTGTTAATCAGCACAGTGGATGCTTATGCAAGAGGCGGCAGTGCGGTCAGGACGGAAGAATATGCGCTGGAACAGCGGATTTTTCCGGGGGAGGCAGGGGCTTACATTGCAGGAAAGGTGGCATTAGAGCAGGAAGCTGCAAAGGTCTGCGGTGAACGGCACATTCCGTGGACGGTGCTTCGTCCGGCAATTCTCTATGGTCCGTACAATTATGCTCCAAGGGAGTCGGTATATATTCAGATGATGCTGCAAAACAGGGTGCTTCCTGCGTTTGTGGATGCAGATGGCAGATTTCAGTTTGTGTACGTAAAGGATGCCGCGCAGGCGCTGCTGCGTACCCTTGGCAATGAGAAAGCTTATGGGCAGGCTTTCAATCTCTGTCAGGATGGGGATGTGGATTATGCCCTTTTCTTTCAGACGTTGAAGGAAGCGGCAGATCCGGAAGTGAGAGCTGCACTGCAGGATATCCCGATCACGGTGGACAGCGCCATGGCACAGCAAATCCCGATTCCTTTTCCGGCCAAAGCCGAAGAGACGCTGCTTTGTTCCAACGAGAAGAGTAAGCGGGAACTCGGGATTGTGTACACCACGCTGGCAGAGGGAATGGGCAGGACGTATCGGGCATTTAAGCAGGTATATCAGCCGGATGCACCGCTGCAGCAGCCGTGATATTGAATTTATGCGGCAATATACTGCAGATACCGGGGAATAGAATCAAGCCCCGGAATACTACATAGTGGGAGAGATGGAAGATGACACTGGATCAGATAGCAGTAGGACAGGAAGTGAAGATCGTGAAGGTTGGTGGAGAAGGAGAACTTCGCTGCAGGCTTTTGGATATGGGCCTGATTCCGAAGACGGTTGTTAAAGTGCAGAAAGCAGCGCCTATGGGTGACCCGATCGAGATTCATCTGCGGGGATACGAGCTGACGATCCGCAAGGAAGATGCCGGTAAGATTGAAGTAGTTTTCTGAAAGAGCGCGTGCGGGAAAAGATGAGGGTGAGGGCAGGAAAATGAGATATGCTTTGGTAGGAAATCAGAACTGTGGCAAGACAACCTTGTTTAACCAGCTGACAGGATCTAATCAGCATGTGGGAAATTTTCCCGGAGTGACGGTGGACTCCAAAACGGGAGAGATCCGTGGGGAGCGTGGCGACTGTGTGGTGGATCTGCCGGGAATCTATTCGATTCGCCCCTATACGAATGAGGAGCTGGTAACACGCAGATTTATCCTGAAAGAGCATCCTGACGGGATCATCAATATTGTAGATGCCACAAATATTGAACGAAATCTCTATCTGACCCTGCAGCTTCTGGAGATGCACATTCCCATGGTTCTGGCGTTGAATATGATGGATGAGGTGCGCAGCAACGGCGGCACCATCGATATCGGGAAGATGGAAGAAGCGCTTGGAATTCCGGTGGTAGCCATCAGTGCGGTCAAAAATGAAGGGATTGAGGATCTGATCCATGTCATAAAGGATGTGTCACAGCGCCGTATCTATCCGAAAGTGATGGATTTTTGTGAAAAAGGAGCCGTGCACAGATGCATTCATGCGGTCAGTCATCAGGTGGAAGATCATGCGGAGCGGATCGGTATTTCTCCGCGGTTCGCGGCGACCAAGATCGTGGAAGGCGATCATGATATCATAGAAAATCTGCATCTGTCGGAAAATGAGCTGGATCTGATGGAACACAGCATTGTGGAGATGGAGAAAGACAGCGGCATGGACCGCAATGCTGCGCTCGCTGACATGCGGTATGATTTTATCGAGCGCGTGTGCAGTCAGGCGGTCATCAAATGTCTGGAAAGCAGGGAACACAGGAGAAGTGTACGCATTGACCATGTATTGACGGGAAAATATCTGGCGATCCCTTCTTTTCTGCTGATCATGCTGCTGGTATTCTGGCTTACATTTGGGGTGATCGGTACTTTCCTGAGCGATCTTCTGAGTATGGCGATTGATTGGATGGCGGCAGTGACGGAGCGTGCGCTGGTGGAGTACGGTATTAATCCGGTGGTAAAGAGTCTTGTGATCGACGGTATTTTTACCGGCGTGGGAAGTGTACTCAGCTTTCTGCCGATCATCGTGGTATTGTTTTTTTTCCTGTCGATCCTGGAGGATTCCGGTTACATGGCCAGAATTGCTTTCGTGATGGACAGACCGCTGCGTAAGATAGGACTCTCCGGCAAGAGCTTTGTGGCGATGCTCATAGGATTTGGATGCAGCGTTCCTGCGGTTATGGCTACCAGGACCCTGTCTTCGGAACGTGACAGGAAGATGACGATCCTGCTGATTCCGTTTATAAGCTGTTCTGCCAAGATTCCCATCTATGCACTGTTTGCGGCGGCTTTTTTCCGGGAGTACCAGGCACTTGTGATGATGGGGCTGTACGTGTTGGGAATTCTGGTGGGTATTCTTAGTGCAGTTATTTTGAACAGGACAATGTTCCATGGAAAGCCCATGCCGTTCGTGATGGAGCTGCCAAATTACAGATTTCCGTCGGCGAAAAGCGTGCTGCTGCTGATGTGGGATAAGGCGAAAGATTTCGTGCAGCGTGCTTTTACGGTGATCTTTATTGCGACATTGCTCATCTGGTTTCTGCAGTCCTTTGACAGCAGATTGAACGTGGTGACGGATTCCGGCGACAGCCTGCTTGCCATGGTCGGAAAGCTGATCGCACCTGTCTTTGTGCCGCTTGGTTTTGGAGACTGGAGGGCGGCTACCGCACTGATCAGCGGTTTCAGCGCGAAGGAAGCGGTGGTCAGTACGCTTGGTGTGCTGACAGGAACCAGCATGAGCAGCCTTGGCGAGGCGCTGGGGGAAATCTTCACGCCGCCTGCTGCGGTCAGTTATCTTGTATTTACATTATTGTATACGCCCTGTGTGGCGGCTGTTGCGACCATCAAAAGGGAGATGGGATCGTTGTGGAAGACGGTCTGCATTGTATGTATGCAGTGCGGTGCAGCGTGGATCGTGGCGTTTTTGATTTATCATGCCGGGAGGATGTTTTTGTAAAGCGTACGAATTTTTTGCGGATGCACAGGATGAAATGGTGACAGTGAAGCCGAAGGCAGAACTGTTACGTGCAGTTTGGGAACATGTAAACCTGGGGCTGTACAAAAAGTTGAATATGACATAAAATTGTTTATGAGAAAAGCAGAAGGAAGCCGGTAAGGCATGACGCTGCAGACAGCAGGGAAGGGTGTGAGAGAAAATGAAAAGTTATATGCTGGATTTAAATTCTATTGACAGGGTGAAAGGGTTTGTCAAGGCGATCGAAGTGTTTGACGGATATTTCGATTTGGCGACGGGCAGATATGTGATCGATGCCAAGTCTATCATGGGTATTTTTTCCATGGATCTGTCAAAGCCTGTGGAGTTCAGAGTTTTGGAAAATCACGACAGGCTGTCGGAGATTGAGACGGCGATCGCACCGTACATAGCGCAGGCATAGCGGGGTAATATATTCTGAAATTTTAAGACAACTGTCGGTATATGAGGGAATCATATACCGGCAGTTTTTAGATTGCTAAGTATTCGATTTTGTGATAAGATACTCTAATGAATTGAGAGAAGGAGTGACAACATGTTAGAATTAAAAGGTGTCTGCTACTCTGCGGAAGATGAAAACAGAGAGGCAGAAATTTTGAAAGATATCAATGTGACCATTGAGGACAGATTCATTGCCGTGACCGGGCCAAACGGCAGCGGTAAGAGTACGCTTGCCAGGATCATTGCGGGAATTATAAAACCAACGGCAGGGCAGATTTTGCTGGACGGAGTGGATATCACGGATCTTTCTATCACGGAACGGGCCAATATGGGAATTAGTTTTGCATTCCAGCAGCCGGTTCGTTTCAAAGGGATTACGGTGCGGGAGCTTTTGTCCATCGCGGCCGGTAAAGATGCCAGCATGGCGGAAATATGCAATATGCTTTCCGAAGTGGGTCTGTGTGCCAGAGATTATGTAAACCGTGAGGTGAATGCATCTTTGTCCGGCGGGGAATTGAAACGGATTGAAATCGCCATGATCATGGCGCGTGGAACGAAAGTTTCCATTTTTGATGAGCCGGAAGCCGGAATCGATCTGTGGAGTTTTCAGAATCTGATCCATGTGTTTGAGAAGATGCATGAGGAGATTCATGGTTCTATTCTGATCATTTCCCATCAGGAGCGTATTTTGAACATCGCGGACCGTATCATTTTACTGGCGGATGGGCAGATTAAGAAGGTGGGAAGTAAAGAAGAGGTGATACCGGAGCTTCTTGGCGCCGGTGCGCACTGTAAGACACTGACAGATAAATTATAAAAGGGAGGTATCAGTGATGGATGCAATACAACAGAACCTGTTGGAGCAGGTGGCAGGACTGCATGAGATACCTGCCGGTGCTTATAATATCCGTGCCAACGGACAGATGGCGGCCAGGAATACGACAGCCAATATAGATATTACCACGAAGGAGGACCATTCCGGTATTGATATCCGGATCAAACCGGGCACCAGGAACGAGAGTGTGCATATTCCTGTGGTGCTCAGCCAGAGTGGATTGAAAGAGAGCGTATACAACGACTTTTTTGTAGGAGAGAATGCGGATGTGACCATTATCGCAGGCTGTGGTATCCATAACAGCGGCGGCAGCGCCTCAGAGCATTCGGGGATTCATAGATTTTTCGTGGAGAAGAATGCGAAGGTCAGATATGTGGAGAAGCATTATGGCAGCGGGGACGGCAGCGGAGAGAGGCTTATGAATCCGACGACTGAGATTCACCTGGCGGAAGGGGCATCCCTGGAAATGGATACGGTACAGATCAAGGGGATTGATTCCACCAAACGGGTCACCACGGCCCAGGTGGCCGAGGGCTCATCCCTGGTCATAAGGGAGAAGATCATGACCCATGGCAGGCAGTATGCGGAGACGGATTTCAGCGTGGATATGAATGGGGATGATTCCAGTGTCAATCTGATTTCCCGGTCGGTGGCCAAGGAACATTCCAGACAGCTTTTTAAGAGCCGGATCGTGGGAAACGGTAAGTGTCAGGGGCACAGCGAATGTGATGCCATCATCATGGACGAAGCGAGTGTCAGCGCAGTGCCGGAGCTGACAGCAAACAATATCGATGCGAATCTGATCCATGAAGCGGCCATCGGTAAGATCGCCGGGGAACAGTTAATGAAGCTGATGACGCTGGGGCTGACGGAGAAGGAAGCAGAGGAGCAGATCGTTAACGGATTTTTGAAATGAGAAAATTTTTACATTATGCATTAAACAGGCTGGTGATTACGGCATTCATCGTGATTTTGCAGGTGGCGTTCTTTATGATGGAGATCGTCGTGTGGGGCAATTATTATGTGGAGATCGCGATGGCGCTGCGTTTGATCAGTTTTGGCGTCATTATTGCGCTGATCTTAAAACAGGGTAACCCGGCGGTGAAGATGGCATGGATCGTGCCGATCCTGCTCTTTCCGCTTTTTGGCGGTGTCATGTATCTTGCATTGGGGCATGTGTTCCATCCGAAGAGATTGTATATGGCCATGGAGCATACGGGTGAACTTGTCCGGTCGAATCTGCAGCAGGACGCGCAGGTTATGGAAAGACTTAGGGCAGCGGATCCAGGTATTGCCAACCAGTGTGATTATATCCTGCGTTATGCGAATACGCCGGCCTGGGAACATACGAGAGCAGATTATTATCCGGAAGGTTTTCCATGGTGGAAGCAGCTGCTTAAGGATCTGGAGCAGGCGGAAAGATTTATCTTTCTGGAGTTCTTTATTGTGGGAGAGGGAACCATGTGGGATACCGTGCTGGAGGTACTGGAGCGCAAGGTGCGGGCCGGAGTGGAAGTAAGGCTGATCTACGATGATGTTGGGAGTGTATTTCTACTGCCGAAGGAATATAATGAAATGATAGAGAAGAAGGGGATCAAGTGTGTCGCTTTCAACAGACTGGTTCCTTTTCTGGCGTTGGTGCTCAACAACAGGGATCACAGGAAGATCGTGGTGATCGATGGAAGGGTGGGCTATACCGGCGGCATCAATATGTCGGATGAATATATCAATTACAAGCGTACTCATGGCGACCACTGGAAGGATGCGGGGATCCGTATCGAAGGGGAAGCGGTGTGGAATTTTACGGTCATGTTCCTGCAGATGTGGAATATGTCCCGGCATACGGAAGAATATTATGGCAGATACCGTCATCAGTTCGTGGACAGGCCGGCGGCCGGGGGGATCGTGCAGCCGTATATGGACACGCCGCTGGATGAAGAGACGGTGGGAGAAAACGTTTATCTGAATATGATCGGTGCGGCCAGAAAATATCTTTATATTTTTACGCCTTATCTGGTGACGGACAATGAGATGCATACGGCTTTAAAGCTGGCGGCAAAGCGAGGTGTGGATGTGCGCATCGTGACGCCCGGAACGCCGGATAAGAAGACGGTTTACTGGCTGACACAGTCCAATTATCAGAGTCTGATTGAGGCAGGTGTCAGAATCTATCAATACACCCCGGGATTTATCCATTCCAAATGTGTGCTCAGTGATGACGAGACGGCAGTGGTGGGGACGATCAATTTTGATTACAGAAGCTTCTATCATCATTTTGAGTGCGGTGTTTTTTTGTACCGGGCATCCATGATCAGGGATCTGAAAAGAGACATGGAGGAGACCTTTGCCGTGTCTCAACAGATTACATTGGAATGGTGTAAGAAAAAGTTTGTGAAGACCAATGTGATCGGACCGTTTTTGAAGCTGTTTTCCCCCTTATTATAGAAAATGGGGCGTTTGTGTCGGAGTAGAAATGGAGTGCAGATATGTTACGTTTTCTACAGGTTATCGTGTGTAATCTGCCCAGAATTTATATGATACCCAGGATGGCCTACAAGGCCAGGCATGGAGAAAAATATTCGGAAGAGGAATGTTACAGGTATGCGCAGCTTGCGATCCGCCGTATGATGAAGGCAGGGCATATCTCCACCAGAAAGTACGGTACGGAACATCTTCCCCAGGAGGGCGGTTACATGCTGTTTCCCAATCATCAGGGCAAATACGATGCGCTTGGTATCATGTATGCTCATGAGAAACCATGTTCGGTGGTGATCGATGATGCGAAATCCCACGGCATTCTGGTGAAGCAGTTCATCGATCTGATCCATGGCAAAAGGCTGGTCAAGGATGATCCGAGGCAGTCGGTGGCGCTCATTAGAGAGCTGGCGGAAGATACGAAGAATGGGCGCAGGTTCATTATTTTTCCGGAGGGCGGTTATTATAAGAATCACAATACTGTGGGAGAATTCAAGGCAGGAAGCTTTAAGAGCGCCGTAAAAGCGAAAGTGCCCATCATCCCGGTGGCGCTGGTCGATTCCTACAAGGCGTTCGAGGAATGGACATTGAAGCCGGTGGTGACACAGGTGCATTTCCTGCAGGCGATTCCTTATGATGAGTATAAGAATATGTCAACGGCACAGATTGCCGTTCTTGTGCGTGATCGAATTGTCAGTACGATTCAGGAAGCGCTGAGTCCGGCCTGACCACGGGCGGGAGCTGTATTCACCTGCAATGTCGGTTAGTTAAGCCGGACGCGCCTGTCAATGGAAGGTAAGTACATTACAAGTAAAATATCCCTGCAGCAAAGCTGCGGGGATATTTTAAATGAAACGATCTGTTCTATATTTTCAAAACAGGACGCGTATATTCGTTACCATGATCGGGTGTGTCAGGGAATTTGTTCTGCACCAGACTGTGATAGATATGGCTGGCATAGATATCTTTGGCAAGAAGCTTCTGTCCGTTTGCCGGTAACAGTTCGTCCGCATCGGACAGCCGGCTGAGCAACGGTACGGTACCATTTGCCTTGATGGCGGTCAACAGCGGCGTTGCATCCTGACGGAAACCAAGTATGCGCGCATAATAGACATAATCCTCGGACTGGAAGGTAAGAAGATCTTCCTTCCTGATCTGCAGAAGAATATGCATCAGGCTTCGAGCGATGCGGGTGTAGGTACGGTTCTTGGTCTTTAACTTCTCGCAGAAATCCGTAAAGCCGCGGAATGTTGGCAGCAGATTCTCGATGCGGTCCGACAGATCCTGATCAATATCGGGATGAGCGGTGAACCCTTCTGCCTGTTCGGACAGCAGCTGGTAGTGCAGCGGCAGAGAGAAGTCGTCCGCATGGATCGGACAGGATTTGCCGAACTGTGATGACAGCAGGTCGAAAGCGATGGGCGGCATCAGTTTCGTGACTTCGGAGAGATTGCCGGAAGCATCGATGGCCTCTCTGATCGCCAGCGCGGAGCAAAAAGTATTCAGCAGGCTGGCGTCATGGTAGGAACTGCCGGCCCGATGGGTTGTGTAGGGGACGATTTTGCTGTTGCGTTTAAAAAGGGCTTTGCAGTATTCGATGCCCAGAATATTATTGGAAGTCGTCATGACATGCAGGTAAGGTGTCAGCTGCGGCGCGCTTGCCTGGAGAGCGGCATTTCTGGCGCTGGGATAGGCATAACCCATCCGCAGATGTCTATCCAGCGCTTCTTTAAAGACAGAGCCTTCAGCCAGCAGGCTGATGGCAAATTCCGACAGGATATTGAGGTCACCGCATTCGCTGCCAAAGCACAGCGTGTCCACGATTCCCAGCCTGTCGAAAAGAGCGACTGCCCCGGAAGCAAAATATTCCGCACTGCCCAATGCGTAATAGACAGGAAGCTCCAACACCAGATCGGCTCCGCATTTAAGGGCAGTCTCCGCGCGCAGATATTTATCCATCAAAGCGGGCGCGCCCCGCTGCACGAAGTCTCCGCACATGGCAATGATGCAGTAGTCTGCGCCTGTCATTTCTTTTGCTTTAGCAATCTGATAGGCATGTCCATTGTGAAATGGATTGTACTCTGCAATGATACCTACTGTTTTCATAGTCAATTACCCCTCTTACTTCCGAAAGTGTTACGACAAGTTCCCCTTTTATATTATATATAGCAAACTCCACCATGCTCAATCTGCCGCCTGGCAGGCCGTATGGCCATCCATGCTATGAAAGTCTAAGACTTTCATTCGTAAAACTCTATTTAGAAACGAAATCTGCCATGTCGTTTACTATAGTTTATCATAAATAAAATATTTTGCACGCTGTAAATGGAAAAAGATACAAAATTAACAGGTTTACAGGAGTTCTGTCTTGTATACAAGCCGTTCTTTTTGTATAATTAATTTACTGTTTCTATTTATGATGGTATCCCAGTGTAGAATATGGGTGTTTGGGAAAAGCTGTCAAAATGCATACAAGGAGGGTACAGTATGTCTTATATTGACTTGATGAAAGAGAAAGCAAGGAGTGATAAGAAGACGATCGTTCTGCCGGAGACTAATGACAAAAGAACTTTGATCGCAGCGGCCAGTATTCTTAAGGAAGAGATCGCAGACATCATTATGATCGGCAATGAGGAGAAGATTATGGACGGTGCCGGCTGGCTGGAGGTGGAGCTGGACGGCGTCACGATCATCGATCCGGAGAAGTCGGAGAAGCTGGACGGTTATGTGAATATTTTGTATGAGACGAGGAAGAACAAAGGGATGACGCCGGAGAAGGCAAGAGAGATTCTTCTGAGTGATTATCTTACCTTTGGCGTGGTGATGGTCAAGGCCAATGACGCTGACGGTATGGTGGCCGGCGCCTGTCATGCCACGGCGGATACGCTGCGGCCGGCACTGCAGATCTTGAAGACGGCTCCTGGTGTGAAGCTGGTATCCGGTTTCTTTATTCTGGATGTGCCGGACTGCACTTTCGGGGAGAAGGGGACGTTCCTTTTCGCGGACTGCGGCTTGAATCAGGATCCGACGGCGGAGGAGCTGGCAGCCATTGCGGATACTTCGGCCAAGAGCTTTAAGAGTCTGGTAGGAGCCAAGCCGATCATTGCCATGTTGTCCCACTCCACAAAGGGCAGTGCGAAGCACCCGCTGGTGGACAAGATGGTGGAGGCCACCCGCATCGCTCATGAGCAGTATCCGCACCTGTGCATCGATGGGGAACTGCAGACAGACGCTGCTCTGGTGCCGCATGTGGCCAAGTCCAAGGCTCCCGGCAGCGAAGTGGCGGGTAAGGCCAATGTGCTCATCTTCCCGAATCTGGACTGCGGCAACATTGGTTATAAACTGGTACAGCGACTGGGCAAGGCAGAGGCTTACGGGCCTATGCTGCAGGGCATCGCAAAGCCGGTGAACGATCTTTCCCGAGGCTGTTCCTGGCAGGATATCGTGGGTGTGGTGGCGCTTACGGCGGTACAGGCCCAGCTTGCGTAAAATTTTTGTTGACAAATGGAAAACCCATGGGTATAATTGTTTGAGTGTGGATAGGAGTCAACTATGTTCGTGAATTTAACTGAAGTGTTACTCAATGAGGACAAGGTAGTCACGATGCAGGCAGAACCGGAGGTCAGTCAGGTTACGATTGGCGGGGAGACATTTCCGGTGAACAATATGACACCTTTTGCGATGACCTTTACCAATCTTGAGAAGGGCAGAGCGCGGGTGGAAGGAGAGGGGAAGATTATGTTCTCCGCTCGTTGCAGCAGATGTCTGCGGGAAGTGAACACGACACTGGAGCTTGCAATCGACAGGACAGTGTATGCACCGGACAGGATGCCTTCGCCGGAGGACGGTGACGATCAGGAGTATATGAACGGTTATCAGATGGACGTGGAAGAACTGCTGCGCAATGAAATTGTGATCAACTGGCCTATGAAGATTCTGTGCAGGCCGGACTGCCGCGGTATATGCCGCCAGTGCGGACAGGATCTGAATACGGGAACATGTGACTGTGACACGTTTGTTCCTGATCCCAGGATGGCAGTAATAAAAGATATCTTTAACGGGAGTAAGGAGGTGTGAGACGATGTCAATCTGTCCTAAGAACAAATCTTCCAAAGGGAGAAGAGACAGGAGAAGAGCAAACTGGAAAATGACTGCCCCTACATTGGTTAAGTGCAGTAAATGCGGTGCGCTCATGGTACCCCACAGAGTATGTAAGAAGTGCGGCACATACAACAAAAAAGAAATTATCGCAGTTGATTGATGCGGGTGATATTTGAAGAGATCAAGGGATCGTAGAGCGTATGATTCCTTGATTTCTTTATTTTGCGGCTTTCTTTTATCGTAGACTTTGGTTTTCTCATATGGTATACTGAAATTATCTTTACAGTTTTGTTTCTGGCTGGGGGGGGGTGGCGGCATGCCGAATACCGATCTGGAAATCAGGGTTAACCTGACAGATCTTGATGAGATCAGAGAATAAAGTGACAGAAGCTGATACGAGGTGCAGTTATGAGCGAGTATATTAAGGTCGCGGTGGATGCGATGGGCGGTGACAATGCCCCGCAGGAGATCGTGAAGGGGGCGGTGGAAGCCGTCAACGAGGGCAGTAAGGTCAAGGTATATCTGGTGGGTATGAAGGAGGCGGTGGAGAGAGAGCTGTCCGGTCATACATACCCGAAGGAGCAGATTGAGGTGGTGCCTGCTTCCGAGATCATAGAGACGGCGGAGCCGCCCGTGATGGCGATCCGCAAGAAGAAAGATTCCTCTTTGGTGAAGGCGCTGAATCTGGTGAAGGACGGAACCTGTGATGCCTATGTATCGGCGGGGAGTACAGGTGCCACGCTGGTTGGTGGACAGGTTATCGTGGGCCGGATCAAGGGGGTGGAGAGACCGCCGCTTGCGCCGCTGATTCCGACGGCGACGGGATGTTCCCTGCTGATCGACTGCGGAGCCAACGTGGACGCCAGACCTTCCCACCTGGTGCAGTTTGCCAAGATGGGTTCCGTCTATATGGAACATGTGATGGGGATTAAGAATCCGAAAGTGGGGATTGTGAATATCGGTGCGGAGGAGGAGAAGGGCAATGCGCTGGTCAAGGAGACCTTCCCGCTCTTGAAGAACTGCCCGGACATCAACTTTATCGGCAGCGTGGAGGCCAGAGATATCCCGGCAGGCGCGGCAGACGTAGTGGTGTGCGAGGCTTTTACGGGGAACGTTATCTTGAAGACTTATGAGGGGGTTGGCTCCACGCTGATTTCGAAGGTGAAGGAGGGCATGATGACAAGCCTGCGCAGTAAGATTGGAGCGCTCCTTGTGAAACCGGCCCTGAAACAGACGCTTAAGGCGTTTGACCTGGAGCAGTACGGCGGTGCGCCGATGCTCGGCCTTAAGGGACTGGTGGTGAAGACTCACGGCAGTTCCAAATCCATAGAGATTAAGAATTCCATACTACAGTGTATCACCTTTACCGAACAGCAGATCAGTGAGAAGATTAAGCAGATGCTTCAAGCTGACGGGATCGTGTCCGGAGAGAAGTAATAGAACGAATATTTGTGCCGGTGATATGTGGCACGGATAAGAGACTAACGAGAAGGTGAAAGGGGTAAACTGTCAGGATGGAATTTGAGAAGTTGAAAGAAGCAATCGCGGATATATTGAATGTGGACCCTAACGAGGTTACGGAAGAAACAACTTTTACGGAGGATCTGGGAGCGGACTCCCTGGATGTCTACCAGATTGTGATGAAGATCGAGGAGGCATTTGAGATTGAGATCCCGGCTGAAGCTGTAAAAGAAATCTCGACGGTGGGAGAGGCCGTCATGCTGATCAGAAATTGTATTTAAAGATACAGTGTAAAGCGGGAAGCCCTTTTTATCATGAAAGGGCTTTTTAAATGTGGGAGGTTCTTATGTTGGTGGACAGGCTTGCACAGCTGGAAGAGAAAATAGAATACTGCTTTCGAGATAAGAAACTGCTGCGGCAGGCGTTGACTCACAGTTCCTATTCTAATGAGCAGAAAATCAACAAACTGCCGGATTATGAGAGGCTGGAGTTCCTCGGTGATGCGGTGCTGGAGCTGGTGAGCAGCGATCATATCTTCCGGGAGAATCCGGAGATGTCGGAGGGAGAGTTGACCAAATTCAGATCTTCCATCGTCTGTGAGCCGGCCCTTGCTTTCTGTGCGAGGCAGATCGGACTGGAAGAGTTTATCCTGCTGGGCAGAGGGGAAGAACTGACCGGCGGCAGGAAGCGGGATTCCATCATATCGGATGTGATGGAGGCCACTATTGGGGCCATTTATCTGGACAGCGGCATCGAGGAAGCGCGGGCGTTTATCGGCCGTTTTATCCTGTCGGATCTGGAGCATAAGCAGCTGTTCTATGATGCGAAGACCATACTGCAGGAAGAGATCCAGAAGGAGAACGGCGGCGTGCTTCGTTATGAGCTGGTCCGGGAGGAAGGGCCGGAGCATGACAAGACTTTCGTGGTGGAAGTGATGGTCGGAGACAGAATGGCGGGCCGTGGAAACGGGCATTCCAAGAAAGCGGCGGAACAGCACGCCGCTTATGAAGCGCTTCTTCGGCGTAAGACGGTGTCTGCACGGAAGAATCAGACGGGAGCTGACGGGATCCCGTGTGAATGATGCGACAGGCGTCAGTCCGGTTATGAAGATATTTATACGGTAGTAGAAAGACAGATTGAGGTACGTATGTATTTAAAAAGCATTGAGGTGCACGGATTCAAATCCTTTGCCAATAAGATAAATTTCAAGTTTCACAACGGTATTACCGGTATTGTGGGGCCCAACGGTTCCGGAAAAAGCAACGTGGCGGATGCCGTCAGATGGGTGCTGGGAGAGCAGCGGATCAAGCAGCTTCGAGGTTCTTCCATGCAGGACGTGATCTTCTCCGGAACGGAGATGCGAAAGCCTCTGGGTTATGCCTACGTGGCGATCACGCTGGACAATACGGATCATCAGCTGACCATCGACTATGATGAGGTGACGGTGTCCAGAAGGCTGTACCGGTCCGGTGAGAGTGAATATATGATCAACGGCTCCATCTGCCGTCTGAAAGACGTGAACGAGCTTTTCTACGATACCGGTATCGGTAAGGAAGGATACTCCATTATCGGACAGGGACAGATCGAGAAGATCTTAAGCGGCAAGCCGGAGGAGCGGCGTGAGCTGTTCGACGAGGCTGCCGGTATCGTGAAGTTCAAGCGCAGGAAGTATGCGGCACAGAAGAAGCTGGAAGACGAGAAGCAGAACCTTGTCCGGGTCAATGACATCTTAAGCGAGCTGGAGAAGCAGACCGGGCCGCTGGAGAAGCAGGCCGAGAAGGCCAGAGTCTACCTGAAAAAGAAAGAAGAGTTAAAGACGCTGGACGTAAATGTGTTCCTGCTGGAGAATGTGCGGGTACGGCAGCAGCTGGCGGAGACGGACGGCAAACTGACGATTGCCGGCGGGGATCTGGAAGAGACCACGAAGAAGTATGAGAACATCAAGGAAGAGTACGAGCAGATCGCCGGCCGGATCGAAGAACTGGATCAGGCCATCGAGACGGCCCGGGCGACGCTGACGGATACCGGGGTGATGCGTTCCAAGCTGGAAGGTGAGATCAATGTCTTAAAGGAACAGATCCACTCGGCGGAGGGCAACGAAGAGCATTTACAGAGCCGCATCCGCAGTATCAGTGAACAGATCAACACACGCACCCGGGAGAAGGACGGCATCCTTGCGGATAAGGAGCAGACGGATCAGAAACTGACGCAGCTGGAGCAGGCCAGAACAGAAGCCAGGCAGCTGCTGGAGGAGACCCAGAGCCGGATCGAAGAGCTGAATGATCACATCGAAAGTGGGAAGAATACGATCATCGACGCCTTGAATAACCGTGCCACGATCAAGTCCAGGATGGGGCGCTACGATACCATGCTGGAGCAGATCAACATCCGCAGGGCGGAGCTGAATTCCCGACTGCTGCGGGCCAAGTCCGACGAGGCGGAGCAGACGGAGACCATCAAGAAGCTGGAAGAAGAATTCGAGGCTGTGGGGACTGCCATCAAAGAACTGGGGGAAAAGCAGGAGACGATGGAGGAGCGGCTTTCGCTTTTCCGGGAAGAGCTGGCGGAGCGGGACCAGAAGCTGCGGGATACCCAGGTGCTTTATCATCAGCAGAAGTCCAGGCTGGAGGCGCTGGCCAACCTGACGGAGCGCTACGAGGGGTACGGCGGCAGCGTCAAGGCCGTGATGGAGCGCAAAGGCCAGGAGAAGGGCATCATCGGCGTGGTGGCGGATATCATCCAGGCGGAAGCCAGATATGAGACGGCCATCGAGACGGCTTTGGGCGGCAATATCCAGAATATCGTCACGGAGGATGAGGAGACCGCCAAGCGCATGATCGGTTATCTGAAAAAGGCCCGGGCGGGCCGTGCCACCTTCCTGCCCCTCACCAGTATTACCCGCCCCCAGGAGTTTAAGAATCCTGACGCCCTGAAGGAAAAAGGCGTAATCGGCATGGCGGACGAACTGGTGAAGGTGGAGAAGAAATACCGGAACGTGGCGAAAGCGATGTTAGGGCGTATCGTGGTGGTGGACAACGTGGACAATGCCGTGAAGATTGCCAGAAAGTTCGATTACGGCATCCGTATGGTCACGTTGGAAGGCGAACTGCTGGTGCCCGGTGGCGCCATCAGCGGCGGCGCTTTCAAGAACAACTCCAATCTGCTGGGCAGACGCCGGGAGATGGAGGAGCTCAGTAGGAAGGTCAAGCAGTACGTGGTGGATATCGACAATCTGTTAAATGATATCGAGCAGACGAAACGAAACAGGAACAAGCTGCGTCTGGAGATCGAGGATGTCAAAGGGCAGCTGCAGCGTAAGTTCATCGAGCAGAATACGGCCAGAATGAGCGTGGCGCAGGCCCGGGAGAAGAAGAGCGAGACGGAGGAAGGCTTCGACGAGCTGAAAACAGAACAGCAGGATATCGAACGGCAGATCAAGGAGATTCAGGTCAATAAGGATGAAAACTTAAGAGAGCTGGCAGATTCCGAGGCGCTGGAGAAGAACGTGGAAGCGCAGATCGGCGAATTCCAGAAGCAGCTGGAGGCAAAGCGGACGGAGGAATCAGAGCAGTCGGCCAAAGTATCCGAGTGGGATGTGGAAGTGGAGAAGATGCGCCAGAGCGCGGATTTCCAGAGACAGAATCTGGAACGTGTGGAGGGCGAGATTGCACGCCACAGCGCAGAGCTTAAGGAGGTGCAGGAAGGTCTGCATCTGGGCAAAGAAGAGGTGGAGCGCAAGAAAGCCAGTATTCTGGAGATCGAGAAGACTATTGCGTCATCCTACTCCGCCCAGACGGACGCGGAGACGAAACTGAAAGAGGATATCGCTCTTAAGGAAGAGCTTGCGGGGAAACAGAAGAACTTCTTTGCCACGAGAGAAGAACTGTCCGAGCGGATGACGGCGCTGGACAAGGAAGTGTACCGTCTCAACAGCCAGCGGGAACGGATGGAAGAGTCCATTGAGTCCCAGATCAACTATATGTGGGACGAGTACGAGATCACCCTCTCCGATGCGGAGTCCATGAAGGACGAGGAGATGAACGATCTGCCCGCCATGAAGAAGGAGATCACGGCGCTGAAAGATGCGATCCGCAAACTGGGGGACGTGAACGTCAATGCCATCGAGGATTACAGGAATCTGATGGAGCGTTACACCTTTTTAAAGACCCAGCATGATGATCTGGTGGAGGCGGAGAAAACGCTTCTGGGGATCATTGAAGAGCTGGACAGCTCCATGCGTAAGCAGTTCAATGAAAAATTTGCACAGATCAACAGAGAGTTCGACAAGGTGTTCAAGGAGCTTTTCGGCGGCGGTAAGGGAGCGCTTGAGCTGATGGAGGATGAGGACGTGCTGGAGGCAGGCATCCGGATCATTGCACAGCCGCCCGGCAAGAAGCTGGTCAACATGATGCAGATGTCCGGTGGAGAGAAGTCCCTGACCGCGATCTGCCTGCTGTTTGCGATCCAGAACTTAAAGCCGTCGCCCTTCTGTCTTCTGGACGAGATCGAGGCGGCGCTGGATGAGAGCAATGTAGGAAGATTTGCCAAGTATCTGCACAAGCTGACGAAGAATACACAGTTTATCGTGATCACCCACAGGCGCGGCACGATGGAGAAAGCGGACCGCCTCTACGGTATCACGATGCAGGAGAAGGGTGTGTCAACACTGGTAAGCGTAAATTTGATCGATAAGGAATTGGATGACTGATGAGTGAAGAGAAGAAGGGTTTTTTCAGAAGATTAAAAGAGGGACTGACAAAGACGAGGAACAATATCGTTCACGGGATCGATTCCGTGTTCAACGGATTTTCCAACATAGACGATGATTTCTATGAGGAACTGGAAGAAATCCTGATCATGGGCGATATCGGGGTGCAGGCCACCGAGGCGATCCTGGAACGGCTGCGGGAGCAGGTGAAGGAGAACCATATCAAGGAACCGGCCGACTGCAAGTCCTTTCTGATCCAGAATATCAAGGAACAGATGCAGGTACAGGAGACGGCCTATGTGTTCGAGGAAAGACAGTCTGTTGTGCTGGTGATCGGCGTCAACGGCGTGGGCAAGACCACCACCGTGGGCAAGCTGGCCGGGAAACTGAAAGGACAGGGAAGACGGGTGCTGATCGCGGCGGCGGATACTTTCCGTGCGGCGGCGGGCGAGCAGCTGAGTGAATGGGCGGACCGTGCCGGGGTGGATATGATCGGCGGCAGCGAGGGTTCCGATCCCGCCAGTGTGATCTTCGATGCGGTGAATGCGGCGAAGGCGAGGAATATCGACGTGCTCTTATGTGATACGGCGGGCAGGCTACACAATAAGAAGAACCTGATGGAGGAGCTTAAGAAGATCAACCGGATCATCGACAGAGAGTTTCCCGATGCCCACAGGGAGAATCTGGTGGTGCTGGATGCCACCACCGGCCAGAATGCGCTGCAGCAGGCGAAGGAGTTCGGCGAGGTGGCGGATTTGACGGGCATTATCCTGACCAAGATGGACGGTACGGCCAAGGGCGGCATCGCGGTGGCGATTCAGTCACAGCTGCAGATTCCGGTCAAGTATATCGGCGTCGGGGAGACCATAGAGGATCTGCAGAAGTTCGACGCGGACCAGTTTGTGGACGCGCTGTTTTCCGTGGATCAGACTGCCGGGGACGGGGAAGAAGAGCGCTGAGAAGCGATTTGTTGAGGAAGTGCGGAAGGGTATTTTACAGGGGACGGGAAAGGAGCAGAGAGACAGGCGATGAAGGAATTGTCATTGGATAAGTTCGAGGAGGCATATGAGATCGTCAAGGAGGTGGCATCAGAGACGAAACTGATCTACAGCGATCATTTCAGTGCGCGGACAGGGAACAAGGTGTATCTGAAACCGGAGAACATGCAGCTGACGGGGGCCTATAAGCTGCGGGGGGCCTACTATAAGATCAGTACGCTGTCGGATGAAGAACGGGCGAAGGGGCTGATCACGGCGTCGGCCGGGAACCATGCGCAGGGCGTGGCCTATGCGGCGAAGTGCTACGGCGTGAAGGCGGTGATCGTCATGCCCACGACCACGCCGCTGATCAAGGTGAACAGGACGAAAGGTTACGGTGCGGAGGTGGTGCTGCATGGCGACGTGTACGACGAGGCCTGTGCCAGAGCCTATGAACTGGCGGCAGAGAACGGGTATACCTTTGTGCATCCTTTTGACGATCTGGACGTGGCTACGGGACAGGGCACCATCGCCATGGAGATCATCAAGGAATTGCCGCTGGTGGACTATATTCTGGTGCCGGTGGGCGGCGGCGGACTGGCTACCGGTGTGTCTACGCTGGCCAAACTTCTGAATCCCAAGATCAAGGTGATCGGCGTGGAGCCGGCAGGGGCCAACTGTCTGCAGGAATCCGTGCGGGCCGGCAAGGTGACGACGCTGGAGAAGGTCAATACCATCGCGGACGGCACGGCGGTCAAGACACCGGGCACGGACATTTTCCCTTATCTTAAGGAAAATCTGGACGACATCATCACGGTGGGGGATGAGGAGCTGGTGGTCTCTTTCCTCGACATGGTGGAGAATCATAAGATGGTCGTGGAGAACTCCGGTCTGCTGACGGTGGCGGCTCTGAAGCATCTGGATGTGAAGAATAAAAAGGTTGTGGCGATTCTTAGCGGCGGCAATATGGACGTGATCACCATGTCCTCTGTGGTACAGCAGGGCCTTGTGCTGCGGGACCGGATCTTCTCGGTGTCCGTGCTTTTGCCGGATAAGCCGGGCGAGCTGTCCAGAGTGGCGGACGTGATCGCGAAGCAAAACGGCAATGTGATCAAGTTAGAGCATAACCAGTTCGTCTCCATCAACCGCAGTGCGGAGGTGGAGCTGCGCATCACCATGGAGGCATTTGGGACGGACCATAAGAACCAGATCATATCATCGCTGCAGCAAAACGGCTACCAGCCGAAGCTGATCCGGGCCAGCATCTGACACCGGTATCTGACACGCCGGGCAGGCGGACATATGGACTGAAAATGATATAGAGATGACAGGATCCGCATGGTTTTTCTGTGCGGATCTTATGGATTTTGGCAGGCGGTTTGACAGGATACGCAGTCATGAAATGAAGGGAATGCGGTTACACTATAGGAGAAGATGAGTTTAGCCCGCTGACCGTGGCATGAAGGAAAGGCAGATCATGATGGAAAATAAAAAAATTTCAAAAAAAAGCAAGACAGAATGGGTAAAGAAATATATTATTATAACAGCGGCGACTTTTGTCTATGCGGTGGCGGTCAGTTTTTTTATCGATCCCAATGATATGGCGCCGGGCGGACTTACCGGCGTGGCGATCATTTTGAGCAGACTGGTGCCGGTCAGTACCGGTACGCTGATCCTGCTGTTAAATATCCCGATCCTGATATTTGGCGTGTGGAAATTCGGGATCGGCCTGACCATCTCGACGATCTATGCCACGGTATCGATTTCCTTTTTTACCAATATGTTATCAGGTGTGGAGGCGGCCACCAATGATATACTGTTGGCAGCGGTGGCGGGCGGTATCCTGCAGGCGATCGCCATCGGTGTGATCTTCCGGGCCGGGGCGACCAGCGGCGGCGTGGATATCATCATCAAGGCGCTTAAGTTAAAACTGCCGCATCTAAAGACGGGCAATCTTTTTCTGATGATAGATGCCACGGTGGTGACACTGTCGGGAATCGTCTTTCGGGATGTCAGCGCTGCGCTGTATGCGGCGGTGGCGGTAGGGTGCTGCTCGGTGGCCATGGACGTGGTGCTCTACGGACGGGACGAGGCGAAACTTCTCTATATCATCAGTGACAGGCCGGAGCAGATCACGCAGCGGCTGTTGGAGGATCTGGATGTGGGCACTACCTATATCAACGGGCAGGGCGCCTACAGCGGCAATGAGAAGCGGGTGATCATGTGCGCCATGAAGAAGACGGTATTTCCGAGAGCGGAGGAGATCGTGAGGGAGGAAGATGCGAATTCCTTTATGATCGTGACCAGTGCCACGGAGATTTTCGGGGAAGGCTATAAGAGCTATTTTGGCGAGCGGATTTAGGGATGACGGATTTTTCAAAGATAGGAGAAACGTATGCAGGAAATGAATTTGCGGAGTAAGAGACATAAGAAAAGGCGCAGGAGAAGCGAGAACGGAATCCTGGTGGGATCGATCATACTTTGTCTGGTGACTTTGACGGCGATTACGATCACACTGGTCATGGTATTTCGCTATCGGGCCATCCAGATGGAAAATACGGTGGTCATGAATGAGCTGGAGTCTGTGCGGATGGATGAGACGGTCACTTACACGCAGGGCGAGGTGGACGCCATGATCGCCAACGCAGTGACGCAGACGGCCGACGAGACGACGCAGGCGGTACAGTCTGATTTTCTGGAGAAATTAAAAGAACTGATGTTAAACGGCGACGGGACGCTTGCCATGCTCCGCTATTTCTATCCGGATGAAATCGTGGTGGCGGATGCGGGGGAGTATCACTTTTTTCCCATATCCGATGATCTGGCACGGCATACATACGATCTGGAGCAGTTTGTCAGGAACGGCGATCAGGTCATGAACTATTATGACAACAGTCAGTGGATCTCCCGCAAGGGGATTGACGTGTCGAAATATCAGGAGGAGATCGACTGGGAGCTGGTGGCCGGCGACGGCGTGGAATACGCCTTCATCCGTCTGGGGCTCAGAGGATACACGAAGGGTGAGATTCAGGAGGATGAGAATTTCAAGGACAATATCAAGGGAGCGCTGAACAATGAGATCGGTGTCGGCGTATATTTCTTCACGCAGGCGGTCAGTGTGGAGGAGGCGGAAGAGGAGGCGCAGTTCGTGCTGGATGCGCTGGAGCCTTACCCGATCGACTATCCGGTGGTCATTGATGTGGAGGCGGTCTCCAATACCAGCGCCAGGACGAAGGATCTGACGAAGGAGGAGCGGACGCGCTGTTGCATCGCCTTCTGTGAGAAGATCAGGGAGGCAGGCTATACGCCGATGATCTACGGCAATATGAAGACATTCATGATCATGCTTGATCTGGCACAGCTGGAGGCGTATGACAAGTGGGTCGCTTTCTATGACGAGCCGATGTATTATCCCTATGCCTTTAAGATCTGGCAGTATACGGATGAGGGCAAAGTCGCAGGAATCGAAGGGAATGTGGATCTGAATATCAGCTTTGAAGAGGCAGACGGCGTGCAGGACGAGTAAATTAAAATACTGTTGTTTTCGGGCAGGGGTTCATGATAAAATAAGAGCAGTTAAAATTGCAGAAAGGCGGGGGTAACAATGAAATACGAATTTGAAGGAACAGTGGAATTCCGTGAGAATGAGAACACGATCGCGGTGCCCTTTAATGTATGGGAAGTGTGTGAGAAGGTGGGAGACGCGCCGGTCAGGGTGTGCTTTGACGACGTCTGCTTTATATGTGATCTGGTGCCGAAGGGACAGGGATATTATGATATTCCGGTCAATCCGGATACGCTGGCCAAGGTGGAGCTGGGTAAGAAGTATCTGATCTCGATCGAGATCGTGGGCAATGTGGTGAGCATGGGAGGCAGTCCCTACAGCACGGAACATCCGATCCGTAAGATCGACAGCGTGGATCTGGTGACGCAGCCCTGGGACGGTCTGTGCGGACAGGCCTGCATAGCCATGATCGCGGGTACTTCGCTGGATGAAGCCTGTGATATCATGAAGTGCCGTGAGTGGCAGGCGAACATGAGCAAGATGATTGCCACGCTGGAGTATCTGGGAATTCGCCATGCGGACAAGATCGTCTATACGCTGGGCAAACATGTGGCGCTGCCGCACTGCTGCATCATCATGGAGAAGATGGGCAGATACAGTCATTATCTGGTAGGATTTGACGGCCATTACTACGAGCCGAACCAGGGTGTGCTGAAAGAGTTTGATCTGAGTAAGATGGTGGGGTATCTGGAGATCGTTACAGCATAAAATAACCGCCTGACGGCAGAGAAAAGTGGAGCCGTCAGGCGGTTTTCAGTAGTATGGAATGGAGAGCGGTATGAAACACAAAGACTATTATAATGATGAATATATCCTGGATTTTTCCCGGAAAATTAATGACGTCATGCCGGATTTCGATGCCGGAACTTTTTGTGACACCCTGCTTGGCAGGCTGGACGATAAGGAACTGTTTGCCAGACTTGATTTTATTGTGGATGCCATGCAGCGGAGTATGTCCGGTGATTACGCGGCAAACATTAAGGCATTTTTCAATATGCTGGGGCCGGAACTGGAGAGGCCGGAAGGGATGTTCAATCTTGGGTGGTGGCTGTGGCCGGTCGGCAGATATGTGGAACGGCATGGAAACGAGGACTTTCGCCTGTCGCTTTCTTTTCTGAAAGAACTGACGAAAAGATTCACCGGGGAGTTTGCTGTCCGCCCTTTGCTGCAGGCGCACCCGGGAGAGGTCATGGACGAGTTGATCCGGTGGACTGATGACGAAAATGTCCATGTCAGGCGGCTTGCCAGTGAGGGTGTCAGAACACGGCTGCCCTGGTCGCCCAAATTGCTGGTCGCACTGGAGGAATTTGAAAGATACACGATCCTTCTGACAAATTTAAAAGACGACCCGCAGAAGTTTGTCCAGAAAAGCGTGGGCAACAACCTCAACGACTTGTATAAAGACGCCCCGGAAAAAGCGGATTTCATTATCGCACAATGGGAAAGCACGGGGCGGAGCAGGGCACAGGACTGGATCATTAAGCATGGCAGAAGAAATCAGAAACAGGGAACTTCCGGCTCCTTTTGTGATTGTAACGCGGTTGTAGCCCCTGGAGAGGGAAGATAAACACTGCTGCTTTTTATGAAAGGAAGGGAACATTATGGTAAAGCGTCGCATCTCCTGCTAACAGCAGGAGGAAAATACATTCAATCCTTCTGCTGCATTAGTGCATTAGGAGGTATCTATGAAGAAATATCAAAAACAAAACAGAAACTATTTTTTTGGTGCTCTTATTTGTGTATTTATCAGCACTGTTTTTGCTGTTACCCTGCAGTTTTTGAAAGGCGATGTCCTTGACTATGCCATTGCCGGAGAAACAGCACAGACCGGTCGATATGCGGTTCTACTGATTGCATTTATATTATGTGAGATTTTTTTCTATTTTTGTTATAAGCAGTTTAGCGCTGGATTTGTTGTAGGCTGCACCAAATCTCTGAGGCGTGATATCTTTGACAGTATTATGAGAAGAGATTTTGTAAAATATAAAGAGCATCAGCAGGGAGAATATATATCGAAACTTACAAATGAAGTAAATGCAATAAAAACACGCAGGTTTCAAATGCTGCCGATGCTTTGGGAGATACTGTTCAAGAGCATTTTTGTAAGTGCTGCCTTATTTTTGCTGGACTGGCGGCTTGCACTGGTTACGATTACTTTATTGACTACTCCGTTGTATGTTCCAAAACTGATTGAAAAGAAACTGCAAAAAGCACAAACGGAATATCTCGATTCCGTAGAGGATAATCTGGCAAAGGTAAATGATTGGTTAAAAGGTTTTGAGATTATTAAAAATTTTTCGATAGAGGAAAAAATTCTCTTGAAATTCAATGAATCTAACAATCATTCCATGAACAGGCTGCTGAAGGATACAGCGCTGGGAGCAGTGTCACAGTTGATTACGACCCTGATTTCCTATCTCTCGTATTTTGTTGTTCTTGTCTGCGCTGTCTGGCTTGTATTGAAAGGAGATTTTACTGCGGGTAATTTTTTTGTTGCAATCGGCATGATTGACCAGCTTTCTTATCCATTGCTTTCTCTTGCCGAGATAATCAGACAGCTGATCGCAATCAGACCTGCCTGCGATTCTGTAGTATCCTTTATGGCGGAAGGTGTAAATTCGAAGAGAGGCAGAGTTTTACATGAAGTCAGTGATAGAATTGAGTA
Organism: uncultured Lachnospiraceae bacterium; assembly: GCA_910578115.1. GTDB lineage: Bacteria > Bacillota > Clostridia > Lachnospirales > Lachnospiraceae > UBA3282. The sequence continues at coordinate 38,041 of CAJTPO010000014.1, read as the reverse complement.
CAGGAGTGTTACATTTGCTTATCCTGATGAACCGCCGGTATTGCATGACTTTAATTTCACGGCGGGAATGGGTAAACGTTATCTGATCAAAGGTCCGAGCGGATGCGGGAAAACGACAGCAGTCAATTTATTACTTCGCTACCATGATGTGAACGGAGGCAGTATTGTGATTGATGGCATACCGATTTCTGAGTATGACAGTACCTATGGTTGTATTACCGTTGTTCGACAGGAAGCGGTGTTGTTTCACGATTCACTCAGGAACAATCTTACCATGTATCAAGACATATCAGATGACAGGCTGGTTTCTGTACTAAAAAGCCTTGGCCTGGATAAATTTGCGAACAGTGTCTCACTGGATGCGCTCATTATGGAAGATGGGGCAAACCTGTCAGGCGGTGAAAAGAAGAGAATATGTTTGGCCCGTGCATTATTGAGAGATACGGATATCCTGATACTGGATGAGCCTCTTGCAAATCTTGATGATGCTACTGCTGCTAAAATTGAAGATATTCTTCTTTCAATCAAATGCAGGCTGCTGATAGTCGTTTCTCATCAATTCTCAGAAACCAGGCTGGCATCTTTTGATGATGTTCTGATTTTTCAAAAAATGTAGTATTATCGCATAAGATGAAGGTCGGTGAATTTTATTTGTGGATATTGCCGGTGAATTGAGACGGCTTTAAGCAGCGCAAACTTTTTAAAGACTGACAAGGGCAAAGAACGAGGGGCGAGACAGCCTCGCCCAACGCCCTTGTCATGAATGTGCTTCTAACCATTTTGCTACTCCGTCAGCATTATTACTTTCAATGATTCCCGTAGCAATTTCCTTTAATTCGTTAATTGCGTTTTCGGTTGCATATGCTTCATCTGCCATTTGAAACATGGAAATATCATTTGCCGAATCGCCAAATACAATTACCCTCTGGCAACCGCATAACTGCTTTACTTTTTGAATTGCTGATGCCTTTGATGCATTCCCCGGACATAGTTCTAACCAATATTCCGGTCTGTATTTGTCCTGTTGAAAAATACAGGTAATTCCCTCTATATGCTTTACACGTTCATAAAGGGGCTGTAATTCATTTTTGGGAGCAATAAATGTAAAATAGCACGTTTTCCCTTCGTACAATTTATCTTTTGTATCAACCATATGAATACGCCTGTCCGTAGAATGGTTTTGCAAATATTCCTGAAAGCCTTCATTAGTTCTTCCTGTTAAACATAATTTTACTTCAGTTGAGCCAAAATAAGCAGTTACAAATCCGGGGATAGTGTTGTCAGTCAAAGCCTGCCTTATGTGTTGCAGTTCTTCTCCGAACAACGAAATTTCAATTTCCCTCCTAGATAAAGGATTGGTAAGAATTGTTCCGTTGCGGATAATGACAGGCAGGTTAAAGGAAATATTTCTTGTAATTTTAGAAGCAGAGTTGAACGATCTTGCAGTTGCATATGTAAGACATATACCTTGAGCAAGTAGACGATTTAATATGGCGGTACTTTCATTTGAAATTATTTTATCATCCCGCAATAAAGTTCCATCTAAATCAGTAACATACAATGTTTTTATCATAAAATTATTTTACCCTTTCCGCAATCATAATATCCATACAATGTTGATGTGGGATTCCACCGCTATTGCAGCTAAAAATGATTTCTTCTGTCTTATGCAATTTCCAATCATGATAGAGCATAAAAAGTTCTCCGGAAATCCAACGAAACCGATTGACATCTTTATCTGGTGGAACCTCCACAAACGGTTTATCTACAAATACATTAATTGCGTGTATGCCGTTTTTGTTTGTGTATTCTTTCAGGTTTGCTGAGATTTCTTTCCGAATTTCTGACTTAATAAAGTGATATACTCCACTGCTGAAAATAATGTCATAGTATTCGGTTGCACGAAAATCAGTTATGTCAGCTTAAAAAAAATCTACATAAGTATTACATTTTTCTGCAAGTTTTTTCCCTTTTTCTATTCCGGTTTCAGACAAATCAAAAGCAGTTACAATATAACCGTTTCGAGCAAGAAAAACAGCATCTTTCCCCTCTCCGCAGCCAAGATCCAACACTTTTAGCGGTTTAACTGGCGGTCGCAGTTTCATTATTTCATAGCACAGATTATTAGGGGTTATTCCCCAATAATAATCCACCGTGTCATACCGCTTGTCATAATCGGAAACCACAAAAGACTTATATCCCAAAAGGGAATCAATACTTGTGTCCAACACATTTGCAATCACAGGAAGCATTTCCATTTCTGGATAATTCGTTACGTTCTCCCATTTTGACACTGCCTGAAAAGAAACATTCAACTTATTCGCCAAGGTTTGTTGCGTATAGCCTAAAGCCTTTCTTTTACTCATAATTACTGATCCAATATTCATATAAACGCTTCCTTAATTTTAAAAGATAAACATAATTCACTCCTTGTTTCTATTGATTCCATTTTAATATAGAGAATTAAAATAATCTATAACCGTGTCGGTTAGTTCATCTTATAAATTCAACCGATCATAGAAATTAAAATATATGAATGAAAACGAATGGATTAAGCAGGAGCGTGCAGGATAACAAAAGAAAGCCTCCAGTGTTAGAATGAGAGAGGTATCGCAATCAGGACGGCAGCTTGTGCGCCCATATCCCGGTTGCATGGATAAAGATAAATCCTACACAGCAACTTACAGAAGAACAGAGGGAGCAGAGAGCGGAAGCCATGCGTCGGAACTTTCAGAAATGACGGTTATAATCGGCGTGAGAGGGGGCAAAACGGGCTTTAAAACTTAATATAGGCATTCTCTGAAAAAGAAATGTGTGCTATACTCTATTCATGGGAAACCATAGAGCCAAAGGCGGCTTTACCCCTCCTGTATTTTGCGGAGGGTTTAAGTAGCCCTCCAGACGAAAGAAAGGAGGGCGATGCAATGTATGTTACATATCAGGATTTAATCCAGATCGGTATACTCATTGTCGCCCTTGCGAATTTGATTTATCAGGTTTACAAGGGAAAAAAGAAATAGCCGCCACTACTACCAATAGTGACGGCTTACCTCATAAGAGGTTTTAGCTTAGTTGTTTGAGGGGTAGAGCCGCTTCTATGGCTTTCCCTTTTTCTATGCTTAATATAGCACATTTGGCATCAGGATTCAAGAGCCAAACGAAAATTACGGTTTGCTCAAAAATTTAGCTGATCTGTGGCCCTCTCATTCTCTTATCAGGTGATTTCACTTTTCAGAATACCCATAGAAACACGCTGCAAGACCATATTTCGCATTTTAAAGGCATGGACTTAAACAAAAGTCTGTAAAGAAAAAATACTTGACACCCGTCCGTTCCTATAGTAGAATGCATAAGTCGGGTGCGGTTTGGTGTGTCCGGCAGAGGTTAGTGACATGGAGAAAATCGTGGAACAGGGATTGTTGTATGATTTCTACGGAGAGCTGTTGACGAAGCATCAGCGGCAGATCTATGAGAGGATCGTATATGACAATCTGTCGCTTGGAGAGATCGCGCAGGAAGAGGGCGTCAGCAGACAGGCAGTGCATGATATCGTCAGGCGCTGCGACAGGATCCTGCAGGGATATGAAGAGAAATTGAAGCTGATCGCCAGATTTGAGAGCATCAAGGGGAAGATCGCCTGTATCAGTCAGCTGGCTGAGCAGCTGGAAGCGGAAGGGACGGCGGATGACGGACAGTATCGTCTGTACGGCGTTAAGATCAGGGAGCTGTCTCAGGAGATCCTGCAGGAATTGTGATGCAGGTTAGTATGATTTGAAAGGCATGGAATTCTATGGCATTTGAAAGTTTGACCGATAAACTGCAGAATGTGTTCAAGAACCTGCGGAGCAAGGGGCGTCTCACGGAAGCGGATGTCAGAACGGCGCTCAAGGAAGTAAAGATGGCGCTGTTAGAGGCGGACGTCAACTTCAAGGTTGTGAAGCAGTTCGTCAAATCGGTGGAGGAGAGAGCCATTGGAGCCGATGTTCTGAACGGATTGAATCCGGGGCAGATGGTGATCAAGATCGTCAACGAAGAGATGATATCCCTGATGGGCTCCGATACCACGGAGATCACGCTGCAGCCCGGTAAGTCGATGACGGTCATCATGATGTGCGGCCTGCAGGGTGCCGGTAAGACGACCACCACGGCCAAGATCGCGGGCAAGCTCAAGTTAAAGGGCAAGAAGCCGCTGCTGGTGGCCTGTGATGTCTACAGACCGGCGGCCATCAAACAGCTGCAGATCAACGGCGAGAAACAGCAGGTGGACGTTTTTTCCATGGGAGAGAACCACAAGCCGGTGAATATCGCGAAGGCGGCTGTGGAACATGCCCAGAAGAACGGCCATAATGTAGTGATCCTGGATACGGCGGGACGTCTTCATATTGACGAGGAGATGATGGCGGAGCTGCAGGAGATCAAGGGCAATGTGGACGTGCATCAGAGTCTGCTGGTGGTGGATGCCATGACAGGACAGGATGCGGTCAATGTGGCGAAGGATTTCGATGAGAAGATCGGTATCGACGGAGTGATTCTTTCCAAGATGGACGGTGATTCCAGAGGCGGTGCGGCGCTCTCTATCAAGGCTGTGACGGGCAGGCCGATCCTCTATATCGGTATGGGGGAGAAGCTCTCGGATTTGGAGCAGTTCTATCCGGATCGTATGGCCAGCCGGATCCTTGGAATGGGCGATGTGCTGACTCTGATCGAGAAGGCACAGCAGAATCTGGATATCGACGAAGAGAAAGAGAAGCAGATGGCGGCCCGCATGAAGAAGGGCAAATTCGACTTCGAGGATTATCTGGAGAGTATGAAACAGATGCGCAATATGGGCGGCCTGTCCGGTATTTTGAGCATGATGCCGGGGATGGGAAGCAAGATGGGGGATATCGAATCCCTGGTGGATGAGAAGCAGCTGGTCCGCATGGAGGCGATCGTGCTGAGCATGACGCCGGCGGAGCGGCAAAATCCCAAGCTGCTGAATCCCAGCAGGAAGCACCGGATCGCCAGAGGCGCCGGCGTGGATATTGCGGTTGTCAATAAATTTATCAAGCAGTTTGAACAGTCCCAGAAGATGATGAAGCAGCTTCCCGGTATGATGGGCGGCAAGCGGGGACGGGGGCTGTTTGGCGGCATGGGCGGTATGAAATTCCCGTTTTAGGGACTGGCAGGAGTCATTTCCGACGGTCCTTAAGGGTTTCAAATAATTTATTAATATTTTTTACATGGAGGCAAAGAAAATGGCAGTTAAGATCAGATTAAGAAGAATGGGACAGAAGAAACATCCTTTCTACAGAATTGTAGTGGCAGATTCCAGATCTCCGAGAGACGGAAGATGTATCGCTGAGATCGGGACCTACGATCCCAATACGGATCCCAGCACCTACAAGGTAGATGAAGAGGCAGCCAGGAAATGGTTATCAGACGGCGCTCAGCCGACAGAAGTTGTCAGCAGAATTTTCAAGAGCGTAGGTATCACCAAATAGTAGTCCGTTGTACAAAATAGCTTTTGGAGGTGGACAATGAAGGAATTGGTTGAAGTGATCGCCAAAGCTCTTGTAGAGAATCCGGATGAAGTCGTTGTGACGGAGAAGGAAGAAGGTAAGAACATTATCGTTGAACTTCATGTTGCAGCGTCGGATATGGGTAAGGTGATCGGTAAGCAGGGACGTATCGCGAAAGCGATCCGCTCTGTCGTGAAAGCCGCATCGTCGAAAGACAATAAGAGAGTGGATGTAGAAATTATCTAGCAAACAGCCTCACGGAGCAATCTGTGAGGTTTATTTGATTGCAGTAAGCGGTACTGGAAACGGATTGGAAATATTTGCAGGAGGCAGATCTTTCCGGGAAAAGGAACGTTACGGAAAGGACAGATATGATATCTGAACTACAGATCGGTGTGATCACACAGACCCACGGCATCAGGGGGGAGGTCAAGGTATTTCCCACCACGGACGATGCCGCGCGCTTTAAGAAGCTGAAAGAAGTGATCATGGATACGGGCAGGGAGCGCCTGGATATGGAAATAGAAGGCGTCAAGTTTTTCAAGCAGTATGTGATCCTCAAGTTTAAAGGATACGATTCTATTAACGATGTGGAAAAGTATAAGAATGCGAAGCTCTACGTGACCAGAGACAAGGCGGTGCGTTTAAAGAAGGACGAATACTTCGTCGCCGACCTGATCGGTATGCAGGTGGTGACCGAGGAAGGAGAAGCCTTTGGCCTGCTGAAAGATGTGATGGCGACGGGAGCCAACGATGTGTATGTGGTGGAGCGCGGGGACGGAGAGGGAACGCAGGTCCTTCTGCCGGCGATCCGGGAGTGCGTGAAGCATGTCGATATGGAGGCAGGCGTGATCACGGTGCACATCATGGACGGGCTGCTGTGATCCGGGGCTGCGGCTGGAAGGTTGCTGCAGGCCGGAAGAAAGGGAGAGGTATCTTAAGATGATGAATTTCCACATCCTCACACTTTTTCCGGAGATGGTGCTGCAGGGGCTTCACACGAGCATACTCGGAAGAGCGGTGGAACGGAACTGTATTTCCATTGAGGCCGTGAATATCAGAGACTATACGCTGGATAAGCACGGTAAAGTGGATGATTATACTTACGGGGGCGGGGCCGGGATGTTGATGCAGGCGCAGCCGGTCTATGATGCCTGGCGGGCGGTGGAAGAACGGATCGCTGCCAGAGGCGCTTCCGGCGGCCGGGTCATCTATGTGACGCCCCAGGGCAGGACTTTTCATCAGAAAATGGCGCAGGAGCTGGCGCAGGAGGAAGATCTGATCTTTCTGTGCGGGCATTATGAAGGCATCGACGAGCGCGTGCTGGAGGAAATCGTGACGGATGAGATTTCGCTTGGAGATTATGTGCTCACCGGCGGGGAGCTTGCGGCCATGGTGATGGTGGATGCCATAGCCAGGCTGGTGCCCGGGGTGCTGCACAATACGGACTCCGCGGTGACGGAATCTTTCGGTGACGGGCTTCTGGAATATCCCCAGTATTCCAGACCGGAGATCTGGCATGACAAACGAGTGCCGCCTGTATTGCTCAGCGGAGATCATGCCAAAGTGGACGCCTGGCGTCTGGAACAGTCCATCTTAAGGACGAAGGAGCGCCGGCCGGATCTGTATGAGGCATATTGTAACCGTGAGACGTGAGTAGGGCAGAAAAGTAAAACGGGAAATAAAGCGGGAAATAAACAATTTTACTTGCAATCTTCCCCGTAATATGGTAAATTATTAGCGTTGCGAAAAAGATGGTCCTCTGTTACAGATTGTATTAAGAACATCCATAGAAATAGGAGGCAGGTTATGAACCAGATTATCAGAGAAATCGAAGCAGAACAGTTAAAGGACAAGGTTGACGAGTTCAACGTAGGTGATACCGTTAAAGTATACGGTAAGATCAAGGAAGGAAACCGCGAGAGAATTCAGGTTTTCGAGGGAACAGTGCTTAAGAAACAGGGCGGAAGCAACAGAGAGACTTTCACGGTGAGAAAGGTATCGAACGGTGTTGGCGTTGAGAAGACATGGCCCATGCACTCTCCGAACGTAGAGCGGATCGAGGTAGTCAGAAGAGGTAAGGTAAGACGTGCGAAACTGAATTATTTAAGAGACCGTGTCGGCAAGAAGGCCAAGGTAAAAGAGCTGGTAAAATAAGACGACAACAGTGCGGCAGGGAAGGCGACAAAACTGCTGCGTATGGAAAGTCAGAGGATAAGACTGGTACTGCAAAGAGATTTGTAGTATCAGTTTTTTTATGCTAAAATAGGAGTATGCTGCGGCAGGCAGGAAGATCGGTCTGCCGCAGGGGAGTCTGGAGGGAATGGTTATGGGGTTATATCGTATTTTGCTTGTGGATGACGAGGAGGAAGTCCGCAAGGGAATCATCCGCAAGATGGAGTGGGAGAAGCTGGGATTCGAGGTGGCGGGGGACGCCGAGAACGGTGAGGAGGCACTGGAGAAGGTGGAACAGCTGCAGCCGGATGTGGTGATCACGGATATCCGGATGCCGTATATGGACGGGCTGACGCTGACGAGGCGGATCCGGGAGAAATATCCTTCGATCAGGGTTTTGATCTTTTCGGGGTATGACGACTTTGAGTATGCACAGCAGGCGATCAAGCTGCATGTGACGGAATATATTTTGAAACCGGTGAATGTGGAGGAATTGTCGGAGATTCTCACCAGGGTGAGGGAGAATCTGGAGGAGGAGATCAAACAGCGCCGGGATATTGATTCCCTGCGGGAAAGTTATCTGGGGAATCTGCCGATCCTGCGGGAGCTTTTTTTGAACGATCTGGTACGGGGTGAGGCGGATGAGAGCGCGGTGGAGCCGAAGCTCAGGGAGTACGGCGTCGATATTCTGGATGCCTGCAGATGGGTGGCGGCAGTTATCCATGTGGAGCGGGCGGATGCCCAGACGCTTACCCTGCCCCGGGAGTTGATCCCCATTTCCGTGCGGGGACTGGTGGAGGATTCCCTGCGGGGGTATTACCGGTTTGCCGTTTTTAATTCCATGGACGAGATCACGGTGATCGCGGCCATTGACGAGGATAATACCCAGACGGGTTTAAGTAACCTGCTCCATGATATCTGCAAAGAGTGCCGGCGGGTGCTGGAGATTGCGATCACGGCGGGCGTGGGGTACAGCTGCGAGACGCTGCCGGAGATCAGCCATTCTTATGAGTCGGCCGTGGATGCGCTTGGATACCGGGCCATTGTCGGTACGGGCAGGCCTATCTATATCAATGATGTGGAGCCTGTCGGCAAGGGCAAGCTGCAGTTTCATGACCGGGATGAGGAAGAGCTGGTGGCGGCCATTAAGTTTGGGACGCCGGATAAGATCGACAGTGTGATCCGGGCGCTTTCTGCCCGCATGGAGGATGCGAAGGTCCACACAAGACAGTATCAGGTCTATATGCTTTCCATCGCCAACTGCATGATCAGGCTGATGCAGCAGTATGATCTGGATATAGATGTGATGTTTGACGCAAGCGGCCAGTATGCGGAGGTGCTGGAGGGCATCTGCAGGCGGGAGGAGTTCGCGGACCGGATCACGGTGATCGCCTGCCGCATGAATGAGGTGATGAACCGGGAGCGGGACAATACCACCCGCAGAGTCATTCAGGAGGCGAAAGAGTATATCCGGGAGCACTACGCTGATCCGGAGCTGTCCGTGGAAACGCTGTGCCGCCATCTGCATATGAGCCCGGCCTATTTTTCCACTGTTTTCAAAAAGGAGACGGGACAGGCCTATGTCAATTATCTGACGGAAGTACGGCTTAAGAAGGCGGTGGAGCTTTTGAACGAGACCGACGACAAGACCTATATGATCGCACAGAAGGTGGGCTATCAGGAGCAGAATTATTTCAGCTATGTGTTTAAGAAGCGGTTCGGGGTGTCACCCACCAAATACCGCGGAACCCAGGCAGATGCACAGTAGTGGCTCAGGCAGATGCACAGTAGTGGCTCAGACAGATGCACGACAGCTGCCCGGCCAGATACACAGTAGTGGCTCAGACAGATGCACGACAGCTGCCCGGTCAGATACACAGAAGTATCCGGACAAACAAGCGACAGGGGTACGGTCAGGTGTGCAGCGGAGACCCGGACAGCAAACACAGTGAGCATCACAGGAAAGGAGCGCCATGGAGCAGGAGATGCCGACGGGATCCGGCAGGAAGAACAGCATACGGTATACGATATTCAGTTATTTTACGATCAGTGCTCTGGCGGTGATCCTTTTGATCGGCGTGACGCTTTATGCTCAGATGTCCCAGCAGCTGACGGCAGCCGTGCGGGAAGAGAATCAGGCGGTATTAGGACAGATCAATCGTTCGGTGGATTCCTATCTGCGCACCATCATGAAGCTGTCCGACAGTCTTTACTACGGCGTGATCAAGAACGCGGATCTGGAGGAAGAGTCGGTCAACAGCCAGATCACGCTGCTGTATGACAATAATAAGGACAGCATCGCCAATATCGCCCTGCTTTCCAAGGAGGGCGCGCTTTTGGAGGCGGTGCCTGCGGCGCGGTTAAAGACCGGGCTTGACGTGACGAAAGAGCAGTGGTTTGGCAATACGTTAAACAGAACGGACAATCTGCATTTTACCACGCCTCATGTGCAGTATATCTTTGACAACAATGAGAACCAGTACCGGTGGGTCATCACCCTGACCCGCGCGGTGGAGATCACCCACGGCACGTCTACAGAGCAGGGCATTCTGCTGATTGACATCCGCTACAGCAGTTTACAGCAGATTCTGGATAATATCAGTCTGGGCAACCAGGGGTATCTTTATATGGTCAGCAGCAGCGGGGAACTGATCTACCATCCCAGGATGCAGATGATCGAGACGGGACAGGTCTCCGAAAATACGGCCATGGCGGCAAAGTACAGGGACGGCAGTTTCCGCGAACGCTACGAGGGGGAGTGGCGGGAAGTCAGTGTAAAATCAGTGGGCTATACGGGATGGAAGCTGTTAAGCGTGACGCCGGAACAGGGACTGCCCCTGAGCAATCTGAAGATGCAGCTCTTTGCGGTCTTTGTGGTGGCGGCCTTTCTGCTGGTGCTGGTGCTCACCAACAACTTTATCTCCTCCCGCATCACCACCCCGATTCAGAAGCTGGAGCGGTCGGTCAATGCGATCGAGGCGGGGGATCTGGACACGGAAGTGTATATGGGAGGTTCCTACGAGATCAGGCATCTGGGCCGTTCCATCGGCGAGATGGCAAAGCGCATCAAGACATTGATGGAAGATATTGTGGCGGAACACGAATCCAAGCGCAGGAGCGAGTTTGATACCCTGCAGTCCCAGATTAACCCGCATTTTCTCTACAATACGCTGGATATCATCGTGTGGATGATCGAGAACGAGCAGAAGCAGGATGCGGTGAAGATCGTGACGGCGCTGGCGCGTTTTTTCCGGATCAGTCTGAGTAAGGGCAAGAGCATCATCACGGTGAGAGACGAGCTGGAGCATGTGCGCAATTATCTGATGATCCAGCAGACCAGGTTTAAAAATAAATTCGTTTACCGGTTTGAAGCCGGGGAAGAGGTGATGGATCTGGTCTGTTTGAAACTGATGCTGCAGCCGCTGGTGGAGAATGCCATCTACCACGGCATGGAATTTATGGACGGGGACGGGGAAGTCTGTGTAAAGGCTTACCGGGAGGCGGATGATCTCTGGTTTCAGATCAGTGACAACGGCCTTGGCATGACCAGACAGCAGGTAGAGAGTCTTCTGGATGAAAAGGAGCATGTATCTTCCAGACGGGGATCGGGCATCGGCGTCAAGAATGTAAATGAGAGAATCCGCCTGTACTTCGGAGACGATTACGGTCTTCAGATCTGGTCGGAGCCGGATGAAGGAACCGTCATCAGCATCCACCTTCCGGCGCAGGCATATGCGGAGACGGCACAGGAGGCGCGGACATGATAGGCAGAAGTGGAAAAGTGATGATAGTTCTCTATATCGTGTGTCTGGTGGTGCTGTTTCTGATGTGTTCCACGGATCTGATCATCCGTGAGCCGGAGCGGCAGATCTACCAGATCGCGGTGATTATTGAGGACGTCAGGAGCGATAATTACAGTAATTTCCGCAAGGGAATGGATCTGGCGGCAGCCGAGCTTAACGCGGATGTCCAGCTGATCACCCTGTATGAAAAGCTGGATGTAAAAGAGCAGATGGACCTGATGGACCGGGAACAGCAGGATGGCACCGATGCGCTGATCGTCGTTCCGGTGGAAGAAGAACAGGTGTCGGCCAAACAGATGACGATCCCGGTGATCCTGATGCGCGCCGGCGTGGCGGAGGCGGCAGGCGCGGGCAATGTGATCGTCGATCATGAGAAAATGGGAGAGCTGCTGGCCCGGGAGATTCTCGAAGAGCAGCCGGCAGACGTTCCCGTATATGTGCTGACAGACCCGGCCGGGCAAAGCGATATGGACCGGCTTTTCCTGAAAGGCAGCGACGCGGTTTTTCAGGAAGCAGGGCGCAGCGTGCAGCGGATTGTGCGCGGGGAGGAAGAACGGTTCTTCACGATGCTTGAGCAGCCGGGAGCGGAGGCACAGAAGGTGGTGATCCTGGCGGAGAATCAGGATATTCTGACGGAAGCGGCAGGGGTGATGGCGGGCAGCGAGGCCGTTGCGGATGCCGTCGGAGGACTGTACGGCAGGGGCACGACCATGGCGATCCTCAATTATCTGGACCGGGGCGTGATCATGGGTATCTGTGTGACGGATGAATTCAGCGTAGGTTACTACAGCGTGCGGGAGGCGGTCCGGGCGCTGGAAGGAGCGGGCAGCGTGCCCACGGTGATGGAGTCCTATTATATAGAAAAAAAGGATCTGCGGGATCCGGCGTTTGAGAAGATGCTGTTTCCGATCGAGTGAGGGACAGCGGCACATGGAGAGAAATAAAGAAGGCAGAAAAGGTATGAAGGTAAAGGGGAGAAGAACCGGATATTGTTATGCCGGTATAGAAAGAACGGTAAAACGTGCGTATTATGCAGGCAGGATCGTCGTGTTGTGCGTGGCGGCGTGTCTGCTTATGAGTTCCTGTCAGGGGGTTAGGAAGGAAGAGGAGAAGAAATCGATCCGCATCGGCATCAGTCTGTACCGCGGGGACGATACTTTTATCAATAATATCCGCAGTATCATAGAAGAGAAGGCCAAGGAATATGAGCGGGAGAGCGGCATCAAGGTGACGCTGGATATTCAGGAAGCCAAGGGCAGCCAGAATACACAGAACAATCAGGTGGAGCGGTTTATTTCCCTGGGGTGTGACGTGCTGTGCATCAATCCGGTGGACCGTATGGATACCTCGCTGATCATCGACAAGGCGATGACTGCGGGGGTGCCGGTGGTGTTCTTCAACCGTCAGCCGGTGGAGGAGGATATGAACCGCTGGGACAAGCTCTTCTATGTGGGCGTGGATGCCAAAGAGACCGCCGTCCTGCAGGGGAAGATGGTGGTGGATCTGTACCGGAAGCAGCCGGAAGCGGTGGACTTAAACGGGGACGGCGTCGTCAGCTATGTGATGCTGGAGGGAGAGAGCAGCCATCAGGATTCCCTGATCCGCACGGAGTGGTCCGTGCAGACGCTGAAAGACGGCGCGGTGCCGATCGAGAAGATCACCGGCGGGATCGCCAACTGGGAGCGCAGTCAGGCGTCGGCGCTGATGGAGCAGTGGCTTATCGAGTATCCGGATACCATCGAGCTGGTGATCAGCAACAATGACGATATGGCGCTGGGGGCCATCGACGCTCTGGAGCGGGCGCAGACGGAGGGTGTGAATGTGATCGGCATCGACGGCACCACGCCGGGACTGGAGGCACTGGAGAACGGAAAACTGCTGGGAACGGTTTCCGCCAACAAGGAGATCTACTGCAGCGCCGTTCTGGAACTGGCTGCCAGCTGTGCGCTGGGAGAGACGCTGCCGGAGGAATATCCTTTGACGGACGGCACCTATTTCTGGACGCCGCAGGAGATTTTAATTACAACAATCAAAGAAAATCCATAACTATTCCAAAAAAATCTTATGGAAAACGAACAGAAAATCCTTTACAATAGCTTTGTCAGTAGTCATAATGTGTAAAAGGGAGTGCACATTATGGCATAAAATGATAAAATCGCCTAAATATGGCAGAATAAAGGAGGATTTGTAACTATGAAATTGAAAAAAGTGCTTGCGATAGCAATGGCATCCATGATGGTATTCGGCCTGACAGCATGCGGCGGCAATGATGCAGCGCCTGCAACGACAGAAGCGCCTGCAGAAGAGGCTCCGGCTGAAGAAGCACCTGCAGAGGAGGAGGCTCCGGCTGAGGATGCAGCAGCAGAGACAGAGGCTGAGGCAGAAGACGCAGCGGCAGAGGATGCTGACACAGCAGCGGCAGCAGCAGGCGAAGGCGGCAACATCGGTGTCTGCATCTACAAGTTCGACGACGCATTCATGACCACATATCGTAACGCACTGCAGGAGATCCTGGAAGGCAAAGGTTACACAGTGACTTTCATGGATGGTAAGAATGACCAGGCTGAGCAGAACAACCAGATCAACAACTTTATCGCACAGGGCGTTGATGCGCTGATCATCAATCCGGTTATGACATCTGCAGCAGACCAGATCATCGCTACTGTTAAAGACGCAGGCGTACCGACCGTTCTGATCAACCGTGAGCCTACGGCAGAGCAGATGAGCGCATATGACAAGCTGGTTTATGTAGGATGTGACGCACGTCAGTCCGGAACCATGCAGGGTGAGCTGATCCTGGATACCGAGAACAAGGGTGATATCAACGGCGACGGCAAGGTTTCCTACATCATGATCCAGGGTGACCCGGAGAACGTTGACGCACAGTATCGTACAGAGTTCTCTGTAAAGGCACTGACAGACGCCGGCATCGAAGTGGAAGAGCTTGACCTGCAGCGTGGTGACTGGGATCGTAACAAGGGTCAGGAGATCGCACAGAACGACCTTGCTAAATTCGGTGACCAGATCGAAGTTATCTTCTGTAACAATGACGATATGGCAATCGGTGCTCTGCAGGCAATCCAGGCTGCAGGCCGTACAGTAAACGAGGACATCTATCTGGTAGGTGTTGATGCTCTGGACGCTGCTCTTAACGAAGTGGCATCCGGCAACATGACAGGTACGGTTCTGAATGACGCTCAGGGTCAGGCAGAAGGTGCTGTTGCAGCTATGGAAGAGCTGCTTGGCGGTAAGACATATGCGTCTGGCGAGCAGTCCATCTATGTAGACTATGTGAAGGTTACTCCGGATAACGTAGCTGACTTCCAGTAAGCAGAAGCAGTCCACAATAATATGAGAATGTAAATCACTGAGAAGTGCGTGTGCATTTGGCGCATGCACTTCTTTCTGATACATAAAGGGGGTTATCAATTTGTCAGAGTATCGTTTGGAGATGCATAATGTCGTAAAAACATTTCCAGGTGTCAAAGCGCTGAACGGTGCGCAGTTGAATTTGCGGCCGGGTACGGTTCATGCCCTGATGGGTGAGAACGGAGCCGGTAAATCTACCCTGATGAAGTGCATGTTTGGTATTTACCACATGGACGAGGGGGAAGTGATCTATGAAGGAGAAAAAGTGCAGATCAAGGGCCCGCTGGATGCCTTGAACCGCGGTATCGCCATGGTACATCAGGAGCTGCAGCCGATTCCCGAGAGAAGCATCGGCGAGAATATCTATGTAGGGCGTTATCCGATCAGGAAGCTTGGTCCAGTGACCGTGATCGATCATGATAAAATGTATGAAGATGCGGCCAGAGTATTGGAGGAGGTGCATCTGAATTACGATCCAAAGGCAAAGCTGGGAAGTCTTTCGGTATCCCAGATGCAGCTGGTTGAGATTGCGAAGGCGGTTTCTGCCGACTGTAAGGTGCTGATTTTGGATGAGCCGACTTCATCCCTGACTGCTGCAGAGGTGGAAGCGTTATTTACCATCATCAATGAGCTGCGCAGCAAGGGCGTGTCCATCGTCTATATCAGTCACAAGATGGATGAGATCCTGCGCATCAGTGATGAAGTTACTATTATGCGTGATGGACAGTATATCGGAACCTGGTCGTCGAAAGATCTGACCACGGATTTCATCATCACCAAGATGGTTGGCCGTGAGCTTTCCGAACTGTATCCGACGCGCGAGAATGTGCCTGGTGAAGTGGTGTTTGAGGTGGAAGACTTTACATCCATCAATCCCAAGAGTTTCCGGCATGTGTCATTCCAGCTGAAGAAAGGTGAGATCCTGGGCGTGGCCGGCCTGGTGGGCGCGCAGCGTACAGAGCTGATGGAAGGTCTGTTCGGACTTCGCAGCCATACAACTGGGAAGATTACTTATAGAGGGCAGGAGATTAGAATCAACCAGCCAAAGGACGCCATCAACAATGGTATCGCCATGCTGACAGAGGATCGTCGTGCTACGGGAATCCTGGGTGTGCTGTCCATTGCAGATAATGTTTCCATCGCATCCTTAAATCAGTATCTGATTGGCGGGTTTATGCTGGATGATGGTAAGATCGAGCAGCTTGTTCAGGAGAATGTGGCGAAGCTTTCGATCAAGACGCCGTCTTCCAAGACACAGATTCAGTCGCTTTCAGGCGGTAACCAGCAGAAAGTGCTGATCAGCCGCTGGCTGGCTAACAGTCCGGATGTCTTCATCATGGACGAACCGACACGTGGTATCGACGTGGGCGCCAAGTATGAGATCTACTGTATCATTGCCGAGATGGCAAAGCAGGGCAAGAGTATCATCATGATTTCTTCCGAGATGAGCGAACTTATTGGTATGTCCGACCGTATCATGGTCATGTGTGACGGCCGTGTGACCGGATTTATCGGCGGTGATGAGGCGAATCAGGAGAACATCATGGCACTTGCAACCCAGTTTGAATAAGGAGGGAGAACACTATCATGGCAAATTCATTTAATGTTAAAAAATTCTTATCCAACAATGCGATCATTATCCTGATCGTGCTGCTGGCTATTTTGACAGGCGCTACAACACAGAACTTTTTTACCATAACCAACTTTAAGAATCTGGTAGTCAATGTATCCCCCAGATTCATCATCGCCTGCGGCGTATCGGGCTGTCTGATCACCAAAGGTACGGACCTTTCTGCAGGTCGTGCAGTAGGTCTGGCGGCGTGTCTGGCGGCTATGCTGCTGCAGAGCGTTGACTATTCGGCGCGTATGCTGCCCTGGATGCCGGACATTCCGTGGCCGGTTGCTTTGATCATCGTTATGGTCATCATGGGATGCTTTGGCGGCGTTAACGGCGTTGTGATCTCTGTTTTGAAGGTTCCGCCTTTCATCGCGACTCTGGGCATGCAGACCATTATCTACGGTCTCTGTTCCCTGATCACGAACAACCAGCCTATGGGCGGTTACAAGACCAGTTATCTGACTGTTGCCAGCGGATCTCTGGGACCGATCCCTTATCTGATGATCTTCGCGGTAGTGATCGGCGCTTATTTCTGGTTCCTGTATAATAAGACCCGTCATGGTAAGTATATGTATGCCATCGGCGGTAACGAGAATGCGGCACAGGTTGCAGGTGTCAACGTGCGCGGTTCCCTGATCCGTATCTACATTCTGGCTGGCTGCATGTACGCGCTGGCAGGTTTCCTGGTAGGTGCGAAGGCCGGTGGTGCATCTACGGCGACCGGTAACGGCTATGAGCTGGAGGCGATTGCAGCCTGTACCATCGGCGGCGTATCCGCTAACGGTGGTGTGGGTCGTGTAGGCGGTATCCTGATCGGCGTACTGGTATTCGAGATCTTGAAGATCTGTCTCCAGTTCCTGGGCGTGGATCCGGCTTATACATACATCGCACAGGGTCTTGTGATCGTGATCGCAGTGGCACTCGACCTGAGAAAGTACCTGCAGAAAAAATAAGCACGGTAATATTTCAGTTCATTATAAAAGAAAGGAATGGATGATATGGCAGAAGAGCAGAGAAGAGACGAGGAAATGGGAAGGGAAGCCGGGCAGGCTGATACGGAGAAGACAGAGGAGAAGAAGTCTTCCGGCGGCAGTGCGTTTGAAGGGATCTACGATCAACTTCCGAATATTTCCATCCCCTCTCTGGACAGATTTATTCTGCTCTGTGTGATTGCGCTGGTGGCGGTGATCGTGTTCGGCGTATTGAAAGCCAATCATATATTCTAATATAGGGCAATAATTATTTCTATGAGGGTGGAGATATTTATAAAGCACAGTAAAAGGGCTTTCCGAAAGGAAGGCCCTTTTACAAATGACAGGAATATTATTATCATTTACTGTAATTTACACTTGATTAGTTGGAGGGAACGGCAATCACGGCCACGCAGTACCGTGGTCGTTGCCAAGATTAGAGTTGAACATAATATAATGTTCGTGCTATACTATGAGAGTCGTGTATTTATAGTTAACGACATTAGAAATTTCGTTTTCGGCCTTGCAGGTGCTTCCCTATATGGCTCCGGCAAGAAGTTTACTATAGATCATGAGAGTGTGTACAGAAAGAGTGTGCGGCGAGATACTGTTTGAGTATAAAAGAGGAAGATACGTGTGGCGAGAAGAAAGGGTTTAACTTTTTATCAGAAAAAGAAGAAACTGGATTCCAGAATCATCAAGGATATATTCGAGATGGTAGTGGGAGGCGTGGCGGCTGTTTTTCTGGCATTTGTGATCGTATATTCGGTTGGGATGCGTACAAGCGTTATAGGAGATTCGATGGAGACTACCTTGTATAACGGTCAGGAGATTCTGGTGAACCGTGTGATATACAGGCTTTCCACGCCAAAGCGGGGAGATGTGATCGTTTTTCTGCCCAATGGAAATCAGAATTCCCATTTTTATGTCAAAAGAGTGGTAGGGCTGCCGGGAGAAACCGTACAGATACGGGATGGGAGTGTTTATATTGACGGTGTTTTTCTGGAAGAGTCGGAGGAGTTTGACAGGATGATCGATGCCGGTATCGCGGAGAATGAACTGTCGCTGGCTACAGATGAATTTTTTGTGCTGGGGGATAACCGTAACAGCAGTGAAGACAGCCGATCCGGTAATATTGGCGGCGTTAAAAAGGAAAATATCATCGGTAAGGCCTGGTTTCATATGTCGGCGGGCGATGAGGGCGTAGGGTTGATCGAATAGTGACACGGTACTGACGTACCGTACGGCATGTGAATGACCGTGTAATGAAGAAAGGACAGGAAGCAGATGAACTATCAATGGTATCCGGGGCATATGACGAAGGCCAAACGGATGATGCAGGAGAATATCAACCTGATAGATCTGGTGATAGAACTGGTCGATGCGAGGATTCCGCTCAGCAGCAGAAATCCCGATATAGATGAGCTTGGCAAAAATAAGGCACGGCTGATCCTGCTCAACAAATCGGATCTGGCGGATGAGAAAGCCAATAAGCTGTGGATGGAATACTTTAAGGACAGGGGATTTCATGTGCTGGAGATCAATGCGAGAAGTGGTCAGGGACTGCGTGCGATCTACGGCATGGTTCGGGAAGCATGTAAGGACAAGATAGAACGGGACAGACGGCGGGGCATCAAGAGCCGTCCGGTACGTGCGATTGTGGTGGGAATTCCGAATGTGGGGAAATCCACTTTCATCAATTCTTTTGCCGGGAAAGCATGTACGAAGACCGGTAACAAACCGGGTGTGACGAAGGGAAAGCAGTGGATCCGTCTGAACAGGGAGCTGGAATTTCTGGATACGCCTGGTATTTTGTGGCCAAAGTTCGAGAGCGAAGAGGTGGGCAGGAATCTGGCGATGATCGGCTCGATGAATGATGAGATCCTGCAGATGACGGAGTTG
The DNA here is from genome assembly GCA_910578115.1 of uncultured Lachnospiraceae bacterium. Classification (GTDB taxonomy): domain Bacteria; phylum Bacillota; class Clostridia; order Lachnospirales; family Lachnospiraceae; genus UBA3282. The sequence goes on along the minus strand of CAJTPO010000014.1, from coordinate 18,702 downwards.
GCTGCGGACTTGATCGCCTGTTTGCTGGTTCGTTATAGAGAGGCTCTTTATGAAAGATACCAGATTATGCCAAAGCGCATGGATACGGAGGATACGCCGCTTTCGGTGCTGCAGCATGTCTGTGAGGTTCGTAAGTGCTATAAGAAGGGACAGGAGGCGGATTATGAGAAAGCGTCAGCCATTGTGGTTGATGACTTCAGAAGCGGCCGGATCGGCCGGATCACACTGGAACTGCCAGAGCGTTCATGATATGGAAGAGCGCCGGAGATACAAATATTTAGATAGCGTTATAAAGAGTAGATTGGGGAATTGACGGAATGAAAAAAGTACTGAAAGAAATCTTGAGCACCAGCCTTTACCTGTTGTTTGTTTTATGTGCCGTTTATCTGGTGATCCATTTTGTGGGGCAGCGGACACAGGTGCAGGGCAGTTCCATGGAGCCGAAGCTGAGCAGTGAAGATAATCTGATCGTGGATAAGATAAGTTACCGGTTCCATGATCCGGAGCGGTATGATATCGTGGTATTTCCTTTTCGCTATGAGGAGAACACTTTTTACATAAAGCGGGTGATCGGTCTGCCGGGGGAGACGATTCGGATTGATGAGATGGGGAATATACTGATTGACGGAGAGATCCTGGAGGAGTCTTACGGCAAGGAAGTGATCCAGAACCCAGGCCGGGCATATGAAGATATTGTACTGGCAGACGATGAGTATTTTCTGATGGGAGATAACCGGAATAACAGCACGGACAGCAGAGATCCTTCTGTGGGAAATGTCAGAAGAGATGAGATCATAGGCAGGGCGTGGTTACGGATCTGGCCGTTCAATAAATTCGGATTTATTAAGCACAGGTAATTTGAGTATGTCTGCGCCGGCTGGCGGGAGGATGCATGACAGAGAAAGTGACTATGAGAGAAAGTATAAAAGAGATCACAGAAAAGATACAGGCAGCTGATATAGAGGAACTGCCTGTTTTGTTTATGCAGTATGAGAAGGATGAGCGGGCTGGGGTACGAGGAGCCGTGGAGAAGGGCAGGAAGAGGCTTGCTGCCTACGAGAAAGAGGTCGCGCGCAGCAGGGAACTGCAGCGGTATGAGCGGGAATATGCAATGTATGAGCATATCTGCGGGATCGATGAAGTGGGCCGGGGGCCGCTGGCAGGTCCGGTGGTGGCGGGTGCCGTTATTTTGCCGAAGGACTGTGACATTCTATATATTAATGATTCCAAGAAACTGTCCGAAAAAAAGAGAGAAGAGCTTTATGATATCATTATGGAACGGGCGGTGGCGGTGGGGATCGGATACAGTACGCCGGAGCGGATCGATGAGATCAATATTCTGCAGGCAACCTACGAGGCCATGCGGTCAGCGATTGGCAGCCTTAAGGTGGCACCGGATCTGCTGTTGAACGATGCGGTGACGATCCCACAGATATCCGTAAAGCAGATACCCATTATCAAGGGGGATGCCAAAAGCATGTCCATCGGGGCAGCCAGTATTGTGGCGAAGGTGACACGGGATCGGTTGATGGTACGGTATGAAGAGGTGTATCCTGTGTACGGGTTCGCTTCGAATAAGGGATATGGAGCGCAGGCGCATATTGAAGCCTTGAAGAAATATGGGCCGTGTCCGATCCATAGAAGATCATTCATCACACATTTTTGTGAGACAGAGATTGAGGAAAAAGGATCGTTTGCAGGACAGATATGAAATGACAGGGGGAGAAGGGGTGAATCTTTCGGGTATTTTTAAACGGAATAATCAGAATGTCAAGACGAATGATACGGGGAAATCATCGGAGGGCATGTCCAGGGGGGAGAAAAGTTATCGGGTGCAAAATGAGATCAGGAATCTCCTGCCGGGACAGACGATTCAGGGTGCTGTCGTCAGCAGGACGGGCAATGTGGCGCAGATTGCACTCAGCCAGGAATTGTTGATCAATGCCAGGATCGACCAGAGTATCAGTCTGGCTCTGGGACAGAATATGAGTTTTGAGGTAAAGACAAATAACGGTTCGGTGCTTTCTCTGGCACCGCTCTATGCCAATATGGCCAATCAGGCGACAATCCTGCGTGCTCTGGGTGCGGCAGGGCTGCCGGAAACTGCGGCGAATGTGGAGATGGTTGCCAGAATGATGGAAGAGGGGATGCCGATCGATAAGGAGACGATCCTGAATGTCAGCAGACAGCTGTTGGAGTTTCCCGGTCAGAATCCGGCCTCTATCATCCAGATGATCCGGTTGGGGCTTGCAGTCACGGAATTGAATATAGAACAGTTTGAACAGTATCAGAACGCGGGGCATCAACTGCTGGGCAGTGCGGAAACGATTATGCAGGAGCTGCCGGAGGTTTTTCGTGAGCTGATGAGCGAGGGAAGAGTCGGTCAGGCGTTTGCATTTTACGGGCAGGTGCTGGATATTCTTGCGGAAGGTGAAAATGCAGGAGATGTGCTCTTAAAGGGAACTGCGAATGACATGGAGCAGGCGGCAGGAAACGGTACACTGCCGGAGGAGGGAACACTGCCCGGCCGGCTGATGGATCCGGAATTCCTGAATCCGGAAGGGACTGACGGAAGCGGTTCTGTGCAGGAAGAAGGCGGTAATCCGGTATTGACGGCGAAGCAGTGGAATGATCTGGGAAATCTGCTGCGGGAGCTTGGCGTGGACGAACAGACGGCGGAGCAGATCAAGAACGGTGGATGGTCGGCAAAAGACGTATTGGCGCTGGTACGCCATACGCTGTCAGGCGTGGGAGAACACGAGATGCCGTCGCAGATGCTGGAACGACTTTTTGCCGGAAAAGAGTTTGAAGGGCTGTTGAAGGCAGAGATCGGCAGACAGTGGCTGATCGAACCACGGGACGTGGCAAATCCGCAAAAGGTGGAACAGCTGTATGAGCGCATCAGGGAACAGAGCATGCGCATGAACGAGGCGATACAGACGGCGGGCAAGGCAGATCTGCCGGTGGCCAGGAGTATGCAGAATCTGCAGAACAATGTGGACTTTATGAATCAGATGAATCATATGTTTGCCTATATCCAGCTGCCACTTAAGCTGGCTGGTAACAATGCCCACGGTGATCTTTATGTCTATACGAACAAGAAAAATCTTGCGGCGAAAGACGGCAATGTGAGTGCACTTCTGCATCTGGATATGGAGCATCTGGGAGCTTTGGATGTGTACGTGACGATGCAGCAGAATAAGGTGAATACGAATTTTACGCTGCAGGATGAAAGCGCGATGGATCTGATCGAACAGCACATTTCGTTATTAGATGAAAGATTGACGAAGAGGGGGTATGCGTTAAAGGCGCAGTTTCAGATGAAGGAAGAGGATGGAACGGAGGACGGCGGCATTATGCAGACGATTCTGAACCAGGAGAAGAATATTTCGGTGCTCAGCAGGACATCTTTTGATATGAGGGCATGATGGAGGGCAGAAAGCAGAAGGGGGAGTAGACGACTATGGCGAAGGAAGAGAGAAGAAGACCGAGGCAGGCGTCGGTGGACAGGGAAGAGTCGAGAAAGCCGAAGCAGGCGATTGCGCTGGAATATGATCCTTCCGAGGAGGCGCCCAGAGTCATTGCCTCCGGCAGAGGAGAGCTGGCGGAACGGATCATTGAGAAGGCGAAGGAAGCGGCAGTGCCGGTTCACCGCGACGATAAGCTGGCCGATACACTGTCACGCCTGGAGATTGGGGATATGATTCCGCCGGAACTGTATGAGGTGGTCGCGGAGATCCTTATTTTCGTGGATTCCATGGATAAGATCAAGGCAAAGATAGCGGGGGCAAAGTAGGAGAATCGAAAGAACGGTAAGCGACAGGGGAGCGGGGATATAAACGGAGGAAAAGGTGAATACAAGGAAGCAGGGGGCACAGAAGGAAGAACAGGTCTGTGCCTATTTACTATCTAAGGGTATCAGGATCTGCGCACAGAATTTTCGCTGCAGACAGGGGGAGATTGACCTTGTCGGTTATGACGGGGAGTATCTTGTTTTTTTTGAAGTGAAATATCGGAGCAGTGGCAGTAAGGGAACCGCGGCGGAGGCTGTGGGTTACGCCAAACAGAAACGGATCTGCCGGGTGGCCGATTATTATCGTGTGGTACATCACTGCATGGAGGATACACCGGTGCGGTTTGATGTGGTGGCCGTGGACGGGAAGAAGGTTACATGGGTGAAAGATGCATTTTACTATGTTGCGTGGAAGTAGGGAGAAAATGATGGAGTTGTATAGACATACAGGAAAGTGGAAAATGAGACAGAACAGGGCCGGGGAGGTGGAATATCTGACATTTCCGCTGTTGGAACAGACGGGGATCGTGCGGCATCTGTTTACGACCAGGGTCGGCGGAGTCAGTGAGGGAGTATGCAGCAGTATGAATCTGAGTTATGCCAGAGGAGATAAGAAGGAGGCTGTAGACGAGAATTACAGAAGGATTGCCCGGGTACTGGGGTGTGGTTTGGAGGATATTGTCTGTTCAGACCAGACACATACCGTGAATCTGCGGGTGGTGACGGGGCAGGACGGCGGTAAGGGCATTGTGCGGCCCAGAGACTATCATGATGTGGACGGACTGCTGACCGATGAGCCGGGGCTGGTGCTGACCACCTTTTATGCGGACTGTGTGCCTTTATATTTCGTGGATACGAGAAACAGGGCAGTTGCACTGGCCCATTCCGGCTGGCGGGGGACTGTGGCGCGGATGGGCAGATGTGTCACGGAAAAGATGCGGCAGGTCTACGGTACGCGTCCGGAAGACCTGACAGCGGCAATTGGGCCTTCTATCTGTCGGGAATGTTATGAGGTCAGCGAGGACGTGGCAGAAGCCTTTTGGCAGGAGTTTCGCGGTCCCGGACAGGCGGAGCAGATTCTGGAGAAGAAAGGCGGCGGCAAGTATCAGCTGGATCTTTGGCGGGCCAATGAGATCATCTTACAGGAAGCAGGGATACCGGCAGGACAGATACAGGTGACGGACCTGTGTACCTGTCATAACAGTGGATATCTCTTTTCCCACAGGGCGAGCCAGGGGAAGCGGGGGAATCTGGGCGCTTTTCTTGGGCTTTGTGAGAATAGATGATTTTCCGGAACACAGTAAACTTACATCATGCTCAGCCTGCCGCCTGGCGGGCCGCATGGCCATCCATGCTGTGAAAGTTGAAGACTTTCATAGCATATTGACAGGGGCGAATTAAGAAAACATTAAAGAATTTCCCATCTTTTCCTTTAGGTTTTCTTGATAGGGTTATAACAGATAAAACGATAAATTGATATGCAGGGGAGGGTGACATGGCTAATATTCTGGTTTGTGATGATGACAGGGAGATTGTGGACGCGATCGAGATCTATCTGCTTCAGGAAGGTTATACGATCTTTAAGGCATATGACGGAGAACAGGCGATCAAGGTGCTTAAAGAACAGCAGATTCATCTGTTGTTGATCGATGTTATGATGCCGAAGCTGGACGGTATCCATGCTACTTTGAAGATCAGAGAGTACTCCAGTATTCCGATCATTATTCTGTCGGCTAAGTCCGAAGATAACGACAAGATTCTGGGATTGAATATCGGGGCGGATGACTATGTGACGAAACCTTTTAATCCGCTGGAGCTGTTGGCGAGAGTGAAGTCCAACTTAAGGCGCTATACGACACTGGGAAATCTGAACACGGAGAATAACGCACTTTTTCAGGTGGGTGGTCTGTGTATCAATGATGACACCAAGGAGGTGACGGTGGATGGCGAGAATGTGAAGCTGACACCGATCGAGTATAATATTCTGCTGTTGTTGGTGAAGAACTGTGGCAGAGTCTTCTCCATTGACCAGATTTATGAAAGTATCTGGAATGAGGAGGCCATTGGGGCGGATAATACAGTGGCGGTACATATCAGACATATCCGCGAGAAAATCGAGATCAATCCCAAGGAACCGCGATATCTGAAGGTTGTGTGGGGTGTCGGCTATAAGATCGAAAAGCAGTAAAGCAAAACAGACAGCAGGAACGCGGCAGGGAGGCTATACCGGCAGGCTGGAAAGCCTGATAGAAAGGCATGGTTAAAGATGGGAAAAGAGGAAAGAGACAAGACAGCAGAGCTGATGATAAAAGAAGAGGAACGTGGAAGCACTGCAGAAGAAAACAGAGCAGGGGAATATCCGGAGTGGAAAGGAAGACGAGGCAGGCCGGAAAGTCAGGTGAAGAAAGAGACAGACCAGGACAGCCAGAATAAAGAAAAAATTTATACGGAGGAGAATGACAGGGAACAGGATGCGATGATAGAGGATACTGCGGAAGAAGGAGCAGACAAAGGGAGCTGGCGCAGAAGCAGAAGGCGCAGAGACGACAGGAAGAAAAAGGCGAAAAAAGGGAATCATGCCGTCAGGGCGTTCCTGCGTATTTTGCAGCATGCGGCGTTGGCTGCCATGGCGGTCTCCGTATTTATCGTGGCGATTGGCTCTACGGTGCGTGTAGAGGGATTCCATTCACAGTATGGTTTTAATATGTATACTATGAACCAGAAGCAGAAGTACGAGGAGTCGGAGCTGTTTGACAATATCTTCGGTTATGCGGCGGCGGATATCATTCGTCATGGGGTGGTGAGCGGCCAGCTGGAGACGGACGGGGTTTTCGACGGACGTAAAGTTATAGATGTGACGGCGTATAATTATCGGGATATCGGACTACCGGAACGGTATGTGACAGCCAGTTATTATCTGGAAGATCTGTTGAAATGGCAGAATTACGGATTTGAGTGGACGGGAACGGAGATGACAGGAGCGCAGGCCCGGAATTTTCTGGCGGATCGTACGAGAGTGACGGTCATAGATCCGGACAGTAAGTATTATAACACGTCAGATGCCAGTTATCTGAAGTCCGATGTAGAGAGCTATACTTTTGTCGATGATGTGTCTTCGAACCAGTTATGGGTGGATGCGGACGATACGGATGGGTTTGTGGACGACTACCGTCCTGCCAGGCTGGAGATTTCCGAGGAGGAAGCTGTTTCGAACATATCCGTTCCGGAGGAAGATGAGGCGGAGAATATTGGGGACAGTGAGGCGAAGACTACCTATAATGTACTGGTCAACCGTTATAAGACGGCAGATGGCAAGAATCTGGAGGAGTATGTATCTGATTGGGATCTGTACTACGATCTGTGTCATAACGTACAGTATGCGGCGAAGAGTCTGTCCTACAATTACAACGAGTATCTGGAAGCGCAGAGATACTACAGCAGGGATAATTCCAATGTTCGTTATCTGATCCGTAAGACGGTGGGAGAGAATACGCAGATCTATACAAATCTGGAAGAAGAGCAGGATCTGGAGAGCATCTTGTCCTTTGCGGAGGAGCAGGATGCGGAGGATGATGCTGCATTGCCTTCTGCCGGCAGGTATATCTACTACAGTCCGGCGGATATGAGTTATATGACAAATACTTCGATTGACGAGGAGACGATTCGCCGGATTCTGCAGGAGTATGATTATGCCTATCCGGAGACGGTGGAGATTTGGATCGGTGTGGATACTTCTTATCCGGCAGAGGATGCATTTACACAGGGCCGGGCAGGCTTTAACAATTATCAGCCCTATTTTATGCAGTGGATTGCCGTGGCGTTCTGCGCGGGTATTTTATATCTTATACTCTTGTGTTACCTGACTTTTGTGACAGGCAAAGATGCGGACAGGGAGGGAAGAATGTATATTCGTCTGACTTCCTTTGACAGGATTCCTACGGAGATCATGCTTTTACTTGGATTTGGTATGGCGATCCTGATCGCGTGGGTATTGATCGTGGCGGTGGAGCTTTTGAATCTGAATATTGCAGCCGTGCTGTCCTATGATACGGTGGCAAATGCGCAATGGTTTAAAGGGGCACTGTTTGCGGCGGTCTTCGCAGTGGATACAGTGGCGATGTTCTTTTTCTACAGTCTGGTCAGAAGACTGCGGGCCAGAACATTGTGGAAGAACAGTTATCTGTGCAGAATATACCATCTGTTAAAAAGCTGTGCGCTGCAGATGTACGACAACAGCGATATCGTGCTGAGAACGTGTGTCCCTTATGGTCTGTTCCTGCTGTTTAATCTGTTGATGATGGTGTGGGCGATTGATACAACTGCACCGTTTGGGATACTGGTGCTGGTGTTTATCACGATGGCCGTTGACGTTGCGGTGGGGCATCTTCTTTATCAGAATGCAAAAGAGCAGCAGCAGATCGTCAAAGGCATTGAGACCATTGCCAACGGACAGCTGGAGCATCAGGTGAAGACGGAGAAGCTGCACGGGGATAACCTGACGCTGGCCCATTCTGTCAACAGTATCGGCAAAGGCATTAAGGAGGCCGTGGAGATCAGCATGAAGGATGAGCGCATGAAAGCCGACCTTATCACCAATGTGTCCCACGACATCAAGACGCCGCTGACTTCCATCATCAACTATGTGGATCTGATCAAAAGGGAGCGCATAGACAATGAGAAAGTGCAGAATTATATCAAGGTTCTGGACGAGAAATCCCAGCGTCTGAAACAGCTGACGGATGATCTGGTGGAGGCCAGCAAGATCACATCAGGCAACATCAGCCTGCATTTCGAGCAGATCAATCTGACGGAGCTGATGAACCAGACGATTGGGGAATTCTCCGAGAAGTTTGAGATGAAGAATCTGACGACGGTGATGAATGTGCGTGTGAAGAATGCCGTTATCGAGGCGGACAGCCGCAGGATCTGGCGCGTGATGGAGAACCTTTTCAACAATATTTACAAATATGCCATGGAGGGAACCCGCGTTTATCTGTCCATAGAAGATATGCCGGATAAGAAGAAATTTATCGTGATATCGATCAAAAACATCTCAGCTTCTCCGCTCAACTGCAACCCTGATGAACTGACAGAACGGTTTATCAGAGGAGATGTCTCGAGGACGACGGAGGGCAGCGGACTGGGACTGTCCATCGCCAAGAATCTGACGGAGGCGCAGAAGGGTACGTTTGAGATCCAGCTGGACGGGGATCTGTTTAAAGTGATCCTCACCTTCCCGAAGGCGAAGGGAGAAAAGAACGCGTAATTTATACAGAAAAAGGTTCGGTCGCACAGGCCGAACCTTTTTGGCAATGGGAAAGAGATCTGTATGACAGCCAAAAACCGTCAGAGATCCAGTCCGCTCACTTCGCGGTTATTATATTTATTGAGAATCTGATGGATCTTGTCCGTAGGGGTGTAGATATTGGACATGGAGGCATCATGATTCATAAAGTCGATGATGGAGGCCAGGAACTTGCTCATGTCGGCTTCCAGATAATAAGGCTTCTCCCGCAGCATGGGCGGCTGGTAGCACAGGTTGGTGGTGATGATCCTGTCGAAGTAGCATTTCTCGTAAGCCTCGTCGAAAGCTGCAAGACCGTCTGTAAAAAGGCCGAAGGTACAGCAGATGAACACTCTTTTGGCGTTCATTTTCTTAAGCTGTCTGGCGGTATCGATCATGCTGCCGCCGGAGGAGATCATGTCGTCTATGATGATGGCGTCCTTGCCGTCGATATTATCCCCCAGAAACTCATGTGCTACGATGGGATTCTTGCCGTTTACGATGGTAGAGTAATCCCGTCTTTTATAGAACATGCCGGTATCTACTCCCAGTACGTTGGCGAAGTAAATGCCGCGGTCCAAAGCGCCCTCATCAGGACAGATGACGATGGTGTGTTCCTTGTCGATGATAAGATCCCGTTCCGTGCGCAGCAGCGCCTGGATAAACTGGTAGGGCGGCGTGAAGTTGTCAAAGCCCTTGATGGGAACGGAGTTCTGCACTCTGGGGTCGTGGGCGTCGAAGGTGATGAAATTGGAGACACCCATGTCCATGATCTCCTTGATGGCGTAGGCGCAGTCCAGAGATTCCCGGCCGCTTCTTTTATGCTGTCTGCCCTCGTAGAGAAAAGGCATGATCACCGTCAGGCGGTGTGCCTTACCGTTGATGGCAGCGATGATCCTTTTTAAATCCTGATAATGGTCGTCAGGGGACATGTGGTTTGTGTAACCGTTCATCTGGTAGGTAATGCTGTGATTGCACACATCCATGAGGATAAAGACGTCCTTACCACGGACGGATGTGTTGAGAATGCCCTTGGATTCCCCGGTGCCAAAGCGGGGGCACTCTACTTCTATAAGATAATCGTCTTCCATATAGCCATGGAAGGCGGGATCCTTCTTAAAGGTGTTGTCTAAACTTCTGCGGTATTCTACAAGATGCTGGTTGACCTTGTGCGCCAGCGGCAGAGCGGATTTGGTAGTGAGCAGCTTGACAGGCGCTACCGGCATGGCGTTTTGTAGTTGTTCTGTATTCGGCATGATGTCCTCCTGTATCTTCCAGTAACTTCCTAATAGCGTAAAAAGCCATGTACTGACAATTATTTTATATCATTATGCCAGTGACACGTCAAGGAAATTCTGGTGAAACTATAATCAGTTCGGCCTCCGGCGACCATGTTCCGGAATCTGCCGTGAATTTCAAATCGTAATAGACTTGCCGCCTGAATTATGGTATACTGACCATATCTACAGCACTGTTTTGCAGGCAGAAGGCGGCTGCATACCAGGCGAACATGGATAAAATGGATCAACAGGAAGAGATGCGATCAGGCAATTTCGATCAGTGTAAAAGCATACGACGAATGATTAACAGGGAATAATTAAATAGTAAGCAATAAACAGGGCGCAAGTCTATTCTATATAGCTTACGTCCTTATTTTATCAGACGGTAAAAAGGACCGGTGCAGGGAAGCACCATGTATCCGGACAGGGTGAGCAGTTTAGTTCAACAAACTGCATAAGTTCAGTGTAAAATGCTTCGGAACGGAGGAAAGAATGCATAAAACAAAACATGTGATCCGCAAAGTCGCAGAGGGCTCCATTGCAGAGGAGATGGGCATGGAACCGGGGGATGAGCTGCTTGAGATAGGCGGGCAGGAGATCGCGGATATTTTTGACTATCAGTACCTGACGCAGGATGAGTACATTGAAGTATTGATCCGCAGGGCGGACGATGAAGAATGGCTGTTGGAAATTGACAAGGAGTACGACGAGGATCTGGGGATCGAGTTTGAAAACGGGCTGATGGATGATTACCGTTCCTGCCACAATAAATGTATTTTCTGTTTTATCGACCAGATGCCGAAGGGGATGCGGGAGACGCTGTATTTTAAAGATGACGATTCCAGGCTTTCCTTTCTGCAGGGGAATTATGTGACGCTGACGAATATGTCGGATGAGGATGTGGAGCGGATCATCCGCTATCATCTGTCGCCGATCAATATCTCGTTTCAGACTACCAATCCAGAACTGCGGTGTATGATGTTAAATAACCGGTTTGCCGGGCAGGCGCTTTTGCAGGTGCGGAAGCTGTATGAGGCCGGGATCACGATGAACGGGCAGATCGTTCTGTGCAAAGGCGTCAACGACGGGGCGGAACTGGAGCGGAGCATCGCGGATCTGACGGCATATCTGCCGCATCTGGAGAGTGTGTCGGTGGTGCCGGTAGGACTGTCGAAATACCGGGAAGGACTGTATCCGCTGGAGCCTTTTGCGAAGGAGGACGCGCAGGAGGTGCTGCGGTGTATCCACAGATGGCAGGAGAAGCTCTATCCGCAGTACGGCCTGCATTTCGTACATGCCTCCGACGAGTGGTATGTGCTGGCGGAAGAACCGCTGCCGGAGGCGGAGCGCTATGACGGTTATCTGCAGCTGGAAAACGGTGTGGGGATGCTCAGACTGCTTTTGAAAGAATTTGCGGAAGCCATGAAGCTGTTGGAAGAGCAGAAGCAGGTACGGGAGCGTTATGCGTCCTGTGGCGGGGAACTGTCTGTTGTGACGGGACAGCTGGCGTATCCTTTTCTGCAGGATATGGTCCGGCAGCTGGAAGAGCGGTTCCCGGCGCTGCATATCCATGTGTATGCCATCACCAATGAATTTTTCGGGGAGCGGATCACGGTGTCCGGCCTGCTGACGGGGCAGGATATCATCCGCCAGCTGCAGGGCAGAGAACTGGGAGAGCGGATTCTGCTTCCGCAGAATGTACTGCGCAGCGGAGAGGACTATTTTCTGGATGATGTGACGGTGGGAGACGTGGAAAAGGCTTTACAAGTTAAGGTAGATATTGTAAAATCAAGCGGGCATGACTTTGTACAGGCAGTGTTGGGCCGTTGAAAGTGGTAAATTTACTTTTGGGAAATGGAGCGTGTTATATGAGTAAGAAGAAGACCAAGCCGATCGTGGCGATCGTGGGACGGCCCAATGTCGGGAAATCCACGCTGTTCAACGCACTGGCAGGAGAGATGATCTCGATCGTCAAGGATACGCCGGGCATCACGAGAGACCGGATCTATGCGGACGTGAACTGGCTGGATATGAATTTTACATTGATCGATACGGGCGGCATCGAGCCGGAGAGCAGAGATATCATCCTCTCACAGATGCGGGAGCAGGCACAGATCGCCATCGACACGGCGGACGTGATCGTCTTTCTGGTGGATGTGAAGCAGGGACTGGTGGATGCGGATTCCAAAGTGGCGGATATGCTGCGCCGGTCGCAGAAACCGGTGGTGCTGGCGGTCAACAAGGTGGATGATTTCAATAAGTATATGGCAGATGTGTATGAATTCTACAATCTGGGTATCGGTGAGCCTTTTGCCATCTCTTCCGTAAATAAGCTGGGCTTTGGAGAGCTGTTGGACGAGGTGACGTCTTATTTTGACAGGGAGGCGGCCGAGGAGGAAGAGGACGAGCGCACGAAGGTGGCCATTGTGGGCAAACCGAATGTGGGCAAGTCGTCGATTATCAACAGGCTGATCGGGGAGAACCGTGTGATCGTGTCCGATGTGGCGGGCACCACCAGGGACGCCATTGATACGGAGATCACTCATAATAAGAAGGAATATGTGTTCATTGATACGGCGGGACTGCGCAGGAAGAATAAGATCAAGGAAGAACTGGAGCGCTATATGATCATCCGCACGGTGGCGGCTGTAGAGCGGGCCGATATCGTGGTGCTGGTGATCGACGCCACGGAGGGTGTGACGGAACAGGATGCCAAGATCGCGGGGATTGCCCATGACCGCGGCAAAGCCATCATCATTGCAGTCAATAAGTGGGACGCCATCGAGAAGGACAACAAGACGGTGAATGAATTTACCCAGAAGGTGAGGAAAGTGCTTTCTTTTATGACCTACGCGGAGATCATTTTTATCTCGGCGGTCACAGGGCAGCGGCTGGGTAAGCTGTTTGACCTGATCGACGTGGTCAGCGAGAATCATTCCATGCGGGTGGCGACAGGTGTGCTCAATGAGATCATGGCCGAGGCCGTGGCGCTGCAGCAGCCGCCTTCTGATAAGGGCCGGCGACTTCGCCTGTATTACATTACCCAGGCTGCGGTCAAACCGCCTACCTTTGTCATTTTTGTAAACGATAAGGAGCTGATGCATTTTTCCTACACGAGATATCTGGAAAATCAGATCCGGGAGACTTTTGGATTTATGGGAACGCCGCTTAGATTTATCATTCGCGAGAGAAAGGAAAACAAGTAAAAGTGGAACGAGCTATATGTTTGGTGATCGGATATGTATTTGGACTGTTTCAGACGGCTTATCTTTACGGAAAGCTGCATGGCATTGACATCAGGAATTACGGCAGCGGCAATGCAGGTACGACGAACACGCTGCGGACGCTGGGAACGAAGGCGGGACTTATCGTTCTGCTGGGGGATATCATGAAGTGTATTCTGGCCATCGTGCTGACGAACATGCTCTTTCAAAATTCCCATCCGGACGAAATATATCTGCTGAAGATTTATGCGGCGGCGGGCGCTATTCTGGGACATAACTTCCCTTTTTATCTGCATTTCAAAGGGGGAAAAGGGATTGCGGCGACGGCGGGCATGATCCTTTCCTTTCATCCCTGGCTGATCCCCATGGGCGTGATTTTGTTCTTCGGCACCTTTTTTACGACGCATTATGTATCGCTGGGGTCGCTGCTTGTCTATGCGGGATTTATGATCGAGCTGGTGGTGCTGGGACAGATGGGGATCTTCGGTATGCCGCAGGAAGCCCTGATCGAGATGTATGTTATCGCCGGATTTTTGACGGTCATGGCGTATTATAAACATAAGGATAATATTAAAAGACTGCTTGGCGGGACGGAGCGCAAGACATATCTGACCCATAAAAATAAGGTAGATTGATCCGGCAGTCAGGGGACGGATGCCGCTCAGAGTAGGCTGTTATGCTGGCAGTCAGGGTGCCGACGGTCGTGTCAGCGGGTGTCATGTGCAATGAGGGGCACGATGGCAAGGATATGGAAAAGAAGTTGTGACATTTCGGAATGGAGGAGAAAATGGCTGATATCAGTATCATAGGGGCAGGAAGCTGGGGGATTGCGCTGGCGGTGCTTTTGCATAAGAACGGACATCATGTGACGGTCTGGTCCGTCATCGAGGCGGAGATCAGGATGCTGCAGAAAGAGCGTGAGCATAAAGACAAGCTGCCCGGGGTGAAGCTGCCGGAGGACATGGTCTTTACGACGGATTTAGAGCAGGCGGTGAAAGGAGCGGAGGTGCTGGTGCTGGCAGTTCCGTCGCCCTATACGAGAAGCACTTCCCACAGCATGGCCTCTCTGGTAAAAGAAGGACAGGTGATCGTCAATGTGGCGAAGGGGATCGAAGAGAAAACGCTGCTCACCCTTTCCCAGATCATAGAAGAAGAGATTCCGCAGGCCAATGTGGCGGTGCTTTCCGGGCCTTCCCATGCGGAGGAAGTGGGAAGAGGGATTCCCACCACGATTGTCGTGGGAGCAAAGGACAAGGAGACGGCGGAATATCTGCAGAATATCTTTATGAATGAAGTGTTCCGTGTCTATATCAGCCCGGACGTGCTGGGTATTGAGCTTGGGGCGGCGTTGAAAAATGTGGTGGCTCTGGCGGCGGGTATCGCCGACGGCCTGGGCTACGGGGATAACACGAAGGCGGCGCTGATCACCAGAGGCATTACCGAGATCGCCAGACTGGGCGTGGCCATGGGCGGCAGGTTTGAGACTTTCTGCGGGCTGACGGGGATCGGAGACCTGATCGTGACCTGTGCTTCCATGCACTCCCGCAACAGGCGGGCCGGCATCCTGATCGGACAGGGCTACACGATGAAGCAGGCCATGGACGAGGTGAAGATGGTGGTGGAAGGCGTGTATTCCGCCAAGGCTGCCATGGGGCTGGCGAAAAAGTTTGACGTACAGCTGCCCATTATCGAGCAGGTCAACGCGGTGCTGTTCGAGGGACAGCTGGCGGACGAGGCTGTAAAAAATTTAATGCTGCGGGATAAGAAGATCGAGAATCCGCTGCTGCCCTGGTAAAGGGCCGGCAGCGGATTTTGGCTTTTTAAAATGAGAGTTTAACTTTTAACTTTACAGAAAAAGTTAAAAAAGTTAAAATGCTCTTGTAAGGAGGGACGTGTATGTCGAAAGAAGAGTATGGCAGGATCATGGCAGAGATTGAGACTTTGCCAGGTGGCGGTATCACTTACAAGAAAATAAACGGCAGAGAGTATGCTTATTATCAGTGGCGGGAAGCCGGCAGGCAGCATTCCAGAAGAGCAAAAGGCGAGGAACTGGAGATGCTTGCGAAACAGATCGAAAGAAGGAAAGAACTGCAAAATCTGTTGAAACAAATAACAAGAGAGGAAGCCGAAGGGATCAAACCGGCCTGGCAGTTTCATTGTCCGGTGAGGATCGGGGAAGAACTGGACCGCTTTGTGAAACCTGTTTCCGGGTGGAAGAGGCGGGAATGTTATCAGCATCTGCGGGCGTATATCTATGGCGATATGCAGGACAGGGTGTATATTTTATACGGTCTGCGAAGGACAGGGAAGACAACGCTGATCCGTCAGCTGATCTCTGAAATGGATACTGCGATGAGACAGCAGACGGTTTTTATCCAGATACAGGATAACAGGACGCTGGATGATGTGAATCAGGATTTAAAGTATCTGGAAAAGAGCGGTTACCGGTATGTATTTATGGATGAAGTGACGCTTCTGAATGATTTCATCGAAGGAGCGGCTTTGTTTTCCGATGTGTTTGCGGCAAGCGGCATGAAGATCGTTTTGTCGGGAACGGATTCTCTTGGCTTTCTGTTTACGGAAGATGAAGAATTGTATGACAGATGCATCATGTCTCATACTACTTTTATTCCTTATCGTGAGTTTGAGCGGGTACTTGGTATTGAAGGGATTGATGATTACATTTATTACGGCGGCACCATGAGTATGGGAGGAAAGCATTATAATGACAGCTCCCGGATCTTTGCCACGAAAAAAAGCACGGATGAATATGTAGACAGTGCGATCGCACGTAACATTCAGCATTCTCTGAAAAATTATCAATATGGGGATCATTTTCGTTCTTTGAGAGAATTGTATGAGAAAAATGAACTGACAAACGCGGTCAATCGGATCGTGGAGGATATCAACCATCGGTTCACACTGGAAGTTCTGACAAGGGATTTCCGGTCGGGGGATCTGAAGATTTCCGCGAAGAACCTGCGCAAGGACCGGGAAAAGCCTACGGATATTCTCGACCGCATTGATATCGAAAAGGTAAATGAGACGCTGAAAGAGCTGTTGGAGATCAAAAACAGGAAAGAGCAGTCCGTGGAAATTCGGGATATGCATCGTTTTGAGATCAAAGAGTATCTGGATCTTCTGGATCTTACGGTTGAAATTGAGAACAGATGGATGTCCGATCATAACCGGAAGGAAACAAGGACCGTATTTTCACAGCCAGGTATGCGGTATTCGCAGGCGGAGGCGCTGATCAGATCACTGATGCAGGATGAAAAGTTCAGAGATATGTCCCTTGAAGAGAGAAAGCGCGTGACAGACCGTATCCTGGATGAAATCAAAGGCAGGATGATGGAGGATATTGTGCTGCTTGAAACAAAGCAGGCGAAAAACAACTGTGAAGTGTTCAGGCTGCAGTTTGCAGTGGGTGAGTTTGATATGGTAGTTTTTGACCCGGAAAAAGGCAGCTGTGAGATTTACGAGATCAAGCACAGCACGGAAGCGGTCAGAGAGCAGTGCAGACATTTGCTGGATGAGGCAAAATGCAGGGATACAGAGTTCCGATACGGGCCGATCACCGGAAAATATGTGATCTACAGAGGCCAGACGACAGAACCAGAAGATATGGCCGAGAACAGGGGAGGGAATGTGGCTTATCTGAACGTGGAAGAATATTTGAGAGGTCTCAGACAGTGACAGAATAGAAAAATTATTTTGACAGTACAGAGACTGCATAGTTTTTGTATCCTTTTGCCTTCTGCGTACTCTAATATACAAAAGGCAGGTGATCGTAACGAATGAATTTGAAAAACTGATCCGGGAGCATTGGGCTGTCGTGTACCGTTTTCTGCTTTCTCTGTGCGGGGATGCGGCATTGGCGGAGGAGCTGACCTCGGAGACTTTCTATCAGGCATACTTGCATATCGATCGATTCAGAGGGGAGTGCCGGCCGGAAACATGGCTGTGCCAGATCGCGAAGAATGCTCTGTATAGAGAAAACAAGAGGACAAAACGGACCGTTCCGTGGGAGCAGAACGATCGTGCCACAGAAGAGGCCGGTATTTTGGAGCAGCTGGTGAAAAAAGAGCAGGCGCTGAACATTTACAGACACATACATGAGCTTGACGATCCCTACAAGGAAGTGTTTATGCTGCGTATCCTGGGAGAACTCAAGTTCAAGGAGATTTCAGCTGTTTACGGCAAAACGGAATCCTGGGCGAAGGTCACGTTTTACCGTGCCAAAAATAAACTGATCGAGCTGATGGAAGACATGGAGTGAAAGCAGAGAAGGAGTATGATAGTAAAAATTGAAAGCAGAGAAGGAGTATGATAGCAAAATGAGAATTAGTTGTGAGATGGTAGAAGATCTGCTTCCGCTCTATCTGGATGACAGCTGTTCTAAGGACAGCCGGATTGCCGTAGAAGAGCATCTCAGAGCGTGTCAGGACTGCCGTGACACGTTGTCCAGAATGCAGAGCGATATCATGGATGACAGGCAGGAGCCGGCAGAAAGAACGGAGCCGGACCTGACGGAGCTTGCGGAAAAGATCAGGCGGCATCGCATCCGTGTGGCCGGATTCGCAGTGCTGGCCATTATGACGCTGTCCGTCCTGTTGACGCTCGGTTATCTGACAGTTCAGGATATGTACAGCCAGATGCATCCTTATGTCCATGAGGTAGAAGAGGGAACGCAGAATCTTGCGGCAGGTGCGTGTGAGATGAGAGCAGAACAGATCGAACAGGCTTTTTTTTATACCAATAATACGCAGATCAAAGTAAGTGTACAGGCGGGAGAGGGCTTTCAGGGTACGGGGACGATCAAACTGTGGAATATGATCTATAAAGATGACTTTATCCAGACAGCGGATGTGGAGGGAGCAGCCGATTCGGTGCTGTTTACGGGTCTTTCCAGTGAGGACCGCTACAAAATAACCTGTGAGGGGCTGGACGGGGCAGTGCTCACCGTGAGCGATGGACGTTCGGTCAGTTTCTGGAAGAGTCTGAAATCTGTACTGTGGGATATTGTTTTATATTGCACGGCATGATATATTGTAAACGGAATTTCTAATGTCGTTAACTATGAAAGTCTTCGACTTTCACAGCATGGATGGCCATGCGGCC
>CAJTPO010000013.1:18196-104896 GCA_910578115.1 uncultured Lachnospiraceae bacterium | reverse complement strand
CTGTTCAATAAGATTTTTAC
This sequence comes from uncultured Lachnospiraceae bacterium, assembly GCA_910578115.1. Lineage (GTDB taxonomy): Bacteria > Bacillota > Clostridia > Lachnospirales > Lachnospiraceae > UBA3282. The sequence goes on along the minus strand of CAJTPO010000013.1, from coordinate 104,876 downwards.
TAACCTGCGAAGTCAGTAATCTTATTTTACTCTGAGGTATTTTTTTCTCAACCTTCTTTCTTGGGATTACCATATTTGAATTATACAGGAAGCTCCATTCCAAACTTTTTTGTTCAACTGTATTCCTGTTTTTTGTATCCGTATTTCTGTATTCATATTTCTGTATCCGTATTTCTGTATTCCTGTTTCTATATCTGTACTTCTGTATTCCTGTTTCTGTTCCCGCTGCCTGATCCGACGCTTCGGCACCGTCAGTCGCTACTCCGTAAAATCCACTTCCACGCTTCCCATGGAACAGCTGATATCCACCATCGTACTGCCGCCGTTATTGATCCTATGGTCATCTGCCAGACCATTGTACCGTTTGTCTCCTATCCTGACGCTGCCAAGACCGCTTTCGATATCATAATTATAATCCTGTTCCGCGCCTTCCAGTGTGAATTTCAGATTGCCCATACTGCATTCCACTTCCAGTTCCCCGGCAAAAGTTCCTTTCAGATCTGCATTTCCCATGCTCACAGTTGCTTCCGTCTTCCGGCTTACCCTTGCATCGCCTATCGTCAGTTCACCGGCCGCAATGTCCAGCTTCGCCTCCGCCGCAGTCAGTGACCCCGTGGAAATCATGCCGGCACCCATGGTAAGTTCGATCGTTTCCGATGCCTCCAGCCCCTCAAAACTGCATTTACCGGCTCCTGCATTAATCTCGATCTCTCTGGCCTTTAAGTAGCCGGCATCCAGCTTTCCGGCACCAAAATCAATCGTGATCTCATCAAACACCGCTGTTTTCGGCAGGTACAGATACAGTTTCGTATTGCCCCGCGGATGGCTCCTCTGCCAGATCGTGTCAAGTACATCATACGACATATCCTTATGCTCAAGCAGCAGCGTATTGTCATCCTTGATGCGGTAGCGGTAATGGTCCTCGCATTCCCCTTCTATGGCAATACTCACTTCACTGCTGTCCGTCTCCTTGATGTACATTTTACAGGCCCCTACCTCAAGCTCCATGTTCCGTATCACATCCGCCGTCAGTCCCGTACTCTTCCTGTTCGCATGATCGCCGGCACTCCCGTTGTCCGCCGTATCGTCTGCCTGATCCTCAAGATCATCAAACTGCTCAACTTCCTCATAATCCTCAAACTCCTCATGATCCTCAAATTCCTCAAACGCTTCGTAATCCTCCAGATCTTCAAGCTCCTCCACAGCCGCCAGCGCTTCCGTCTCCATCCTCTCCAGCTCTTTCCATTCCTTCGAATCCCAGTCCCAGTATTCCCTCCAGTCATCATCCCAGTCAAAGAATCCGAATGAGATCTGGTTTCCGTTACGGAAAAAGCCAAACGGGATACCGGTTCTGTTCCAGACATTAATATGTTCCAGATGACGAAGCCCGCCAAACATTGCCCCTACACCAAACAGCACAATACCTATGATAAAAGTGACCAGTGCGGCCGCCAAACATCCCTTCGTGAATTTTTTCATGCCCGTGCACCTCCTCTATGAAAAATCTTCTGACACAAGGATACGATCCCTCTGACAAATGCCGGTATCGCCAGACCGGCCAACGCAACCATCACCCAGATCCCTACAAGCCCCAGGGCAAAAAGCACCAGCCCGCAGCCGATCACACACAAAGCACCAAGCGGTGCACTGAACAACAGTGTGACACCTGTCACCAGCAGGGCGATCGCCACCACGATAAACACCACGCCAATGATCAAAAACGTCAGAAACAGGGCAAACAGCACTGCGATCACTCCTGTCGCCACGCCCAGAAAACCGCCCAGCAGACCAATCCAAACCGGCGAGGTCAGAACCGCCAGCACAACGATCAATGCGATCATACCGCCCGACATCGGCTCCTTAGCAGCTTTCCCCTGCCCGTAAGATGTACCTGTGCCATAGCTTCCTGACTGCTCATAGGATGTACCTGTGCCATAGTTTCCTGACTGCTCATAGGATGTATTCTGGCCATATGTCCGGCCAGCAGACGACTCCCGTGAGCCGGACTCTTCATAAGGATTCCTGTAATTTCTCGTATCCTGCCGGCCGCCATACACGCCGTCACCCTCCGGCCGTTTATAATAAGCGCCTTCATAATAGCCGTTTCCCGACTGTGTGCCGCGAAATTCCCCGCTGCCCTGCGCTTCCCCGCTGCCTGCGGCTTCGCTGTAAGCAGCTCCCGCCTGTCCTGCGCCTGTATCTGTCCTGCCTGCGGCATCCTCATCCTTCACCTTCACGATCTCATCCTTTGGCATCTGCGTGTAACCGCTGAAACCGGACTCCGTGAATTCTCCGCTGTTTCCGCCGTCATTCAAGCCTGCCTTGATCGTCCGTGCCAGCTCCTCGGGCGTTCCCAGCGATGCGATCACGCCGCTCTCATTCTCTTCTCCCGCATCGTCGAAGTAATCATTATAATACTGAATGGCTTCCTCCCGCTCTGTCGGTGCTACATCTCCGAGAAGCTCTGTCAGACGCCTCATAAATTCTGCTCTATTCATGCTTCAATCCTCCCTCAAAGATACTGTTTAGTCTGGCAGAATACCGATACCATTCGCTGATGTAGAGATTGAGCTGTGCCCTTCCTTTCTCTGTCACCTGGTAATACCGCCTGTTCCTGCCGGCACATTCCATATCGTATATTTCCAGACATTCATCCTTCTGCAGCCTTCTCAGCACCGGATACAACGTGGATTCTGATATTTCAATGACCTCCCGCACTTCCTGTGTGATCTTGTACCCATAAGTCCCCTCCGGTTCACTGGATACCACAGCAAGCACGATCGCATCCAGCAACGCCGCGCCTGTGTTAAATACCATGCAATAAACTCCTTTCCTGCTCTTTACATATCTCATATTAATCATCCATTCCTGTTCCCATTAACAACTTGATAATATCATGCTCCCCTTTCGCTTCTTTTCCCCTTCCTTTCCCTATTCATACTATAACCTATAATATTGTTAAAGTTTATAATATTATACGCTGTATAATATTGTTTCTGCTAATACTATACGTCGTATAATATTATTTGTCAACCTATATTTCCTTAACTTTACCTTAAAATATTCCCGCATCAGCAGTGCACAGTATAACCGGCCGCGAACTGCAGCTCCCATATTCCACACCGCATCCCTTTTCTAAAAACAAAAACGTCTCACGCTCAGGAATTTCTTCAACTTTTTGGCTCATTTCACATGGGAATAACAAAAAAAGCGCGACCACGCTGTGATTTTCCATCACCTGCGCGGCTGCGCTCTCTTTCATTCATACATTTTCTACACGATTCAGAACAGATTCACTTTGCCGACAATGCCGTCGTTGATCACATAATAGGCCGTAAAATCCTCCGGCTTAACATAGATCTGAATGCTCTCAATGGAACCCTGTGCATGTCCTTTGGCATAATAGTGTGCTTTGACCCGATCGGTCACCACATCCATGCCTGCCTCATACTCCCGATACTGGAAAATGATCTCCGGCTCCGGGTCCCGCTTTGGCGCTTCCGGCACTGCCGCAACTTCCTCCACACATTCCACTTTCTTCGTCTCTTCCGCTACTGCTACTTTCGCTGCTGCCTTGTCCTTCTCCGGTATAACTTCCGTGCCCGCTGTCCTTCCTTTTTTATCCATCGTACTCTCCCCTTTGATCCGCCTTTCGGCTATCGTATTATGGTTATAGCATTGCATTGCACCCCGCGGTCTGACCCTCTCAGCAACGCCCGCAACACTCCCGCGAAGCCTGTAAACTGTTATAGTTAACGACATTGGAAATTTCATTTTCGGCCTTGCAGAAGCTGCCGTATATGTCTTCTGCAGGAGCCGGAAACAGAAATTTGTTATGTCGTTTACTATATATATTGTAACATTGTTTCCTCTTTACGACAAGCGGCTTTTCCGCGGTTCCGACTTCCATGAGCCCGGAAATCTCAGCCTTCCCTGGCCGGACCAGACTGCTGCCTCCCTGTCTTCCCGCAGGGCACGGCCGCAATCTCGTATTCGCTGATCGCACGACCCAGAAGCTGCATGATCTGCAGTTCATCCTCCGCGTCAAAAACCGCATTGTGTGTCTCCTTGTAGCGACTGTTGTTGCTGAGCATCCTTAAGATATTTTCAACACCGTAGCCATGTTTCATCCTGCCGGTCTTATAACAGTCCGCACAATCCGGGATGGCTTTGTTGTATTGGCGGTATGCCGCCAGGCGCATGATATCATACCATTCATAGTCTCCATACTCCGGCAGATGATTCCGGTCAAAAGACGCATTATAGGCAAAAAGCTTCCGCACCTTATAAGTATCCAGCCATTGCCTGATCTCCTGTAGGGCCTTCTTTCTGTCCGTCACAATGACGCCTTCTTCCTCCGGCCGCAGTTCGTTTGCATACATGCCGCCTACCCTGTATTCCGGATCGATAATATAATAGCGCGAATCAATCCCTTCCATGGTCGCCGCATCGGCTGCCACCACGCCGATGGACATCACCTCATCATCCCAGTTCGTCTCCGTATCCACGACTGCAAAGATGCCTGCCACACCCTCCTGCGTCTCAGCCTGCTGCTCACTTGATAACTTAAAATAACAAGGTATCTCCATATATAAAGCTCCTCTTTTGTAGATCGCTGTGCCTCCGTAAAACACCTTTGGCTCTGCACACAGCTTTATGTCCTTCACCTCAGTAACCCCGAAACAATTCCTGGCCTTCCGATAATCCGGAAAATAACATGGCTCCAATCAGTACCTTCTTTCCACAAAAAGCAAATCCATAGGCTCTGATGCGTTCCTCCGGAATCCCTTTGGCCCTGAGGGCCGCCTGATAATCTTTCTCCTCTATCTGCCGTAGCGCAGCTTCCACCGTGTCAGACAGCTCCTTCTCTTCTTCGTCCTGCACCTTAAATTCTATCAGGATCGCATCAAGCTGTGCCGTCTTCGGCTCCAGCATCACATCGTATCGCCCGAACCCGCTCTCCCGGTTGGATGTGACCGTATATCTGTCGGCAAGTTCTACCAGCAGCCCGAGCACAAACCCGTGATAAAAGCGTTCCGGTTCTTCCCCGGAAGGTCTCTTTCCTGCATCAAAATAGCTGAACATCTCCGTTGTCACCCTGTTCATGTAAACATTCATCGCCTTGACATCATGCGCCAACAAAGCCTGCAGAAACGCATTGTTGACCCGCCGGCATCCGCCGAACCAGCCCTCGATCAACTGCTCAAACATCACCTGAACTTCCAGATTGGTCAGTTTCAACGTATATTCCGCTTTGCGGCGGATCGTGTTAAACGCATAATGCGTCACTTTCAGATAACCGCTGGCCAGCAGTCCCTCCATCGTCATCTTGATCTCCGGACTCCCTTCCCGGATCAGCTTTCCCACAAGGCTGTTGGAGCTGGTGTTGGCCCAGTAAGCGCCCACCTGCCTGTCATCCAGAAAGTTTATGATAGACCAGGGATTGTAGATATCCGTCCGGTTTCCAAACGTAAAACCGTCATACCATTCTTTGACTTCCTTTTTCCGATCCGCCAGTCCGTATTCCTCCAGTGCCGCAAAGACCTCTTCCTCTGTAAAGCCAAAGCAGTCCGCATATTTCTCAGAGGTAGCCGTCACCACTTTCAGATTATTCAAATCTGAAAAAACTGATTCCTTGCTGACTCTTGTGATGCCTGTCATAATGGCACGCTCTAAATGCAGATTCGTCTTAAAGGTAGAATTGAACAGACTTCTCGTAAAGTCAACCATTTCCTGCCAGTAACCGCTCACATAGGCCTCGTGCATCGGCGTATCGTATTCATCCAGCAGGATGATGACTTTCTTCCCATAATATTTCATCAGATAACGGGATAACGCATTCAGGGAATCTGCCGCAATATAATCTTCCATGTCGGCGGAGACCTTTTTGAAAAATGCTTTCTCGTTCTCATTTAACCGGTCACTGTCCAGCAAAAAGTCATACTCATTGTACACATTGGCAATAATATGGCACAGCATTTTCCTGGCGCTCAGATAGGTAGTCTCCTTCACTTTGGCGAAACTTAAAGAGATCACTGGATAGGTGCCCTGCAGCTTCCTGTTCTTTTCCTCCTGCCAGACGGCAAGGCCCTCAAACAAGTCACCTCTTCCCGCGTAATTGACCGAAAAGAACTTCTCCAGCATACTCATGTTCAAAGTCTTGCCATAGCGTCCTCCTTCATGCGCGGCCGCACGCCGCGCTCTCATCACTGTCCCTTCTTCCAGTATATCCCTTTTCCCACCGGAAGGCAATGAATCATCCGTGACTGTGACAGAAGCGGCAGCCTGAAGGCGACGCGGCACACCCGCCCAGCGCAGTTTCCCGCAGCTCATACGGGATCCGCTTTCCGACCTGATACATGGTGTCCAGCATCTCGTCAAAAGGAATCAGCTGTCGGATACCGGACAGCGCCATCTCCGCGGCGATCAGCGCGTTGGCCACCCCGGCCGCATTCCGGTTCTGGCAGGGATATTCCACCAGGCCGCCTACCGGGTCACACACCAGGCCAAGCATGTTCATCAGCACCGTGGCGGCCGCATCCAGACTCTGCCGGGGTTCTCCTCCCATAAGCTCCACCGCGGCTCCCGCCCACCTCTGCCTGACAGCCGCCCACCGCACCCGCCACGGTCGCATTGCGCATGGCAAGATAACCGATGGCCCCGGCATGAAACAGGGCATCCGTCATCTGCTCATCGGTACAGTGATACGCCTGCTGCAGCGCCAGCAAAAGTCCCGGCACAATGCCGGCTGAACCCGCCGTGGGAGCCGCCACAATCACGCCCATAGACGCATTGACCTCCAGCACCGCCATGGCATAGGCAATGCCCTGGCCCAGCACCTCGCCGCAGATGCTCTTCCCGCTGCTTTGATGCTTCTTAAGTTTCCCGGCTTCTCCGCCGATCAGCCCGCCCACAGACTTCACCGGCGTATGCAGCGGCGTCAGGGCGGACTGCCGCATGATTTCCCATACCCCCTGCATCCGGCTGCAGACCTGCTCCATGGAAACCTCGCCCAGATCGCATTCCCGCTGCTTCATCACCTCCGAGATCCGCTGCCCGTTACGGCTGCACAACGCAAGCAATTCATCCGCATTTTTAAAATCTACCATACTCTCACTTTCTCCTGTCTTTGTCATGGCGCCTCAATCAAATACAGCACGTCCGCCCTTTGCCGGAAGCGCCTCAACTCTTCTGCACCAGCATAACGTCCCGGATATTCGGGTTCTCCAGCAGATGCCCGATGATATCCTCCGGCAGTCTGTCATCCGACTCCACAATGGTATACGCCTTCTCCCCTTTGGACTCCCGAAACAGGCGCATAAAGGCAATATTGACGCCCTGGTCGCTCAGCTCCTTCGTGATATGGGCCGCCACACCGGGCCTGTCCCTCTGGATGATGATCACGGCATTGTACTCTCCCGTAAACTCCACCCGCACCTGATTGATCCGCACGATCCTCACCTTGCCGCCGCCCAGGGATTCCCCGCGCACACACATCTGTGTGCCGGCGTCATTGACCATGCGGATGTCCACCGTGTTGGGGTGCACATCCGTTTCCTTTTCATCTGTCAGAAAAGAATAATCGATCCCGCGTTCCCCGGCGATCTCGAAGGAATCCCGGATCCGCACGTCATCGGTGTCAAACCCCATGATGCCGCCCAACAGCGCCCGGTCAGTGCCGTGCCCGCTGTAGGTTTTGGCAAAAGACCCATACAGGGTAAACTCCACTTCTCGCAAAGTCCCGCCAAGCATCTTCTGTGCCAGATGCGCGATGGCACAGGCCCCGGCGGTATGCGAACTGGACGGCCCCACCATATTCGGACCGATCACATCAAACACACTGATAAAAGACATCTCATTTCTCCTCAAAAATTTTCTCCAGCCACGTAAGCGCCAGCGACGGCCACTGCGCCGCACTGCTGTCAGCCTTCCGGCCGTTCTGGATCTCTTCTTCCCCCATCGCCCGCTTCCACGCTGCGGCAAATGCAGAAAGGCTCTCCGCCCCCGCCGCGGCTGCAAATTCCTCCGGCACGCTGTCCGGCCGTTCTTTCGAAAGCGCCCGCAATGTCTGCCACTGCTGCTCCATCGTATAGATGCTGTCCGCCCCGAAGTCACCGTCCGCCCACTGCTGTGTGGCCACGCTCATGCCATGCGGGCCTTCCATAAACAAATGCAGTTCACATGGAACCGCCGCCCTGTGACATGCCTGCGCAAAGTATATGCTGTTCTCCACCGGCACCAGATCATCCGTAATCGTATGCCATAAAAAGGCCGGCGGCGTGTCCGCCGTAACCTGCTTTTCCAGACTCGCCCAGGTAAGCGCTTCCTCTTCGGCATCCTCTCCCAGCAGCAGGGTAAAGCTGTCCCGATGGGCCTTCTCACCGCTGGTGATCACCGGATAGCACAGCACCACCGCATCCGGCCGGTTGGAAATGCCCGCAAAGATACCCGTCTCATCCTGCTGCTCTTTGTGATGCACCGCAAGGCTTCCCACCAGATGACCGCCCGCCGAAAAGCCGCAGCAGGCAACCCGGTCGCTGATCACATGCCATTCCCGGGCATGTTTACGGATACAGCACACCGCTCTGGAAATATCTGCAAGCGCCTGCCTGCGTACCGGAGCAATCCGGAACATATTGGTAGTATATGTCAAAACAAAAGCCTGATACCCTGCCTCGTAAAAACGCTTCGCCACGATCTCGCCTTCCGTCTGGCTCACAATCGCATAGCCGCCGCCTGGCACCACCAGTATCGCCGGCCTGTCTGCTCCATCCTCATGCAGATAGGCCCTGATATTCGGCCGAAACTCCCCTGCGAAAGGATATTGATATTCTCCCTGTTCCCATAAATACACCGCTTCCCTCATAGCTTTCATGCCTCCTGTATTCCTGCCGCCTGCCGCCTTTGCGGTATCACGGCATATTCTTATCGCACATCCTTCTTAGAGTATACCCTCAAAGCGGCCTGATTTCAAACAATTCCCTGCATTCATTCGTCATACAATAAAAAATCAAAAATATTAACGTCGAAACGCCTCAAGGTATATGAAAAATCTTCCCGATAAAAATAACGCTGCATAACAGCACCTTCTCTGTCACACAACGTTATTGTTTCAAAACCTGTCACTCCTGCGATGCAAACTGCGCCATATACAGCCTGTAATAAGCTCCCTTCTTCTCCATCAGCTGTCCGGCATTGCCCTCCTCGATGATCCTGCCATCATCCACCACAAAGATCCGGTCGGCCTTCTGGATCGTTGACAGCCTGTGCGCGATCACGAAGGAAGTCCTGCCCGCCAGCAGATGCTCAATGCCCTGCTGCACCAGAATCTCCGTCTTCGTGTCGATGCTGGAAGTGGCTTCATCCAGGATCAGAATCTTCGGATCCGACACCATCGTCCGGGCAAAAGCCAGCAGCTGCCGCTGTCCGATGGAAAGGCCGCCGCCCCGCTCCGACAGTTCCGTATCATAACCGGCATCCAGCCGCATGATAAAATCATGTGCATTGACCGCTTTGGCCGCCGCGATGACCTCCTCGTCAGTGGCATCCAGCTTCCCGTAACGAATATTGTCTCTGATCGTCCCCGAAAAGAGGAAATTGTCCTGCGTCATGATACCCATCTGCCGGCGCAGGCTCTCGATGGACACCTTCTTCACGTCATGGCCATCCACCGCCACAATCCCTTCCTGCACGTCATAGAAGCGGCTGATCAGATTCACAATGGTCGATTTGCCGGCTCCGGTAGGCCCCACCAGTGCGATGGTCTCTCCCGGTCGGATGCGGAAATTCACGTCATCCAGCACCTTCACCTTGTCATCATATGAGAATGTCACATGGGCAAAGGTCACTTCACCCTCGATCGGCGGCATCTCAATCACGCCCGCTTCATCCGCGATGGCCGGCGGCGTATCCAGAATCTCAAAGATACGCTCCGCGCCCGCTATGTTCGTCACCAGCTGGTTGTAGAAGTTGCTGATATTATGGATCGGCTGCCAGAACATGGTCAGGTAACTGCCGAAAGCGATAAACGTTCCCAGCGACACTTCCTCCACGCCCAGCACCACGATACCCGTAAAATACAGCAGGATACAGCCGATGGCCCAGGAAAAATCGATCACCGAGCCGAAAGCGTCACTCATCCGCACCGCATGGCCGAACGCCTGTCGGTGCTCTTCCAGCAGTCCGTCAAAAGTCCGTTCGGTCTCTCCCTGCGCATGAAAACTCTGGATGATCCGCATCCCCGCCATATCTTCATGGATAAAAGCATTCAGGTTGGCCGACTTCCTGCGGAAAACCTGCCAGCGCGGATGCGCTTTTACCTGAATATACACCATACCCACCGCCATAAACGGGATAGCCAGCATGGAAGCAAAAGCCAGCTTCGGGTTTTTCCAGATCATGATCACCACCACCGCTACGACTGTCAGGCCATCCGGGATCAACGTAGTCACACAGTTGGACAGCACGTCTTTCAGGGAATTGATATCGCCGATGATACGGGACAGAATCTTCCCCGTCGGCCTGCTGTCAAAAAAAGCGAAATCCAGCTTCTGAATATGCGTATACAACTCCTGCCTGATCGTCAGCAGGATCTCGTTGCAGACCTTCGCCATAATATACATCCGCAGCTTCACCGTCACCACCAGCAGCAGGTTGATGACCAGGGCCACTAAAAGCAGCCGATACAGGCCGTTTACGTCCTTGACCGAAATATGATCGTCGATGGCGGATTCCATAATCAACGGATTGACCAGGCTGACCGCCACACCGTATCCCATGATCAAAAGCACCAGAATGATCTGCCATTTATAATCGAGCAGATAGCGGAACAGCCGCAGCAGTGTCTGTACCTTACTGCGCTCTACGCTCTGCTCATCATCTTTATATGAGTTGACTGCCATATGTCTCACCACCTTTCTGTTTCTCTGCCTCTGTTACCGTTTCCTTTCTATTGCCTGTTTCCGGCAGCAGATTTATCGTCTGCTGCAGTGCAGCCGCCGTATCCATATCGCCGTACTGCGATTCATACGTTTCAAAATAGAGGCCCCGCTTCGCCAGCAGCTCCTCATGCGTGCCCCGCTCCGCGATAGAACCATTCTCCAGCACAATAATCTCATCCGCATGCCGTACCGCGCTGATCCGGTGGGCGATAATAATCTTCGTCGTCCCCTCCAGTTCCCGCAGCGTCTGCTGGATCATCTGCTCTGTCTCCATATCCAGCGCCGAGGTGGAATCGTCCAGCACCAGGATCGGATCCCGCTTGGCCAGTGCCCGGGCAATGCTGATCCGCTGTTTCTGTCCGCCGGACAGCCCCACGCCCCGTTCCCCGATCACGGTATCGTAAGTCTCCTCCATACGCTCGATAAAATCACTGGCCTGCGCCTGCACGGAAGCCCTGCGGACCGTCTTGAAATCCAGCCGTTCCTTCTTGCCCAGCTTAATATTGTCATTGATGGTATCCGAGAAAAGGAACACATCCTGCATCACGTAACTGACGCTGGTGCGCAGCTGCTCCAGAGACAGCTCTTTAATGTTCACATCATCCAGATAAATGGCTCCCTCCGTCGCATCATACATACGCTGCAGAAGCTGTACAATAGAAGTCTTACCCGCTCCCGTGGCCCCCATAATGCCCAGCGTCCTGCCCGCTTCCACCGTAAAGGAAATATCGTGCAGGATCTCGTACATGTCCGCCTTGTGGAAGGACACATGGTCGAAACAGACCTTACCCGCCACCTGCTCAATCCTCACCGGCTCAGCGTTTTCCATGATGGTCGGCTTCTCCTCATAGATCTTACGCACCTTCTTATTGGATGCCACCGCCGCCGAAAAGCTGTTGGTCAGCCATCCCAGCATTTCCATCGGCCAGACAATGTTCGTGGAATACTCCACGAAAGCGGTCATCTGCCCCAGCGTCATCTGCCCTTTGATCACGAATCCGCCGCCGACCAATATGGTCAATATCGGCAGCACCTTGCTGACAACACTGAAAAAGGGATAGTACCGCACAAAAACTCTGGACTGCTGCATGTTCAATTCATAGTAGCGCTTATTGTGGGAAAGGAATTTCCCGATCTCATGTTTCTCCCGCGCAAAAGCCTTTACGGTACGCACACCGGCCAGATTCTCCTCCGCCACCGTATTTAACCTGGCGTTCTCCTCGCTGATCTCCTCGTACACCTGCCCCAGCTTCCGCTCCATCAAAAGCGCGATGGTACCGCACATCAGCATGGCTGCCGTCGGCAGCAGCGCCAGCTTCCAGTTGAGCAGATACATGGAGATCAGGATGATGGACGTGTGATAGATCACCTCGATCAACAGCATCCCCACATAACCGATGGCGTCCCAGATACGGTCGATGTCCTCTTTGACCCGGGCCATCAGCTCTCCCGTATTCGTCCTGTCGAAAAAGTCTGCGCTTAATCCCTGCACATGCCGAAACAGGTCCCTGCGCATATCCGCCGAAATGCGGATCCCGTTCTTATCGAAGGTGTATTCCTTCACGTACTGGAACACGCACCGGCCGATGCCGACTCCCAGAAATCCCAGCAGCAGGTATTTCAATTCTGCGATATTGCCGCCCACGATGACATCATCCACCACCAACGCCATCAGACGCGGTCCCATCATATCCAGCGTGACCGCGATCAGAAGTGACGCGATCGCACCCAGATAGGAAAATTTGTAATCCCATATGTAACTCGATATCTTTTTCATGACTTATGTCCCCCTCCCCTTTTGGTATATAAGATATTTCCCGCCAGCCCGGTGCCCGCCGATTTGCCTTTCCGTCCCGCTCTTTTCTTCCTCGATTAAGCAGACTCGTAATGCTTCGCATTCCTCGTTCGCGTTGCTCGTCTTTGACTCTGCTTAATCGCGCAAAAAGGCTGTGGTGAAATTACCACAGCCTGAATTTACATATCTATGTGTCTTGACCCATCCGGTCACGCGATCCCCATCCGGCCCGTTGTGTCTGGTTCGTCTCCCTGTCACACACCGATGCCTGCCGGTCTATCATCACAATCTACGTAAACATTCCTTCTTCTCTGTCTGCGGAGGTAATTTCCGTACTGCATAATTCAATTCTGCGCCAACGCCTGCTGACGTTCTAACCTTACTGGTGTTCAACATAACGGTTACCTCCTTCCTTAAAATCTATTGTGCCGTACCGTATTCTTATGTTCGTTTCACGACGTATGCTGTTATCTTAATACAGCATCCAAATCTTGTCAACGTATTTTTTTCGTTTTCTCTTTTTGCTCCCCGGACATTCTTTTTTCATAAGAGAGCGAATGTCCGAAAGTTTTCCGGTAAAGATTATAGAAATAATGCCAGTCTGCATAGCCGACCATTTCCGCAATCTCATAAATCTTTCTGTCACTGCCAAGATACAATTCTCTGGCATACTCCATCCGCAGCCTTGTCACATAGTTGACAAAATTCTCCCCCATGCTTTCCTTGAAGATCTTACTGAAATAATTCCTGCTCATGCCGACATGATCCGAAACCACCGAAAGGGAAAGATCTTTATCCCCCAAATGCTCCCCGATATACTCCACCGCCTTCTGCATTTCCCTTTTCTGCACTTCCTGCACGCCGCGGCCCGACGCATATTCATGCTTCCTGCTTCTTCTGTCTTTTACCTTCAATACGGCATCCAGAATATCCCGCGGCATCATGGAAGGTTTAAACAGATAGTCCTCGGCCCCCAGCCGCATGGCATTGCGCACCAGGTCAAATTCATTGAAGCTGCTTAAGACAATGATGCCCGGCCAAAGCCCCTTCCCATGTACCTCCTCGATCAGCTCCAATCCGTCTTTCTGCGGCATCTTGATATCTGTCATCAGAATATCCACTTTCTGCACGCACATAAACGCAAGCGCTTCCGCCGCCGAGGACACCCCTTTTACTTCCAGGCCGTACTGTCCCCAGTCCACGCTCTCGATCACTGCTTCTCTTGCAAAAGCTTCATCATCCACGATCAGCATCCACATTCTTTTATCCTCATAGATCCGCCGGAACGGTCAGCGTGACACAGGTACCCGCTCCGCTCACGCTGTCTATCTCCAGCCCACACGTCTCTCCAAAATGAAGCCGCAGTCTCTGGAGAATGTTGTTGAGTCCTATGCCTGTCAGTTTGTCCATCCCCTGAAAAGCAAAGCCCTTACCGTTATCCCGCACGGCAATTATCAGTCTCTTCTCCTGTCTGACACATTTGATCCACACGATATTTTCCGGCTGTTCTTTATCAAACGCATACATAAACGCATTTTCCACAATCGGCTGCAGCAGCATCTTTAATATCCTGCAGCTTTCCGTTTCCGGATCGATATCATATTGTATTTTAATATGACTGTCATAACGCATATTCTGAACATACGCATAGTCGTTGATAAAAGAAAATTCTTCCTTCATGGAAACCATATCATCCGTGTCTTTATAACTATACTCCAGAATCCTGGTCAGCGCCACGATGGATTCGGCAATGGGCATCTGCTTTGCCTTGATCGCCTGCCACTTGATGCCGTTCAAGGTATTATACAGAAAATGAGAATTGATCCTGGCATTTAACGCCTGCATCTGCAGCGCCGTCTTTTCATGTTCCTTCTGGATATTTTCCTGCATCAACCGATCGATCTTTGCCACCATCTGTCCGAAATGCTCTGACAGGCTGGCCAGCTCCTTATTATACGATCCTGAGATCCGTACTTTAAAGTTACCTCTTCCCGCCGCCTTCATACTGTCGATCATGGCCATGATCGGTGTGGTAATGCCTCTGGCTATGCTCACCGAAACTGCGGTCGCACAGATGATATAAAACGCCAGCACCAGGATCCACGTCTTCATGGCCTTATGCAGTTCCTGATTCAGCAGCGTATCACTGTTTACCTGCACCAGTTTCCACTTGCTTCCCGCAATATTTCTGACCCTGACCGTATCTCCTCCCGCCTGCTCTCCGTCCTGCCTGTCTGCAAGCTGCGCCAGCTTCCTGCCCTGACAGGATGCATCCGCAATGGATCTGCCGGCCAGCTCCCGCTCCGGCGCATAGATCAGCCGCATCTCCTCATCGATGATAAAAGAAAAGTCCCCCTCTCCCAATACAGCATTCTTCATAATATGTTCCAGCTGAGAATACCTTACATCCAGCTGTACCAGCCCGATCGTTCCGCTTTTGGTATACTGATTCAGATACATCACATAACTGATCCGCAGAGGAACATTCCTGGAATGACTGACATAGGCATATTCCGCCTGTCTCGGCGGTATCACCATCTTCTGTCCGGGCTGGTCAATGACCGGTTTTTCCGGAAGTCCTTCCAGAAAGACACTCTTGTTCCACTCACCGTTCGTCGAAAACCCCTGTCCGTCAAAATTCAGAAGATAGATATGATCGACCACTTTGTTGGCCAGCTTAATATTCAGAAGCTGCGCATTGATATTGCGCGCAAGCAGCAGTCTCTCATAGGCTGTTTTCCCGGAATACCCCTCCAGGTCCTCCTGAAATACCACCAGCCCCAGCACCTGCTCCGACACGGTCTCGCATTGCTTGACAAAGTCCTCCAAGTCCCCCGCCACCATGTCTATCGTATGCCGCTGTATGTCCTGCACCCTTTCCACATAAAATGCCCTGATATTCCTGTAGAAAAATACAAGCAGAATAAAGCTGGAGACCACAGGGACGATCATCACACCGATCATCACCTGCGTTTTGACAGACCACCTTCCGAATTTCCATGCTCCGATCATATCGATACCTCCTGACAGACGATGGCAGGTCAGACAGCATATTTCTCCTGCAGCCGCTCCAACGTTATCATAATAGGAACCGCCTCCTCCTGAAACTCCTTTTTCACATTTTCACAGATTTTCTCCCAATCAAAGACATCCTGTCCATACCGGTCAGAAGTGGAGATCCTTATCAGTTTGCCCGCCCTGAATTCCAGTATACACTGAAAATACAAGTCCGTCCCCTGCAAAATCCCTATATTGTAAACTCTGTCCGCCCGGCTGAATGCCTCCAGGATCCTCCACAGATTCCCCTGACGCTTCCTGCGTGACAGAATCGGCATCCGCACGGCCAGCTCTTCATACAGAGACTGCAGATACACATCAATATCCAGATCATACCTCTCCCTACCCTGCACCGCCCGGAAAAATCCGTCTATTGTCTCACGGGTGTAGATCCTGATCTCATCCGCATCCGGAAATTTATCCTCCATCGACTCGGCCCTTCCCCCCTGCGTATACAGTTTTCCCCTGAAAAAAGCACGGTATCCGTCCTCCTCAATTAACACATGCGCCACTTCCCTGGCAGGCTCGAGAATCTCCAGGATTTTAAAAAGCCTTCCCCACAAAACCGGCTCCAGATATTCCACCACAAGATTTCTGTCTATCACTTTACCCCTCCGTTCCTGCGTGTTCCTCCAACGCTTTACACTGCGGCCGCTACGTCAATGACCTTCCACAGGGACACTGAATAAGGCTCCATATGCGCCATACATCCATGCTCCCCTGCCATATCCTGACTGTTCCAGATTCCCTGAAAACTTCTCTTCCCCCGGAATGTCACCCTGCAGGTAAGCGCCTGAGCAGATACATTTGCCAGCCAGAGCAGCTTCTCGCCGCTGTCCC
The DNA here is from genome assembly GCA_910578115.1 of uncultured Lachnospiraceae bacterium. Lineage (GTDB taxonomy): Bacteria > Bacillota > Clostridia > Lachnospirales > Lachnospiraceae > UBA3282. The sequence continues at coordinate 88,244 of CAJTPO010000013.1, read as the reverse complement.
GGCGGGTATGTACCGCACACTCAACCCTTCTATCCGTAACGACGTATTCCGCCGCAGCATTCAGCTCCTCCAGGCTCTGTCTGGTCACTTCTTCAAGCAGCCGGATCTTTCCGCCCTCCCGATACAGAGACTCCAACAAGAGACATGGTTCCCTTCTTCTGTCCTCCAGAGGCAGGGAGGGTCCCAGGATCAGTTCTCTTTCGCCGCCGGCCCCGGCAAATTCCTGCAGAAGTCTCTGATAAGATTCCGCCATCTGTCTGTAAGAGGCCGCAAACACATAACGATAACCATCCATCCTGTCCGCATCGATGTAACAGTCTGAAAGGTCATAGTCTATGTGCATGGCATCCAGCGTATCCATGACCTGCATAAGCCAGTTCTCCTCGAAGGTTTCCGGACAGCCGTCCTGTTCCAGCCCTGCGGCATTTTCCTCTGCAAAAAGCTCCGCCGGGAAGTCCGGTCCCTGAATGAAAAGATTGGATGACAGCGTATTGGGATCCATCCGCGACGTACATGCCTTCAACCTGCCCATATCGTAATTCTTAAGCAGCAATACTTCCGGCCTGCGCTCGTACCTGTAGATCTCGTGCCGTTTCCATGTTTCCAGCATTTCGGAAAAAAGCGTAAAATAGTTTTCCCGGATCCTGCCGTCACAGGTAAGCGGACAGCCTGTCCATCTGTCCCGCTCCGCAAGCATATAGAAATTTACCGCCTTCATCCCATTCATAAAAGCATACAGATACCCAAACTCCTCTTCCCCGGCGCTCAACACCTTCCCTCTGTCAAACCAGGATCCCGATCCAAACTCCGGCACAAAAGGCAGCCTGCTGCTTCCCGCCAGATAACGGATTCTGCGTTTCAACATCTTCGTATCATGCGGCTCCGGATAAGCATCGATTCCGGCCACGGAAAGACCCGGAATCCTCTCGATCCGCTGTACGGAAATGGGCGTATAGTTCTGATACGCACAGTTGTGGAAAACAGGAAGTCCAAGATCCATCTTCTCCAGGATACACACCATCCGCTCCAGCGCATACAGAATCTGATACTCCTTGTATTCCGCCCAGTCGAAATAGTACTCCATGGAATATTCTGTTTTCCTATCGTACCCTGCAGGCGGCCGGATCTGCCCGAAATCCGCAAACTCCTTTCCATAGACAGCCGATATCCTGTCGGCAGAATGATATTTTTCCTGCAGCATATGTCTGTAAAGGGCCACCGAGTCTGCAGAATAATCCATGACATAAGGCCTTTCCCTGAAAAAATAGCAGGTTTCATTATCGGCCTGCATTGCCACGATATTACCGGCAGGATAAACATGCCGCTTCAGTATCGGCTGCAGAACCCCAAAATACGCCTCCACCTCCCGATAGAACTTCCGGCTGGCATAAGAAGGCACCGCAAACTGCTTCGTCACATAAGGATAAACCACCGATGTCCCCTGCGGCGTTCTGGCCTGGATCTCCTCGTCCGCCAGGATCCACTCCGGATAGCCAAAAAGCGTCATCTCCGCATTGATATGCGGACCGGGTCTCACAATGACCCACAACCCTTTCTGTTCACACAGCGTCAGAAATGCTTCCAGATCCTTCTTCGCATCCTTTTCCCCGAAATCATAGATCCCCGGCTCCGTCTCGTGTACACTCCATGGAATATAAGTCTCAATCAAATCGAATCCCATCTGCTTACTCTGTTCCAGAATCCTGTCCCAATGCGTTCTCTCTATCCTCCAATAATGGATGGAACCACTATAAAACGGAATCTCCCTGCCGTCTATGATAATCCCGCTTTCACCAAATCTAACCATATCACACCCCGTTCCTTTGTCCTGCGCTCTCTTGATCGTGCTTAGCCAGGACTCCTGATCTTCGTTAACTACCCCTTGACCGCCCCCGCAGTCATGCCTGCTATCACCTGTTTCTGAAATAACAGATACATGATCATTACCGGCACGATCGAGATCACAAAGCCGGCACACAACAGCCCATACTGCGTCGCATAAGAACCCTTTAACGCGGAAATCGCCAATGCCAGTGTCTTCTTTTGCGGAGAAGAGATCAGCACAAGCCCCATCAACAGGTCATTCCAACAATTTAAAAATGCCAGCGTCGCCACCGTGGCGATCCCCGGTTTCGCCACCGGAAGGATGATCCGGAAAAAGATCTGTCCCTTGCCGCACCCGTCGATCGTCGCCGCCTCGTCCAGCTCCTTCGGAATCCCCTTCATAAACCCATTCATGATAAACATACTGAAAGAAATATTGACCGCCGCATACATGATCACAAGGCTGAACAGATTGTCCGTCAGATGCAGGTTCTTAAAGATCAGGACGGACGGAATCAACAGCGCATGGATCGGTATCATGATCCCCAGTGAAAAATACGTATCCAAAAGAATGCTTCTCTTTACTCTCGTTAAAATATAGCTCCCCATGGCCGTAATAACGATCAGGACGGCCAGCGTTGCAAGGCAGACTGCCATGCTGTTTATAAAGTTCCTGCCCACATCCGCCCCTTTCCAGGCTTTGGCATAATTCTCAAACATGGGAGACATCGGCAGCCCAAAAGGATCGCCGTAGATACTGCTGTTATCCTTTAACGAGGACAGCACTACCCATAGGAAAGGATACAGGCAGAGCACTGCCGCCAGCGTTAAAACAATGTACTTACACAGCGCCGCCAGCCGGCTTTGCCATGATTTCCCGAAAAATGTCATAGCCTCCTCACTCCCTTTCCCTCCACCTGCCTATTCCATTGATCAAACCCGTAATGGCTAACGACAGGGCAACAATCGTCATCGTGATCGCACTGCCCGTTCCGAAATCCGAGTTCACAAATGCAGTCTTATACATGTAAACACCAAGATACGCCGAGCGCACACCCGGCCCACCGCCCGTCATGATCCACGAATGCTCGAAAGCCTTCAGGGATCCGGTGACACATAAGATCACGCATATATTGGTAAAATTGACGATCTGCGGAAGTACCACATAGAAAAAAGTCCTGATCTTTCCGGCCCCGTCAATCTCCGCACTTTCCACCAGTTCCTCCGGCACGGCCTGCAGCGCACCGAGAAAGATCGTCACATACAGCCCGATATACTGCCATACCTGCGGCGCCATCACCGCATACAGCAATGTCCTTGTATTGGACAGCCAGTTTGTCTGCAGCCTTCCCAGGCCGATCATCTCCAGGATTCTGTTGAAAACACCGATCTCGCTGTTATAAAAGAGAGAAAACATCAGGGCGATCGCCACCGGGGCAATGACCACCGGCAGGAAAAAGATCGTGCGGAATACTTTCGACCCTTTCGTCTTGATATACAACAGATAAGCCAAAAGCAGCCCTGTCGGAATCTGTATCACCAACGTGATCACCACCAGCTTGATGGTATTTTGGAATGTAATCCAATAATCCGCATTATGAAATAATTCCTGATAATTCCTGATACCGATAAAAACCTTCTCCGTAACGCCGTTCCATTTGGTGAGGCTGTACATTGCCGTATTCACCAGCGGCACAAACAGAAATACGGTATACACAATGAAGACCGGCATTAAAAACCCCGCCGCCAGCAGCGTTTCTTTCCTTTTACTGCTCATAGAATGTCCTCCTGCTCTTTAAATTTCTCCTGTTAAAACAGAAAGGGGCTGATGCCCCTTTCAGCACATCCATATCCCGTATCATCATACCGCCATGACCGGAAGAGGATGCTTATTTCTTATTCGTTGTTCTTGTCCAGCACCGCCTGCACCTTCTGCGTAAATTCTTCCGGTGTGATAGCCTTGATAAACAGCTCGTCCAGGCTGGAATCCATCATGGTGATAGCATCTGCGCTGGGCATTGTCGTGTAGTGCACCTGCACCAGCTTTTTATCCTTCGCATACTCGATGGTCTTCTGCATGATCAGCTTCTGCTCATCCGTATTGACCTCCACCTTCCTGCACGGGATCATACCGCTCTTCGTCAACTCCTGCGTGAGTTCGTCGGAAGCAAGGAAGTCACACAATGCCAGGACTGCGTCGTGCTTCGCCGCATCCTCAAAGGACTGTTTGTTGATCACAAGGCCATACACCGTAAAGCCGCTGATCATGGATGCGGAATCCACCGTAGCCCCGGGAAGCTGCGGGATAGGAATGATCTCGCTGTTTTCCTGCATTTCATCGGGAATAAACTCAAAGTTCCAGGGATACGTATACGTCATCGCCGCCTTCTGGTCCGTATACAGCTGCAGGCTGCCGGTCCAGCCGCCGTTAGCCATGGTATCTGCCGGAAGCATACCCTGATCGATCATATCCACGATCACCTCGGCAACCCTGACCGCATTCTCCGTATGGAAACTGCCGCCTGCGGCCAGCGCTTTGATCTCGTCCGCCGCTCCTTCATACTGATTATACAGTTCACTGAAGAAAAATTCGGAGGGTGTGCCGCCATTACTGCCGATTGCCAGCGGAATGATGTCATTTGCCCGGAAAACTTCGGATACTTTCACCAGTTCTTCATACGTCTTCGGATATTCCAGATCATACTGCTCAAACAACGCTTTGTTGGCAATGAAGATACCTCTTGTAGATTCCAGCGGAATGCCATAGGCATTGCCATCCCCCGATACATAATACTCAAAAGCTCCATCCTCAAAGTCTTCTTTGCTCACTTCCGAGCTTGCTGCAAAATAGTCGTCCACATTGAGCAGCAATCCGGCATCCACCATATCCTTCATCATACCGCCGCCCCAGTAAGTAAACACATCCGGAAGATCCCCCGACGCCGTCTGGGTTTTGATCTTGGTCTTATAATCCTCCGTACTGTAGGTCTGCAGTGTGATATCCAAAGTATCTCTGTGCTCTTCCTGGAACTTCTCAAACAACGGATAGAAGTAATCATACTTCGCATCTCCCTCTCCCCAGTTGGTAGCCAGCACTACAGATACTTTCCCGCCGGCCGCTCCGCCGCTTTCCGCCTCCGCTGCCGCGTCCTGCTGCTCCTGCCCGGTATCGCTCTGAGCTGTTTGGTCCTGTTCTGCAGCGGGCTGCTTTGCACCCTGCGTCTCTGCTCCTGCATTGCCGCATCCGGTCAAACCTGCCGCCATCACTGCCGTCATCAATAAAGCTGTCCATTTTTCAGTATTCTTTTTCATATACCCCACACCTTTCTCTGTTTTATCATGAATGCGTGCACGTCATTTACTATATATTACATTGTAGCGGAATCTGTCATTTTTAAAATATCAATATTTTCTCCAAAATGTTATAAAATCTTACGACCAGTCCATATCTCTCATTCAAGTACGCAATACCAGAGACGTTTTTGTATGGACTTTTTGATCAGTTTCACAAAAAATTTTCACCTGTGCGGCTGCCAGGCCAAAAAATAAAGCCGGGAACCTGTATCTTAGATTCCTGGCTCTATAACAGCGCTCTTACCTCTTATTTTCTTATCTTCTCTATCACACATCTATGCGCCTTGCTGTCCTTATCATAATTCACGCCCACAAGCACAATCTCTCCGCTGTAACCTTCCAGCGCCTGCGGATACTGCTTTTCCCTGATCTCCGCCTTTCTAATGTTATCCATAAGCCTCCCATCCCGCTCTTCCTTGCTGCTTTCTGTTAGTGTACATTATACTCTTTCCTGTAACCAATTTCTCCCGCTGCTAATCCCTCCGAAAAAATCTACCGCATGCCAACCCTCTGTAAACCCAACCCCTTTAAATATATATCAGGGAAATGATATCTTACCTGATCTGCCAATCGTCTCTGATATGGCCTGAGTATTCCGATATTAATTAAATTTATGATTTCCTCTTTTGGATTGTTAAACCCTGCCCTTTCCAGCGCCTTACATAATAATTCTTCTTCTACCGGTGAACGTTGTACGGTATCTGTCAGATTATCAAAGAATTTCAAATATTCTTTATATTCTTCTTTCAAATCGTATACTCTGTTTTTTGAGACTAATTCCAGAGAATCTTCAAAACATTTCGGACGAATTATGCTTTTAGATACTGTAGATGGAGAAGTTCTTCTTAATTCCATTTCTTTCGCCGCAGCTTTTGCAAAAATATCCAACATGCTTCTGGGAACAATGATCCCCTGCGTATCCGCAAGCCGATTCCTGAACCAGTTATATGTCGATGCCTTTTTTGCGCCTCCCATCGTAGCGCCTGTCAATGCCGCCAGTAAATTCCGGTTCTCATCTTCACCGATAATCGGAATACTCCCCAACCCATCATATTCCAATAAAGTACGCGGTGCAATTTCATTAAAAAACTTCTTCACTTCATCCGATCGATTGATCACCCTTTTCCAAACCATCGCAAATAACTGATCATATTCCCATCCCAAAATGACCGAATAGTTTTTCAGCTTTACTTTATCTGCTACTTCAACCTCTCTGTCATAAATATCCTGTCTAAGGAAAATTTTACTGCGAACATTCTGAACTGAACCTTCAAATCTGTACCACATGTCAATAAGAGCGCTGACTAATCGACTTCTCTCTCTTGATGGCACAACTCTATCCAAAGCATCATAGATGATTGTAACCACAGTATTTTTTTCCAGCAGCTTCTGATTTATTCTCTTTAATAACTGGCTAAGATGAAATCCCGTCTCATCTGTCAGCTTTTCGCACTGCTCTATACCAATATTTTTTGTAAATAACCGTCCTACACTGCTTTCCTCTGCCAGACTTTTCAAATCGGAATCACTTTTTATTAAGACATCTACCGCTTCATATAACAAAAAAATACTGACCTGTTCCTCACTCCTCAAGCATCGGAAAATATCCGTAAAATCAGTCTCCTGAGATGTACCAACTATCCATTTAGTATGTTCATATTGCTGTATTCCAACCTTTAAGTATTTTGCAAGCGCTTTTGCATAATCATTATTTTTAAGCGCACTGAACAACGCAGTCTTCCCAACGCCTTTCTGACCCAACACAAGAAATTTTCTCGCATCGAAAATGAATGTATACCCCTTTAATGGATAGAAATTATTACATAAACTCTGCTCAGTGGAAAATTCCTCCTCTGCAGCCGCAGTTTCTAATCCATTCATGATTTCAGAAAATGCATTTACAATATAATCCTGCCTGTTATCCGGAATCTCCGGCTCATCCCGCTCACCTGTTTCTTCTGCCAAAATTTCTTCCAGAGCATTGGCAATCTCTTTATAATTGTTCCTTTTCTCTTCATATGCTCTTCTGAATTGTTCCATATTTACTACAACTTCTAACGTATCATCATAGGAAACTTCCTTCGGATAATGTTCTCCTGATTCATCATCTATGAAAACATCCCCTTCTTTGTATTGCTCATCACACATACTTAAAGCATTGTATGCACCTTCCAGATATATTCTCCTCTCAACCGCTGCCACCTCATCATTTGTCGGAACTTTTGAATTGACAAGAGTAAAAGGTGTTCCATTCCTTTTTAAAATCGGGAGCACCATTTTCATCCCCTCAACATTTTGCCGACTTCCATAAAAAAACAAAACTGCCATATCACAGTATCTGGACAAAGTTATGCCCCCTATCTGATGAAGACCGGAACGAGTATCGATAAAAATATAGTCTGGCTTAATAAACGCATCTATTTTTTGTAACAGGCCGTCAATAGGCGTACTCTTCCCCATATAATTTGGCATATCAAGGTTAAATCTCATCAGACATTTTCGATAAAGCTCAGTGTCATTATCTACTACTTTTCCATAAGCAGGAATCACATATATTTCACCGCCAACCTGATTTACATGGCAATAATCACTGACAGGATACATATATTCGTCTATTTGAAGTTCATCTCCGTACACACTACTTTCAATTAAATAGTCCAAAAGACCATATTGTGAAATACTCTCATCCGGAAAGATGCTTGCCACCCCCGGAGCTTCCAGGTCAAAGTCAATCATAACGATCTTTTTACCCCTTTTGGCCATTTCAATTGCAGACATCACCATAGTAGTCGTCCTGCCAACGCCACCCTTATAAGAATAAAAACAGATCAACTTACTATGCAGATTCATTTTCTCATTGTTTATGGCGTTTTCATTCCAGTATACATTCGTCAAATACTTCTCGATTATCCAAATTCTATCCCTATCTGCAGAGTGCAACTCAACATATGACTCAATTTCCGCTTTCACAAAGCCATTACTTTGGAGGCTCCCGCAATTTCCAAGCCAACATCCAATGCTCTCCACTAACAGACCTTTCATACGTGAGAGTAGTTTTTCATCATCTACATCGACATATACTTGAAGTTTCCCATATACATTTTGAATCACATATGCAACAGCTTTTCTTTCTTCTTTCCATAATTCCTCTATAATCTGTACAGCCATGTTCAAAATTTTGTCATAATGGATCATATTAATTTCCTCCCGCAATTATCCCACTGATAAAGCGGAATATCCTTTCACTTTCTTCTATATAATGTTTGCAATACTCCCTCTTCTCCCAGGCCGGACATTCTCCATACCGAAACGCTGGATCCCAGTGAGAATATCCTTCTCGGCCACTGTAAATATAGGGACATATCCGAGCACTGTCCAATCTGTATTGTGGCGGGATTCCATCTGTTATGGCAAGACATTCTTCTAACGCATGATTCAATTCAATGAGTCTATGCTGATGTTGTTTAACATCCCTCCAGGTATAGTTTTCCCCATCAGCCTTTCTGCCATAACGACAGAGTAAAAATTTTAAGGCACATTCCAACACATAGCCGCTTAAATAACAGCTATTGTAATACTCCCCTTCCTCAAACAGAAGTTTTGAATCACGATGCATTCTTTCCAATGTTATCAGAAAGTCAGGATCTCTCTTCGCTTCAGGCATTTTAATCAACTCTTTCTTTGGTATATTTCGTATAAATATTTTATCTCTTTTTTGTTAAGAATACCACCCTAAATATCATTTATACCTTTTATAGCTAACAACATGAAAAATTTCGTTTTCGGTTCTGCAAAAGCTCCCGTATATGGCTTTGGCAGGAATCGGAAGCAGAAATTTGTTATGTCGTTTACTATACGTTCATGTAAACAGGCAAACACATAAAAGTTCCTATGAACATCCGCCCATAGGAACTTTTATCTTACCGCTCGCTGCCTGTTATGCCAGCTTCAGGATCATCCCCAGCACTCTCTTCGCCGCCAGCTGCAGTTCCGCCCTGCTCAGCGCGTAAGGATGGCTCTCATCCGCCAGTGCCTTTAAGATATCCGCCTTGTCGGACGGGATACCCGGCATAGTGATATCGTTGCCTGCCTTCACGTTGCCCGCACAGGATGCACACGGCCACTTCTCTCCCTTTGGTCCCATGCCGCCCGTCACCAGCCAGTCGGTCATCACGACGCCCGCAAAGCCCCACTCGTCACGCAGTGTAAAGGTCTGGATATCCTTTGTACTGCAGGCATGTTCGCCGTTGATCAGGTTGTAGGAAGTCATGATAAAGTGCGGCTGCGATTTCTTGATACAGATTTCAAAACCTTTCAGGTAGATCTCACGCAGCGCCCGCTCTCCCACGTTACTGTTGGAGAAGTAGCGGTTGGTTTCCTGATTGTTGCAGGCATAATGCTTGATGGTCGTCGCACAGCCCTCATGTACCTGCACGCCGTTCGTGATATCCGCAGCGATGCAGCCGGAAAGGAACGGATCCTCGGAATAATACTCAAAGTTACGTCCGCACAGCGGAGAACGGTAAATATTCATAGCCGGCGCCAGCCACAGATGGGTGCCGAACATCTCCATCTCAACCCCTACCAGATCGCCTAACTGCTTCGCCAGATCATCATTCCAGGACTGCGCAATGCCCGTGCCGATGGGAATCGCCACACAGTACTGATAATTGGTGGGCGCTGCCAGTTCTTCTTCGCTGGGCTTTGGTGCATTGGCCGCCATAGCCTGCAGCTCTTCCGGCGTCATCAATGCCATGAAATCGCTGGGCAGACTGGAAGAAGTTGCCTTCGCTTTGCCGTCTACCACCTTGTAGGTAGGCGCCAGACGCAGTCCTGCCGGGCCGTCCGCCATCACCAGTGTAGGCGTGCCGATCTCCTCCAGCTGATGGGTCGTCTCCCCGGCTGCACCCGCCACCGACGTGGACGCATTACCGATCACTTCCATCAGGTCTTCCGCATCCTTATAGGCGCCGATACACAGATACGCCAGCTGTTCGTCGCTCAAGCCGGCTACAAACGCATCCAGCGTCTTCGCCCCGCCTGTCACTTCTTCCCATCTCACCGCCGGTCCTGCCGGAATCTCCGCCGGCACTTCCTGGTAGACAGTCTCCTTCACCGCCAGGTCTGCCGCCTTGATCTCTACCGTCTTCGCATTTTCCTTCTCTTCCACTTCCCCTTCATAGGTAATGGGATTGCGCTCCGGCTTCAGATCCTCAAATCCACTGTCGCCGCAGATATTCTTCACCTTCTCCACCGCTTTGGTCTCATCCAGCGCCACCGCTCCCGCGATATGGGTATTACGGGAACTGTTCCCCACACGGATATAGTATGTACCCGCCTCCATCACATAGGACGCGCACTCTGTACAATAGGATGCCATGGACTGCGTGTCAAAAGTCACCGTCACATCCTGGCTCTCCCCCGGAGCCAGTTCCTTCGTCTTCGCATAACCTGCCAGCTCCTGATAAGGTTTGTCCAGCTTTCCTGCCGGTGCTGAGTAGTAAACCTGCACCACTTCCTTACCTGCTGCCGCGCCGGTATTGGTCACCGTCGCCGTAACGGATACCTTTGCCGCATCCGCCGCCAGCTCCTTCGGCTCCACGGTAAAGGTGGTGTATCCCATACCATAACCGAAAGGATAGGTGGGCACATAGCCGATGGTATCAAAATAGCGGTATCCTACATAGATGCCTTCTTTATAATATGTATCGTTAAGATCGCCGAAGCCTTCCGTAGACGCATAGTCCTCGATCGGCGCCCAGGTCATGGTCAGCTTGCCGGAAGGATAAGACTTACCCAAAAGCACATCCGCCAGCGCGTCTCCCGTGGCGGAACCGAGCTGCCCCAGAAGCAGGATCGTGCCCACTGCCGCCACCGGCTTTAAGTCCACCATACCGCCCACGTTCAGTACAAGCACAAACTTCTCATACTTTGCATGCAATGCCAGAATATCCCGAATCTCCGTCGCCGTCAGGTTAATATCGCCTGCTGCCGGTTTCCGGTCCGCACCTTCACCCGAATTGCGGGCCAGCACATAGACCGCCGTATCTCCCTCGCCGTCAAGCGGCAGCTCATACTCCGGTTCCGGGCAGCTTCTTCCCATGGCAAACATCATCATCTGCGGCCCCGTCACGCCTGCCGCTTCCGCTTCCTTACGGATTCCCCCGAAAAAGGTTTTCCTGGCCTCCGCCACCACCTGATCATAGCCGTCCATCCAGCTGCCGGTAGTAAGTTCGAATCCCGCACTCTTCAAGCCTTCCTCCACGGTCACGAAGTGCCGTACATTCACGTCGCCGGAGCCCGTTCCGCCCTTGATGGTCTTCCTGGCACCGCTGCCGTACAAAGCCAGCTTCCCCGTTCCCTGCAGCGGAAGCGTGCCGTCATTTTTCAGAAGCACCATACACTCCGGTGCAAGCCTGCGCGCCGCCGCGGTGTGTTCCTTCTCAAAACCCTGCACCTCCGGCGATTCGATCCTGATCTTGTTCATTGATGATAACCCTCCTTTTGATGTAATAAAACCAAATACTGCCTGTTTTCCATAGGATAAAAAATATCATATAGTGTCCATGTCATTTTCAAACACACAAACACTATATGATACTATTTTATCTGACAATATACAGCCATGCAAGCATATTTTCCGATTTCAGATGGGCAGATTCTTTTGGCCCAATTTACATATTCTCACGGCCTTTGCAGTAAATGCAACGGCCGTGACTGAACTGTTACGGGCATACTGTACAAATTGCTCACGCAATTGTCCTGCGCAGGAGATTGAGATTTATGTCATTTAGTGATACCGCTTCACATCTCCTTCCCCTCGAAAGCATCCTCCACGGCTTCCTCCTGAAACTGCCTGGTATATAGGTTATAGTAAGCGCCCTTCTTTGCGATCAGTTCCGGATGCGTTCCCTGCTCAACGATCTTGCCGTCATGCACCACCAGGATCACATCCGCCTGCCGGATGGTGGAAAGTCGATGCGCAATCACAAAAGAGGTGCGCCCTTTCATCAGATGCTCGATAGCGTCCTGAATCAGTTTCTCCGTCACCGTATCAATCGAAGAAGTCGCCTCATCCAACACGAAAATGCGCGGATCGGCCAAAATCGCCCTGGCGAAGGAGAGCAGCTGCTTCTCCCCGGTGGAAAGCAGGTCTCCGCCCTCCCCCACATCACTGTCATAGCCCTTATCCATACGGGCGATCACGGCATCGGCGGATACACTCTTTACCGCCGCCTCGATCTGTTCCATAGTGGCATCCGGATTCCCGTAGCGCAGATTTTCCAGCACCGTGCCGGAAAACAGATGGGGCGTCTGCAATACATAGCCGATGTTACTGTGCAGCCACAGCTGCGAACGCTCTCTGGCATCCTTACCGTCAATCAGAATCCGTCCCGACGTCGGTTCAAAGAAACGGCAGACCAGATTGACCAGCGTGGATTTGCCGGCGCCTGTCTCCCCCACGATCGCCACATTGGTGCCCTGCGGCACATGAAGGTCAAAGTGCTCCAGCACATACTCATCGCCGTCCGGGTACTTGAACGATACATCCTCAAAGGTGATATCCCCGTGCAGCGGTTCCCAGTTCTCCCGCAAAGGCTCAAAGGAATCTCCGTATCTGGCAACCACTTCCGGCGTATCCCTGACGTCGGACTCCGTCTCCATCAGTCTGGTAAAACGCTCCACATTCACCTGCACGGTGATCAGATCGGAAACAGCGCGCACGATCCATTGCACCGGCTCCATCAGGCCCAGTGCATAAGACATGAAGACCGACAGGGTGCCGATCTCGATCACCCCCTGCAGGGTAATGATGCCGCCCCGCCACAACACCACAGCCAGCGCTATCGAAGAAGAGAAAGAGATCATCGAAGAAAACAAAGCCCGGTAGTGCATCGCATGTACAGAAGTACGTTTCATCTCGGCAGTGGTTTCGTCAAAATCCTGCTCCATTTTCTCCTCGATCACCAATGTCTTGGTGGTCTTGGCGCCGGTGATACCTTCGTTGAAGTTGCCGGTGATCTGAGAATTGATCTCCCGGATACGGCGGTTTAAGAGCACCAGCTTCTTCTGGAAAAAGGCTGCCGCCAGCGCGGTAAGCGGCACAATGGCCAGTACCCACAGCGCCAGCTTAAAATTAATGGTCAGCATGACCACCACGGCCCCCAGAATGTAGGACATATTCCAGATGCCGTCCATCAGGCCCCAGGACACAAGGCTGCCGATACGATTGGTGTCGCTCATGACCCGGGCGTGAATATAGCCCACGCTGTTCTGATTATAGTAGGAAAAGGCCAGCGTCTGCAGATGATCGAAACTGGCACGCTTCATATCTCTGCCTACATACATTTCAATCTGACACGCCTGATACGCCGAACTCGTGTTGGCCACCACCTGAAAAGCCAGCACCATGATATAAACTGCGATAAAACTTCCCAATGTGTTAAGCGTCCCTGCGGCAATAAACTGATTCAGGGCATACCGCTGGAAAAGCGGCAGTACGATATCCACCAGGCCGCCTGTCAGTCCCAGCAGTATCATACAGATGATGATACGGCGATAGGGCTTTAAATACGGCAGCAACTTGTTGATCCCAAACCAGGGAAGCGATACATATTCCTTTTGCTCGTCTTTCTTATACGCCATGTGCTGCCACCTCCTCCGGTAAAGTCATCTGCATATCGTAAATCCGGCGGTAGATGCCGCCCTTCTCCATCAGTTCCTCGTGGGAACCCATTTCGGCGATCCGCCCCTTATCCAGCACCAGGATACATTCCGCCTGCATCAGCGTGGTGACCCGATGGGAAATCAGGATCACGGTGGATCCCCGCAAATTCTTCTTCAGCGCCTGACGGATCCTTGCATCCGTCTCAGCGTCAACCGCAGACAAAGAATCGTCGAAGATCATGATCGGCGTCCGCTGGGTCAGCATGCGCGCCATGGCCGTCCGCTGTTTCTGCCCGCCGGACAGCGTGACACCCCGCTCGCCCACAACGGTATCGTAACCGTTCGTAAATTCCGTGATGGCATCGTCCACGCAGGCGATGGATGCCGCCCAGCGGATATCGGACAACTCCATATTCCGGCGTGTAATGCCGATATTCTCCGCAATCGTGCGGGAGAACAGGAAAGGTTCCTGCAGCACCATGCCGATATGGGAACGCACCCAGCTTCCCTTCATGTCCGTAATATCCACACCGCCAATGGTGATCCGCCCGTTTTCCGGCGGCAGATCATAAAGGCGGTTTAACAGGTGCATCAACGTAGATTTGCCGGATCCAGTGCCGCCCAGGATGCCGAACGTGGTCCCCTGTGGAATCCGAAAGCTGATATCGGAAAGAATCGGCGTATCCGCATAGGCAAAGGTAACATTCTCAAATGCAATATCGCCGTTCATATCCGGCGTTACGGCATCCGGCTTGTCCTGCTCCACAGGAGAATTCATGATATAGCGGATACGTTCGATGGAAACACCGGCTTTGCTCATCTCGGCGATCATACGCCCCAGGGAGCGGACCGGCCAGGTCAGCATGGCATTATAAGAGATAAAGGCAATGAATTCCCCGGCAGTCATACTTCCTCTGACGCAAAAGACAGAACCAAAGATAACGATCAGCATGACCTGCAGACCGGAGATCAGATCCCCGGCTCCCCAGAACAGCGCCAGTAACCGGCACAGCCTGATCCACAGGTTTGTGTAGATATTATTCTGCTTCTCGAAACGATCCTTCTCGTATTTCTCCCGGCCGAATGCGCGCACCACCCGCACACCGGTCAGATTTTCCTGCGCAATAGTAGACAGGATACCCTCATTCTCATCACATTTCATGAACTGGCTGCTGATTTTGGAATGAAAATAAGTAGAATACGCAATAATGATGGGAATGGAAGCCAGCGCCACCAGCGTCAGTTTCGCATTCATGGAAAACATGAAAAGCAAAGACAGAATGATCAGGATAACGATCCGAAAAACAGACGTCAACTGTTCCGATATGAAATTCTTCACCATATCCACATCCGAAGTGCAGCGCTGAATGATATCCCCTGTCTGATTCTGCATATGCCAGGCAAAAG
The DNA here is from genome assembly GCA_910578115.1 of uncultured Lachnospiraceae bacterium. Lineage (GTDB taxonomy): Bacteria > Bacillota > Clostridia > Lachnospirales > Lachnospiraceae > UBA3282. Next base: position 72,992 of record CAJTPO010000013.1, on the reverse strand, counting down.
GAAGCCTCTGGATATGGGAAAACAGGCAGTTCCGCATTGTCTCCGCCAGACTCTCCGCCCCTTTGGCATTAAAAAGTATAAAAAGATAGCGGAAAGTGACCGAGAGCAGCGCCAGAAGAACGAGCAGTCCCCCGATCAGCCAAAGACGCTCCCGCAGATAACCCACGCCGCCGATCCGTTCCACCAGATCCACCAGAAATCCCGGCAGTTGCAGTGCGTTCTCGCCCAGAATACCGTCCACGGTGGTCCGGATCAGCTGCGGCGACAGCATGTCCACCCCCGTTACACACAGCGCGGCAGCTATACTGATCAGAAAATACCGCTTGCTCCCGTACAGAAACTTAAATACCAAAGAGACCTTTGTATAGGGCTGCTGCCCCGTCTCATTATGATTCATATCAAAAATACCCTCCTCCTGTTGAAGCCAACTCCCCACAGCAGGCAGTCCCCTGCTGTTTCGTCAGCGTTCCATCTCCTGGTAAAATGCCTGCAGGATCTCATACGCCATCTTTTTATGCTCCTTATCCGCAGAAAGCAGCCCCTTCCTGTTATAGTAGCCCTGAATAAAGCTGGTTCTTCTCGGACAGCGGAAATCATATAAGATCCACGGCGTCATCCCTTTCACATAGTCGATATCCCGCAGTGTCTCGATCTGGCGCTCATACACGTATGCCTGACACTCTTCCGTCCCTTTATCTGATCCCGTTCCATGGTGCCCCGGCAGAGCGTCAGCGCCGAATTCCGTGATGATGACCGGCTTTTCCGGTCTGCTGTTGGCCAGCAGCTGCGGCAGCTTCTCGAAGTCCGGCGTATACCACCCGCAGTACTCGTTTAAACCGATCACGTCCAGATAATCCGTCAGGCGGTCCGCAATGATATTCCGCTCACTGTTGACCAAACAGGCCGCCGATACCAGACGATTTCCGCCCTCCGCACGGGCGCACTGCGCAAGCCTGCTCATAAACTGCAGCCTTTCATCCGTATCCGCATTCTCGTTGCCCACCGACCACACGATAACGCTCGCCCGGTTCCAGTCTCTTATCATCAACTCCCGCAGCTGGTTCTCCGCATCCTGATAGGTCTCCTCGCGCTCAAAGCGGATCGCCCAGTATACCGGAATCTCCTCCCACAGAAGAATGCCCAGCTCGTCCGCCAGCTTCGCCATCCGTTCGCTGTGCGGATAATGGGCGATGCGCATGAAATTACAGCCCAGATCCTTTGCCAGCCTGATATTCTCCGTCCGTTCCCGGTCCGTCAGCGCCTTCCCGTTCTCCACACTGTCCTCATGGCAGCTGATCCCGCGCAGATAAAGGGGCTTCCCGTTTAACAGGATCTCCCCCTGCTCCACTTTTATCTCCCGGAAACCGACCCGGTCTTCAATATAATCTTCCATGCAGGTCACTTCCACCCGGTACAGCTTCGGCGTCTCAGGTGACCACAATTCCGGCTGTGCCTCCAGAAGCACAGAGCCTGTGCCATCCGTAACAGCAATCTGTTCCTTGATCCCCAGCTCTTCTATGGAAATCTCCGCCGTAGCGGACACCGGTTTCGACAGCGTCAGCCTTGCCTCTATCCGTCCATATGTACCGTCCGCCGCCAGCCCGATCTTGAAATCTCTGATAAATACGTGCGGCAGATAAAGCAGCTCGATGTCCCTGTACAGCCCGCCGTAGTTAAACCAGTCCGTATTCTCCGTCGGCACCTGCTCGGCCCTTCTGGTACTGTCCACCACGATCACGATTCTGTTTTCAGCTGCAAGAACCTCCGTTATGTCAAAATAGAAAGGCGTGGAACCTCCCCTGTGCATCCCCACATAGGAGCCGTTCAAAAATACCCGGCACAGATAATTTGCCGCACCCACTTTCAAGACTACCTTCGCTTCCCCGCCATTATGGTAGGAGAACTTTCTGGTAAAGACCATGCTTCCTTCATATAACAGGAACTTCTCCTCCACCGTATTCCAGCAGCATGGCAGGTGCATGACCGGCCACTGGTCAAAGGAATAGTCCACCGGAAGGGAATAGCCATTCTCATCAAAATACCGCTCCTGATACCACTTCTGCCGCAGACAGGTATCATACTGGTCCACCGCATACTGCCATTCGCCATTCAGCAGATCCCGCTTCCTGCCCGCATCAAACACCATGGTATCTGCATTAGCCTGTTTTCCCTCGTACTGCTTCGTATAATCTTCCAGATGAATATCCGACATATATTTCTTCTCTTTTTCCATGACTGCCTCCGTTTCTACGTTGCCCCTGTTTCTACGTTGCCCCTGTTTCTATGCTGCCACTGTATTTTATCTGTCTTCTGCCCGAACTAAGTTTAACCAAGTTTTTCTTCTCTGTCTTCTGTCCGCACTAAGTTTGACCACACTTTTCTTCTCTGTCTCAGCTCACATCACACCAGGTGCGATTCCATTTAATTTGATTTAACTTAATCTGATCTTGTCAGACCGAAAGAATCCAGCCTCCAGTCAGGCTCCGGCGATGCCGCTCCGCGTCTCAAGTCTCTTTCTCTCCGGAAACCACACTGCCCGCCTTGAAGCCGGAAAACTGCAGGCATTTCGTCGGGCAGGCTCCCACACACTTCCCACAGCGGATACACTCCGGCGAAACGGAAATCTCCTGCACATCAAGCTCCACCGGACAGGCCCGCTCACAGACACCACATGAGATACACTTCTCCTTCTCCCACCAGATCTGTACCAGGCTGAACCGGTTAAACCAGCCGTAGATCGCTCCCAGCGGGCAAAGATACTGGCAGAAGGGCCGGTAAACCTTGACCGAAAGGATCAAAAGAAAGAGCAGTACCCCCAGTTTCCAGTAAAACAATCCGCCGATCTGGCTGCGCAGCAGTTCGTTCCTGCCAAGCAAAGGCAAGGCGCCAAGCAGCGTCCCGGAAGGACACAGATACTTACAGAATGCCGGAATCTTGGCAAATCCGCCGAAGAGAAACAGGGAACCGACACCGACCAGAAGCACAAGCGTAACATACTTCCCATATTTCAGGATCCCGTGAAAAGGCAGCCTTTTCCGTTTCCGGAAAACCGGTATCTTATGCAGCAGGTCCTGCACCAGCCCGAAGGGACACAGCCAGCCGCAGACCACCCGGCCGAGCAGACTGCCGAACACAAAGAAAAATCCCAGCACACCGAAAGGCACGGTAAATCCCCGCTGATTTAATAACGCCTGCAATGCACCGATCGGGCAGGACATCACCGCCCCGGGACAGGAATAGCAGTTCAGCCCCGGAACACACACATATTTCAGATTGCCCTGATATATTTTTCCATTCATAAAGCCGTACAGATACCCGTTGCTAACGATCGTAAAAACAAGCTGTACGGCCAGTCGAATCCTGTTCATACCTGCACCTCATATCTATCCAGGCACAAATGTTTTGTAAAAAAGTACGGTGCCATAGATATTCTTTTCATATTTTTCTCCATTTCTGCGCTGCTTTATCTGCCGCAGTTCAACCTGCGGCTTCCTGCTGCAAGATCCATATCCGTGTCGTTTCCGGCTTCCTGTTGCGAAATCCGTATCCTTACCGCTTCTGTCAAGACGGCATTATAGCCATGTACCATGCATGTATCATACACTGCGTACTTATCCAATGCCGATGCATTCCAGACAGATCATCACCGCCTTGCGACAGATCACCCCAAACTGCCCCTGTGCTGCTCCGATTCCCAGGAATATAACTCCAAGCAGCACCCCCGACAGCCATCCGTATTGCCGGCTTTTACCATTCCTGCGGACAGTCATCCGCCCGCCTCTTTCGTCACTCTTCCAGAAGCCCATCGATCTTCTCCTTCCAGGAATCCTTATCCATGGCTCCCACAACCGTATCCAGTATCTCCCCATTTTCATTCACGAAAAATGTCGTCGGCACGGCGCTCACACCGCTTAACATTGCATTGAACAACGATTCATTCAACAACAGATGCGGATATGCCGCCCCGGTCTGTTCTACCAGAGTTGCCGCATACACCGTCATTTCCAGATCTGCTCCTTCCTGCACGTCACTGACAATACCAATGATCTGAAATTCATCCGACCTGTATTCCCCTGCAAGCTCTCCCAGCTCCGGCATTTCGCTCAGACAGGGATTACAGTAAGTCGCCCACACATTGACCATGGTCAGCTCCGACTCCGCAAAAACTGCTTCCGTGACGGTATTACCTTCCAGATCCTTAGCCTCAAAGGTAATCCCTGCGGACTGTCCGTCCTTGTCCACAGCTTCCCCGTCATCCTCTCCAGAGTCCGTCGTCGAATCCGTTTCTCCCGTTTCCTGCTCCCACAACTCTTCTTCCTGTCCTTCTTTCCCACAGCCGCCCAACAGACCCATTGACATTGTCAACAGACATACCAGCAGACCCGCATAATATTTTTTCTTTATCATAATATTCCTCCACTCTCCTTCAACCTGCGCATTTAAGCACGGCACCTGGTATAATCCACGGGAATAAAAATCCCAAAATATCTTACGTGGAATTAACATCTATTAGTAACAGGATAAAATAAAATTCTATAAAATTCAAATAAAATCTTACTTTCTTCAATTTCGGATCATTGCGGGACTCTTTTTCCTATTGACGGCTGATATTTTGTGCTCTATGATGTCTACTGATACCACCGGTCTCTGCCGCAGGAATTCTATATTTCCATGACAGAAATCGACAAAAGACCTGTCATGGGAACAGGTTTCCTGATACCAGAAGGGAGAAGAACACATGAAATATTTACGCCAGTTCTGTATCATCCTGCTTGTTTCGTTTCTCGGCGAGATGCTGCACAGTCTGATACCGCTTCCCGTTCCCGCCAGCGTCTACGGGCTGGTCCTCATGCTCACCGCTCTGTGCACGGGAATTCTGAAGCAGGAGCAGGTAGGCGCTGCTGCCGACTTTCTGATCGAGATCATGCCGGTCATGTTCATTCCTGCAGCCGTAGGCCTGCTGGATGCCTGGCCGGTTCTCAAACCCGTCTGTCTGCCTGTGATCCTGATCACCCTTATCACCACCGTGATTGTCATGGCAGTAACCGGACAGGTGACACAGCGCATGATCCTGCGCAGGCCGCGAAAGAAAATGCAGCGTCTGCCAAAGCCACCCAAACAGAATTCCTAAACATCCATATCCCGTACCATCATACCACCATAAATAGAAGTGGATGTTTAGAAACATATGCACACATGCATTCATACAGACAAGCCGCATGAATGCATGGCGCAGTCACGAACAGCGCAGCAGGTGTGTAGTTCTGACTGCCGGTTATTTCTATAATAAAAAGGAAAATTCATAGAAGACATAGAAAGGCAGCGTTCATACTATGCAAAATATGTTAATCGAATCCGTATTTTTCGGTGCGGTGATCAGTCTGGCCGCATACGAAATCGGACTTCTTTTAAAGAAAAAATTCAAACTGGCGATTTTAAATCCACTGCTGATCGGAACAATCTGCGTCATGGCAATACTGTCTCTTCTGCATGTGGAATACAGCCACTACAGCAAAAGCGCGGGCTATATCAGTTATCTGCTCACGCCGGCCACCGTATGCCTTGCCGTGCCTCTTTACCGGCAGCTCACCCTGCTTAAGAATAATGTAAAAGCCGTGGCAGGCGGCATCGCCTCCGGCGTCCTGGCCAGCCTTGTGAGCGTTTTCCTGCTGGCAAAGCTGTTCGGCCTTAATCATGAACAGTATGTGACGCTGCTCCCCAAATCCATCACCACCGCCATCGGCCTGGGCATCTCCGAAGAGCTTGGCGGGATTCCCACGATCACGGTAGCCGTCATTATCGTCACCGGGATTCTGGGAAATGTCATTGCAGAATTCGTATTCAAACTGTTTCACATCGAAGAGCCGATCGCAAAGGGACTGGCACTGGGCACGGCCTCCCATGCGATCGGCACAGCCAAAGCCATGGAAATGGGCGAAGTCGAAGGGGCCATGAGCAGTCTGGCCATCGCCGTAGCAGGACTCGTGACCGTAATCGGAGCTTCCCTGTTCGCCAATTTGATCTGAACCCATACCGCACACGGCCTGCTCCCGAAATTCGCTCCACAACTGTGAAAGTCCAGAGCTTCACAGCATTTATACTGCATGTGAAACTGCCGCAGAAGTCACCTCCTGCGGCAGTCATTTTGTGCCGGACCATCGATCAAATGACCTTTCCTGTCAAAGCGGGAACCGTGACAGGGGCAGTCATAGGTCTCCTCCTCCGGATTCCACTCCAGTCTGCAGCCCATATGCGTACAGTTCGGGACAATCCTCCCATTTTCTGCCGGCAGAATGCGTTTCGTCATGCCTCTCATGGTATGCAGACTATGAGCACCCAGCTCCCGTACTGCTCCGGATGTCAGCCTTCTCTGCGGTGAAAAGACCCTCGCTTCCGGGCATTTTTGCCCTGTGATCAGTGCCGTCAGAATATGTGCCGCCGCCATAGACGACGACATTCCCCACTTTCCAAATCCCGTCGCCACATACCACTCCGGCCTGCGGGCAGAAAAACGTCCGATATAAGGAATCCCATCCAGCGTCATGCAATCCTGCGCCGACCAACTCTTGATCACCCGGCTGCCGGGATAAAATGCCTTCGCCCTGTTTTGCAGTCCGGCATACTGTCCGCCCTTCTTATTCCTGCCGGTCCGATGACTGCCACCGCCAAGCAGCAGCCTTTCCCCCTGCTGGCGGAACGATAAACCATCCCGATCTATGCCAAGATACATGCCCTCTATCCTGTCAGCCCCTTCCAAAGCCACCGCATAGCTGCGCTCCTGATACATTCTCGCGAAATAGTATCCGGGTATATTGACAAACGGATAGTGGCAGGCAAATATAATATGTCGTGCCGTCACACATCCTTTGTCCGTCACTGCCTGATTTCCCACAACCTTTAACACCTTGGTTCGCTCATATACCGTCACCTCTTCCGAAACAGCCGACAGAAATTTCAACGGATCAAAGCAGGCCTGTCTGTCAAATCTTGCCACCCCCGATACAAGAAACGGCAGTTCACTGTCCGTATCAAACGCAGCATCAACACCTATTGAAGCCGCCGCTTTCACTTCCTGACGCAGGAGCGCCTCTCCCTTTCTGGAATACAGATATGCCGGACATCTGACAAAATCACAGGCAATATCCTTTTCCCGGATCAGACGCTCATACGCCTCAATCGCATCTTCATTTGCGGACGCATAGGCAAAAGCCGCCCTGCTGCCCTGTGTACGGATCAGACGATCATAGATCAGATTATGCTGACACGTTATCTTGGCTGTCGTGTTCTTCGTCTGACCGCTGCCAATCCTGTCCGCCTCCAGAACAATCGTCCCAATCCCTGCCTGCTGCAGATAGTAGGCAGTCAGGATCCCTGCCATGCCTGCCCCTATAACAACAGCCTCCGTCTCCAGATCTCCCGGAAGTGGTATGCGCTTTCTTATTCTCGTTTCCGCCGCCCAGATTGATTCCATCCATTCCCTCCCTTTTCCTGTTTATGCCTTATGGAAATATTTGATTAAACGTCCATTTCTATTAGACAGCATAATCTATAATCAGGTATTTATGCAAGCTTTCCTGCAAATAAAGCATCGACAAACGTAATTATTATAACTTTTTACGATTCAGAAATGCGCATAAACAAAAAAAGTGCCAAAAGACTGCCACATATCGGCGCAACTCTTCTGACACTGATTTCAATCTTAAACAGCGTGTGTATCTATCTGCTTCGGCTTCCCGTCACGCCTGCGCGCAGACAATTCCTCTAAGGCAGAAGGCTCCCTACCGGACAACGCCCCGAATAATGCGTCCCACTGCCGCTTCGGCATGTACAGGCAGGCCCGGCGTGGTACCGTCCTGACCGGCCGTTCCGTCCCCAGACGCCTCCCCTTCCCCATAGAAAGCCTGCAGGGCATATCTGGCCAGCAGCCCTGATACCCGGCCGCGTTCCATGGAATCCTCCGTCCCCAGAACAACGACAATCAGGTCGTGCAGCATCGTCCCGTCGTCTGCGGACAGGGAAGTGACCAGACAGGCCCCCGCCTTGTTGGTGGTCCCGGTCTTCAGCCCCGTGACACCGGGCATATTGTACAGCAGCGGATTGCTGTTGCGTACTTCCAGGTCAAGGGACGCCAGTCTGGCCTCTTTCATGGAAGTAATGCCCGTAACCTGCGGATAGACCTCCAGCAGATAAGCGGCCAGCCGGAACATATCCTCGGCGCTCATGCGGTTCTGCCGCTTTGCGGAAATGGAATCCCCCGAGTACGAGGGAAGCCCATGACTGTTGAAGAATACGGCCTGGGACAGCCCCAGCTCCTGCGCCCTCCGATTCATCCTCTGCACAAAAGCTTCCTCCGACCCGTCGATGGTCTCAGCCAGACACAACGCGCATTCGTTACTGGAAGGCAGCAGCAGGCCGGTCAATAATTCCTGCACGGTGATCTGATCCCCGGCTTTCAGGGGAATCACCCCGTCACTGGAAGAGGCCAGCAGCTCCACCGCATCCGAAACGGTAACAGAGTCTTCCGGCGCGATCTGCCCGGACGCAACAGCTTCCATGGTCAAAAGGCACGTCATCAGCTTGGAAGTGCTGGCGATCGGATAAGGCACATCCGCTTGGTATTGGTAATAAACTTCCCCGGTGACAGCATCTCCCAGGAAGACACCGTTGACCCCGTAGAAATAACCTGCCTGTTCCAAAGCATCAGGAAAAACCCGGAAGGCATCCTGCGTATTGATCAACAGGGAACCCGTGCCGGAAGATGCGATATCCATATCAAAGAGCATGGCCAGATCCATGGTCATCATAAAACAGTCATAATCCCCGGAAGGCATCTTCATGATCATGGTATGATAAAAAACTTTCTGTCCGTCCACCTCGAACTCATTTCGCCGCAGGGAAAGATCCGGATTCTCCTCGCTTTCCCAGGAACCGTTTTCCGTACCCACCGGCGTGTAGGAGCCTCCCGTCGACAGCGAAACAGAGCTGTTTGAAATCTCCACCGAAAAAGCCTTATCCGTATCCATAAGAATCATGGCCAGATCCCGCAGCGAAAGGTACGTATTGTTGACATAGCCATAATCCAGAAATTTAACGGTACCTGCGGCTCCCGTATCCGTCTGCACCTGACAGACTCCGCACATCTCAAAGCCCGCATACACTCTTGCCGGCAGAAGTGAAACTGCCAAAATGATGGACAATATAAAGAGGCTGCTTTTTTGTAATATAGTTTTCATTCCATCTCCTACTCTGTCTCCGGTCCTGCTGCAGAATATCAACACCTTCCTGCCCACTGGACCTGTAATTTCTTACGCTTTGATCAGGGCTGCAGCGGCTCACCCCTGTACACAACAGGATACCGACCGGAGAAAGATTTCCCGTCCTCAGAGTCCGCCTCTCCCGTCAGAATGAGAGCGTCATCTTTCCTGATATAATATTCTTCCTTTGTAATGACCGTACTGCCATCCTCAAACCGTCTGCGCAGGACCCCCGCTTCCACCTCGTAAGTACCGCTGCCCTCATATTGTCCCTGTAATTCTTCCAGGGAAGGCAGCAGCACCGGACCATACTCCATCAGATAGGACACAGTAGACACTCCGAACTCCCCGGCCACAAGAGCCTCCACCGCTTCCTGATCCGTACTTCCCGCATAACCTGCCATACGCAGTCTCTCTCCCAGAAGGGTCCGGAAGCTTTCGGCAAATGCCTCGTAGGCCGCCTGCCTGCACGCCTCATAGCTGTCCGCCCGTATCCCGCATTGAAACGTACCTGCCATACGCTCTGTCTGCTCCATCGTCAGGCTTACCTCGATGGTCAATCCCTGCATGGAAGACTCCATCTCTTCCAGCGAAACAGATACCCCTTCAATCTCCTGCAGCCAGTCAAGCGCCGTGACCGCCGCCTGCTGCGTCATAGCAAGCTGCGTCGTCCACTCCCCGGAAAAGTCCCTGTCCCCCGATGCAAAAAAGTGCAGATATGTCAAAAGCGCCGTGTAAAGTCCCAGCAGCAGAATCAAAAAGGTAAAAATAACATTTTTCATGATCTTTCTCATAGAGATGAATTCCCAATCCTTTCATACACAGCCGGATGTCTTGCTTCAAAGTGCCTCTTTCTTTACCTGCAGGCGGGACACCAGCAGAACCCCCAGTAATAACAGCGTCGGAAATACCACCCCTGCCAGAACGCCCAGCTTCAGATTGTCTCCCAGCGCGCCCGACACAAATCCGACCACCGTAGGCCCGCCGGAGCAACCCACGTCCCCGCCCAGAGCCAGCAGCGCAAACATTGCCGTACCGCCCCTGGGAAGCGCTGCCGATGCCCTGCTGAACGTGCCGGGCCACATGATCCCCACCGACAGGCCGCAGACCGCACAGGCAGCCAGGCTAAGCTGCGGAGACGGCAGAAACGTTATCCCCAGATAAGACAGGATGCACAGGCAGCTGCTGTAGACCATAAACCGGTCCAGATGGATCCGGTCGCCGTATTTTCCATAGAATGCCCGGGAAGCGCCCATCAGGATCGCAAATGCCAGCGGTCCTGCCAGATCCCCCGCCGTCTTGGATATCCCCAGCCCTTTCTCCGCAAAGGTGGACGCCCACTGGCTCACCGCCTGTTCACTGGCCCCCGCACAGATCATCATCACCAGCAGGATCCAGAACACCTTGATCCCAAACAGCTCTTTCAGCCGCAGTCCTGTCTCCCCTTCCTCCATCAGGGAAGCGATGGGCACCTTCACAAACGCGACAGCATTGCAGATCGGCACTAACGCCCACACGCAGGCCAGTATCTTCCAGTTTCCGATGCCGGCCACATGAAAGAACAGCGTTGACACCAGCACCACCCCTGCATGTCCCCAGCAGTAAAAGGAATGCAGCATGCTCATCGCCTTCTCCTTATTATCCGATGGACAGGCTTCCACCACCGGACTGACCAGCACCTCCAGCAGCCCGCCGCCGATGGCATAGACCATAACGGCGATCAGGATGCCCGCAAAGGGGGATCCAAACTCCTCCGGCAGGATCGTAAGCAGAATAAGCCCGGCTGCCGCCAGCACATGAGCCATGACCATGGACGCCCGATAGCCGATCTTATCCACAAATCCGATGGACAGAAGATCCACCAGAAGCTGTATTCCGAAATTAAACGTCACCAGCAGTGTGATCTGCGAAAGCGGAATCCCGTAAGTCCTCTGAAACGTCAAAAAGAGCAGCGGCACAAAATTATTAACGATGGCCTGCACGATATATCCCACAAAGCAGGCCGTGACGGTCGTGTTGTATTTGTTCTTCATGTTTACCTCCATGCCGAAGCAGTTTTTTGCGAAGGCTGCGAGCCAAATCTCAAATTTGGCTCTGCCATCCCGAGTTTGTGGCTCCGGCACAAACCCGCAGTTGAAAAATCAGCACATCAGTGTGATTTTTCAACCTTCTTATCTCCTTAGTGACAAATTATCGGCAACAATTCAAATACCCTCACTGTTGCTGCCGTTGTTACATTGTATCGCATTTATATGCCGAAATCATTGCACATATTCACATATTTATGGTACAATATCGCAAATCCAACGTTACACAGTCTGCACCGTAAGCGCGTGTATTTGACTGTACCACTACGAAACGAGATTCCTATGAGCATTTATAAGATCACCACCGACGACACCCTCTATGAAACCGTACAGCATGGAAACAGCCGATATCCTTTTGCCTACTATCCTGAAGATATCTGGCAGTTTGATTTCCACCGCATTGACTGGCACTGGCACCATGAACTGGAATTTATGGTCGTCACGGACGGCGCTGCCCGCTGTCTTGTAGGTGCAAAGCAGCTGGAACTGCCCAAAGGATGCGGTATTTTCATCAACAGCGGCGTTCTGCACCGCTTTGAATCCAGGGGAAGCACGCCCATTCCCAATATCGTCTTTTCCCCTCTTCTGCTGGCCCCGGAGGATAGTCTCATCTACGAAAAATATATTCTTCCCGTAATAAACTCCTCTGCCGCCTGTCAGATCTTCGCCCCGCAGATCCCCTGGCAGAACCGGATCCTGCAGATCCTGGCGCAGATCTTCGCCCTGCAGGAAACCGCTCAAAAAAATGAGCTGCAGACAACGCAGCTCCTTCTACAAATGTGGGATATTCTGTTTCAGAATCTGGATCTGACCACAGACTCCGGGAAAGCCCGGCAGCTGAACCACCAGCAGGCAAGACTCCAGACCATGATGCAGTATGTGCATGACCATTACCGAGAGGAACTGGCCCTCGAAGAGATCGCCGCCTCCGCCTCCGTCAGCAAAAGCAGCGCTCTCCATATTTTCAAGACATTCATCCGGATGCCGCCGGTGGCATATCTCATCCAATACCGCCTGACACAGGCCGCCGGGCAGCTTCATACCACAGGGAAATCCGTGACCGCCATCGCCGCGGATACCGGTTTTGCAAACGCAGGATATTTCTGCCGTAAATTCAGACAGCATTACCATATGAGTCCCAACGAGTACAGACGGACCAGAGTCTGAAAATACAATTCCCGTTACTTCTACGCATACCTTTCCCGATAGTCTCCACAACGGCTGGTTCAGCCTCCTTACTCCCTGTCACCGGCCTTTTTCTATTTTCTCCGCAAAACAGCTGCCGATCTTTGCAATGAACGCAAGCGCCGGCCGCTTCATCTGCTCCGGAAATGCCGACAGCACCGGAGCCGTCTCAAAACTCAGCACCTGATCGAATCCGATCTTCATCAATCCCGCCAGAAACCCGGCCCAGTCCGTAGACGTCTGATTCTCCCTGCCTCTGGCAAACGTATACGGTATCTGGTGTAAATCCGCCACACCGTCATTATCATGAATGTGCAGCACCTTGATCCGCTTTCCGAGTGTGGTGATAAAATTCTCGAAATCAAGTCCGACCAGATTGGCATGTCCCGTGTCGAAACAGAATCCAAACACCTCTCCCCCGGCCGCCTCATTCAGCCTGTCGATGCGGGCGGCGGCTTTTGCGGCGTCACAGCAGGGTCCTTCCACGATACGGTTTCCGCTGTCTGTATAGATATTTTCCATGCAGACCGTAATACCGCGTTCCTTCGCCAGGGGGCCAAGCGTCTGCAGGAATTCCTCCGTCCGCTCCCACTCCTCCTGTTCCGAACTGACATGGCCGGCAAGTTTAAACCCGTGCACCACGATGTGCGGGCAGTCGAAAAAGGCGCACACTTCCATGCTTTTGGGAGCCACCACCTTTGCCAGATACTCGTTGATCTCCTTTGGTGCACCCGGCACGAAACAGGGGTAGGGCATATGCATCTGGTTGATCCGAACGCCGGCCGCCCCGGCCGCTTCCCTGTGCCGTCCGAAAAAAGCGCTCAGCGCGGAAACCGGCCGGTCGAAAAAGTCATTTCTTCTATACTTATACAATTCCTCATTGGACAAATAGGCATTGAGGCTGAAATCACAGCAGGTAAACCCCGACTGGAGCAGCATCTGAAACCCCTCTGCAGGATCTTCGTCATATACGATGTGCCTGCTCTGTACGCCCACAGACAGTTTGTGCATCTTACTCGCCCTTCCTTTCGTTTTATCCGGATGCAGACTGCCACAGCCGTTCCTCCCACCAGACACAGACCGGCACAGTCGTTCCTCCCACCAGACACAGACTGACGCAGCCATTTCTCCCATCCAGACGCAGACTGACGCAGCCGGTTCTCCCACCAGAACGCAGACTGGCGCATCACAAACATTCGTCACTGAATGCCCCGATCTGTCTCACGCCCAGCTCCCGCAGCTGCTCCGCAGTCTCCTCATAAAATGTATTGCAGATCATGACCACGCAGTCCTCCGGAAGTTCCCGTAATGCTTCCGGCGGTCTCACTTCCACACCGCATACTTCCGTCCCCCAGCGCTCCCGGTCATTGTCGCAGATAAAAAGCGGCGGAAACGCTTCCCCATAGCGGGCCAGATACTGCCGGCACATATTTCCCGCCCCGAAAAGCACTCTGGACGGGTACGCCCGGAGACACCATTCCATGCCGATCTGCCATCTGAAATACTCCGCCACCGCACAGACAAGCGACTGCACCTGCGGACGGAGCAGATGGGAAAACCCTCTCAAAGTATCGCCGGCATCCAGGATCAGGATACCGTCAAACGCGCTCTTCCGTAACCCCCGGATCAAGCCCGGCCAGTCGGCGTCCTGCCCGGCCGCCGTTCGTCCCGTAAAAGGAAGCCGGCTTGCCTCCCGCACCCCGTCGCATTCCCGCACCAGCACGGCCTTAAGCCTGCTTCCCAGCGTCACGGCCATCTCCCCCATATCCTGCCTGCACAGATTGCCGGCCCCCGTGTCAAGGCAGAAACCAAAGGTCTCCGCTCCCGCCTCCGCATTCAGGGCATCAATCCACGCTGCCGCCACAGCGGCATCCGCACAGACACCGCGGACAAAATGACCATTCACATGACCGCACTGGTTTTCCAGCAGAATCTTAACGCCTGCCCGCTGCGCCATCCGTCCAAGCGCCGCATAGTACCGACGATTCTCCCGCCACAGCTGCTCTCTGGCAATTCCTGCAAAAAGCGGCTGCATCACCACAAAATGACAGCCCGCCCCGGCGCAGGCTTCGATCCCCTCCCGCCCGAACCGCAGCAGCAGTTCACGTAAATCCGTCCGCTTCGTATCCCACCGCAAACGCGGCATACGCATGGCGTGAATCCTCACACCGCTCCTGACGCAGTCCTGCACAAACGCACTGAACTGCGCTGCCACCGCATCCGCGTCAAACCCTTTTTCACCGCATCCTTCCAGTGCATTCCGTCCATAAAAGGTTTCCGCGTCCACCGTGATCCCATATACACTTTCGCCCAAAACACCCTCCGGGTCAGCGCCGATCCTCGTTACCCCGTGTATACTTTTCGTTGATAAACTTACCTGCATCGCTCCCCTCTCACTCCTCCGCTTTCCTGCCGATCAACTCCCTGCGCTTCGTGGAACTGGTAGACTGCGTATACGGAAAAAACACCAGATCCGCCCCCTTCTGCCGCAGAAACTCCCGCTTGGCCGTCCATGCCGGGCTGTCGGCGTAGTCGCTCCCGGAAAACTGTACGTCAAACTGATATCTCCTGTACGCTTCATCCGTATCATACTGCTCCAGCGGTATTTCCACCGCCTCATCCACATATCTGCAGGCACGCACGATCTCGATCCGCTCCGCAAAAGGGACGATACAGGCCTTATGCTTGTTCCTGATCACCCCTTCGTCCGTCACCACACCCACGATCAAATGACTACACTGCTCTTTGGCGCGCCTGAGCAGATTCAGATGCCCTATATGAAAAAGGTCAAACACCCCTGCCACATACCCCACATGATACTTTTTCTTCCCGCTCTCCCCGGGCTTCTCCCTGTCTCCCGGCTCCGGCTCCGGCCTCACATACGCCAGATTGACATCATAAACGCTGAAATTGGTGATGCCCATTCCCGTTAACTGCTCCATAACGGCCCGGTGATTTTTGATACAGATGATCACCTTATAAGTCCCCTTTTCCAGCGCCGCAAGCTCTGCCGGCGGATAAACCGGAACACCCCCGATCTGCGTATTCCACTTGTCCGGATCATTGTCTATGAATCCGGAGATCTCACAGTCCCGTCCAAACTGCGACAGAAAAGCCCGCCCGAACTGTCCCGTCCCGAACAGATAGAGCCTGCGGTTCCGCGTTCCCTTAAAGATATCCCGGAAGATCCGGTCGTACTCCTGTGCCGCATAATTCATGCGCTGGCGGTTGGCATGGATCGTACCCGCATTCTTCCGCACCGCCCTGTGGTATTCCCGCAAAGTCCTGTCATTTCTCAGTTCGTTTAAAAAGCGGCTGTTAAATCCGGAAAATAACTGCCGACATTGGTTCAGACCATAGCGCTCCCGCAGCCGTTCCTCCGGCAGAATGCGCTCCAGCTCCCAGTTCCCCAGATAGAGGGTGGTCAGCGTCCTGAGCAGGATCGACTTCGCCGGCAGATTCTCCACGTACATCTCCTGATCATAGAACAGATAATCCTTCCCGTCGTAAAAGGCATTCAGCGGTATCAGGTCGATATAGCCCCTTTTCAAGATCACACCGATGCTGTCCCGCTCCTGTGCCGTTCCAAAAGCCAGCTTCTTCCACTGGCCTTTCAAAGGATCGTCGGGCGTCTTTTCCTCCCAGCCCGGAGCATAATTCTCCCAGTCGATCTCCTCATAGGGTGTATGCTCCGAGGAATGCAGGATGATCTGCCAGAACCGGTCCAGCTCCTGCAGAAAACGCTCCTGATCCTTTGTGGACAGCTCCCGCAGAAAGGAAAGGGCCGAGCGTTCCTTTATAAAAGGCATGACACATGCGTCATTTTCCAGTTCCATGGGCACCATCCGCACACCATGGCGTTCCAGATCGGCCGCATTCTCCTTAAGTGCCTTCCCCTTCTGCAGCCCTTCCCTGTAGACAGGCTTTTTTACCACACGACCATCCCTGCGGATCATGGTGAACATGGCATTCTCCCGCCCCCTGTCCATGGAAACGGTGATCTGATTTATGTCGGAAAGCCCGCCGTCAAGCGCGCACTCTATAAAGAATGCGTTGGCCATGGGATGGAACATCCCGTTTTCAAGCAGCGCGCCGTACAGCAGTTCTTCCTCCAGAAATACCGTATCCGCACAATGATACTGTGGGAAAATCCGGATGTCCAGCTGCTCCCCCGGCGTAAAATCATCGGCGAACATGATCTGCGGCCTCTCCAGCACAGGAAATACCGAATAGAACCTGTAATGGACAAACCCGGCTTCCCGGAGCATCTGCCTGATCTCCGCTTTCGCGTAACTGCGGCCTTTCCGGCGGTCAAAAGCAGACGCCTCCGCCCTGACATACCCCTCCACGCCGTCAAAACTCCGCCCCGTATAGGGATCTTTGTCCCCGCAGAAATACCGGATTCCCAGACGATTGCTCATCCCCAGAAACAGCCTGCCATGTTCCTTTAACAGCGGCCTTGCTTTTCGCAAAATTTTCGTAGCCTCTTCTATGTTTCCGGTCTGTTCCATCGCCATGGTGATTATGATGTGGTCATACCGCTTTAAAGGGAGGTTTTCCGCTTCCACACAATCCACCATCATACCGCTCTCCCGCAGGGCTTCTTCCACCGCCCGGTCAAGTTCCGTATTCCCGGTGATATAAAGCGCACACTGATCCGCCTTAAACGGATACCACTTGACCAGCCCTTTGGGCAGTTCTGCGATCAGTTCCTGCGGGGTTATTTTATCTTCCTCTGCTCTGTGCAATGTTCTTCCCTTACTTTCCTTAAAGTTGTGATCTGTATTTTTGTTTGTATTTCTATCTGTATTTCCATTCATATTGCTATTCATATTTCCATTTATATTGCTATTCATATTGCTATTCGTATTGCTATTTTTGAATCCGGCATGTATAGTTAACGACATTAGAAATTTCGTTTTCGGCCTTGCAGGAGCTACCGTATATGGCTTCTGCAAGAGCCGGAAACAGAAAGTTGTTATGTCGTTTACTATATGTTCAAACGGCATACAGTACCGTTTCCGCCGAATAATTGCTGTAGTGCCTGATATATAATCTGTACTCCGGCACCATACTTTTCACATAATAAGGAATCCGCCAGTAGTCTTCCTTCTTATGATAAAGGCAGACCGCGAGTTTCGGCCTGTTTTCTGTGATAATCCGCTTCGCTCCCTGCAAAGCCTCCAGTTCGGCTCCTTCCACATCCAGCTTGATAAACGTAACCTGCTCCCTTTTCTCAACAACGGAATCCAGAGAAACCGCTTTCACCTGACACCGGCCGCCGCCTTCCCCCGCCGCTTCTGCCAGATGTGCTCCGGCCGTTCCCGCATTCTCCCAGGTTAACGCCGCCGGTTCATGCCACAATCCGGCATTGACCAGCCTTATGTTGTGCCAGCCACTATGTTCTGTCTTCTTTTTACAGGCCAAATAGTTGTTCCGGTCCGGCTCAAAGGCATACACGCTCCGGCACTTCTTCCCCTCTTCTTCCAGTCTCTCCATCAGGATCCGTGTCGTTTCCAGATCAAAACATCCCCCATCGACAAAGACCTCCTGCTCCGCAAACGTCAAAAAATCACTGCGCTCAAAATACTGATCCTGCCGGAAACACTTGCCGTACAGGTTTGCGTCCTCTACGTATCTGCAGCCGCATTTTGACAGTTCCGCCCGTATCTCTTCCGCATGATAAGAGGAAGTGATCAGAAACACGCACTGGTCAGTGTTTTCCCGTTCAACAACATACCGCAGAGAAACAATCGGTGTTTTCTCTATAAAAGTGCCCTGCTTCTTCTCATCGGAATCAACAATATACGCCATATCCAGATGCTCCGCGCAAAGATCCCGGTACAGCCTTTTGGCCCTGTACCCATAACCGAAAAGAATGATCTTCTTCCCGTATGCTCTCAGCTTTCGGTACAGCTCCTGTTCCTTACCGCCATAGTAAACATTGTCAGCGTACTGCGGTATGCTCCTGACTATATTTTCAATGTATTTCCACTCACCGCTCTCGGCATATTTCCTTCTGTTTTCAAATAGATATCTGGATTCTTCATCGCATAACTGCCCGTAGATCCACTGCACCTTATCCTGTTCTGCGTTCATCCCTGTTACCTCCATACGGAATATTTGGGGCAGCGTGTGCCGAACGCATCCCCCAATGTTTCCGTTCTGCGCGCACCCTGCTGTCTGCTCACGAAAATAAAAATTTCATGACCGCCTCTTCCCCGTAAATGCCTTCCCCGTAGACAGAAATCTGCTCTGCGCTGATCCCCGCGCCGGCAAGCTGCGCAGACAATTCCTCTGCATGACATTGATTGGCGATCATATAACAGGCTTTGGGGTACTGCCTGACTGCTCGTTCCACGCTCATCACCTCCATGCCCTCCACGGTCTGCCCCTGAACAGCAGGAGCATTATCACAGACGGCACGGATATTTCCTGTCCCCAGCTTTCCGCACAGCTTCAAGAGGGCCCTGCCCCGCGCTCCCGCACAGACCACCACGATCTGTGCCGCCTTTTCCACCAGCTGCAGGAATGCCTCCGCATCGTTTCTTCTTCTCTCTTCCGCCTCGTTAAAAATATCTTCCTGTGTCTGCTTTCCCCGCCATAATCGCAGCATCCTTTCTTTTTCAGGAATCCGAAACGACAGAACTTCCTCCCGAAATTCCAGCAGTTCATCCTGCACAAGGCCTGCCAGAAACCGTCTCCTGCCTTCCGGCCGCAGTCTGTTGTAATTCCACAGATAGGAGTGGAATTTCATCACCATATAGAAGCTGCGGCATACTTCGTCCGTAAACCCTCTGCTTTTCATCTGCTCCCAGACCCATGCATATTCGGCAATGATCACGCTGTGCTTGTCCTGCGACCGCACCGACGCTCCCGTGCCGCCCTGCCTGTAGCGGTAAAAACAGTCTTCCACAAACATCACCCGCTCCGCTTCCAGCGAACACAACAGGGCAAATCCCGTATCCTGATAGGAAGCCCCGGGCGTCTCATGAAACCGGATCTTTCGCTCCAGCACAAATTCCCGCCGGTAGATGCCCGACCAGATATTGCCGTGGTCACCGTAGACCAGCGCCCGGGGCGTTTCTTTTAACAGGATCACCCGTCCGAAAATATCGCCGTCCTGTCCCCAGTAGCTTCGCTCCCACTTCCGGTAATGACGCCGGCCCCGGTAATCCACGAACTTATAGAAATTGGATTTCACATAATCCAGACGGTTGCCATGAGCGGCATCGTACAGTTTCTCAAACATATCCTCCGCGACGTAATCATCCGGCTCCACAATGCCTATGTACTCCCCGCCTGCCGCCTCTATCCCTGCGTTCATCTGGAAACCGTAGCTCTTCCGCTCCGACTGCAGATAACGGATCCTGTTATCCAGCGCAGCATATTCCTCCAGGATCGCAGCCGTCCCGTCCGTCGAACCGGCATCCACACAGAGAATCTCCAGCTCCGGCAGCGTCTGTCTCCTGACGCTGTCAAGGCACTCCCTGATCTGGCCGGCGGCATTGAGGGAAGGGATGATCACCGATACTTTGACATTGTGTCCTGCCGGATCCGGGACGCCGGCAGCATTCATTTCGCTCCCGGATACCGGCCGCTTTCGGGAATCTGATGACTTTCTGTGGTCATCCTGCCTGCTCTCCCCGCCGTTTCCCTGCGTTTTCGGCAAAGCGCCTTCCCCCATGCCCAGCTTCCACTGAAACGCAATCTGCACGTTCCAGGCCACATACCGCTCCAGCTGCTTTCTTAAAATCCCGTCTTCCTGCGCAAACAGCCTGCGCATATAACAGTAGAAATAGTTGATCTTCGCCAGATACAGTTCGTCTCTGGCGCGCACCAGCCCTTCGGCCCGCTGACAGTAATAATACGCCCTGCTGCCAACAAAGACCGCCGTGATATCCTGCATAAGACAGGTCCACACCAGCGCCCGGTCCTCGTCGTATTGGAGCCTGTCGTCAATCTTTTCCATGGAACGGACTGCCAGCTCTCTCCGGTACAGCTTGGCAAACAGATAGGGCAAAATGCCGTACCGGCAGTCTTCATCTTCATAATCAAAAAACAGCTTCTTCACCGCATCCTTGGGGTTGGTATAAACCCCCGGAGCGATCAGGTTTCTCCGCTCTTCCTCCCGTCCGCCTGCCCGGATCTTCAACACATTAGAAACGACCAGATCCGCACGATGCCTCTCCGCCTGCTCATACAGCAGGGCGGCCAGATCGGTTCCAATCCAGTCATCGGAATCCACGAACATCACATACTCTCCTCTGCAGGCTTTTATCCCGGCTTTCCTCGCCGCAGTATTCCCGCGGTTTTCCTGACTGATGAGAACGATACGGGGATCTTTCTTCGCATAGGCTTCACAGATCTGCAGGGAATCATCCGTAGAGCCATCGTCCACCAGAATGATCTCCAGATCCCTGCAGCTCTGGTTTAGAACGCTTTCGATACAGCGCGGCAGATAAGCGGCCGTGTTGTAAAAAGGTATGATGACGGAAATCCTGTGCCGGCGCTCCAGCCGGGACAACAGAAACGCCGCCGCCCTTTCGCTGGCGTGACCGTCCTCATGCACACCGTACTGCTCCAGAAAAAGAGCGGTCTTTTTTCGATAGGCACCCTCATCAAACCGCTCGATCGCGGCGGCCAATTCCCCGTTCGTCTGTGCCGCCGGAAACGGCAGCGCATCGTAGTCTATGTAAAACGTCCGCTCCTTTTCCAGATACGCTTCCCTGTCAGGTGCAAACAGCAGCGCCGCTTTCCCCACAAATGCCGCCTCAAACAGAATACTCGAATAATCGGAGATAAGCATATCGCAGGCGGCCACAAGCTCCTGACTGTCCTCGTACCCGCTCACATCGATCACCGAGACGTTATGCTCCCTGTCTTCTCTGTTTTTCAGATGCAAAAGAGAGGGATGCCCTCTGAACAGAATCTTCCATTGACCGCCAAAACGCCGCTCCAGCTGTTTTGAAAGTTTCGTAAAATCTAATCCCTGCACTGTCCTTTTCTGCTTTTTTTCCTGATCGAAGCGAAATGTCGGAGCATATAACAGCGTGTGGATGTCTGCCGCAATGTGGTATCTGGCATAAACCTTATTTCGATTGACAGAGTTGGTTCTGTTGCCCCGGTTGTCTTCGCTGCCGCTGCTGCCCTCGTTAATGCTTCTGTTCTCGTTATCAATGTTGTAACCATTCCCCTTGTCAAATAAAGCGTCCGTCCTCGGCGAACCGACAAAAACAAACGCTCCCTCACAGGCAAACCCGCTTTTGCATGTCTGCAGGTCAAAATCACTTCCCACAAAGAAGTAATCCGCGATCTTGCCGTTCTGCCGCACCAGTTGTCGTGCGTGTTCTGTATTTGTTGTCGATGGGTCGTCCAGAAAGAATTTCTTCAACGTTATACTCGGCCAGTGCTTGGTCTGAATATAAATCTGCCCTTCCCGCTTCCGTATAAATGCCGGCACAAGAATATCAAACACCCAGATGCCGGCTGTTTCCATCTCGTAAATATATTTCTTCCAATTCCCGATCAGGACCGGCCGCACCCCCTCGGGTACTTTCATCCGCAGATCCTCCACCAGCCAGACGATATCCAGATCGACTCGATGGTTGCTGTCGGCTTTCCTGTCACTGCTCTGCCTGCTGCCGCCCTCCCTGTCACCGGCTTTTCCGCTGCCGGCCTTGTTGGCATTCCTTTCTCCGATATCGCTTTGCCTGATCAGCTCCTTCGTTATGTATCTTGCATGGCCGCCATACCTGCCGATCATGCATACAATTTTATTTTCCGCAATGGGCAGACTGCAGCATTTATCTGTATATGCGTTTCTCTGCTCCTGCAGATCCGGCTGTTCTCCGGTACATTTTGCGGTGTGCTTTGCGTTATGTTTTGCGGTGTGCTTTCCAATCTGCTTTCTGTCAATCTGCTTTCCGTCATACGCTCGGGCATCTTCATCTTGAAAACAGATTCTCGCATCGGCTTCCATCAAAAGCAGAACAAAACATTGCAGACGATAAGACGCCATTTCCCGGGCAATCTCTTCATACGCATTGACGGCAGTGATCAAAATAATCGTTTTCTCCGGATCAAGTGACGGAAGAATACCGGCATCATAAATCGAAATCCGTTCACAGGCCGTTTCCACTGCTTCCGGCAGATAGTCCCCCAGACAAAATCCCTGCAGACCGATATAGCTGTCAATCGCACCACAGAGTTTTACCTTATCACCGTATTTTTCTATAAAGTAACCGGCGGCATTTCCCAGTCCATAGAGATAGACGTCTCTTCCGGCCGCCCTGTTCCGGAATGCGGCCCATGTCTGTTCCCCGTCAAACTTATAATCTGAAATATGCTTATTATGGGCCATCGCTTCCTGTATCATATCCATGAATGTCCAGTCTCCCCTGTCTGAAATATGAAAATTCATAAGTAACCAAAAAAAAAAAAACTGATGTAAAGTGTGACATTTTCATACTTTACACCAGTTTTTCCGCAGTTTATTTCATATTCGTTTCCATCAGGATCCATGCTGCACAGCAGGTGTGCGTGGATATTTAGCGACTGCCGCGAGGGTCAAATACTCCGCAGCCTGCTGCGCTGGAATTTTGATGCCCGTCAGCCTGCTGCTGAGTCTTTTACTGCGCCGCCAGCCTGACCATACATTCCTTGCCGCAAAACGCAATACCGTATCGGCTGATCACACTGTAGTTATCATCGAGCAGCTCCTTTTCATAATGCCGCTCCTCGATCTGCTCCAGCGCTTCATCCGCCTTTGCCTCCAGTTCGCCCAGCTTCTTTGTCACTTTAAATTCTATGATAAAAGCTTCCTTCCGTCTCGATACCGGTTTCACGAAAAGATCACATCTGCCCTTGCCGGACTCCCGATTGGACTTGGTGATATACCCTTTGATCCCGGTGAGCAGACCGGCTACCAGTCCATGATAGTAATTCTCATGCTCATCCATGGAACTGATGGTCTCCAGCATAATATCATTCAGCTCTGCTTCAAATGTTTCCACATCCTTTTGTAACAAGGCGTTGTGAAGCCTGCTCATATCACGCTGCTTTATTTTCGTCTGAAACCATGCACTCACCTTGGTATAGAAAATATAGCGCACTTCCCTGTTGGGAATCCGAAATGTCAGATACCGGATGTCATTTTCACAGATCCGCTCACTGACCTTCCGGAAATAACCTGTGAAGAACATGAAATTCCACAGATTGTCCATGCTTTCATACACCTCAGCATAGGTAATATCTTCATGAACGGGCTTCTCAATCACCCCGCCGTCGATCAGCTGTTCAATCTCCGCCTTTACGCTTTCATCCGCCAACTCGATCAGCTCCCGCACAATACTGTTTGATGAAGTGTTGGCCCAATACGCAACAGGATAACAGTTTTCGTTCGCCTGTAAATCCTTAATATATCTGACCACACTCCACGGATTGTAGACATTTGTATTTCCGAACAGATATCCGTTGTACCACGCTTTCACCGTCTCGTATTTTTCAGAAAGAGCAAAATCATCACACAGTTTCCTGACTTCGCAGTCTGTAAAGCCAAAGTATTCATGATAGCTGTCATTTAAAATCGAAATAACTTCTAAATTATTCAACCCGGTAAAAATACTCTCCTTGCTGATCCTGAGACATCCTGAAATGACTGCAAACTCCAGACCGGCATTTGTTTTCAGCACAGTCTCAAAAAGCGCCCGGATAAAATCGATCATCTCGTCATAAAATCCACACAGAAAAGCATTTTCCAACGGCACATCATATTCGTCGATCAACAGGACGGCTCTTTTTCCATAATAGTAAGAAAGACAGTGTGAGAGAAACTGCAGCGAACCTTTAAAAATATCCATATCCGCATGGCCGCTCAGAATACTTTTATACCGCTCCTTCATCTCATCCGGCAGATCCGAATCCAGCACATAGCTGTGCCGTTCAAACTCCATGCCGATCTGCATGGTGATCTGTCTGTATGCACTCGCGAAGGTAGACTGCCTGCCTGCTTTCAGCGTCAGTGTGATCACCGGATACGCTCCCATATGCGACAGATAGCTTTCCCCGGCCTGCATGATGTTCAGGCCTTCAAAAAGTCCCCTGTTATCCATGGGTTCGCCTTTTATGGTATGCATGTCTTCAAGAAAATACCGCAGCATACTCATATTCAATGTCTTACCAAAGCGTCTGGGACGTGTGAAAAGATTGACCTCCCCTTTCCTGTCGATCAAATCCCGAATAAAGGCCGTCTTATCAACATAATAATATCCATGCTCGATCAGTTTCCTAAAATCGTCAACCCCTATGGGCAGTGGTTTATAGCGCATATCCTCTTCTCCGCATAACGAATCTTCGTGTTTCTATCAACAGCGTAACACACATCCAATCTGATGTAAAGTATGAAATTGTCAAGGTACATCTTTTCGTCCGGCCCGTGTTATTTCACAACCTGCATAAAATGCTCTTTTAAGTACGCAATCGTACTCTGTGGACACAATTTTTCAAGCATCTCCATATCTTCCTCCTGTATTGCCTTTCTCACCCTGGTCGCACTGATCATCTCCTTTTCGTCAAATGCAGCTCTTGGAAATTCGATCACTTCAACACCAAAATCCGGCAGAATCCTCTTCATCGTCTCATTATATGCCCTTGTCACTTCGTCAAAAGGTTCCTCTCCTACGAAACGATATCCAATCCCTAATTCCGCCGCGACAATTTCCCCGAAAATATACACATCATAATCCATAGAATCTACCGTCTGAACCTGCTCCTTATCAAAATACTGTGCAAAAGTTTCAAGAGATATCATATATCTGCCCGATGGTATGACCATAATATCCCCCAACAAATCCGAAACACCCTGTTCGACCATCCGCAGTCTGTCCTGAAACTTAAAACAGGATCTGTCCTCTTCTACGACGAAAATATATAATTTATCTACCATTTTCACGGCCTGTTCTATCAGGTATCTATGTCCTTTCGTAAAGGGATTGCAGTTCATGATGATTGCGCCTGTTTTCCTGTTACCTGGCATCTGACACAGCCCATACCGCTGAAAATATTCCATAAAATATTCCCGTATTGACCAGTTAATATAATACTCCTGTATTTTTTCCGGTAAGCCAGGCTTTCCTGGCTTTTCCAGGATTCCCGTTGAACAGATATCCGCATAAATTCTCTGCGCCAGCTTTTCATTTACCATATAGTTACAATGTAAAATGCTGTCCAGCACACAATCCGATAAATGCGGTATCGTCAAAAAAACCTCTGACAAGTCACCCTGAAAAGCCACTGCGCCTCCCGTCTCTTTTGGAATATACCGTTCCGTCCCTATGATGATCACAATATCGTCTCTCGATAATTCCTCCACAAACATCTGATCATAGCACAATTCCCCACTGCACAATCCTCTGTTTAAAACCTTCCAGAACGTGTGCCCATCCTTGTTCAGTAAATCCTGCAAATACGCTTCTATTGTCTGGTCATCTCTGCAATATGCACCAAATACAAAACATGGTCCAAACATAAAAATTCTTCTGTCCGCTGCGGGTGGAAGATTCGGCGTACTGCGATACCCGTTTCGAATTGTGCAGTAATCCCCCTCCATGTCCGGGAATACAGTTCTGCCGTTTGTAACCACCGGCTGACAAGACTCTCTTTCTTTCCTCAGGACAGCAACACCATTCTTCTCTCCTGATCCTAAAAAGGTCTCCCACTCCTGATCCGACAGAATACTCCATTTTGAATTTCCGTCCATTTTAGAGGCATGCCCCATGATCTTCTGCCGCTCCGTCCCGCTTAACTGCTGCATGACTTTTTCCTGAGAAAAAATATAAAGAAAAACATCAGCTTTCGTTTCCTTTACAAAACGTTTCACTTCTTCCCGCCGCCACCTGTATTCTCCCAGTCTGGCGGCTCTCAGCATCCGCCGCTGCCGCTTTCTGAGAAACGGTTTCTTTTCTTTTTTAATAACGCCCAGAAACTCTCCCTGCTGTGTCACCACCGGTATCTCGTTGATGGTCAGCGAACGCTCAAAGAATGCAGCTGCTTTGTCATAATCAACCATACTCAGCGAGGTAAAGTTTTGATTGATCGTAAGTCTGTCTTCCTGTCTCCTGTAAAAACGTTCCAGATCCCCAATAGACAGAACGCCTGCCAGCTTTCCTTCCTCCATCAGATACAACACTTCATTCTCACAGCTCATAAAATGATGATACGCCATATTCGGCAGATCCGAAATTGCCACTGATTCATATACAGATGTCATATTTTCTCTGGCAGTAAAAAAACACTCCGGATAGTAACGGCTGATCACCTGCAGATCCAATTCCACAGTTTTGTAATGATACTCTGCCAGTTCATCCATGATTTCCTTTTTATTTGCCTCGCTCACGCCTAAGATCACCCCAAACGCCCGGCCGGCTTCCAGTTCCGATAATGCCCGCACCGGCAGACCGTACAGGCGGGCAGGATTCCCCGACCTGTCTGTGACCAGAACCGCCTCAAGCCTTTCCGTCAATCCCAAATCTGCCAGAATCCTTAAAAGATACCTCGCGATTTCCCCTGCCCCATAAAAATAAACCGGCAGATTTCCGACCCCGTCCAGTACAGCTCCATAGATTCCCGCATAGCATCTCTTTTTTGCAGTCGTATACGCCTCCCACGTCAGCAGATTCCGGAACCATTTCCGGCAGCGGCCTGCATCCTGCTGCCTGCACAGCGCTGACAGTGCGGCAATACACCGGTCATTTCCCGTTCCACGCAGATTGTCGGCCGCCAGACTGCTGCGCTGTGAATCTTCTATCGTGATATCTTTTTGAGAAGGCTTCGTGTAAACAACCGGAATGTCATCCATGATCTGATTGTATTTCAGCCAAAGGTCATCCTGATCCCGCGCCGTCTTCATGATCATCTCCTGATCAAACCAGCGCTCATGGTGCACCGCTGGATAGCAGATGCCGCCGTTACCGATGGCACATAGATCCATTCTCGGCTGATCTTCCAGACAGTCTTCTCTTTCCCACCTTCGGTACGGTTCCAACGTCTGATCCTTTTTCAGAATGATCCTTACATTTCTCGCCGATACCGCACCGGGGAACCGCTTATGACCTGCAACCAGTTCGCCGATCATGGTCTTTGCATACATTGTGTCATCATCCACCGTAATCACAACGGCATCTCTATATTCCTGCAATGCATAATAATATTTCTTGTGGGATTTCAGGTTTCCATGCACCCAGGCCACCCGGAACCCGCCTTTCCCGATCAGTGCCCTGAGTGTCGCCGGAAGATCCTCTTCCGCTTCGGGGAATTCTTCCAGACTTAAATACAGCACGATTTCATCCGCTTTCACAGACTGCCGGTACAGGCTCTCGACTACCTTATGTACACCATTTATCCTCGGCGGATAAGATGTAAGCGAAACAATGATCCTCATGCATCCGTCTCCTTCTAAAGCAACACCGTAAGAAGATTTACCACCACAGCCTTTGTATGCTTTACCATCCCGCTTACCTCCTGCTCTAACCGCTTCGAGGTGACAAGAATATGATCCGCTTCCTGCTCAAAGAAATCCGGGGCGGTTATTTCATACCCCCAGACAACAGTCCCCTGCTTCTCTGTGCTGCAGTCAACAACTCCGGACAGCCTTATGGAATGCCCGTCCAGATATTCCAACAGCGCTGTTCCATCGTGTCCTGCACCCCATAGTATTGTCTTTTTCTCCTGCAATGGCAATTCCTGCAGAAACCGACAGATTTTTTCTCCGTTTTTCCTCAAATAAAACTGAAAACAGGAATCCATGGAAAAAATCCAGCCGCTCTCACATGGATTTTTCTGTATACCGTCTAAAATATATAATGTGTAAACATCTATTTTATCACGGTATACCGTCGAATATGCCATGCACTTTTCGATGCCTTCTCTTTGCAGAAATCTGTAAAAATCTTCTCGCCGCTCCACGCTTCGTTCCCTTTGAATCCGGTCAACCACAGCTCCTGCAAATGTGCTGTAAAAATGCTGCTGCAGATCTTCCAGCATATTCCTTCCGGACAATTCCCGTGCCAGTTTTTCCCACGCGTAATAGGCGCACATCGGATCTCTGTTATTTGATATTCTGGACGGTTCCGAATGCTCTCGCGTATAAAGCAGCATTTCATCGCTTCGCGCCCATATTATCTTCGCGGCGCAGTACAAAGCCATTCTTACAAAATAGACATCATTTGAGGACGCCAGATCCTGAAACTGCAGTCGATTGTCCATAATAAAACTTTTTAAGAACATTTTATCGCCGATCGCATCCGACCCAAGAGGAAATTCTCCTGTCGGAAAATCGTGAATGCAGAACGTTTTTATGCAATATCGCTCCACAAACTCCTGTGTATATTCCGTTGCTTTTCTTATATGGATATGCTCACCTGCCACATGCCTGGCAGCATCAAACAGCACAACGTCTGCCTCACAGCGTTCCATTGCTTCACAGGTCGTCTCCAGCAGCTTCTCATGAAAGACATCGTCTCCATCCAGAAAAACGACATATTTGCCTGCTGCCTCTCTTAATCCTCTGTTCCGCGACTCACCTGCTCCCAACCGCTGCCCGTTTGTCAATATCCGGATCCGTTGCTCTTTTTGAGCAATATCATTCAAGATCCCCGCCGTATTATCTGTTGAGTGATCATCTATACATAACAACTCAAAATCCCCATACGTCTGGTTCAGGATACCCTCTATTGCCTCTGTCATATATTTTTCCGCATTATACAGCGGCATGATAACGGATACTTTTTTCATTCCCATCCTCTTTCCACGCTAAACTGCAGCTTTGTCCACACAAAAGACTGTATGTCCAGCCTTAAATTACAGCCGGCTGCCAAGTCCATATTTTTCTTTCAGATACTGCCTGCTTTTTTTAAGTCTTTCTTCATCAAATCTTATCGCCTCGTATCGCCTGCCCGACTCGCTGTCAATCTGTTTATGGTCATGTACAAGACAGTTCATTCCTATGTTTCCAATCTTATAGCCGCGCAGGTTTGCACGGTATAAAAATTCCACATCCTGGTGCATAAAGAGGTTCTCATCATACATCCCCATTTCCATAAAAAAGTCTTTCTCCATCAAAGTCGCCGCCCCCGAAGAATAGGTGCACAGTATAGGCGGCCACTGCGCTTCTTTTTCACAAAACGGCAGATCCAGCCGGCACACGAGATATTTTTCTCCGTTTTCATCCAGCCTGATTTCCAGATTACTGCCATAATTGGCAACTTTCCCCGTCCACGCATCATAGTAAGGAAGCCCCCACAGCCTGCAGCCGAGCGCACTTATATCTTCATTGATCTTTTGAATCGGATTACCTGTGAAATAGACGTCATTGTCAAGCTGTAAGATCCACTTTTTCCTGCATTCCCGATGTAGTTTGTTTTTGCCGGCCGTGATCGGGTAATGCCTGTCAAACTTCAATAACCTGTAGTCGAACCGCATATGTTTCAAAGTGTCTTCTAAAGCAGTCCGTTCCTTTTCATCAGAGCCATTGTCACCGATCAACACTTCTCCCTTGAACTGCGGCATAAATTGCTGTATGGATTCGAGCAGCTTCACAGTCAGCTCCACCCGGTTGTGTGTCAGCACGGAAATCGACATGTTTTCTCCGTTTTCCCCTGTTTCTGTACGCATACCCGGAAAAATATTGGAATAGGATGCCAGATAGCTCTCTCTTTTCTGCAGCACATCTCTGGCATCCAAAACTTCTATATCACGTAATTTCTCACAGCCACTTATCTGCCTTTGTATTTCATCAAAACAGGCTGTCGTTACAAGGATCAGAAATGCACGACCGGTGCAGACATCGGTCAGCTCTTCAAAACTTATGACCGAAAAACATTTTCCCTGCACATTTATTTCTGTTCCATGCTTTCTCGTATCATTATCAACCACTGCCAGAATTTTATCTCTTAACGGTTTTTCTTCCAGAATATATTTGCAGCTGTTAAAAATTTTCCCTGCACCAAAAATCACGATCGATCTGTCCTGTATTGTCTGCAAAAACCGGCTGTAAGAATTTATGACCATTCCAGTTCCTCCCCGTTCTTTAAAGTATTCTTTTGCCGCCATTCCCTGATCACTTTCCGATAAAATGTATGATATTCTTCATAGATCACCTCCGGCGCCAGTCGTCTGGTCCGCTCCACTGCTCTCGACCCCATCCGCCTTCTGGCCGTCTCCCCCATCGTCAGCGCTTCTTCCACTGCACGCATAAAGGAATCCGGATCATCCCTCTCACACAAATATCCGCTTATCCTGTCATCAATTAATTGTTCAAAACTTGCCCCGTTGGTACCGATAACGATCTTTCCCATCGCCATCGCCTCGATACAGGCATTGGAAAGATTTTCCAGACGGGAAGGGAGCAGGCACACCTCCGCATGCTGTATCAGCGGATATAATTGTTCTCTCGCCAGACAGCCTGTATAGATAACGCGGTCCGCATACTCCTGCGCTGATTTCTCAACCAGTTCATGTCCTTTTATGCTCCCGCCTTCAGCAGATCTCATTTCACTGTCACGCCCCGCAAGCACGACCAGTCTGTCCGAATATTTTTTCAAAATATGCTTCACCGTCTGTGCAACAATATGGGTTCCCTTGGCATAAGCCATTCTTCCGTAATGCAGCAGATACTTCTTTCCTTTTACCAAAGAATCATATACGCTGTAATCCCAGTGCTCCCTGTCTAAAAGGAAGGGACTTTCCATGACTGTCGCCTCTATTCCCAGTTGCAATCTGCCGATCCCGGCCAACAGATGACTGGGGGAAATGATATATTTCGCTTTTTGCAGCATGTAGACTTCCAGCCTGTCCTTGATCGTCATCGGGCATTTGCCATAATCCACTGTGCCTTCCGGCAGTTCTGCGTTATCCCACATGTTATAATAACTCGATATTCTCACCACATAGGGTATGTCATCCTCTAATCCAAGGGAAAGCCCGCACAGATTACTGGCATGGATCATATCTATTTTGTCTTCCCGGTCTATTTCCCTGATCATCTTTTTCGCAAGTTCGCTTTTATGGATATTGACCATATACTTTCTGATCTCATCCTGCGCTTCCCCCGTGACAGCAGCAGTCACCGCTGCAATCCTGTTGTAGTCATCCCACAACGCTTTCTCTACATAAGCGCTTCTTACCGCAATATCCGTGTCAAATACAATCTCTTCTTTCTTCGTCGTGATCACAACGATCGTGACCCGATGTCCGTTTCTTCTGAAGATCCTTGCTAAATTGGCCGTAAAGCTCGCCGAGCCGCCGCATGAATTTCCAGCCGTTGCCAATTCAGCTGCTAAAATGACCAAATGCACGCCCTTGTCCCACCTTTCCGATCAGATTTCTATTTCCCCAGTTTTGCTATGCTTTCAAACATATCGAAATATGTAAAATATCTGTCTTCCGAAATACCCATATTCTTTAATTGATCCATGATCTCCTTTTCATGATTTTTAGGCGTAATACATATCCTGTAATCAGAATTGATCTCCTCCGGGAAGATTACCGGATACCCCGTGACTTTTTTCTGTGCCGCACAGGAATCTATAAATCCCGCCACGGGAAGGCCCAGTGTTTCAAATATATCCAGACATAACGCTCCCCTCATCCCCGCTCCCCATATGTAATATTCTGTATCCTGATCAAACAGTTCCCTGACTTCTGCCTTTCTGCCTTCCATGGCGTTCCTGAAGGCCTCTTTTTCTTTCACCTTCCTCATTTTCCGGCATTCCGAAGTATAGAATGCATTTATCTTTCCTTCCAGCTGCTTCAATCCTTTGCCCTGCAAACATGCCAGCGCCGCCCTGTACTGTTCTTCTAACGCCTCATATTCTCTCACCGTACTGATACCGCCATATCGGAAATAAGTAAAACAATCGTCCACACATAAGATCTCTGCCCCGTTGACATAAGCATTCATGATCCATTTGGTGTCCGCCGCCACCTTATAAGTCAGATCAAAGCCTCCAAACCGTAAATACAATTCTCTCTTCACAAATAATGCCGGCTGCGGATATATTGACTCAAAAAAAACATTTTCCCTGTTTTTTCTGTCCACACCGTATCTGCTGCAGACTCTGTCCGTCCACATATACATATTCCCACTTACAATATCAACCTCGTTATGGTCAAAGTATTCTCTGACCTTTTCAAGCGTCCCCCTCTCATACCAGTCATCACTGTTCAGGAACGCGACCACATCACCGGAAGCCCTGTTGATTCCTTTATTCATCGCATCATATAACCCCCGGTCAGGCTCACTTATATATACGGATATCTTCTTTCTATATTGCTCTATCACAGCAGTCGTACCGTCTGTGGAACCACCGTCAACAATAATGTATTCCAGCTCATCGTAATCCTGCAGCAGCACACTCTGAATTGTCTGTTCTATTGTTTTCGCACTGTTATAACACACTGTAATGATCGAAAATTTCATTTCCACCTGTCTCCAAACTATCCTTATCTACCGTTTTGATACAGCCAGTCGCAAAGAGCAGGGTCTGCCTTAACCGACCAGGGAATCCTCTCCGGCTTCTCAGCACAGTATCTGCAAAATTCTGTCGGTTTCAGTGCATACTCCTTCAATCTTTCATACAAAACATCCCCGTCCTTTGCAAGATCGATACCGCTTTCATGTTTTCTGTCAATTTGGTAATATTCATAGAAATCATTGATCAGACCATCAAAAGGACATTTATATAATCTTCCGTTTCTTAAAAAAGTACACGATGCCGATGAACAGACCTGCCCGGAAACTTCCGCATCATGTATCCTGTGTAATGTCAGATTTCTGTAAAACTCTGTTATTTCTTTCTCCCCGTTTCCTGTATCAAAATAATACAGGACAGCGCAGGAATCCAGACAGCGTGCGATTTCTTCTTTTATTTTGTAAGTGGGCGGATATAAAGAGATCGAGATACAGATATCATTTTCTTTGATCGAGGACATTATTTTCCCGTCCGCCTTTGTCAACAGAAGACCGTTTGTGACAATTTCAATGGTCGATTCCCCAAAAATGGTCCTTGCCGCTTTGATATACTCATCCAGATTTTTTACCAAAAACGGCTCTCCACCCAATAACCGCAGTCGGAAGATCCGTCCGATATGCCGCAGTTTCAACAGATCTCTTTCATACGCATTCAACGGATAGATACTGTCTTCCTCATACAAACTCGAAAAGTGCGTACATCCCCTGCATTTCAGATTGCACGCATCCGTAAGATTTACTTCTATATAGGGTATGATCCGGTTTGTCTTTTTTCCGGGAGCAATCCAAAGAATTCTGTCAGCTGAGCTCCACGGATCTATCCCCATACCCGAAAGCATAACTTCATGCCTTACGATTCCCACCCTGCCTGCCGGAATCCGTTCTAACTGTTCCAGTATCTCAAATATATGCCTGGCATTTCTGACTGCAAGCAAAACGATGATCTCCTTTAAGTTTTCCATCATGCCCAGATCATCGCACGATATGACCGGAATATCATAAATACATGTGTTATTTAATTTCGAATCATTGTCCACAAACGCCAGTGGCTTCCTTTTTCTATTCTTATGCACGATATTATCCGCCAGATATTTCCCAAGAGCGGTAACTCCCCAGATTACGATTCTGCCGTTTCCTCCACCCATAACTTCTCAGCTCCAAATCTCCTTCATCATGCTCCGGACTTCCTGCGGAAGTCTTTCCCATGTCAAATCCTCTTTTTCCATACAAAGTATTTTATCCGGTGCAACGCCATGTTGTTTGAGCAATTCCGTCGTGGAAGAGACGATCAGGGAATCGAAGATCGCAATGACCACATAGTCATACTGCCTTTCCTCTATTCTGTCCAGTCTGTGCACATCCGCCCGGTCGATCCTGTCCACTATATTACAGCAACGCAGCCGCCGAATCTGCTCCGTCAATCTGCCTGCAAATACGCCCTTCCCATAGACAATAATATTGCTCCCCGCCTCCATCCGCGGATAAAGCACGCATCCGTCCTCATTAAAAAATCGACCCGGGACTACCAGTAGCAGATGATAGAACAGCTTATACAGCAGAAAATTCCTGTCCATTCCAACACGGTTTCCATACCCTGCACAGGCCGTGATCAACTGTCTGGCAAGTAACAGACAACTGTCATAACTGTCATTCACAGGCTCCCACGACACCGACTTTTTTCTCACACAGTAATGATAAAAGCATTCTGCAGAAATGAAGATATTCTCCAGCTCCAAAAGACAGGGAAATACAACGCCGTCATCATCTCCATTATCTCCAAGCTCTTCCATACATCCGGCCTGATATTTTCTGCACAACTCCGTTCTGATCGCCTTATTCCACAAGATCATATCCACCGGCTGGGTAAAGAAGGGCTTTTCCCTCACACATCTGTTAAAGGCTTCCCAGAACGCATCCTTCCGGTAGAACCCTTCCCCAAGTTTCTGCCGGTATTCTTCCGTAAACCCTGCAAACTCCTTCTTATATCCAAGCACCAGCACATCCGGACGGTATCTTTTCAGTGTGTTAACCATTGCCTCACAGGCTTTTTCCTCAACCCAGTCATCCGAATCCGCAAACGTCGTATACTCTCCCGTGGCACATAATACACCGGCCGTTCGCGCACTGACAATTCCGCCGTTCTTCTTATGGATCACCTGAATTCTGCCGTCTTTCGCCTGATACGCATCACAGATTTCGCCGCTTCTGTCCGTAGATCCGTCGTCAACAAGGATAATTTCCAGATTTTCATAAGTCTGTGCAAGAATACTGTCAAGGCATCTTCTTATGTACGGTTCAACATTATAAACCGGAACGATAACAGAGAGCTTTATCTGTTCACAGCTTATTTTATCTCCTCCTGATTCCTCAAATGCTTTCATCGTCCCATACTTTCTTCGTCACGAAAATATCCACCACTCTCTGCCGCATAGCAACACAGAACTGGTTGGTGAGCACAAAAAGGCCGCTTCGTATGATCTCATCATGAAACGCCGGATTGATGTTGATGATATGGATCTGTCTCGGTTTTCTTTTGAAACTGTCACAGATATTTCTCACCGTCTGCGCAAAAACCTCTCCTGCAAACGGATCAAAATAGTAGAACCAATTATAGTCATCCAAAACTTCCCGACATTCTCTGGCATCCCCATATATGCATGTAATTTCGTATTTGCACTCATCCTCAGCAAACCTGTTGGAAATGTTGAGTCCCAGCTTATCAAAATTAGATATCATGATATCGTAAAGAGCCTTTTCAAACTCCACACCGCCCGCTTTCCTGAACCCATAATCCAGAAAGGTGAGCATGGCGCCGCCTTTTCCACAGCCGAAATCAAAGATCGCATCCTTCTCCTGCGGTATACAATGACATCTGTCCAAAATGGGAAATATTTCCTTCTGCGTTGTTATCTTATAGGAGCGCGTCCCTTCCGCGCTCAGATTTGAACTGTCAACAGCCGTGACCAGATCGCAGCCATAACGATACTCCAGCCACTCCATAAACTGCACATCTCTGCAGCCTGTTTTTCGCTTCTGAAATATCTGCCCCGTTTCTTCTCTTTGTTCTGCAATACAATACCGGTACTGCGTTCCGTAGATCAAATCCAAAAAACCATAATACGTTTCATCCTTAAGAAACCCCGCTCCTGACAACTTACTGCGAACGCCGGCATCTTCGGGAACTGCCAGCCACACGACCGCATCCTTCACGTCTTTATAATCAAAATCAAAAAGTGAGGAACGGAAGATCGGGAACTCATAGGGAATACTGGCCGGCAGGTTATCCTCAATAATATAATCCACCGACAGCCCATGATAATACTCCGCATACCAAGAAAGAAACCGTCCGGTATAACCATACCCCCATAATACGATCCGATGTCCGAATGCCTTTAACATGACCCGGTCCAATCGGTCCTTAAATTCTTCGAACACTTTCAGCATATCTCTTTTTCCTTTACCCCTTTCACAAACGCTTCTATGATCCCGGCTGTCTTCTCCATCTCCTCCCTCAACCCGATCGCAATTCTGGCCACAGGCTCTCCATGATCCTCAAAAAGCCTGATCAACAGATTGTTTTCCTGCAGTACATCCCGCAGGTCGCGCAGATCTTTATTCTCCACTCTCACCGCCACGAAATTACTGTCCGACTGAAAAACCCGAATTCCGGGAACCCGGTTGAGCGTATCCATAAACCATGTCTTCACTCTGCACATTTCCCGGTTCATTTCTTCATAGTAAGCCTTATCCCGAAGCGCTGCAGCCGCCATCCTGCGGGAAATTACACTTTCACGAAACAACGGCAGATCCAGCCCGAATATATGTTTTACCTTGACATTGCAAAACCCAAATCCGACACGCATATTGGCCAGCCCATAATACTTGGAAAAAGTTCTGGATATCAAAATATTGGGGTAGGTTTCCACCAGACGCCTAACGTCCACATCTTCCTCCGAAAACCCCCAATATGCCTGATCCAGAAGAACAAGCGAATCCGGATTTCTTTTAACGATCATTTCGATTGCACGTCCATCCAGCCTGCATCCTGTGGGATTATGGGGTGTCGTGATCACAATGATCCGCGGGTGATACTGCCCGGCTTTCAGCAGGATGTCTTCCACATCCATATAGTATGTATAATCATCTTTCAACACCTGATAGTGATAAACGTCACAGAATTTCTCCCGGGCAAGGCTGCTGTAATATGTCCAGCCTGGATCCGGCATCAGAATACAGTCTCCTCTTTCCAGCATAATGGAGAATACAGATTTGATCACTTCCGCCGAGCCGTTATGGATATATATGTCATCTTCCGGTATGGAAAGCTGTCTCGAAATCTCTTCGGTCAGGAAGTCCTTCGTCGCCATATCATATTCATATAAATCCTGCCGCTTTACGGTATGCAGCACCTCCAGACATTTGGGACTTGGGCCGAACGCATTTTCATTTAAATGCAACCTTCCGGTATGCTGGTCGGTTATCGCAGAATGATATCGTTCGATCTCTTCATATTTTCCGAAAAGCGCCGGCATTTTCTCAGGTTTTCCCATCCCCTCTGCCAATAACCGGTCCCGATACTTTACAAACTGCGGATCAAAAGCAATCACATCCGTTATCGTATCAAATTCCTGTAAAATCTCATCCGTATATTTCACCAGACGAAATTTCAGTTCATTAATATGCCTGATATGAAAATCATCCATCAGCATTTTTTTAGTACCCGGCTCATCATATTCTTTCAACAGGTAGTTCAGAAAAATCTCACTGAACTGCGCCGAGAAAAAAGCCTCGCCAATGGTATACCATGCATTACTGCCGCCTTTCACGATTTCCTGAATATATGCTCCATCCATTTTCGTAACACAGTATTCATCCGCATATTCTTCTGTATACTTACAGGCGTAATAAGAATCATATACATGGTCGGCAAAAACATTCTCACCGAAATAATTATCCGAGCAACAGATATAGCTCCTCTTTAAGTATTCCTTCGCCGCATAGAGAGAAGAAATATTGTTATAACGGTAGTAATCCTCGTTTTCCACCAATATCACCTGATATTTTTCTTTTAAATACTCAAATTTCTCCTTTAAATATCCCACCACGACTATGATCTGTTCAATTCCTGC
Source organism: uncultured Lachnospiraceae bacterium (assembly GCA_910578115.1). Lineage (GTDB taxonomy): Bacteria > Bacillota > Clostridia > Lachnospirales > Lachnospiraceae > UBA3282. Next base: position 34,810 of record CAJTPO010000013.1, on the reverse strand, counting down.
CTCCTTGAGCTGCCGTATCTGCCGCTCGATCAAAACTTCCCCCTTTACCTCAAAAAGTCCTTTCGGCACAACACGTGACAGCGGTAGACTCCTGATACCGAACCCTGCCGCCATAATGATCGCATTATCCACCCTGTACTGTTCCAGTTCTTCATAACCCTTTTTTGTAATGCCGGACTCGATCCATCCCTTTTCTCTCAGTCCTTCGATCACCTTTGACACCTGTTCCGATTCATACCCGGTATTACGGACAATATTTTGATAAATTACACTTCCCTCTTTATATACTTCATACAAAACATTAAATTCCGCCAAATTCATCTCGATATCCATGCCTCTCTTTAGCCTTTTCAAACGCCGTCCTCGTGTCACCGCCTCTCATACGCAATGTATGTCGCTGTATGCTTCGGCCGTCTCTCCCTTTTCGGCGGCGGCGTCATATAATCATCTCCGAACATAAACTTTAAAAAACCGTCCGCATCCACCGGCGCTTTTACCAGCAGGTCTTCAAACTGTCTATCGCAATATGTAAGCATCCATTCCCGCAAAAACCCTTTATTCTCTTCTTTCGCTCCCCAGCCGATCGTTCTGATCAGCTTCGTATTCTTCCCCCTGTACTTTGCGGCGAGCCGCTCCATTTCCTGAAAAGCCGCCTCCGCCGGAATATGCCTGAGGATTCTATAAATAAATCTTTTCATGCAGTTTCTGTCATGCTTCGCACCTACCGGGGCATATAAAATCTTTCTGACGGCAAAACATCTTAAATTAAATATGGCCTTCTGCGGCTGCCTGTCCGGCATACCGTCACATGGAAAAATATCAATGAAAATTCCCCGCCGCATAGTAAGCATTTCCTGATTTTTCCTTCTAAACTTCGTACCATTTCTCAAAATTCGCGCATATCCCCAACGATACCCGGGATCTGTCTTATAAGTCTGCAAAAAGTATTTCGTATCATCAAGCTGCGTCCTGCATACTTCACAAAAACGCTCGTAATCTTCCCGCAGCATCCGCACATCTACATCGTCATCCCAAGGGATAAACCCTCTGTGCCTCACCGCTCCTAACAGAGTCCCGCCGTCTACTTCATAATGAATCCCGTTCTCTCTGCAGATTTTATCTAATGCCCGCAGTATATCAAGTTCGATCAGCTGCATATCCCGCAGCATTTCCCGTGTATACCTAAATTTTTTCATCTCGATTCTCTCTGTCTCAGATACCGCTCCGGCTCATTCAAAAATACATCCGTAATCCCCATCTCCTCCAGTTTCCCCAGCGCAAGCCGCGTCCCCGTAGGCTTCTCCGGATACAAATGCCCGCCAAACCAGGCGCGCACCGTCTGTCCCTGCAGCTGCTCTTTCGTTAGATCCATGCCCTTCCAGAAAGGATGCAGCGCCGTCCGCAGGATCTGTTCCTGTCCCCGCTTCTCCATCTGTGCACTGCCCGTTCCGAAACAGCCCCTTTGCTTATAAAAGCAGTCGGAAACCTTCGTATCCAATACCCCGACAAAGGCGTCCGCATCCATGCCACGTATCTTTTGCAGGGACATGGTATAGAAGCTGGAATAGATCACCTGATTCTGCAGATTCCTGCGGGCAGTCAGCTCCATGATCTTTTCCTCCATGCCGGGACAGGGAATCACGCTGTTTTTCAATTCGATATTCAGCAACAGCCCTGCCTCCATCCCCGCCTGCAGAAGATCCAGCACTTCCTGTATGGAAGGAATCCTCTCTTTCCGGCGCTGCCCCGTCTCTATCGACAGTTTCCGCAGCTCTGCATATGTGTAGTCCCTGACATAACCGATGCCGTCCGTAGTCCTGTCCACGCGCTCGTCATGGATCACCACGATCTCTCCGTCCTTCGTCATCTGTATGTCCAGCTCGATACCGGTGAGTCTTTCCAGCTGTGCCGCTTTGGCAAACGCAGTCATTGTGTTCTCCGGATACTGCTGGCTGCATCCGCGGTGTGCCCATATCTTCATACTGCAAATCCCCATCTTCTGAACGGTTCACTGTTTCTATATAAATCAGCCCCGCCCGCACTCTGTCAGAAACCGCTCCATGATCCCCGCCATCGTCTCCGAATCCCCTCTGGTCAGCTTGAAGTCCTTCCTCGTATCTCCATTGATCCGGGACAGCATGTCACATATTTCGTAGCGCAGGCCGTCCCCCAGAAAGCGTTCGGAAAACCGCTCCACCTCATTCGGATCTTCATGGTGTACTTCGAAATAACCCGTCTTCCACCACGGCGCTTCCGCCACGATATAACCTGTGGTGCCGGAGATCAGAAGTTTCCCCTCCGACTTCACGCCCAGACCGCAGGAAGCGGTGGCCAGGCCGTTGCGATAGCGCAGATATGCCCTGGTGTAGAGATCGATCCCGTTTTCCGCTTCTATGGTCTCAAACCGAATCTCCTGATAATCGTGTCCGAACAGTTTCAGGATCGGCAGCAGACAATAGCTTCCCAGCTCCGTAAAACTGCCGCCGTATTTCGTATCCCGCAACTCTCTGCTGTCCGGCCTCTCCAGTTTCGTGAAACAGGCCTCCACGCATCTGATATTCCCTATGATACCGCTGCAGGCTATGCCGAGGAGTTTGGCAAATCCGGGGCAGTAGGCCGTCTTGATCCCCTCAAACAGAATCAGGTTTCCCGCTTTCGCACAGGCAGACAGCTCCGCCGCCTGCTCCCGTTTCAGACACATCGGCTTCTCACATAACACATGTTTTCCATGCTCCAGTGCCTGTTTTATGTAAGCGTAATGGGTCCCGTGAGGGGAAGCAATGTAGACGATATCCGATGACCGATAGAACGCTTCCAGGTCCTCACAGGCATCGATCCCCCATTTGCGGGCGAATACTCTGGCACTCTCCATGTGCGGATTGTATACACACTGCGTATTGACGCCGCTGACCAGCGCCGCTTCCGGCATAAACCGCTCCGCGATCCGCCCCGTGCCGATAATGCCGATCCGCTGGATCGGAAATTCTTTCGCCCTGAGCATCGTGCTGGAAATATTCTTGGTCCTGTCCAGATAGACCACCCGGCAGTAGTCTTTCAGATAATCAAACGTGCCGATCCAGTCTGAACCCACCGTAAAAATATCGATCTTATATTTTTTAATATCCTGAAACTTCTGCCCTTCCGATTCCTCCACGATGATCTCATCCGCAAATCCCGTCTTCTTCACGTTTTCGATTCTGGTAAGCAGCGGATCTTTCACATTCAGTTTGCCCCTCGTCTGGTCGTATTCTTCCGTCGTGATCCCGACGATCAGGTAATCCCCCAGCTGTTTTGCCCGCTGCAGCAGCCTGTAATGTCCCTCGTGAAACAGATCAAAAGTCCCATATGTAATCACTTTCACCATACCGTCTCCATCATTTCCTCCCTGCCCTGCGGCACGCCCTTCCTACGCCGTTCCGCCGAAAAAGTTCTTCTCACGCTTCTCCTTCAACTGACGGTATCCCGGGCCATAATATATTCATGGATCTTCTGGCCGCAGCTCCCGTCGCTGTTGACCGCCAGTCCCCTGTATGCGGCAAGCTGTTTTTCCTTATCAAAAGGACTACCCGCCGTCACGCCGTCAAGAAACCGGTCCAGAGAGTTTATGGCATTTTCCATGCAGGCATATCCCAGCGTCTCCGACCACGCGCCGAATCCCGCTTCATGGGATTCCAGTTCTTCTTTATCAAATTTGATCTCAATCTCTTCCCATTCGTCTGTGTTCATATTGACGTTGTATAACCTCCGCTCCGCATTGGCATAGATCTTAAGCCATCCGCCGGTCTCTTCCGGCTTCCACCACGGGAAAAAGACATTCCGCCCGGCCCTGTCTGCAACGGGAGGATTCCACTGCTCAAACTCCCCTGTCGAAAGCACAAGGCGAAGATACCGATCAGCCTGCTGCGGCGCAAGGTACAGACAGTCGCCGTAAAATGCCATCGTGCTGAACGGCAGTTCCTCACATCTGCTCCCGCTGTCCAAATCAGTACAGGTCAAGTCCGCAGGAAATCCCCTGTACTCCCTCACCTCTCCCGTCTGCGGCTTCCAGCACACGATTCCCTCTCCCGTATAGGGAAGCATCCACAGCGCATCCCGACAGGCAACGAGTTCATTACAGCCGCGTCTGCTTCCGCTCCCGATCGGCAGCTCCATCACCCGCACCGCACCGCTCTCAATCTCCAAGGTCCAGACCTTATTTTCCACCGGAGAAGCCAGATAAATTGTGCCCCGAAAGATATGTCCCCCGCCCGTGATCCTGCTCCCGTCTCTCTCCTGCGTAAACACCTCAATCTGCTCCCGGAAACAGATACACGCTCCGGTGACCGTATCGTACCGCACCACAGCCGGATAATATAACGGCTGCAATACGATAAACTGCTTATACTTCCATGCATAAGTAAACGCCTTGCCATCTACCTTCTCCTGCTGCAGCTCTATTTTCCTTTGCACACCCCCGTCCTCAATCACCAGAATATGCTGTGCTCTGGCAGGACAGGCGTATTTCGTGCCCGCTATCTCCAACACCACCGCATACGTCCCGCCGCGCCGCTGGTCCGACAGATCGCAGTCATAATGATAGTCATACTGCCCCGGCTCGGAACGATACAGTTTATTGCCCTGCAGGATGGTAAACCGATCCTGTTCCTGAAATTCAAAGCCGGCCTTTGCCACTTCCCGCCAGCCGTCCTTCCCCGGCCGATGGAGCATCTTTTGATCGAGAATAAACAGCGGCTTCCCCTCCACCCCGAACAGCGACGTGACACTGGTTCCCATGTCTCCGATATACGCGTCGCTCAAAGCGATCGAGGCCGCAAGGTCGGGCGTGGTATCCAAAATACCGGTCTCCTTTTCCAAAAACCGCGTTTTCAGCTCCTGATACATGCGGCCATACTGCGGCCGCATGGAAGCAAAGGTGGTCTCCAGCAGCGGATGGGGCCTCCACAAAAGGCAGGCCTCTTCCCGCCCCTCGAAACAGGTAAATACATACGCCATCTTTTGCAGAAAATGCTCCGTATCGGCAAGCATGCCATTGATACTCGTATTATAGAAAAACAGCCTCCTGCGGCCGCCGTCTTTCCTGGTCAGCTTCGAGCGCCACGCTGCCGGCGGCTCGGGCGGATGCTTACACCGTTCCATCACCCTGTCAAACTTTGGCGAACCCAGGGGCAGAAATTTCCGGTCCGGCAGGTTCCGGTCAAAATACGCCCGAAATGCCGGCGACTGTATCACAATATAATCCGCATAAAGATAGGCCGGACACAGGCTCTGCGCCTCGCACATTCCGCCCGCCGTGCTGTAGTAGGGAATGTAGACCAAAAGATCCGTAAATTTCTTTAAATGCGACGCATAAAACCGCGGGTGTACGCTGGTGACTAGGTTGCAGCCGTCATAAGGGTTGTGAATATAGATCACATCCGGTTTTCTCTCCTCCAGGTTATATTCCTGCCAGTCGGTTATCTCGACATTTTCAGGATATCCTGCCGTCTCACAATGCATTCTGCCGAAACTGTGATCAACCTTCAGGTCATAATAAGGAATCGGTACGCAGTACGCGTCGCAGGCAGGATCTTCCCTCGCCGCCAGATAAACGCTTTCCAGACTGTCCCACATGGATACTTTATATGGAAGAAACACAACTTCTTTTTTGACGGAAATATCATTTTTGACACTGTTTTCCACGGCCAGAAGCTGTTTGCGCAGACTTTTATACCACTTATGTTCACTGCTGCCCCCGGCACCGATCTCTATCTCTTTGAATACCTGAAACAAGGTCTCGCAGTAACGCTCCATATGCGCTATCGTGCTATGGCCTTCCCCCTCTGCCTTCTCGATGCTTTCTCCGAGAACCGTGGCAAATTCCTGACATTCGCAGAGCATGTTCCGTGCCGTCTCGTATTCTTTCTGCCGCAATGCAGCCCTGATCTCTTCATGCGCCTGATGCAGACTGGAAATGCATTCCAACGTCTCACGCTTCTGTGCTTTTCTCATAGTGACAGCATTTCCTTTCCGGGTTCTATCAGTGCATGACTTAACCTGATGGCACTGATCTGTGCGGAAACAATCAGCTTCTCTGCCCGCACTGGTTCACGATGACGATCTTCGGCTTCGCTTTTTTCACCAAAGACTCTACTCTCTCGATCCTTTTTTCCTTCGGCGCTTCCACCCCGATCCTCATGCGGCCCGGCGCATTGCTGCCTTTGAAGACAATCTTTACGTCATCCCCGATCTGCAGCTCCATCCCTGTGGTAACCGTCAGCTCCAACATCCCTCTTCTCCTCTTCCCTTTCTTCCTGAAACGGACTCCTGTACTGTATATTTCCGACAGACTTTCGCTATACTATTCGTAGAATTCATTATTCTGCGAACCGCCGCTCGGATCACTTCTCGGCAGACATGCGTCCCAACATATGCACCTCGCCACAGACATGCGTCTCCACAGACATGCGTCTCCACAGACTCGCTTCGCCACGGACTCGCTTCGCCACGGACGCACTTCCCCACAGACTCACGTTTCCACAGCCACATTTCGTCTGATGATCTGCTCAAAATCTACAAATACATTTTGCCAAGGATTTCTGACTGTGATCAGGCACGATCCATCAATTATCGCAAAACTGACCATATACAGAGTCCAGCGCGGCCAGCTGCCTGCGCTTCGTATCCATGGTCGGATGAACATACTTATTGAGCGTGATCTGTATGTTGGCGTGTCCAAGGATCTCACTGAGGCTTTTTACATCCATGTCATGATCGATGCAATTCGTCGCAAAAGTATGACGCAGCGCGTGAAAATTATATTCTTTGATGGCATTTGCCTTTAAATAACGCTTGAAACGGTTTTGATAAGTCCTCGGATCCAAAGGCGTCCTGCCGCCGATCACATATTCCTCCTCGTGCCTGATCTCGTTTAAAACCTGCACCGTACCTGCAGAGATCGGAATTTCCCGCACGGAAAAGCTGCTCTTCGGCTCCGTGACGATCAGCGTCGTCCTGCTTGTGCTGCCGTCTACCGCTACGCGCTGTACGGTTCTGCGCACATGGATAATCATCTGTTCGAAATCAACATCATCCCATCGCAGGGAACAGATCTCCCCTAACCGCAGGCCTGTAAAAATACACAGCAGAATCCCGGCCTTCGACGCATCCATCTCCCGATGCAGATAACGTACCAATAACGCCTGTTCCGTATGATTGATGATCTCGATCTTTTTACTTTTGTTGTGCACAAATTTATTTGTCAGCCGTATCTCCGGACAGCCGCAGTTTTCCGCTGCATACCGCAGGATCTGATTAATAACCGAAACCACACTGTGTTTTAGATTTTGTGAATACTGCGCCTGGCTGCTTCTTTGAAATATTTTTTCATTGACAAGACTATATGAAACAGCACAGACCGGTACGCCGCCGAGCGCATCCCTGATATGTCTTTCATACAGGCCTCGGTACTTTATATAAGTAGAATATTTTCTCGTCTCTCTGATACTTTCCAACCATCTGTCAGCTGTTGCAGAGAAAATGTCCGCCCTTTCCCTGTCGCTTTCTTCCTCTTTTCTGTTTTCAACAACAGATGTTATCTCTTCCATTGTACTGTGTTCCAGTTTCTCTTTCACTTCCCTGCAGGTTCTCCCGTAAACAGACCTGTACTTGCAGGTATGATCGCTCTGCAGGATCTTATAACGTCCTTCCCATCGCCCGTCGGTGCGCTTGCGAATATTCGTTCCATGTTTTGGCATTTTCTGTCTCCTTTCCCTGACCACATTTATGACCATATTTCTGACCATATAAAATTTTAAAATAAATTGTGGAAGTTTTCCTGCTGATCGAAATTTTGATTGATATTATGTGCAATAGAAGATTTGACAGTAGAAGATATATAAAGTATAATGATAAACGATACCTGCAGTGATACAGTAGCAGTCTATCGTGCTTTGAACCTATGGTTTTCAGAATATTTTTCAATCAAAAATTTCGCAGAATAATGAATTCTACGAAATTTTTTCATGAATGAATCATAATAAAATGACCCTCAAAAGCCAGCTGTATAACTGACTTTTGAAGGTCATTTTCTTTATTTGCTCACAGCAGCGTGCCGTATTTTGAGCTGGATTGTGCATTCTCAGACGGCACTACGCAGTCAATATTGCTTTGGTTATCCGGCTCATCTTTTAATAATATGGGTACTCAACTTTTGTCTTCACTTCCAACATATTGACTAGAAATTTCCATTCATTCTGTAAATTGAATGAATGATCTAAAGATTTTTTTGCTATCTTTAAGCTATCATATATCTTCAGTGCTTTTTCACGAATTGCATCTCGTTCTATCTGTACATTATCCAACTCTCTCAGCAGAATATTAGATTGACATAATCCATCAAGGTAATAAAGATATCCCTGACTCACTCCCATTTGTGGCTCCAGAGAATCCAGTTCACATCTGCAAAGAGAAGACAGCGCTTCTTCTACACGGCCTTGCATATAATAAATATCCGCCAGTCTTAACAGTGACTTGGATGCTCTTGGCAGTTTTGCAACAGCTTCTTCCAAAATTGCAATTTCCAGTTCTTTTTCATTAAATCTGCTATGAACCTCAGACTGGACTAAATATCCATTCTCATCGTCAGGAATATACCGGCGGAATTCTTCGGCCAGCGACAGCATTGTTTGTTTTATTTCGCTCCCACAGATTTCTCTCTCCATTTCAACCATCAAATAATCAATGGAAAATCTAAACGCCCTCCAATTCCAATTAGATTTGGGTATTCTATCTAACGTACTATAATATCTCCTGCAATTTTCGATTCGATTACATACTACGCCATATTTAATATAATCTGCCAGTAAATCCACAGATATTGGATACTTGTCCAACCCACGCTCCAAAAAGTCACAGGCTACCTCCTCTGCATTTCTTCTTGCACACTCTACACTCAGATTATGAAAATCCGCAGATGTTCCTATAAATTTATTCTTTTTTAAAGCACTGTTTACTACTTCATAAAGCTGCACAATTTGGTTATCCTCCTCAATGTTTCCATCTTCATCATACTTTTTTTCCTTATATACATCAAGAATTACTCGATGAAGTTCTTCCACATTACAGCTATCTCTTTGTTCAAGAATATTTAAGTATGTACCACTCTTCATTTTCTTCCTCCTGCAATCGATTTTTGAACAGTATCCCAAAATGATCTTTTGTTTTCTACTTTTTGTATTTCTTTTCTTACATTCTTTTCCTTTTCCAGCTGCTCTGTTATCCCTTGTTCTTCCTTATCTAATTCTTCTAATTTTTTATCAATCTCCACAATTAATTTATCAATCTCCTCATTTGACATAGGTAGGCTATTCACATAAGAGTTAACATCATCCAATGCCCCTGACATACCCCGCTCCGGTATATCTAAGGAGTCTCCTCTCGCCTGCTTTGACCGACCAGATAATGCAGTCAATTCTGTTTCTTCAAAAACAGTAAAGTCAATCTCCTCCCTATGAATCTGCACTCTACCTGGAATTGTACGTGGTCTATATTTTTCTCTCTCATACAAATCGATGTCCAGCAATCTTCCCAAATATGGTTTATATCTGCCAATCAATAATAAGACATCCCCCTTTTCCTTGCTCAGTTGCTGTAGTTCTGCAATGTCAAGCAATGGTCGTTTCCCATTATCCGTATATCGCACCCCGCATAGTTCAGAAAGTTCCTGCAAAAATTTTATCTCTCGACTAAAAAGAAAAATCCAATTTGTACAGTTAGACAAAATTGTTTCTGATTCTTCTGCATATCTTAAAACCAACTGATTTTTACTCTGAACAAATAAATCAAATCTAATATTCCTGCTTCTTGCTGCCGAAATCATCGCCGGGAAATCTTTAATCGTAGGCAAGGAAGAAAATTCATCCAACACATAGTTAATTCTGATTTTGCTGCCTTCTTGATTCTTTTGGGCAGAATAGATAATATATTCGTAACTCTGCTTAATAATAAGCGATACTAAGCGATGATAACTTGTCTTTTCATCTGGAAGCAAAAGAAATACCGCGGTTTTCACATCTTTTAGTCTTTCAAATGATATATTATTTTCAGACATCAAATCCATAATATTGGGCTGCATGGAAAAAATCTGCATTCGTTCATCAAAAGTACTCAAAATGCCCGCCCTCGTATCATTGGCAGTTTCTACTGTTCCAATCAAGGCATTTCTGATGATTTCGTCATTTTGGGCATACTCCCAAAGTATATTCTTCCCAATCATATTCCTTCTTGCAAACAGACATCCTCGCAGATAAATAATATTACCCATATGGACCATGCATTTAGACAGATCATGCTCTTTACAATATTTAAACAGCAAAATTGTAAGTCCAAAGAATACAGCCGAGGCACTGTTATACCAAAAAGCATCCTTGCCGCTTCCTGCTTCCGTTACTAAATTAACTGCAATATCATTTACAAATTCATATGCCTTATTTTCATCACCCTCACAATAAAAATGATACGGAATAGACAAGGGATTCCAGCAAGCACTCATATCCGGATTTCTCAGATTAAATACATCAATATGATACCCTTCTTCTTCTAACTCTCTGCCTAAACGATTATATATCTCCGCCTTCGGATCACAAATAATCATGGACTCTCCTGCTCGTCCCAATATTTTTACCAAGGGCATCGCTACTAGCCGGCTCTTCTTTGAACCCGTTGGCCCAATCACCAACGTGTGTGTATCCGTCTGGTCGATCGCTATATACTCCCCATCTTCATTCCAAGATAGCGGCACTCCACCCATTCCATAATTAGAAATATTTTGTATTTGTCTACATGGTTCCTTTATTCTCTTTGTTTCCCGAAGATAACGGTTGAAATTTCTTTCTATCTCTTCTTTTTTGGCAAATCCCTGGTGTTTACTTTTCTCTTCTATGTTCATGTATACAATTCCCTCCTCCTTATGTTTGAAATCATCTTCTCATGTTCTACTAAATAAAACTCGTCAAAGGAACTCTGATTTTGAAATGCCCGTTGAATCCAAACTTCATCACATAATTTCTTCATTATAGTTAAATTATCCTGATTCTCAATTTGTATTAAAAGTCCAACAATATATTTCCATATTGTTTCCCACAAAGGATGGCTGCCCTGCCATGATGATTGATTAAGAATTACATCTAAAGCCTCTATAATTTCCTGCTCAGCTTCATTCTGCACAATAAGCCAATATTGTATGTCCTCAGAAACTTGAAAAGCCTCTTTTTCTACTAAGAACTTACCCTGAATTTCTATAACATCCCAAAGAAACTCAGCTAAACTTGTTCTTTCGTTTTTATAGAATACATATACACTCCTGCCTATCGGCAATAACTTATTCATTGATTCGTGGCGTTCATAAAACCTCTCATGGATTTTGGCATAACTCCAATATTCTTCCTTTTGTCTTTTTATCAGATCCCATAAAACAAATTCTTCCTCCGGCATATGGAATACTTTGATTCTATCTCTACTTTCCCTCTCTTCCAAAGTCTGCGCATGGATACTGCTAATACCCATTCTATTTTCCACATCCATCTTAAACTTAATTTCTCCCCAGGGATTGTCCGATAAATCACGAATAAGTTTGCATAAACAGATCCATCCCCAATTAGAATATTTTTTAGGAGTAACAAATTCATATACATTTTCAATCCCAGAACCCAAAGCACCCATCCCAATATAAAAAGCTGGTTTTACAGTCCTCTGTCCATCCATATAACTTTTTATATAGCTTTTCATCCATCCTTGTGCCGTTCCTATTTCATTAATGAAAATAACCGGAAAATCTAAACTTCTAAAATACTCCGTTTCTTTCTCCTCTTGGTTAAGTGCAATCCACCCGCATGCAGAAATCAAACCAAGAATAGTTCCAAACAACATATCATATTCTTTAAATGAATCCAAAATTTTTCGTACAACTGTTACAATTGATACAACAAAAAAACATATACCATACCAGGTTTTCAAAGAAACTGAACCATGCTTTGATAATTTTCCAAGCTTACGACTACTGTTCTCCTGTATAACACTATACCAATACCTGCTTCCAAGTATCCATTTTTTCCATAATGGTCGTTTCCTGCTATCACAGACACATTTACCTTCCTCGACAGCCTTTTTTGCATCGTCTATTTTTGCACAATCTACTTTTTCAACAGAGAATTCTGATGATTCTTCGTCAAATGCATCTGCTATAGCAGAACCTTCATATCTGACCGCTGATATCGTGAGCAGTTTTCTATCATCATACTTACACACATTACACGAGTTCATGATATTATCAAGAAGAGCCTTTTTTATAGGATCTTTATTTTTATTTATATCCGTCCTCAAAAAGATCAAAGTCACCCTACGTTCTGTCGCTAATTTACCATCGCAACAATCCTCATAAAATTTTTTATATGATTCGCGGTTTTTCTTTGCATATTTCTTTTCTATATACTCACTTTTCAACAGCCCATCTTCAAATCGAATCCACTTCTCTTTTCCTTTGCCCATATCCTTTACTCCTTAGTCAAAGCACCCCTGATGATACTGCTGAAGGATTCCATTTTCTTCGCCTGTATCTTAAACTTCACCGTCTTGGTTCCGCCATAGTTATTGAGTCCTCTTATCTTAACGCTGGCAGTTCCCTTCTTGATGTTGTTCACATAACTGTCCTCCATAATTTCATAATCTACACCGTAAGTCAGTTCCATCTTCCCTGCCTTAACGATGATATCTCCGTTTGTTCCTCCCGTCAGATATATTTTACTGCCGGTATATACCTGCGGCGCGATCCTAACCGAAGCTTTCGTGAAATTCGCCTGCGTAATGCGATATGTGGTCATCAGAGAACCTTCGTACTTGCCCTTTCCTCTGACAGTAACACAGACAAAAGATCCTGCCTGCACAGTGCTCTTCTTGTCGAGTTTTGTAATCCCGTCAGATGATGTATATGACACTTCAAAATCTGTTCCGGCTTTCAGCGTTTTACCATTTATATCAGTCAAAATTGGTTTGCTGATGTATTTACCTGCACCATTGGCATATGCCACATCCGGCACACTCATTAAAACTGGTGATTCGGGATTGGCAAGATTTTTCTTAACGATAAAGAATTTCTCCAATCTCGTTCCTTTGAAGTTACCCTTGCCCTTTATAGTCATCGTTGGGGCCTTATCGGCAGATTGGTCTGCAAGATTCTTATTATTCTGATAAGAAACTGTATAGTCTTTTCCTTTTATCAGTTCGGTTTCTCCAAACTTCAATGTCACCTCAGGCTGAGATCCGCCTTTTGTATATTCTACCGTCAGACTTGTCCCTTTACCCTCGCCTGATTTTACCACTTTGTCTGCTGAATCCGCCGGCATACCAATCTGCTGTCCATCTTTCCATTCGGTTATGAACCCACCTTCATCAATTCCAAGATCATAGGCCGTAATCTTAAATGTCTTTTTGGTTGTTCCACTATAGGCACCGGTTCCCTGTATTGTCATGCTCGCCGTACCGACGTTCAGATTCCTGCTGTAGGACACGGTATAGTCTTTATCCGGTGTCAATACTTTGCCTTCTACTCTGACCGTGATATCCTGTTGCTGCTCTATACCGTTATAAATTTTGTTTTCGATTCCCTCCACAACAGCCTTATTGATGGATGTTCCCACAATCTTAAAAGTCATCCTTTTCGTTCCTGCATAGTTGCCCGTTCCGGTAACGACAGCTGTTGCCATACCAATTTCACGGTTATTCACATAGGTGACGGTATAGTCCACCCCTTCCTTCAACGGATCATTTTTTGTTTTCCTATATAGAATCAACGTATCTGCAGACAACGTAACATCCTCACCGCCATTGTATAACTGATTCGGAATTTTGTCCGCCTTTGCCTTACTGATCAACATTTTATCGGTAATTTCCAGATTAACTGTCCTTGTTCCCGTAAAATTACCGACACCTGTGATCTGTACCGGGTAGCTTCCTGCTTCCTGATATGCACCGGTTCCCGTATCCGGATAAGTCACGGTATAATCCCGTTTGTTCGACAGCCTCTTACCGTTAAAAGTAACTACAGGCACTTTTTTCTGTATTTTACCATTATGCGCCAATACCATATCCGCAATTGTAACAGCCAGCTCCTGTTCCGCTATATTCACAGGCACAATTTTGAATACAGCCGTTACAGAACCCGAATAATTGCCTTTACCTTTTACGGTGATCATCGGTGCCTTCTTTGCATCGGATGCGTCATTTGCCTTTACATTACTCTTATAACTAATGGTATAATCCGTCTTTTCCTGCAATCTTCTGCTTCCGTCATAGACGCGTACTTCCGGTTTCAATGCTTTGCCCGTATAGGTCTGATCCTTAACTCCCGCTATCCAGAGGCCTTCCGGTATCACACCATCTTCCGGCTTATCCTCTTCCGGTATTTGTTCTGTTTCCGACGGATCAGATTCAGACACAATAAATTTCCACTTTGCCTGTAGTACCGTATTACCGGTCACCGGCTGCGTGAAATCATATAATGTGTCTCTCAAATACCATCCCATAAACTCATACCCGCGTCTAGTCGGTGCCGCCGGCTCAGGAACCGCTGTTCCTTTCGCCACTTGAACGGCAGAGACCACCGTACCGCCCTGTGAATCAAAGGTTACCAGATATTCGTCATTCTCCACATCGCCCGTTCCCATGATATAAGTTACCTTGAATCCCCATGCGGTTCCCGAATCATCCGATACCAGTTTGATTCTGACGGTATCTCCAGGCACTTCAACAACCTGTCCTGCCAACTCTGTTCCTGTATACTTTCCGATTTGCGTCCCTTTGCCATCATAAAGACAGAGGTAATCGAAACCCTCTTCTACTTCTGTTTTCAGATCAAAAGTAATATATAAACTCTTCGCACCTTCCTTTGTATACAGCCAGAAGTCCGAACAGTTTACCGGATAGTTGTGCGGGCTTTCCAATTCCGCCACAGTGCTGCAAAGATAACCATTATTTACGACAGTTACAGTACAGCTGTGGGAAACACCACTGCCGTCCTGTGCAGTGGCCGTAATTATGGCAGTTCCCTTAGTATGCGCTGCCACAAGACCTGTATCATCCACAGAAGCGATCCTGGAATCCGATGTACTCCACACAACTGCCTTATTCTCTGCTGTTGACGGAGATACACTCGCCGTCAGGTTTTCAGTATCCCACGCTTCCAAAGAAAGAGATGTTTTATTAAGGCTGATAGAAGTGACCGGCTGTGTCACGGTGATTTTACAGGATGCACTGATATCGCCTACTGTCACCTTGACTGTCGCGGTTCCGATCGCTTTAGCGGTAACGACACCCGTATCCTCAATGGTCACTATATTTGTATCTGTGCTCTTCCACGTTACCTCATCGGTAAAATTGGCGGGTGCAACGCTCAGGTGCAAAGTGTCTTTACTGCCTTTGGTCAGTTTCAGATCCGTTGCACTTAATCTTACTTCCGTCGCCCTCGTTTCCTGATTTACAAATGTTGCACCGATGTTATTTGCGTAAGTTTCCGCATAGGTTCCGGTGACCCCATAGACAGTCAATCTGGCAGGGTAGCTGAATACACCGCCTGCAATCGTCGTAGTGGCACGCGGAATGGTAATTTCCGTAAGCGATGTACAGTTCGTAAAAGCATTGCTGTTGATCGCCGCAGTCCGGTAAGGCAGAACGATCTTCTGCAGGGACGGGCACAGATTAAATGCATGGGATGGAATCGTGGTAATTCCTGTGCCGAGGGTTACGTCGCTTAGGAGTTCGCAGTCTGCGAATATGTAAGTGCCCAGTGTTGTGACGCTGTCGGGAATAACGACTTTGGTCAAGGCATCACAGTTGTAGAAAGCATAACTTTCTATTTCTGTCAATTTGTTCGGTAATATTACTTCCGAAAGTTTTGTATTACAAAAAGCGTAGGAACGAATAGCTTCCAGTGTTTCCGGGAAATTTACTTTTCCTAAGCTGGAGCAATTTTTAAAAGTTCCCTCTGTAATATTGATTCTGATATTAGGTAATATTGCTTCCCGCAAATTACTGCATCCTGAGAAGATATAGGTTCCCATGGATGTAACACTGTCAGGAAGTGTGATTTGGGGTAAATTGGTGCAGTTCTCGAATACACAATTTCCCAGTTCTGTTACACCGTTTGGTATATTAACTTCTGTTAACTTTGTGCAACCACTAAACGCATACTCTTGGATTTCTATGATAGAATCCGGTATACTGACTTTACTCAAATTTATGCAATCTCTAAATGCATGATCTTCTATTACTGTAACTGTATCAGGTATCGTTATTTTCTCTATTCCCGTGCAGTTCTCAAGCAAGCTACCTACAATTTCGGTTGTCCCCTTTTCAAACGTAACACTTTTCAATTCATCACAATTACTAAATGGTTCCCAATATGCGCTTTTTAAACTTTTTGGTATCTCTATAGCTGTCAAGGAATCACAATTATAAAATGCACTAGCTCCCAATGTCACTAGACCTTTTGATAATGTCACCTGTGACAAATTCACACATTTTAAAAAAGCTGAACTCCCTATCTCAACCACACTGTTTGGTATGTTGACTTCTGTCAATTTAATA
>CAJTPO010000013.1:0-18187 GCA_910578115.1 uncultured Lachnospiraceae bacterium | reverse complement strand
GGAATCACAATTATAAAATGCACTAGCTCCCAATGTCACTAGACCTTTTGATAATATCACCTGTGACAAATTCACACATTTTGAAAAGGCTGAACTCCCTATCTCCGTCACACTATCCGGCACCACCACAACCCTCAGCTGCTTATTATTTTGAAACACAGAACTCCCAATCCCCACCACCGTATACCCATCCAACGTCTTCGGTATACTCAGCGCTGACACATTTCCTTTATAACTTGTAATCGTAGCCCTGTTCGCATCATCCAGACTATACTCGAAAATCGTATACGGCTCTCCGTTTGCCCCGGTTCCTTTACTTACACCATTGTATCCATACTTCGAGTCCACGGGTGTATAATATCCCCATCTTTTTCCTGTAGGTCCATAAATCGTTCCCCTGGTACACTTTGACACTGCCACGCCGTCTTCGTAATGGAACGATACACGGACCGGACTGTTTTTCTCATTATAAATAGAATAATCCTTTTTCCACGGCTTGACAGAACCCAGCTTTACCTGTGCATATCCTCCGGCAGAAGCAAAGAGCCACGCATTCTGATGGGCGCAAGTCGCCGGTTTTTGTCCATCACCATAGGTAATCGAGTCCAACACATCTTTTGCCCCGAATTTTGCATAAAGTTCTCCCTGCATAATGTTGCAGGCATTCATGCCTAATGAAGCCGTTACCGTTGCGCTGATCTCCATGCGAGTCTGTAAAGAAAAAGATTCTTTCGAAAATCCTTTCTCCATACGGAAAGCACCGTGCTCATAATAGAGTCCCAGAAAAACATTTTCCACAAGATTAAGAGTCGCTTCTCCTGACATAGTCATGTCCAGTTTCACCCCGAAGTAACCTACACAGGCAATCGGAATACGCACCAGCTCAAGTGTCGGGGAGATTCCCGCCGCCTCCATTGCATCCGCGCTGACATTACAGCTGAAGATTACTTTTGCATTTACGGCAACATGCGCTTTGCCCTCAAAAATCTTTATGTCATAGTCCGGTTTTACGTCACTGACTTTACAACTGACAGTTATTTTCACACCGGGCGCCAGATTGATTTCGTGTGATTTCTCCGGAGAAACAGAATACGTTCTAACCGCCTCAACCGCACTGATCTCACGGCTGCCGACCTCTTCCAGTGTGTCGTACTTCTTACCATCTTCCCATTCTTTTTCCTCTGTACCACCCACAATATAATGAAGTTCTACATCATCACTGTATGCCTGTACTGTAGCAAGGTCAACATCGATACCGCCCTGCATATCAATATCGGTAAATGCTTCATCCAACGGGACATTTTCAAATTGTACTACCAGTCCATCTTCCGACTGTGTAATATTCACCGCTTTAAATACACTCGGAAACCCGTCAAATTCGAGGCCATATTTAATACCAGCCGACAAGTTTTCCGAGCATTCATAAAATGTGAGTTCGTTGTCATCCGTCATCTCCGCTCTCACATTGGCCTTTGTCAAGTCAATTACATCTTCTGCAAAAGTATAACTGTTGCTGTGCTCTGTCGGCTCTTTTCTATCAGCAAGTACACTTTTCGCATCCTCTATCATGATCGTTTTTTCATCCAATGTGACCGGCGTCTCCGGATAAAAGCTGCCATTTTCTAATGAAAACCATCCGCGCTCCACCGCTACCTGAATGTCATCCGCATAAGTAACGTCCGATGCTTCACTGAATGTATAGTTTCCCTCCTGCTCAGGCAGAAACCCCAGGCAAAAGTTCAATGTATGTGCCGTGAATTCTCTTGTAGCAGGATCATCAGGTCTGAATGGTTCCCCGGCTTCTACATCAACCAGTCCGAATTCCGTTGCAAGCATGACTACATAATAATATTCGGAAGAAGAATCAATATCTGAAAAGTAATTATCCGGATAGTTATCTTCTGCTACCGATATACTAAAAGTTTCTGTCAGATCCGTGAGCCATTCTACGCGACTGACTTCGCCTTCTGCTGCTACCGCCATTGCAGTTTTCTCCATAAGAAGATATGTTTCTTCTTCTGAATCGTCCTTGTCACTTTTATCTGTCTCACCTGTATGATCACCATCACTGCTGCCATCAACGGAATCGCCGTCTCCGGTATTCTCTGAGTCATCATCCTCAGTTTCTCCGACACTGTCACCTTCTGTCTCATCCCCAATACCTTCGGCACTGTCGCCTTCTTCTTTATCTTCAGTATCTTCGGCACTGTCACCTTCTGTCCCATCCCCAGTATCTCCGGCACTGTCACCTTCTGTCCCATCCCCAGTATCTCCGGCACTGTCATCTTCTGAACCATTGTCCTCAGTCTCTCCTGATGGATTCCCAAGCTCTTCTTCCTCAGTTTCACCTGTAGATACAGTTTCACCGTTCTCAGAATCATCTGTTTTGTCTGCAGAATCATTGCTCCCTGCTCCACCCGTTTCATCCGTAGAGCTATTGTTCTCTGTCCTTTCAATCTGCTCCTGTATGATTTGTCCCTCAGAATACGCCACACTTCCGTTTCTGTTTTCACCTGCTGCTGAATGCTCCTTGACTGCTGCCAGCACATTCACTCCGTATAGATTGCTTAACATACATACAACCAGCAGTCCTGCCCACAGTTTTCTCATCCGTCCCATATACACTTCTCCTCTGTCTTTTTCTTGTTCTATTCTTGTAGCCTATATCAATTTTAACAAACACTTTTACTGTTTATTTTAGTAAATAATAACACTATTCCCTCCTTAATACAACAGTAATACCTTTTGTTTTCTTCCATTTTGAAACTTTTACTATCTGTCTATAGAATAGCTGTTGATAGAAAATATATAAAATGCAGAAAATAAAGTAACAAGTCTCAATCCCACTCAGCCCTTGGCTCTCTGACACAGAACCAGTTATAGAAAAAGTTCGAAGGAGTACTTTCTATATGATGATTGACTACACGATTCTTGGGAAAAAAATTAAATACTATAGAAAACTGAAGAAGCTCACGCAGGAGCAACTAGCTGAGGAACTCGATCTGTCCCTTGGGTTTATCAGTCAGGTGGAACGCGGTGTAACCAAAATGAGCTTGGACACTCTAATCGATCTATGTGACTCTCTGGGCTGTTCTGTCGGAGATATCCTGGAGCATGCTCAGGTTGGTTTTAAAAACAAATCAACAAACGACTTTCTGACTTTGTACGAGCAGCTTCCGCAACGGGATCAGACACTTTTTTATCATATGTTAAAAGCTTATGTTGATCACTCGACATGACAGTATATAAAATATATATGGGTTATGTAAATACACACAGTAACAACAAATATTTTCTACAGTACCGTCCGGAGTCATTTAAGATTATCCAGAATGCTCCATCATAGATGTTCCCCATATTAACTCCTCCGTATTTCTTATTTTTAAAATATTAAAACGCTGCTGGAGGAAAAAAGAAAAACCGGATACTGTCAATATCAACATCCATGCCGCGTTGGAGCAGCATACAAAAGAAACACGAAAACGAAAAATGTAAGCTCTATCCCGATTGTCGCATCTGCCTACAATCTTACCAACAGCAAACCGGCATGATAGGATAGACTGATAAATGGCGCGGATTTAATCCTCTATGCCCAAACACTGGGGCTCAATACATGGTGGATTGGAGGTATGCTTAATGCCAAGGGTGCATTGAAAAATCTCAGCAATAAGAAGGTGAGTGTAAATAGTGTAATTGCGGTTGGTTACGGTCAGACACAAGGTAGTCCCCATAAATCCAAAACCGCAACAGAAATCTGTGAATATAAAGGGTATGCACCTCAATGGTTTACTGATGGCGTAAATGCATTGCTTTACTCCCCCCCCCACTGCATTAAACAAGCAGCCGTATCTTGTTAAAGGCTCTGGAAATAAAGTATCTATTTCTGCCGGTGGCGGACATTTTTCTGACATTGATCTCGGCATCGGGAAATACCACTTTGAAGTTGGCGACGTCAAGAAAAACTTTGAGTGGGAACCGCATTAGTGCTGGGTTGCCTCTGGGAGTTACGTTCTCTTTTCTGATTTCGTCTCCTGTGGTGGATTTAGGAAGTCTCATACTTTTAATGAGCATCTTCGGGGCAAAAGTTGCTATCATTTATGTAGTTGTAGGCTTGGTGATCGCCGTGGCTGGCGGCACTTTGATCGAGCAACTGCACATGGAGCCATATGTGGAAGAATTTATCCGCACTGCCGGCAGCGTAGATATTGAATCTCCTACATTGACGAAACGGGAACGGATACAGTATGCCAGGGAGCAAGCCAACTCTACATTCAAAAAAGTATTTCCATACATTTTAGTTGGTGTAGGAATTGGCGCTTATCCTTTATGATGGCTGTCACAACGCTGAGCCTGCCGTCTTTGATCATGCTTCGTAAGTCCGTGAAACCGAAGCTGCTGGTCCTGTTCATCGGTATTTGTACCATTGGCATTATCCTTGTAGGCTATCTGTTCAATGCGCTCCAGTTTTTGCTGATATAATTTTTAGGAGGAATCAATCATGCGACTGTTTAGCAAAAAGAAAGTTGGTAATGGACGGGAAATTGGTGTCTTACGGAAAGGTTCCCAAAAAGGATGAGGCAAAAGCTATCATTCAAAAGATACGAACGAACACCTAAACTGAAAATCCGGCAGGTATTTAAGATTACCGTATAGCTGCCCTGGAGACTGCGGTACTTCTCTTCTTTCCATATGCCGAGTCCCTCCCTGCCATCTGACACCTCTCTGCTTTTGGCCTGAACATATCAATCCGCCTGCCTTTTTACGTAAGACATCCGTCAATTATATGTACAATCCTTCCCGCCGCCTTTGCAACGTTTAAATCATGGGTGATCATAACAATGGTATTCCCAAGCTCATGAAGCTGCCCAAAGAGAGCCAGCACGTCCTTACCGCTGGCAGAATCCAATGCCCCGGTAGGTTCATCCGCAAGGAGCAGCGCCGGTTCTCCCACAAGCGCCCTGGCAATAGACACCCTCTGCTTCTGTCCGCCTGAAAGTTCCGAAGGTTTATGCCCAAGTCTGTGCCCGATCCCCAGCATTTCAATGACTGGCAGACATTTTTCTTCTGCCTCCTTCGTTGTCATACCGCGGACTACCAGGGGCATGATAATATTCTGCAGAATATCATAAGTCGGAATCAGCTGATAATTCTGAAAAATAAATCCGATTTCTTTATTACGTACCATTCCCATCTGTTTTTCCGTCATGCTGTGTATTGGCTGCCCATCCAGATAATATTCTCCCGAATCCGCCACATCCATGCATCCGATAATATTCATCAGGGTAGTCTTGCCGGAACCTGACGGCCCCAGAATCGCCACAAATTCCCCTTTCTCCACTCGAAAATCCACGTTCTTAAGCACCGGAACCTTTTCCGTCCCAAGCATATACCCTTTATTGATCCGTTTCATATCTATAATTCTGCTTTCACTCATTTTTACCTCTATTCCGAAGCGTTTTACGCTGAGGATGCGAGCAGAATTTCAAATTCTGCTCTGCGATCAATAGAATTTGTGACGCTTCTGCACAAATTCTTGGTTGAATAAATTGCTCATCAGAGAATTTATTCAACCTTACCTCTATTCCGAAGCGTTTTACTTCGCCCCTGCCTCTCATCACTCATGGTTAAGCGCTGCTACCGGAATGAGACGTGATGCCTTATACGCCGGATAAAACCCGAAAACAGTTCCTGTCAGCACGCCAAACAGTAAGGATAAGACACCACCGCCCAAAGAAAGCTCTACCCGCACGGAAAATCCTTCTATGATCGGTGTGATGCCCAGAGATAGAAGCACTCCCAAAACTGCTCCCACAAAACTGATGCAGCTGGCTTCCAGCAGAAATTCTGTGAGAATATCCTTCTGCTCACACCCGATCGCTTTCAGAATACCGATTTCATTGGTACGTTCCTTTACAGAAACAAACAATACATTCATGATTCCGATTCCCCCTACAATAAATACAATGGCTGCCATAGCCAGCAGAAGAAGGGTCAGCGTTTCATTGGATTTTGAAGCCGCCTCCATTTTACTTCCCGCATCGGAAATGGTAAATTCTACATTTTCCCCATAAGTTTCAGCCAGTACAGCCGCAGTCTGCTCCATAACACTGTCCACATCATTTACATCCTCCGCCACCACGGTAATAACAGGGTTTACCTCCTTACCGGTAAGATACTTAATGCCTGTTTCATAAGGAATAAAGACCGCCTCATCCGGGCTGATGCCGGATGCCACTGTTCCCATTTCCATAAGTACACCGCTCACCACATAAGAGCGGTTGTCGATATAAACAGACGAGTCATAAGCCTCCAGGACACTGTCAAACATTTCCTTTGCCGCACTGTAGCCGAGGACGCAGGTCCTCTCCTTGTAAATATCATTGTCCTGCGTGAGGAATGTGCCGATGGCCATTTCCAGATTGCTGATATCCGCATAATTTTCCTTGACACCTGCAATCGTATAGGAAGCGCTCTCCTCCATGCTTCCGCCTTCCGTCTCCTGCTTCGTGGTATAAGAGATCGTGGCACTTGCTATTCCCGAAATGTTTTCCTTAAGGTAATCTACATCTTCCTGGGATAAGGTAATTTGGGTGGTATTCATCTGGTTCTCCATACCGCCAAAGGGAGCAAAACCGCCGCCCATATCTCTGCCAGGCATACCGCCGCCGGCTCTGCCGCCTTGCATTCCTCCTTTGGACATGCCGCTTTGCATATTTCCCTGCATTTCGCTTCCCGGCACCCTTCCCATGAAACTTCTTCCGTTATACTCATAGGAAATGTCAATGGAACCGGCATTCAGATTTTTAAACTGCTCCGCAACCTCCAGCTTTCCCCCTGTCCCAATGGCAATGACGAGCATGATCGTTGCGGAACCCACGATGATACCGGTTGAGGTAAGAAACACCTTAAACTTATTTTGTACAAGATTCAGCCACACCAGACGGCCTATTTCAGATAATCTCATATTTTCCTCCATTCCGAAGCACTTTATGATGATACCTTTGTCTCTGTCAGTACGGTTTCTCCTTCGGAAAGCCCTTCCTTTATTTCTATATTAATGCCGTCCGTAAAACCGGTACTTACCTCTTTTCTGACGATCTTCCCGTCTTCTTCCCTTACTTTGACATAGTCTTCCCCATTCTCCTGTATTACCGCCCTGACCGGAATATAAAGCACCTCGGATACCTCATCCGTAACAAAAGTTACTTCCGCCGTCATATCCTGATATAAAACCCTGCCGGTATTTTGCACGGTTACCGTTACCGAATACATAGTCTTGTTGGTATTGCTGTTTATTTCCGCGTCCCCTGTTTCGGTTACCGTTCCGGTAAATACCTCATCCTCAAAGGCTGCCAGTGTCACGTTCACTGTATTTCCAGGCGCTGCCGCCTCCAGATCATCTTCTTCTACCGATACCGTAATTGTCACTTCATCGTAATTATTCAGGCTGATCAGCTCCATATTGCCGGTCAGGTAATCTCCCGCCGCCGCATAAACCTCCGTAATCACGCCGGAGGTATCTGCCGAAATAACCTGCTCCTTAATGACAGTATCAAATTCCTCCAGTTTCCGTGCCGCCTGCTCATAATCTTCTTTCGCGGTTTCCGCTTCAAAAGCGCTTTGCTCTATCGCAACATCATAGATCTCCTGCGCGTTTTCTGCATTATATTTTCTCTTGTCCAGTTCTCCTCTGGCGGTAATCTCTCCGCTTTCCAATTCCTTCCGTGCCAAAGCAAGCGCTGTTTCATTTTCTGTTATTTTCTCGCCATAATCCGCAATATCCACCCTAAGCTGTGCAATTTCATCCTCCAGAGTATCTACCAGCTCCCGTGCTTCATCGACAGTCTGCTGCGCAATAATCCACCAGTAAAGTGCATTTTCTTTATCCGTTCCTTCCGCCGTGAAAAGGGCATTTTCCAGCACCTTTTTTTCCTCCGCAAGAAGTTCCTCCTTCTCTGCAAGCTCCGCCTGCGCGTCTGCCAGTTCCGCCTGCATCTCCACAAGTGTTTCCTCTGCCGCTTCCACTGCCTCCGTAAGAGCCAGAACCGTTTCGTCATATTCTGCCTGAGAATAGTCTGCATACAGGGAATTAAGCCTGTATTCCCCCTCTGCATCCGCTTCCGCCTGCTTCTGTGAAGTCAGCGCCTGCTGGTAGACAAGCTCCGCATCCGTGACGTCCTGGTTAAGCTTGGTACGGATGCCTTCCACGCTTTCCTGCGTCAGCTTTAAGATTGGCGTTCCGGCTTCTATCTCCTGTCCCGCTTCCACATATACCTGCTCAATTTCCAACTGTCTGTCTGACGTGCTCCCGGAATCTGACACTCCCGGCATCATGCCCATCACCATGTCGCCGCCCTGTCTCTCCATGCCAAAAGTAAAACTCCCACTGCCGGTAAACTCACTGATGTCCAGATCAAAGTCCTGTGTGGCAGTGCCCACATCCACACTCCCGCTTTCTGTAACCCCTCTTGCCAGATTCCCTCTTATCACCTGAGATTCTCTGTAAAGCGTTTTATCTTCCCTGGAAAGTACGATCATGATGATAATGGCCGCTCCAATTATGATGGAAAGCAGGAGCAGGATGATCATCTGTCCTGTTCGATTTTTGAATTCTATATGCTTCATCTATTTCATCCTTTCAAACAGATTTTTATTTGTTCCGTAATCTGGCTCCTGCTCTTCTTTTTTATTCGTCTTTTCCGGCTTTATGTTCATGACACTTTCAATATATACGACATCGCCCTCTTCCAGCCCGCTTATGATTTCAATGGAAGCCATATCGGAAAATCCTGTTTCTACCTGAGTTTTTACCCGGGATTCTGCCCCTTTTCCTCCGGCACCCTTTTTATACACATAGCTTAGTCCGTCTTCCTCAAATACCGCTTTTTTCGAGACATAAAGTACATCTTCCACCGAATCTGTTACAAAAGTAACGTCGGCAGCCATTCCTCCATACAGCAATGTTGTGTCTCCCTGCACCAGAATCGTCACCGGATAACTTATCGTAGACGCATATTCCGATGTAGATGTGGTGGTAATACTGGTGATCACCCCTTCCCATGTCTGCTCCGGATAAGCGCCGAAGGAAAGTTCCACATGCTCTCCCACGGAAATTGCCGCAACATCCTCCTCCGACACATCAATATTCACCGTATATTCATTCTCTTTTGCATAAGTAAGCATAGACCCTATATCCGTCAGCTTATCTCCCGCCTCATTGAAAACGCCCGTGACCAGGCCATCCTCCGGTGCATAAATCCGATTATCCGCTCCTACAAATTCCCGAAACGCATCCATTTTCATCTGAATCTCATCCAGCTCATTCTGCGCTTTAATCACTGCATCCGACAGGGAGTCTACGGAGTAATCGTAAATCTCCTCGGCCAGTTCCCCTGACAGGGACGCGGATTGATATTCATTTTCCGCTTTCTGGTAATCCAGTGCCTGCGACGCCTCCACTTCTTCTATTTCCTTCCGCTTTTTTTCGATTTCCTCCTGATTATCCGTAATAGTGTCCCTGTATCCCTGCAGTTCCTCTTCCAGGGTTTCCAACTGGCTTTTCGCCTGCTGGTAATCCGAAAAATTACTGGTATAGGCCGCTGGATTATGTAAATCCGTCTCTTCATATTTATTTTTCGAACTGGTATAGGCTGTCTTTGCTTCCTCATAGGAGTCCAGCAGTTCTTCATCCGTGAGCTTTTCCTGCGCCATGGCAATTTCCAGTTCCAACACACTGATTTCCCCTTCCAGGCCCTTTATCTTCTCCCCGCCTGCGGTAATCGCCGCCTGATAATCCGCTGCGGCGCGGCTTCCCTCCTTTACGCTGCTGTCATAGGCGCTCTTAGCGCTCAGCATGGAAATCTTATATTCCGTCTGGGCATTTGACAGCGTAATCTTTGCCTCGGTAAGGGCCGACTCCAATTTTCTTTCCACCGCATTCACACTGTCTTCCTCCAGTTTAAAAAGCACATCCCCTTTCAGAATACGCTGTCCGCTGACGGCATACACCTCTTCAATTTCAAGATATTTTGAGGTATTCTCACCCTCATCTTCATCCTCGCTTTCTTCGTCCCCGTTTTCCTCGCTCTCTTCATCATCCAGTTCTAAATCCAGCTCATACATGACGGCACTTTCCCCTAATGACAAACTGCCGCTTTCCATGATTCCGAGAATCAGATTCCCTCTGGCAACCGTCTCTTCCTTATAAACATAGGTTTCGGTACTCCTGTTTGGTTGAATGAACAATGTATACACGCAGGCTCCCAGCAGAATAACAAGAGCCAGGCCGGCAAGAATACAGTTCCTGCGGAATTTTTTATCTTTTCTCCATTTTTCTTTCATTGCCGCCTTCCTTTCTTCCGTTTTCCGCCGGCGCAGTATCCCCTGTCTGCGGTATATTTTCCGTCCAGATATTTCCAACTGTGCGGTTGCAATCCAATAATCTGTCTGTATACCATTTATGGTAATACAGACAGGTAATTGGATTAGCAACCCACTTCCAAATGAGTAAAATGCGGATGCGTAAGCAGACGCAGGAGTGCTTAAGCACGGGTTTTACGAATGCGGAAGTCAGGTTGGATGCTCTTTGGAGCATTCAACCGCACAGTTGGAAATATTTTCTCCCTCCTGCGGTCTGTCCTTCGCTTCCGGATTTCCCTTTATCGCTTCCGTTTCAGGCCCGTTTTCTGGCATATTTCCCTTCTCCGGGACACCTCTGCCATCTCTTCCCGGCCTGTCTTCTCCATCCTGCGGCATATTTTGCATTTTCTGCGGCATATTTTGTATTTCCTGCATCATCTCATCTGACATCCCGAAATACACATAGGCTGTCAGATTGGAATCCAGACCGGTTACATCCCCTTCCAGGTCCACCGTAACCTGATAAGTAACGGACGAGCGGCTCTGCTCCTGCGTGACAGGATTGATCATAGTCACTTTGCCCTGATAGTTTCCATACTCATTGATGACCGCATAAGCTCTATCCCCTATAGAAATCCCGGCAATATCACTTTGATCCACATTCGCCGTTACAGACACCTTTTCCGGGTTACTGTAGGCGATCACCAGATTTTCTCCGGACAGATAGCTGCCCTTGCCGACACCGCTCATCACGATTGTCCCTGCGCTCTTCGTGTAAAAATACCCGTCTCCGATCACTTCCTCAAAAAGGGCAAGATTTTCCGCCGCATCTTCTTTCTCATTCCTCAGAGACGAAAGCGTCTCTTCCAGGCTTTCCACAGTCGCTTCATACACCGCCTGCGCATTATCACTTTCCGCCAGCGTGATTTCATACTCTGATTTGCAGGCAATCAACTGCTTTTCGTATTCCGTCCGGGCTGTCACCAGCTCCGCTTCCAAAGCAGCCAAGTCGCTCCGGGCTTTTTCCAGCCCTGCCTGCGCTGTTCTTCTGGCAGTGTCATAGTTTTCGAGCGCTGTCTCATATTCCTCACCTTCCTGCTTCACCATTTCATCCAACAGATTGTAGACAGACAAAAGAGTATTGCTTTCACTGTATCCTCCGCCCATCGTTTTGCCCGACGGTTCCGTCTGCGAGCCGCTCTCCATAAAATCGCTCCCCGAAGCGCCTCCCAAACCCGAAGCAGAATTTCCAGAGTCACTCTCTTTCTCTTCTATATCCCATTTTTCATAGGTTTCCATGAGCAGGCTGAAATGCTCCTGATAAGTCTGGTAAAGTTCATCTATCCTGTAATAAGTCCTGTAATAATCCTCATTTACCGACTTTGTATACTCATCCACCAACTCTCCTGCTTCCTCTACCTGCTTTTCCAGTTCTTTGACCGTCTGCGCCGCCTCGGCTGACGCACTGTCATATTGCTCCCGGCTGTATTTCTTATTTACCGCTGCATTCTCGTTGGCCACCCGTGCATCAATGACTCCCGCTTCATAATCTATGATTCCCTGCCGGTAAGCCAGCTCGGCCTCCGTGACCGCATCTTCCAGTTCTTTCCTCGCTTCTTCCAGCGTCTTATCAGAAACCTTAAAAACTGCGGTTCCCTCTTCTACTTCATCCCCCATGGAAAGATAGCTTTCTTCAACGTACAGCGCTGTCTGAAGGAAATCCAGTTCCCATGTCTCATCCAGCATTCCCACTGTGGTCAGGCCGCCTGCCGCTATGATCCCTTCCCCAGGATTGTCCATGGCGGAATGCCTTTCCATATTTCCTGCATTATTTCCGGGCTTTATCAAGAAGAAAATTCCGATGCCTGTTCCCATGATAAATATGCCTGCAGCTGACAGGAAAATCCATGTTTTCTTCCTGTCCTTCTTCTTTTCTTCTGCCGGCTTTTCTTTTGGTCTGAAAAATATCATCGTTCCCTGTCCTCTCCCTTTTGTCATTGAGTTGGCTCTCCATGAATATAAAAGGTTATCCTTAAAATAATCTTGAAAAAAAATGAAGAAACTGTGAAACCACATGTCTTTTCAATTTTCATTCAAGGTTTGTGCTATACTATATATTTACAGGCTGAAGAAAGGGAATGGGGGAATAACGAAAAATGAGAATCCTGATAGTAGAAGACGAAAAACCATTGACAGATGCCATGACAGAAATTTTAAGACAGAACCATTATCAAGTGGATGCCGTTTATCATGGAAGCCATGGACTGGAATATGCACGCTCCAATCTCTATGACCTGATTCTTCTGGATATCATGCTTCCCGGCATTGACGGGCTTTCCGTCCTGAAAACCCTCCGCAAAGAACATATTACAACCCCGGTAATCATACTCACCGCCAAATCAGAGGTAGCCGACATCATTACAGGCCTGGATGCAGGAAGCGACGATTATCTCGCGAAACCTTTTTCCACAGGTGAGCTGCTGGCCAGAATCCGCGCCCTTTCCCGGCGCAGCACATCCTACAATGACGAAATCCTCTCCTGCGGAGATTTGTCTTTTAACAAAAATACCATGGAGCTTTCCTGCGGCGCCGATTCCCTGAAACTTGGTTTAAAGGAATCTCAGCTCATGGAACTGCTCTTAAATAATGCAGGACGGATCATGCCCAAAGACCTTCTTATTGAAAAAATCTGGGGACTTGACAGCAATGCGGAATACAATAATATCGAAGTTTATATTTCGTTTCTCAGACAAAAAATGACTTTTCTGGGAACCAGGACACAAATCAGGACGATCCGCGGCGTAGGATATCAATTAGAGGGAAAAGATGCATAATGGAGGATAACAATGATTAAGAAACTACAGCAACGATTCATCCTGCTGACCATGTCATGCATCGGTTTTATTTTTCTTTTGATTCTGCTGATACTGAATATTTCCATGACAGCCTCCAGCCAGAAGCGGGGCTTTAATCTGTTGTCAGAATATGTCCGGAATAAAAACATCGATAAGCCCCATGCCGCAAAGCACTATACCGAAGAAGAAAACCTCACTCCTGATAAGGGTCCTACAACATTTAAACCAAGACGCCGGCCAAATGACTGGTTTAACAACATGCGTATATTTTCGGTCCTTTACGACAGCGCTGGTGAGGTCAAAGCAATTTCCACAAATAACAATCCAAACCTGTCGGAAGACGACCTGCTGGCTCTGGCGGCCACTATTCTGAAAAAGCAGAAAAACAAAGGAAAGATTGCCGGCTTCCTCTATCTGTATATTCCTTCCAATGAAGGCGACTCTGTCTATTTCCTTGACTACGAACCGGAACGGGAAATGTCCATGCAGCTTTGGAGAGTATGCCTGTGGGTCGGGCTTGCCGGGATGCTGATCATTCTGATACCGGTTATTTTCCTCTCACGATGGATCGCGAAACCGGTACAACTGGCCTTCGACAGACAGAAACAATTTATTGCCGACGCTTCCCATGAATTAAAGACTCCTTTAACAATCATTACAACTAATGCAGAGGTTCTGGAAAGCACCCTGCCTGATAATAAATGGCTGCATTATATCCTTGAACAGAGTACACGAATGAAGATACTGATCAACAGCCTTCTCGATCTGGCACGTTTGGATTCCGGAACTGAAAAAAACGCTTTCCAAAACTTTGACTTAAGCAAAACCGTAAGAAGAACCGCCCTTTCCTTTGAGAACCTGGCCTATGAATATAAGAAAAAATATGACTGGGATATTGCTGACGGTCTGTCTTTATACGGAAACGAAGAAAATATAAAACAGCTTGTCACGATTCTTTTAGACAATGCGTTCAAATATTCAGATGCAAAGGGGATTGTAACCATATCTCTCACCCGGTCTGCAGATAAAAAGCTGCTTATCGTCCACAATACCGGAAATGGAATAGATAAAAAGGACCTGAAACATATTTTTGAACGTTTTTACAGAATTGACAGTTCCAGGAGCCGGCAGTCCGGCGGCTACGGTCTGGGACTTTCCATCGCAGAATCCATTGTTAAGAATCATAAAGGGCAGATCAATGTAAAAAGCGATGGGAAAAGTTACACGGATTTCTGCATCCTGCTGCCATGACCCGGCGCAATGGCAGCAGGATGAACCGGAAAATCCCCTTTCATGAATCCCTATCTGGCTACTGATTGTATCAAGCACTGCAAAAGCTACAGAGTTACAAATTGTTCAATAAATATGGATCTATGCTCATTATCGTATTTGTGATAATGCAGGTTCGACAATTTCTAAATGTAACTGTTAAAATCCGGTTCAACCAACTCATAATCGACCGATGACTGAAGCCGACCAAGCTGATCTTTCCAGGAATCAATATTAGTTCGCACCTTGCGGAAACCAAGCGCTTCATAAACGTGCTGTGCTCTTGTGTTTGTTAAGTTGGTGTCGAGGATAATTCTGGAACAGCCGTTTCTGAACAGCCAACCAATCAGCATACTCAAAACCTTTCTTCCGACACCACGGTTCTGACAATCGGTTTCACAGATTTTAATACCGATTTCTGCAATGCCGTCCTCTACATTACGGTAATTGCACTCACCGATCAGACGACCGCTTTCCTCAATGACCATCCGCCCGTTGCTATGTCCTTCGATAACTTCTTCCTCGGTCGTTCCTAAACCGTTGGGAAAGCCTGCGTGTGCCATTACAGCACCATCATTCCACCAGGCCGCAAGCGACTTTGCATCGGCAGTCTCGGCTTGACGGATTATCAGATTTTCATATTGTATTTTCACTATCCATTCCTCTCACTTTACTTCTTCCACTCAATCCACTCCTGATCAAGCACGGCAGCGTGCTGCCTGGTCATAATCGTATCATCCGGATGCAGCTTTTTCTGTCGGTCTTTCTCTGTACATCCCGCCCGAACCTGAGCCACTACAACAGGATATATCTTCTTGCCCTCTAAAACCATATCTCCAATTTTATATGTACGACGAGAACCATCCATAAAATAGCTGAAACCAGAATCTGTTCGATCTTCGTTTACCAAATCAAGAGAACGAATTTTCTTCGACTCATCGGTTTCAATTGATTTGCCCATTTCTTTGATTTCATCGTCTTCATCCTGATAGGGCTCCTGATAATAGTGATCCAGTCTGGAGAATTCTGCACGGGTACGATTGTAACGTTCAATATAATCGAAGGCTTCCTCTAACTGCTCCAAAAGAGAACCTGACAGTTCCCGACAGTCCTTGTAGTGGTCAAGTGATATTTTTACACCTACGGGGATACTATACTCATTTTTAGGTAAAAGCCATATTTGCCGACACTGTTTTCTGGTCCAAAAACAAGATAACGGATTATCATGGGGATATTAGAGTCTCATGAATAATTCGGACTAAATATTATATTCTCAAATAAATTGGAGAAACAGCCCACCTTGCCATTTCCCCGATTTTAATCTTAATAATAATATCTACACTTTTTATACTGTCTGAAACTCTGCAAGCAACTCTACTTCTACAATTTCAAGCCCTGAATATTTTGCAATTTTATCAATTGGTAATTCTCCATCCTGTAACATTCTGAGTGCTGTCTCTTTTTTAGCCTCGTCTTTCCCTTTATTTAAAATTGTCCTCGCTTCTGTCTCAAGTAATGCTCCGCTCATCATTCCACCTATTCCTTTCTGCACATTCTCATACTTCTGTGCGATTTCTCTGACCACATCACCAGAAAGTTCAATAATGGTACGTTTGTCAAACGCCCCAATAGTTCCTTCCTGCTCCAGTTTATCAAGTCTCTCCAAGATACTTCGGTACTCTGCTTTCAACTCTGCCAATCTCTGTTCATTACTATTATACACCTTAAAGTTCTTTTCATGTGAAAAAATATAAAACGGAATTAACAGCAACAGGCCTTTTGAAAAAATATCTTCCAGAGAATATTCCTGCACCTTCATAATCGGTACATCATACTCCACAGTACCACCCGGAGTTTTTATCACATATCGCATTCTATCAGGTGTCTTCTTATAATTCCTTAGATATAGGACTGCTGTATTTGGAAATGTCACTGTCAATGTTTCATTGATGACTTCACCTTCATCTAACGCGATCTGAGCATCATATTCAAACAATCTGATTGTCATCCGCCCATCCGGCAGGCTGCTCTCACATTCCAGGTGGTATTTCTTCTTTTTCTTTCCATAGATTATAAAATTAGTATCTGTTATTCTTTCCTTTTCTGCTGTATCTTGTTGGTCAATAAAATGCTCGTTGGGATGAAACTCTATTATTTCATTTCCCGTATAATCTTCCTTGAAAATCTCATTAATTATCGGAATGATCATCTGTCTGCAGTCATTTAAAATTGTCCGAAATGCTCCATCATAAATATTTCCCATATGCAATCCTCCGTATTTCTTATTTACATCATATCATTATCATATTTGTATACACAACTATATTTGAAATACAATTTGCATTTTTCATATCTCATATGTTTATTTCATTCGATTTATCCTGAATTAATACATAATAAGCACTTTATTCGACACAATGTACCACAAAATAAAGTGCTTACTATCCCAAAATCCCCCACATTTCTACCCCGGCAGACTATCCTCTACACAGACCGCCCCATACCCCGCGTATGTCAAGTTAATATCACAAACTTTTTTTAAGCGAAAACCGCTGAAACCCGCATAACTTCGTGGGGCGTATGGTTTGCTAATGCTAAGTTAGGGCAAAATTGACGGTGAATTAGTGTCAAGTCGCCTTTATTTGTAAGCCACTACTATTCCTTGCCATTAGGATATTTTATACCAATAATTCTCCAAAGCATTGCATTAATTCTTTACTTTCCATTACTATGCTTCTTTTAAATCCGGCAAAACTACTTTCTCTACTTAACATTTTTTTAATTCTTTCCCAATATAGCGTTCGCAATTTATTGTCACTTTCATTGAAATAGTCCTCAATATACTCTGTAAATTCTTTAATTTCCTCAGAAATCTTGCTTTTCAAATTTCGCGCCTCAAATTCTGAGATTGCTGTACCTGCACCATTATATATTTTATCCAATAATTCACATGTTTCACTATTTTCAATGCTGTATGATCTATCACCCTTCACTTCAACATAATGTTTCGGATAACTGTCAAATATGATATGTATATACTTTTCCGGGTCATCCTTTGTACAATCAATAATATGATCATATTGACTTCCCTTAATTCTATTACAGTGCGCACAAGCATAAAAAAGATTGCTCCAATTATATTTTAAGTAGTCATTATTTTTACATGAGCGAAAATGTTCTACATTAATAGCCGTTGGATTTTTTTCTTCACAAAGATAACACTTATTATAAAAATCCTCTTGTAATATAGAAATAATTTTCTCGCTCCGATAGTCTTCTTTTTTCTTAATAACTGTTCCTATCGGGAGTAATGACTTGTATATTTTAACCATTCTGTCTTTCTCTTTCCATTCTTTTAAAGTCTAAAATAATATCCTTTGCCATAAAAACAGGAATTGATTTAAAATACTTAATCAATTCAGCTAACTTCTCATTGTCAATCTCATTTCGAGAATCTCCTTTCTCAACAAGTTCAACATATCCTCTATATTTCTCATTCATTACATTTGAGTACATACTTGTATCAAAAAGAGAATTCACCAAACAGTCATAGGAATATTCTGATAAATTTTCTACCTGAATATTCTTCTCCAGATCATAAACCACCGCCGACTCTATTGATGACACAACAAACGGAGAATGTGTTGCTACAATAAATTGCAAATTAGGAAAAAGGGTTTGTCAAGTTAAATGTGTAAGTTTTT